>NZ_LWSF01000024.1:0-68637 GCF_001651785.1 Amycolatopsis sp. M39
CCGACCCGCGTCACGAGCCGGAAGAAACACCCCTACTACCGATTAGGAGTTCGGGCCGGCGGCTGAGCGAGACGGCTCGGCACCTGGCCGCCTCGGCCGCGCGGACTGTCCAGCGCCGCCGAGGCCAGCTCACCCGCATCCTCCGAAAGGGGAATTCCCGATGACCGCCCAAGTCCGCCGCCAGGTTTGCGCTCTGTTCGCCGCGGTGGTGATCCCGCTGGTCGCTGCCGGATCCGCTGACGCCGCCGGCGCGGCACCCGGGTCCGCGCACCCGGCGCAAACGCAGAACACCGACGACAACGGAAATACCAACTACGACCACGACAATGGCAACAACGGGTTGTGGGGCCTGCTTGGGCTGGTGGGCCTGATCGGTCTGGCGGGCCTCGCGCGCCGCGGCCCCAAGCCGGGCGCGATGGCGGGATACCCGGCCGCTCCGGACCGGCAGGCTCCGCCCGCGAACACGTATCCGCCCGCCGGACCGCGGCGCAATCCGCCAGGTGCGTAAGCCCGCGTCGGCCGACCACGGAGTGCCGCAAGGAAAAGCGATCGGCAGCTCCCGTGCGGCACGGTCGCGTCGGAGCTGCCCGGTCTCCGTCGGCACCACCAGGGGTGCCGACGCGGCCGAGGCGAGGAAACGGGCTCCCCTGGCGAGAAGGACGATCGTGGACGAAGTTCCGGATTCGGCACTGCGTGCGGCGGTGCGGGAGCGTCTCGACTACTTGGACCTTCTCGTGGAGCAGGCGGACGACCCGTCGAAAACCACCCTGGCCGACACCGTGATTCCCCAGTTGACCGGCGCGTGGCGGGACCTGCTTGCCGCGCACGAACCCGACGAACGCGGCTTCTGCCGCATCTGCTCCTCCCGGCGGTTGCTCGGCCGGGCGCGGTGCACGGTCCGGCGGGCCGCGCACCTCCGCTTGCTCGCCGACACCGGCGACCGGTTCGCCCCCGGACGCCGCCGCTTCCGGTGTCGTCCCGCTCGCCGGAATCTCGCGGCGCGGCAGTGAAATCCGACGCGGTTCAGCGCCGCACCAGGAAATTGCCGGCGGACCCGCGTGCTCACTCGTAGACGACGTAAGCCGGCTGAGGGGTCAGCGCGAGGACCTCGGCCGGAGTCATCAGGGCGTTGCCGCGGCGGGTGTCCTCGTGGAAGAACAGTTTGAACCCGGGCAGCACGTGGCCCGGTTTGGTTTTCATCAGCGTTTTCCAGGTCGCCGTTTTCGCCGCGGCGCCGCCGATCCCGTCGACGACCTTCACGACCGACACGCCGGGGTGCGGGCGGAGGCTCGCCTCGTCGCGCACGACCGAGGCGGCGACCTGATGGTAGACCATGACTTTGTCCGGAATGTGCGCGCGCCGGGCGAGATCGCCGAGGTACGCGGCGACGCCGTCCAGTTCCGTCCCGGTGGTCCGGCCGAATTCGCGGCCGGGCACGGCGCCGGGCTCGACCGCCCATTCTGGGTCCAGCGCGACGCCGACGTCCGGCTCGGTCAGCCAGTGCTCGTAGGCCCGCACTTCGGGAAGGAAATCGGCTCGGCCGGGCTGGATGTTCAGCAGCAGCAAGCCTTTCAGCGCACGCGTCTCGTCGAGATATTCCCGCACGGCCGAGTCCGCGCAACGGCTGCGGTACATTCCGTCGGCGCCGGGGACCGGGTGCGCGGTGGTAGCGACGAGCTCCGCCACCGGAGTCACCGGGCTCTCGCGCGGGAAGGACTGGATCTGCTGGGCGAGTTTCCGGCCCGCGGCCGCGAGATCTCCGGTCATTTCCCCGAGGGCGCGACTGCCGGGCGCCCCGCAGAAACCGATCAGCCTGCTCGTGGCCAGCGCGTTCGGCGGCCGGGGCGGCGGGGTGCTCGCGGTCCCCGAGGCGGCGGGCGGCGCGACCGTCTTCGCCGCGGACGGCCCGCCGCAGGCGCTCGCGCCGAGACCGGCGACCGCGAGGGCGAGCAAAGCTCGGCGGGGCATCCCGGCGTCGGGCATCCAGGCTCCTTCGGGGCGATTCGGCGGTGCGCACTCGGATTCGGGCGCACTCCGGGGAGTTTCCCCGGAGGCTCCGGGACAAACGCGATTCCCGTCGATCATCACATCGTGCCCGGGGGGTCCGCGGGCACGCGTCCGCTACCTGTGGAAACTGGGGTTTTCCCCGTTGAGCCAAGGAAATCGCGTTCACCCGACCGGCGCAATCTGCTCGCGACGGCCACGTTCCGACAGCAGAATCGGGCGATGCGCGCACTTCCGCGGCTCGGGGCCGCGCTCACCGTCCTCGGCGGTCTCGCCGCCTGCGGGGCCCCGGCGGCCGACCCCGCTCCGCCTCCGTCGCCGGCACTGAAACCGGCAGCGGCGCACCATCGCCTGACCGCCGACGAAGCGCGAAAGACCGGAGCCGACGAACTCGGCCGGATCCCGGTGCTGATGTACCACCGGCTGACCGCGAACCCGAAGTCGGTGTACGAGCGCACCCCGGCCGACTTCACGGCGGAACTGGAGCGGCTGGCCCGCGAACGCTACGTCCCCGTCACCACGGCGGCCCTGACCGCCCGCAGGCTCGACCTGCCCGCCGGCACCCACCCCGTCGTGCTCACCTTCGACGACGGCGACCCCAGTGTGTTCACGTTGACGCCGCAAGGCCATCCGGCACCTGGCTCCGCGATCGGGATCCTGTTCGACGTCGCGGCCAGGCACCCCGGTTTCACCCCGGTGGCGAGCTTGTACGTCAACCAGCGTCCCTTCGGCGATCCCGACGGCGCGCACACGCTGAGCTGGCTGAACCAGCACGGCTTCGAAATCGGCAACCACACGCTCGCGCACGCCAATCTCCGCACCGTCTCCGCCGAGGCCGCGCAGGACGCGATCCGCGCCGAGGCCGCTTTGATCCAGAAGGCAGTCCCGGGATACGTCCCGTCCACTCTCGCCTTGCCGTACGGCAGCCGACCGCTTCAGGCCGGCCTCGCGCAACACGGTGACGGCTACTCCTACACCGGCGTGCTGCTCGTCGGAGCCGGTCCCGCGCCGTCGCCGTACTCCCGCCGGTTCGACCCCGGCTCGATCCCGCGGATCCGCTCGCAATCGACCGGCCGGGACGCCGGCTACGGTTCCGCGCACTGGCTGGACGAACTGGCTTCGCCGTCCGGGCGCCGCTACACCTCCGACGGCGATCCGGCGGTGGTCTCCTACCCGCGCTCGGAAGCGGTCTTCGCCTCCTCTTGCCCGAAGACCTGCCTTGCCTACTGAACCCGGGCCGCGCCGTTCCGCGAGCCGGCCGCGCTCCCCGGAGCCGCCGGCCCGGACACGACAGCGCCCGCCGGCGGTGCCTCCCGCGCCCTTGGTGCCGAGCGGAGGGCGGGGCGCGACGTGGCGGCCGCTGTGCGCGGTCGCGTCCGCCTTGGTCCTGTCCTGTGCGGCGATGCTGATCCCGGCCGCAGTGCCGCCGCCGCGAGCGACGGGCAAAGCCAGACCGGTGTACCGGCCGTCCCCGGCCACCGCCTCCCGTCCCGTCGACTCGGCGGCGCTTCCCGGCGGCGCGTCGTTCGCCGCGTCCGGCGCGGGAACCTGGCACGTCGTCCCCGGCGCGAGCGGTACGACGGCGGGCACCGGGCGCCGGCTGCTGACTTACACCGTCGAGGTCGAGGACGGCATCCGGCCGACCGCCGGCGACGCGTCGTTCGCCGCCGCCGTCGACACGATTCTCGCGGACCCGCGCAGCTGGACCGGGCTGGGAGACGTGTCGCTGCGCCGGCTCGACGATCCCAGCGAGGAGCCGGACTTCCGGGTCAGCTTGACCAGTCCGGGCACCAGCCGTCGGCCGGACCTGTGCGGCTTCGCGATCCCGTACGACACGTCCTGCAACCTCCCGAAGCGCAAGCGCGTGGTCATCAATCTGGCGCGCTGGATCCGCGGCGCGCACTCCTACGACAGCGACTTGCCGGGCTACCGGCGCTACGCGGTCAACCACGAGGTCGGGCACGCTCTAGGCCACGGCCACGTCGGCTGTCCCGCCGCCGGTGCTCCGGCTCCGGTGATGATGCAGCAGACCTTCGGGCTGTCGAACGCTTATCTCGCGCAGCTCAACCGATCCGACCCCGGCGGTGCCTCGCCGGTCCGGCCGGACGGCAAAATCTGCCGGCCGCACGAATGGGTCGCCTCGACGCCCTGAGCGCGGCGAGGCCCCAGGCAAACCTTGTTCCGAAGGGGATTGCGGCTGCGTGAACTTTCGGCAGAATGCGGAAGAAAACAGCGCCGCTACGTGGCAGCGAACCAGGACTGACGCGGCAGTGACGGGCCGGCTGGTGAGAGAGCACCCGGGGTACCGCCTTAAGGCGAGTGTCCCCGGGCCGCGGCTGGAGCAGCAGCCAGCCGGTGACGTCCTGGTCGGTGTAGCGCGGCGCTTCGTCGTCGCCGATGCCGAGGGCCGCGAAGTATTGGCGCGCGGCCCAGGTTTCCGGGACCCACGCCCGTTCCCAGCGCAGCACGATCCGCGCGAGGTCGTTGCGCGGATCGGCCGGGTGGATGAGCCGGTCGCCGGCGATGGCCACCAGGCGCGGGGTGTACGTGGCGCCCGGGGCGCCGATCATCAGGTGACTGTCCATTCCTCCCCCGAGTCCGCGGGCGGGATCCGTCCGACCGCGCGAAAAAAGCTGGGCATGAGCAGGGAAGGACGGCCGGGGGCGAGCACACCTCACGGGTGCGTCCTTCCGCGGCTCCTGGCTGAACCGGTGACGATAGTACGGGTGCGCCGGAAGGAGCCGAATCCGGCCCGTCGCAAGGGAAAACGCCGACAGGGCGGAGCGGGGTCGCTCCGCCCCGCACTGGGCTCGCCGGCTGCGAAAAACGCCGAGAAGGGCTGCCGTGGCTACTGGATCCGGCGAAATAATCTGGCGACTCGCCGCAATCTGAACCACGATCTCCTCTGCGTCTCTGGTGCGGCCGGCGTCGCGTCACCAGTGCCGGGAGCGAAGCGGTTCGGGGTCGGTTCGCTCCCGGCGAGCACGACAATATCGGATCGATCCCGCGGAAAGCGCTTGTTTCCGGAAGAGCATTCCGAAGAGTGTCTTTTCTCGCGCCAGGAAATTGTTCTGGTTACCCGGCTCTCCCGGCGTGAAACCTCACGATCGAAGGGTCCCGGCGTCCTGCTGGGGCCGGTGAATAATTACCGTGCGTGAGAACTCCCGCGATGGATCGACCGCGGCTTCGCCCGTCTGGCGGCAGCGGGCGAAGCCGCCCCGAACTCCGCGAAACACCGGACACGGCAAAGGGCCGGTGCGAGCGCACCAGCCCTTTGCGGTGATGTCCGGTCGTGCTCGCCGGATCAGTCGAGGTCAGGCTCGCGGACATCCGCCGCGGCCCCGGTCGAATGGCTGTAGGCGCCGGTCGGGCCTGCCCCGACGTCCCACGTCCGGTACCCGGCCGCTCCGGGCACCGCGAGCGCGGCGACCCCGGCCGAGGTGGCTCCGGCCGGGCCCGCAGCGAGTTCCGAAGCGCTGTACCAGGCGTGGTCGCGTCCCGCGTGGCTGCTCACCTGCGCCGAAGTCGCCCCTTCCGGACCGGCTGAAGTGGCTTCTTCGTGATACGACGAGCCCCGGCCTTCCCGGTGGTGACGGGCCGGAGAGCCCGCCGCGGCATCGCGGTCAGCCACGGCCGGGGCCGCCTCGCGGATCGTGCGCACCGGGGCAGTGCCAGCTGTCCGCGCGGCCGCTTTCTTGGTCGGGGAAGAGGGGGCTGCCTTCGCCGGGACAACGGCTTTGGCCGGCTCGGCGGTCGATGCGGAAGCCGGGGCGGCCGCGTGGCCGGGCGAAGCCGCGACAGGAACCGAGCGCTGGGTGCGCACAGTGTCCTGCGCGGGCCAGAGCGGGCGGCCGGGGTGCCCGCTCGTTTCCCGCGACCCGTGCAGCACGGCGGCGCCGCCGATGCCCGCGAGGCTGCCGTCGTGCTCGCTCCACCGGTTGCCCCACTCGTCGACGCCGGACTCGTGGTGCAGCACGCCCGCGCCGCCGATGCCCGCGAACACGGCCGACTCCTCCTCGCTGCTGGACTGATTGGGCCACCAGCCGGTGGTGAGCGGCAGCGTCTCGGCCGGGCCGGCGGCGGCCGCCGCGGTGCCGGGCAGCGCGAGGCACAGCGGAGCGAGGACCAACCCGGACAGCAACGTCCGTTTCATCGACATGGCAGTTTGTTTCCTTTCCAAGGGGAAAGCGCCCGAAGTGAAAGACTGGTGCCGCGAACGAGCGCTGGGACGACCGGCGTCCTGCCGGCCGGACTGACGTTACCCCCAGCCTGGCGCGAATTGCCGCCCGAGGAAAGCGATCCGCCCGCCCGGGTGCCGGCGCTTCCGTCCGGCAGCACCGAAAAACCGGCGTACACCTGGGAATCCCCTTTACCGGCAAGGTAAACCGACTTGCACGCCAGGGTGACAGGTTGTCCCGCGCGGTTCACCGGAGCGGAAGGCGCGGCGTACACCCTTCCCAGTGGCAGCTCCGGGACGAGCGGGCGATGTCGTCAGCGGGCGAAGACAATCGAGGGCATGTGTTCCTTACGCCGGGCCGGCGCCGTGCTCGTCGCCGTTCTCCTCGGCTGTGCCCACTGTCCGGCCGCGTCCGCGGCCAGTGCGCCGCAGCTCCTGCTGGGACAGGATTTCCCGGACCCCGACGTCGTCAAGACCGGCTCGGGATACCTGGCGTTCTCGACGACCGCCGGGGCCGGGAAAATCCCGGTGGCGAGCGCGCCGGCGCCGGAAGGCCCGTGGCGGATCGTCGGCGACGCGCTCGGCTCCGTGCCGAAGTGGGCGAAGCCGGACGGCGGGTTCTGGGCGCCGGACGTCTCCGAGGCGGCGGACGGGACCTTCGTGCTGTACTTCGCCGCGTCCCGCCTCCCGAACGGGCCGATGTGCGTCGGCACGGCGACTTCCGCGCAACCCGCGGGCCCGTACCAGCCGGATCGCGGCGAGCCGCTCGTCTGCGTGCCCGCGGACGGCGGCGACATCGATCCGCAGACCTTCCTCGACTCAGACGGCTCCCGGCACCTGCTGTACAAGGCGAACGGGGCGGCCTCCGGTCCGCCGGCGGCGATCTGGTCGCAGAAGCTGAGCCCGGACGGGCGGACGCTTTCCGGCTCCCGCACGGAACTGCTGCGCGCCGATCTCAGCTCGGAGAAGAACGTGGTCGAGGCGCCCGCGATGGTGAAGACGTCTTCCCGGTACCTGCTGTTCTACTCCGCCGATACGTTCCAGAGTTCCGGCTACCACACCGGTTACGCCACGGCGCCGACGCTCGCGGGCCCGTTCGTGAAGGCAGACGCCCCGTTTCTCTCCACCGAGCGGCTCGGCGGCGCCGTCGACGGACCGGGCGGTGCCGATGTGGTCGACGGGAACATCTATTTCCACGGGTGGCTCAACGGCGGACGGCAGGCGCGCGGCCTGTACCGGCTGCCGATCAGGTTCCCCGGCGACATCCCGCAGCTCGGCTGAGGCCGGCCGCGGGGACCGCGGTGTCGAGCACCTGCGCGGCGAGGTCGCGGAGCTTGACGTTGGTGTGCTGGGAAAGCTGCCGCAGCAGCTCGAACGCCTCGTCGGGGGTGATCTCGTGCCGGGCCATCAGCATGCCTTTGGCCTGTTCCAGTACGACACGACTGTCCAGGGCTTCGCGCAGCTGCTTGTTCTCGGCGCGGAGGTGCCGCACGAGTTCCGCCGGACTCGCGCCCTCGCGCGGCGGCGGCATCGGCTCCCAGTGGGCGATGCGCTTTTCGGCGCGGGTCGCGTGGGCGCGTGCCTCGTCCAGGGTGGTGCACAGTGCTATCCGCGCGTCGATCCCGATGATCTGCGACGACCGCCGCACCGGACGGGACGCCGCGACCACCAGCGTCAAACCGGCCTTCCGGGCCTCGTCGTGCACTTCTCGCAGGACAATGCTTCCGCTCGAACCGAAAAAGGTGACGCGGGTGAGGTCCGCGAGCACCACCGGCGCGGTCACTCCGGCGCGCCACAGCCCGTTCCACGCCTCCCGCCACAGCGGCGTCGTGTCCCGGTCCACTTCGCCGACCGCGGTCACCGTCACGACCGACGGCCCGCGTTCGACCCCTACGGAAAGGGGACCGCGCGCCTGGCCCAGCACCGCTTTCACCGAAACCTCCAGTGCGCATAACGGAAGGGCTCCGGCGCGGCGCGCCGGAGCCCGGATGCCGCGAAGCGGCCGCCGCGGGCGCGGGGCCCGCGGCGGCCGCCGGCCCGCGGTCAGCGGCCCTGAGCCGAACCGCCGTCGACGACGGTGCCGGAGGCGCAGTTGTACGGCGCCTTGCCCGCGGCCTCGTTCTCGCCGGGGGAGAGCACCGGCACGTTGATGCCCTGGGCCACGTGGCGCACCGGCACCTGCACGCCGAGCACGTTGACGTCGTTGCCGCACACTCCGCCGACGAGGTTCAGGTTGTGCACCGCGTCCAGGTTCTGCACGTTGCCGAGACCGACCTGGCCGTCGGGGCCGGCCGGCGGGCCCGACACGCTGACCCCGGCCGCGGAAGCCGACCCGCCGAGGACGGCCATCCCGGCGGCGAGAGCCGTGGCGACGAAACCGAGCTGCTTGATCACTGGTGAAACTCCTTGCCAACAACAACCCGCCGCACTTCGGCGGGAAGAACAGGGAAACGGCCGCGGCGAATTCCGCGCCGCGGCCGGGAATCGCGGAAGCGGCGGTTCTCGTTCCAGGCGAGGCCGGCGCGCCCCTGGGCACGTGCGCGCCGGCCCCGCCGTGCCGGCGTCGCCGCGCGTCGCGGCCCCCTGGGCCAGGCCCGGGAATGTCGGGCACGTTCCCGGCCCGGGCGGGCCCGCACGACGCGGCGGCGAACCGCCGGACTTCGCGCCCCGGCCGTCTTCCGCGAGCGGGCCGGGGCGCGAAGGCTCAGTGGTGCTGGACGCTGCCGCCGTCGGTCACCGCACCCGCGGCGCAGTTGTACGGGGACTGGCCCGCCGCCTTGTTCGCTCCGGGGGACAGGACCGGCACGCCGATGCCGTCGAGCGAGTGCCGGACCGGAACCTGGACGCCGAGCACGTTCACGTCGTTGCCGCAGAGCCCGAGGGTGGCGTTCACGGTGTGCAGCACGTCGGTGTTGTCGAGGTTCGCCAGGCCGGCCTGGCCGTCCGCGCCGTGGTGCGGGCCCGGGGTTCCGGCCGAGGCGGTTCCGCCGAACAGCAGGATGCCGGCCGCGACCGCGCCCGTGGCGAAACCGATTTTCTTCAGCATGGGGTTGTGCTCCTTGGGGAATGAGGATCGCGTCGGGCGGACGGGGCGTTCCGTCCGCCCGGGTGCGTCGAGAAACCTACTGGCGGAAGGCGAGCGGGTTCCACTTCGTTCCACCATCGTGTCGGGCCGCGATTCCCTGACCGGGATTTCCGTAACCCAATGGGGGAAGCCGTCCGCCGCTTTCTTGCCAGCAAAGAGAACACGCGGCGAAAAGCCCTGCGCCGTCCTCGGGGAGAGGGCGCCGGGTTTTTCCAGGGGGTCGCGCGCGGATTCGAAACGAGCTGGTCTTGGGCCGGGCGAGCGGGAGGGAAATGCCGCGGGCTGAGAAGACTCGCGCATTTCCTCGGTTCCGGCGCGCACAGGAGCCGGCGGCGGCCCTTCGGGGTGGGTCGCCGCCGGCTCCGGCTGGCTGGACCAGCCTCATGCGGCACGGAGCGGGAAGTTACCGTTCCCGGCCTCCGCGCAGGCCCGGGCTATGGTGGTGATGGTTCCGGTGCCCGCCGCCGGCGCTCGCGCTGACGTGGGAGGAAGTGGCTCCCTCCGGGCCGGCGGTGTTTTCGCCGTGGGCATAGCGGACGCCGCCGCGGGAGTCCGCGGCGGCGTAGGTGTAATCGCTGCTCGCGCCGTCTTCGGTCGCGCTGGCGTTTTCCCGGTAATAGGTGGCGGAGCCGCCGGCGTAGTGCGGATTGCTGCCGGTGGAGCTGTAGATCGAGCTGTGGGAGGCGCCGGCCGGGCCTGCCGTCGCCGTGCTCGCGGTGTACGTGTCGGCTGAGGCGATTCCGGCGGCTCCCAAGGTCAGCGGCAGGGCGAGAGCTCCGGCGACGAGCGTCCGGCGCACAGTCCTGTTCATGGTCGACTTCCTTTCTGAACTTCTCGGATGAAACCGAGGCCGGTTTCACTGAACCGGATTCCCGGTCTCGTCGCAGCCATTCCCGCCCGATGTGATGATTCGCGGGAAAAGCCCGTTGGTGGAATATTCCCCATTAGTGATTTCACCGCGAGCGCGTTGCCGCGGGTCTTTTTGCCCGCCGGCTGTCCGTTCCGCCCCACAGGCACCGGGGCACGTGCGCCCCCTTTCTCCTCGACCCGCCGCATCACCGGCACCGGACAGGCCGGCTTGGTGGAGTTCGCGAGCGAGGTAGTCGAGAGTGCCGATCCCGCGCACGTCGAAGAACGCGAGCGCGGCGCGGCCGCGGGCTGTGGAGCGGATGAGCGAACCGATCCCGGTGAGCGGCCGGACGACGAATACCGCGACGGCCGCGAAGAGGACTTCGAGCGGAGTGAGGCCGCGCAGCAGACCGTCGCCGAGGGCGAAGCCCAGTCGCTGGATCGCCCGCCGCAGCGGGACGTGCGCCGAACTGCGGTCCGAAGCCCAGCTCGCTGATCCGCACCGGCGTGAACTCGACGGTGCGGCCCTGTGCGTGGGAACCCCGTTTCGCGCGCACAGGCAGCAGCCCCGTGATCCAGTCGAGCTGGTCGGCCTCCAGCGGGCGGAAGACGACGATCTCGTCGATCCGGTTGAGCAACTCCGGGCGGAACGATGCGCGCAGCCGCCGCATCAGGCGTTCGCGCAGTTCGTCGGCGGGCTGGACGAAGCCGAACGCGCCGTGGGTCGAGCTGCCGGCCAGGTCCGAGCTGAGGTTGCCGATCATGATGGGCACGGTGCTGGCGAAGCCGGACGTGCGGCCGCGGCCGTCGTCGAGGACCTGCAGCAGCACGGTGAACAGGTCCGGATGCGCCTTCTCGACCTCGTCGAGCAGCACCACGGAGTGCGGGCGGCGCCGCACCGGCTCGGTGAGCTGGCGGTCGGCTCCGACGTACCCGGGCAGCGAACCGATCAGCCTGCTGACGGCGTGGCGCTCGGAGTACTCGCTCAGGTCGATGCGCACCATGCTGTCCTGGTCGCCGGCTAGCGCCTGCGCGAGTTCGGTCTTGCCGACGCCGGTGGGGCCGAGGAACAGGAAGCTGCCGGACGGCCGGTCCGGTTGGGTCCCCGGTGAGCGCTTTTCGCGCACCTGAGGCGGCCAGCCGCGTTTCGCGCTCCCGGCGCGCGGGCACCCGGGCGAGCGGAGGTGGTGGGATGTCCTCGAAGGGCCGGCTGGCCGAATACCGCGCCAAACGCGGCCTGCGGCGGAGACTGGAGCCGGGCGGGGGCCGCGCGAACGCCGAACCGGTGTTCCTCGTCCAGCGGTGCGACGCGTTCGACTTCCGTCCGGAGATCGGCGGCGTCCTCGTCTCGTGGCCGGTGCCGAAGTGTCCGTCGCTGAACCCGTCGGACGGGCGGCTCGCCATCCGCGCCGGGGATCACCCGCTCGACTATGCCCGGTTCGAGGGCTCCGTCCCCGCCGGCGAGTACGGCGGCGGCACTGTGATCGGGCGGGACACCGGCACCTTCGAACTAGCCCTCGAAGAGGGGGTCGGCCTGCACGGCGAGAAGCTGCGAGGTGCCTTCTCCTTGCTCCGCCGCGATTCGTCCGGCCAGGAGCAGTGGCGGCTGAGGAAAAAGGACGACGAGGGCGCCGACTGCCGTCGCAAACTCGCGAAGACCCAGCTTACCGGCTGTACCAACCGGGACCTCGAATGACCGGACCTGGCTGGCGCGAGCCGGCCCTCGCCACGCTCACCGACCGCCGCTTCTCCGACGAAGGCTGGATCTACGAGCGCAAGCTCGACGGCGTGCGCGCCATCTGCGTGCGCGACAGCGGCACCCCCACGCTGTACTCCCGCAATCGCAAAGTGATGGACAACGCGTACCCGGAGATCGTGGAAGCGCTTGCCGCGCAAGGCGGACCGCGGTTCGTCGCGGACGGGGAGATCGTCGCGTTCGACGGCGGCCAGACCAGTTTCGCCGCACTCCAGCCGCGCATCCACCTGACTGATCCGGAGCGCGCGCGAGCGACCGGCGTGCGCGTCTACTACTACCTGTTCGATCTTCTGTACTACGACGAGCAGGACACCACGCCGCTCCCACTGCGTCAGCGCAAGTCGATCCTGCGCGACGCTTTCGCTTTCGACGATCCCCTCCGCCTGTCCGCGCACCGCAACACCGAAGGCGAGAAGTACTTCGAGGACGCGTGCCGGCGCGGCTGGGAGGGCGTGATCGCGAAGCGCGCCGACGCGCCGTACCACGGTGGCCGTTCGCCGGACTGGCTGAAATTCAAGTGCCAGCAAGGCCAGGAGATGGTGATCGGCGGGTTCACCGCCCCGCAGGGCAGCCGCGTCGGCTTCGGCGCGCTGCTGCTGGGCTATCACGAGAAGGGGCAGCTGCGGTACGCGGGCAAGGTCGGCACCGGCTTCGGCCACCAGCTTTTGACCTCGCTGCACGCCGAGCTGGCCCGGCGCGAAACCGGCAGTTCGCCGTTCGCCGATCGGGTGCGCGAGCCGGGTGCGCACTGGGTGCGGCCCGAGCTGGTCGCCCAGATCGGCTTCTCCGAGTGGACCCGCGACGGCCGGTTGCGCCACCCGAGGTTCACCGGCCTGCGCCACGACAAGAAGCCGTCCGACGTGATCCGGGAGCGTCCGTGAAGATTTCCCGCCCCGACAAGGTTTTCTATCCCGGTGAGGGGCTCACCAAAGGCGATGTCGTCGAGCACTACCGCACGGTGGCGCCCGCGATGCTGCCGCATCTGCGCGGCCGGCCGCTCACGCTGCGGCGGTATCCGGACGGAATCGAGGCTGAGGGGTGGTTCCAGAAGCACCCGGGCGAGTACTTCCCGTCGTGGCTGCGCACCGTGCGCGTGCCGCGCCGGGGCGGCGGCACCGACGAGTACGTCGTGTGCGACGACGAGGATTCCCTGCNATTCCCTGCTGTACCTGGCAGGCCAGGCCACGGTGGAGTTCCACGTCTGGCTGTCCACTGTGGACGCGCCGGAGAAGCCGGACCTACTGGTGCTCGACCTGGACCCGCCGGAGGGCACCGACGTCGCCGACCTGCGCACGGCGGCCCGCCGCATCCGCGACCACTACGCCGAGGTCGGCCTCGCCGCGTACGTGCAGGCCACGGGAGGCCGCGGCTTCCACGTGGCGGCGCCCCTCGATGCCACGGCCGCCACGGATGTCGTCCTGGAACTCTCGCGAGCGTTGGCGGACCGGGTCGCGGCTGCCGACCCGGATCGCCTGACCACCGCCCAGCGCAAGGACCAGCGCGGCGACCGCATCTTTGTCGACGCGAACCGCAACGGCTACGCCCAGACCTTCGTGGCCCCGTATTCCCTGCGCGCCCGCCCCGGCGCGGCCTCGGCGACCCCGCTGGACTGGACGGAACTCGGCAAGGCCGAGCCGGACGGCTGGGGCCCGGGCAAACTGCGCCGGCGGCTGGCGCGGAAGGACGACCCGTGGCGCGGGATGGAGAAGAACGCCGGGTCGGCGGAGAAGGCGTGGGAGAAGTTCGGCTGAGGCTGCCGGCCGCGCTGGAGGGACCGCGCGCGATCCCTCCAGCGCGGTACGGCGACGATCAGACGCCGGAGGTCTGCCGGATCCAGTTACGCCCCGCGGCCACGCTGCCGTAGGTCGTGACGCTGGAGCGGTCGCTCGTCGAGCACACCCCGACCTGGACGCCGCCGTCGACCATCGGGCCGCCCGAGTCGCCCCCGGCCACCGCGCCGTTCGGGGTCCTCGCGGTGATCGCGGGTCCGCCGGCGTTGTCGCTGTCCTGGGTGTCCGAGACGGTGACCACGGCCTTCTTCAGCACGCTCGACTGGTGGTTGCCCTCATCGCTGCTCTGCGTCGCGCCCCAGCCGTACACGGTGGCGCTGTCGCCTTCCTGGGCGTCGCTGGAGCTGCTGGCAAGGCGGGCGTACGTGCTGCCGCCGTCGGTGTTCAGCTTGATCAATGCCAGGTCGCCGCCGGAGTAGAGGTAGGTGGAGGCGGCCTTGGCGTGCACTCCGCCGCTGGCGCTGTTGGAACCGATGTACAGGTCGATGTCGGTGAGGCGCTGCCCGTTGTTGTCGTACATGCAGTGCTTCGCGGTGAGGACCCAGCGGCTTCCGATCAGCGTGCTGGTGCAGAAGAAGGTGTAGCCGTTCGCGTGGCCGTTGAACCGCGTGATGTAGCCGGGGTTCTGCGCCGTGCTTCCGCCGATGATCGACGGCTGGGCATCGGGCGTTGCGGTGCTCGCGGACGCGGGGGTCACGGCGAACGCGCCGAGCACCGCGCAGGAACCGGTCAGGACGGCGAGGGCCCGGGTGAGTGCGCGCATGTCGCTCCTTGGGGACAGTTTCCGATGGGGGACGCTTTCGAACGTAAGCAGCGCGGTCGCGCGGCGGAATCCGCCGAACCGCCCGTAGCGGGCAAGCGGCGGCTACGCGACTTTCGGCGGGTTGCCAACCGGTGAACGGATGCCGAGAATCCGGTTCGACCGGTCCGTTTTTTCCAGGAGAGGCGAAATGCGGTTGTTCGCCCCGGCTCCGGGTGGGGAGCGGCTGGCCCAGGCACTGGCCGAGNGCGGTCTCGGCCTGGCGCGGCTGCGCGAACGGCTCGCGGCGTCCGGCGTGCCGGTCAGCACGACCACGCTCAGTTCGTGGCGTACCGGCCGCAGCCGCCCGGAACGGCCGGAATCCTTGCGGGCGCTGGCTTTGCTGGAGCCGGTGCTGGACGTGCCGCCGGGGGCGCTGCGCGCGCTGCTGGACCGGCCGCGCACCGGCAGCCCGGCCCCGCGCGCGGCGCGGTGGGACCGGTTGTGGGAGAACCGCAGCCTGCTTCCGATGGTGCTGAACTCGTTCGAGGACTCTTCGCCGGAATCGGTCAGCGTGCACGAGACACTGCATGTCGACGCCGCCGGACGGATGCGCAGCCTCCACGTGCGGGAAGTGCTGCGGGCGCTGGACGAACCGGCGTTCGTGCGCATCGTCGCGCTGCGGGGGTTCACGCCCGGCCAGTCGCCGGAACTGGTGTCGGCGCGGTACTGCCGCCCTGGCTGCGTGCGGGCGACGCCGGAGCAGGCGTTCTCGGTGACGGAACTGGTCCTCGACCACCCGCTCGCCCCGGGCGAGACGGGGATCGTCGAGTACCGGTTCGCGTTCCGGGACGAGGAACCGGATGCGCGCTACGACCGGCGGTTCCGGCTGCCGATCGCGGAACACCTGCTGGAAGTGCATTTCGATCCGGCGGCATTGCCCGCGGAATGCCTTTCGTACCGGCAGGATTCGCCGACCGGGCCGGAACTGGAGACCGCCGAGGTCCGGGTGCGGCCCGGCGTGCCCGCGCACGTGATCCGGACCGGGCAGGGGGCCGGGATTCACGGAGTGCGGTGGCGGTGGTGACCCGGTGACCGTCCGTTGAGGACTTCGTCGGTATGTCCATTGTGGACGGACGGAAGCCGCTGATTCGATCGGCGGCCTCGGGGTGTCCGAGCCGGGTGGCCGGCGCGGCGGTCAGCCGGGCGTGGCGGCGGATTCGTGCAGCCGGTAGACGCGGCCGCCTTGTGCCGCGTAGACGGCGACCGGTCCGGTGCCGGGGCGTGCGGTGGCTTGCCAGGCGTTGCCGTCGGGGATGCCTGGGGCGGGGGAGGGCAGGCCGGTGATTCCGCCGCCGGTGACGGTGCCGGTGGGGTCGGTGACGAGGATGCAGTCGGGGTGCAGGTCGGTCCAGCCGGTGATGAGGGCGCCGCCGGCGGGGTGTGTGGTGGTGACGGCTCCGTGGGCGACGGGGAGGTCGGTGGCGGTGCTGGGGTTGATGGCGGTGCCGAGTTCGGGTCCGTGGCAGCCGAGGGTGAAGCTGGGGTTGAAGGGGTAGGCGGCGAGGGCTTTCGCGGCGGGGATGACGTCGCGTTGGATGTGGAGCTGGTCGAGGACGTCGGTGGCTTCGGTGCGCAGGGCGAGGGGGGCGAGGGCGAGCGGGGCGTAGCCGCGGCGGGTGAGGTCGGCTTTGGTTCCGCCGAGGGCGTGGGTGGTCAGGGAGATCGCGCAGATGCCGATGACGAGCGCGGTGACCGGCCATCGCGGACGGACGAGTGTCGCGAGGACGAGGAGGGCGATGAGCGCGAGGGTGCTGGTGATGGCGTAGCGGCTGATCAGGCCGATGTTTCCGCCGGGGGCGAGGGGGCTGGTGCGGCCGAGGGCGACGAGTGCGGCGAGGGCGGCGGCGTATCCGGCGATGCCGATCCATCCTGCGGCGCGCGGGTCGTGTTTCGCGGCGATGGCGCAGGCGGTGAGGAGTGCTGTGGTGAGGGCTCCGGCGAGGACGGCGAGGACGGCTTGGTCGCCGGACCAGAGGCTGCCGAGCGCGGCGGTGGCGGCGGAGAGGCGGCCGTCGGGGTCGAGCGCGGTGGTGGCAAGGGATTGGGCGCTGTTGGGTTTGGTGAGCAGCCACCCGGTCAGGACAACAACTCCGGCAGCGGCCATGGCGATGGTTGCGGCTCGGTTTTCGCGGCGGAGCAGGAAGATCGCGGCGACGACGAAGAACGCGGGCAGTCCGGCTCCGAAGCTGAGGCTGGCGAGAAGCGCGGCGGTCGCGGCGGTCCAGCCGCGGCCGCGGTGGGCTTGGGAGGCGGCGAGGACCGTGAAGAACACCGCGGGGATCCAGCTGATGCCGTTGGTGCCTTGCAGCCAGATCTCGGCCAGGTGCGAGGTGAACAGCAGCCACGACATCCCGGCGGCGAGTGCTGCTTTCCGGTGCGGGGACAGGGATGCGGGCAGCATCGAGTACAGGCACGCGCCGATCCCGGCGACGAGGGCGACGGTGAGGACGGTGAGGACGCGGTTGTCGCCGCCGAACCAGGCGGCGTCTGCGTAGAAGAGCAGCGAGGGGAGGACGAAGGGCTGGTCGAGGTGGTAGGTGAACACCTGGTCCAGCACGAGGTGCCCGCGGTCGTCGGTGATTTTCGCCAGGACGTGCCAGTAGTCGAGAAGGACGTGAGCGCGCGGGGCGTGCAGGGCGGTCCACAGCGCCAGCGCGGCGGGGACGGCGGCGAAGACAGTCAGCGCGGCGATTCCGGCGCGGGGTCTTCGGGCGGCGGGCAGCACGGCGGCGGGGGAAGCGAGCGCGGTCAAGACCTCTCCTGGCGAGTTGGGGGCCACCCGGTGACGTGCCCGCTTCCGGCGGCGGGTTTCGCGGTGTGACCTGCTGCTTTTACCGCCTCCGGGGTGGTTTGGGCAAGAGTGTCGTCGCTCTCCTTTCCAGCAGTAACGGGACAGTACGGACAATCGATGCGCGGTTCGCGGGGATCGAGGCCGCTCGTCGTGTCTTCGTCACGGCTGGCGTCTGCGCGGCCCCCGTCCGCGGTGCCCACCGCGGAAGACGGGGAGGTCCGGACCGGTTCGGACGTCGTGGTCATGGAGAACGCACTGGTCCGCGGCCGGGCCGCGCAGCCC
Source organism: Amycolatopsis sp. M39 (assembly GCF_001651785.1). Taxonomy (NCBI): domain Bacteria; kingdom Bacillati; phylum Actinomycetota; class Actinomycetes; order Pseudonocardiales; family Pseudonocardiaceae; genus Amycolatopsis; species Amycolatopsis sp. M39. The sequence continues at coordinate 17,537 of NZ_LWSF01000024.1, forward strand.
GCGACGCTGGGGGACGTGGTGCGCCGCCGTGCCTCATGAGCAGTGGATCGGCGGTGTGCTGCTCGGCGTTCACCAAATGCGTGAACCCGCACCTGCCGCGGCTCGGGAAACGCCGTAGTCGAAGCTTCCGCCGCCGATTCGCACAGCGGCCGCGCCCGCGTCCGTCCCCCAGGACCGGTCCCGGCCGCCCAGTGCGGTCGCGCGGATAGCGCAGGTTCGCCAGCAGCGCCTCGACGCCGCCCAGCAGGTGGTCGGCGTATCGGGTGCGGTCGGCTTCGACCCGGCGGTCCAGGATCGGCCGCACAGGCCCGAGGACCAGGTCGCTGTACTCGCGCAGAGCGTGCACGACGCGATGTCCTCGCGCAGGGCGGATTTCGGCTGGGACAGGATGGTTTCGAAGTGCGCGCCGACGTCCGTTTCGTCCAGCGCGGGCGTCCGCAAGCCCGGGAAGTTCCCGGCCGGAACCAGTTCCGCGGCGGCCGTCAGGCAGCGCCAGTGAGCGGGGGCGCGCCGGGCACCGTTCAGGAGCGCTGTTCTCCAGCCGCGGATCTCCGGGGGGCTGGTGAGGACCCGGAGACTGTTGATGCTCAAGATCAGCTCCTGCGTCGGCTGCGCGCTCCTCGCCACTCGCACCCGGCACAGGTCCTCGGCGGTGAAAATCATGCGCAGCATCGAAACCGCCCCTGGTCCGCGCCTCCCCAGCGCGGCTCTGCGTCCAGGAGGCCGCCGTCCGGCGCGGATCCGTCCGCGGGCGGGGCCAGCGACTTCGCTCGCGCCGAACGACGGTTTCCCAGACCGCGGGTGCTCACGCCTGGCCGCGGATCACCTCGAACAGGCTGGTCCAGCTGTCCCGGCCGTGTCCGGCGGCGGCAGCGCGGTCGTAGTGTTCCTTCACCGCGGCGGGCAGGCCCACGTCGATGCCCGCGTCCCGGCTGGCGGCGAGGATGTGGTCGGCCGTCGCGCCCATCATCTTGGCGTTCGCCTCGTCGCCGGGGTGGCTGCCGCTGTCGACGTTCTTCGCCGCCTCGTCCAGCGACGTCTGCACCAGCGTCAGGAGCTCCTTCGCGTACGGCACCAGCGTCGCGGCGGGCACCCCGGCGGTGCCGACGAGCGCGGCGGAGTGCAGGAACGCCGAGAGCGTCGTGAGGAACAGGTCCAGCAACGACTGGTAGTACAGCTGCGCCAGGCCCGGGTCCGCGCCACGGTAGCCGGGCCGTCCGATGACGCGCAGCGTCGGTTCGATCCGCTCGAACGTCGGCTCCGCGCCGCTGTAGAACACGAACGAACTCTCGGTGCCGACGACCTGCGCGGGCACCATGATCCCGCCGGCGATCATCTCCGCGCCGCGCGCGGCGAGCCATTCCGCGGCCACCCGCGTCCGCTCCGGCGTGTCCGAGCTGAGGTTCACCACGATCTTCCCGCGCAGCGCGTCCTCGGTCGGCGCGAGAATGTCGTACATCGCCTGATAATCAGTGAGACTGAGGAGCACCAGTTCGTTCGCGGCCAGCGCGTCCGCGACGGTCCCCGCGCGTTTCGCGCCAGCGGCCACCACGTCGTCGGCCCGGCTCGCTGTGCGGTTCCACACCGTCACGTCGTGGCCCGCCGCCAGGTAGGACCGCACCATGGCCTGACCCATCGGGCCGAGGCCGATCATTGTCACACTCACCGAGTTCTCCTTATTTCTTCAGCAGTTCGATGACGCTCGTCAGGTTTTCCGCGCCGTGGCCGTCGGCGGCCCGGCGCAGGAGCAGCTGGTGCAGCGGCGCGAGCAGTTCGGAGCTGACGCCCTGGTCAGCGGCCGCGATAGGCAGGTTCTCGAACGCGGCAGCCTGCATCCCCAGGTTCGACACGACGTCCTGGGCGTAGTCGCCGCTGTCGACCTCCACGGCGGCCTGCTGGACGAAGCTGCTCATCGCGGTCAGCCACCCGCTCAGCAACGGCGCGAATTCGACCGCCGAGAGCCCTTCGCTGCGGATCAGCGCGTAGGCCTGCAAAATGCCGGTGAACTGGCCATACATCCCCGACAGCAGCGCGAGGTCGTGCAACGCCGCCAGCCCCGGGTCCTCGCCGACGTAGTTGCTGCCGCCGAACGTGTCGAACGCCGCGCGGTGCGTGTCGAACACGTCCTTGGGCCCGCTGTAGAACACGAACGCGCCGGGCTGCCCGATCATCGGCGGAACCGCCATGATGCCGCCGTCGAGGAACGTCCCGCCCCGCTCGGTGACCCATTCGGCCAGCTCACGGGCCTGTCGCGGGGTGCCGTTGGTCAGGTTCACCACCGTCCGGCCCGCCGGCGAGGCCGTCGCGAGCACCTCGCGCACCGACGCGTCGTCCAGCAGGCAGACGATCACCAGCTCGCTCGCCGCGACCGCCTCGGCGGCCGACTCCGCCGCCACCGCACCCCGCTCCACCAGCGGCTTCGTCTTGTCCGCGGAGCGGTTCCAGACCGTCACCGGCCGTCCCGCACCCAGCAGCGCACCGGCCAGCGCGCCGCCCATCGCACCGAGCCCCAGCACAGTCGCCGAGGTCGCGTTCCCGGACATGTCGTCCCTCCAGTTCGTTGATCTGCCGACCACGGTGCCGAGGGCCGCGCACGGTTCGCTGGGGGTCCGCGCACGGATGCGGTTACGGTGGATCCGTGCGATTCGGCATCCTGGGGCCCTTGGCCGTGAGCAGCGACGACGGCCGGCCGGTGCGGGTACCCGAGGCCAAGGTCCGGACCCTGCTCGCGGTCCTGCTCGTGCACGAGGGCACTCCGGTGCCGGCGGACCGCCTGGCGGACGACCTGTGGGGCGACCAGCTGCCCGGCAATCCGGTCAACACCCTGCAGACGAAGGTCTCGCAGCTGCGCCGCGCGCTCGAACGCGCCGAACCGGGGTACGGCAGCGCGCTGGTGTACCAGGCCCCCGGCTACGTCCTGCGGACCGAACCGGAAGCGGTCGACGTCGGACGCTTCCGTGCGTTGACCGCGGCGGCGAGCACGGCGGAGGACCCGCGGTCGAAGGCCGATCTGCTCACCGAAGCGCTGGCGTTGTGGCGGGGCCCGACGCTCGCCGAGTTCGCCGACGAAGCCTTCGCGAAGCCGGTGATCCAGCGTCTTGAAGAGGATCGCCTTGTCGCGCAAGAAAACCTCGCCGACGCGCGGCTCAGTGCCGGCGAACATGCTGCGCTGACCGCGGAACTCGCCGACCTGGTCCGGCAGCATCCGTTGCGCGAACGTCTGCGCGCTCTCCAGCTGCGCGCGCTGTATGCGGCGGGGCGGCAGAGCGAGGCGCTGGCCTCCTATGACGAACTCCGCCGCCGTCTCGCCGACGAGCTAGGCCTCGATCCCGGCCCTGAACTCACCGCGCTGCACCGGTCGATCCTGGCACAGGACCCGGCCCTGACCGCCGTCGTCCCGCAGCTTCCGGTCCCGCTCACCGAACTGGTCGGCCGGGCCGCCGCGGCCAAGGCGGTCAGCACGCTCGTCCGCGAATCCCGGCTGGTGACGCTCACCGGACCCGGCGGCGTCGGCAAGACCCGGCTCGCGCTGGAGACCGCGCACCGGCTCGGCGGCGGTTTCGCCGCGGGAGCGTGGCTCGTGGAACTGACCGGCATGGACCGGCACGAATGCGCGCTGAGCCAGTGCCCGCCGATCGAGTGGGTGGTGGAGGCGATCGCCGCGACGCTCGGGATCCGGGACGCGGCCGCGCCCGCGCGGGCGGACCCGGCGCGACGGCTGGCCGAGTCCTTGCGCGGCAAGGAAACCCTGATCGTCCTGGACAACTGCGAACAGCTGATCGAGCCGGTCGCCGCGACCGCCGGACGGCTGCTGGCGGCCGCGCCCGGGCTGCGGATCCTCGCCACCAGCCGGGAACCGCTCGGGCTCGCCGGGGAAACGCAGTTCCCGGTGCCCCCGCTGGACCACGACAGCGCCGCGCGACTGTTTGCCGCACGGGTCGCCGACACTGGGTGCACTGTGGACAGTGCCGACGCGGGCGCGGTCGCCGAGATTTGCCGGAAGCTGGACGGATTGCCGCTGGCACTCGAACTCGCCGCGACCCGCGTGCGCGCGCTGGGCGTGCCGGAGTTGCTGCGCCGTCTGGACGATCGGTTCCGCCTGCTGGACACTGCCCGCCGGGGTGTGCCCGCCCGGCAGCAGACGCTGCGCGCGATGATCGACTGGAGCTGGGAACTCCTGAGCGAGCAGGAACGCCTTGTACTGCAAAGATTGTCGGTGCACACCGAGGATTGCTCGCTGGACGCGGCCGAGGCGGTCTGCGCGGGCGACGGTGTCGAAGAAGGCGAGGTGCTGGGTCTGCTGGCGAAGCTCGTCGACCGCTCGCTGGTCGTGCCCGCGAACGCGCGGTACCGGTTGCTTGAGTCGGTGGCGGTGTACGGCCTGGAACGGCTGCGCGACGCCGGCGAGGTCGAGAAGACGCGGCGTCGGCACGCGGAGTATTACGTCCAGCTCGCCGGTGCCGCGGACGCCGGTCTCCGCGCCCGGGACCAACGGCGCTGGCTGCAGCGGCTCGACGCGGACCTGCCGAACCTCCGTGCCGCAGCGGAGAATCTGGCCGGCTGGGGGAACGCCGACGAGGCGTTGCGGCTGGCGAACCGGTTGGCCTGGTACCGATTCCTGCGCGGCCGGATGGCCGAGGCGATGCGCTCCCTGCGCGCCGCCCTCAGCCTGCCCGGCGGCGAAGCGGACCTGCGCACGGAAGCGCGGGCGACGCTCACCGCACTCGCCGTCCTCGCCGGCGACCGGCCCGACTGGCGCCCCGTGGCCGAGCTGCCGATGAGCGCCCGGGCCAAATGGTTCATCGGCTACGCACTGTCCACAGTGGCCGATCTGCCCGGTGCGGAACCGCTGACCCTGGACGCGCTCGCCGCCTTCGAAGCAGCCGACGACCGGTGGGGGATCGCCGCGGCCAGCGGTGACCGCGCGAGTCAGGCGCTGTCGAGAGGCGAGATCGCGGAAGCGTGGCGTTACGCCGACCGCTGTGCGGAACTGTTCGCCGAAATCGGCGACAAATGGGGTCAGCTCCAGGCGATTTTCGCGCGGGGCGCACTCAGCTCCCTTGCCGGGAACTACGCGCGCGCTGAGGCGGTCCACGCCGAAGGATTGCGGATCGCCGAGGAACTGGGCTTGTGGCCGGAAGCTTCCTACCAGCTGTCGTGGCTGGGCCGGGCTGCGTTGCTGCGCAAGGACTATGCCGCCGCCCGCGAACTGCATGACCGGGCTCGCCAGGTCGCCGCGGAGCACGGCTTCACGCCGGGGGAGATGTATGCGCTGACCGGGCTGGCCCTCGGCGCCCGGCGCGCGGGCGACCTCGATCTCGCCGAGCAGTATTTGCGGACGCTGATCGAGTGGAACAAGCAGGTCGATTTCGAACCGGGGAACACGTTGATCCTCGCGGAACTCGGTTTCGTCGCCGAATCGCGCGGAGATCCGGCGACGGCGTTGCTGCGGCATCGGGAAGGGTACGAGATCGCCCGCCGGACGGGGGATCCGCGAGCGATCGCGCTGGCGCTGGAGGGGTTGGCGGGCGCGCACGCACTGGCCGGTGCGGCTCGCGAAGCCGCGCGGTTGCTGGGCGCGGCCGCGGCTTCCCGTGCTGGGATCGGCGCACCGCTGCCTGCCGCGGAGCGCACGGACGTGGACCGCATCACCGCCCGCGCGATCGAGGTTCTCGGCGCGGCGGAATTCGCGGCCGAGTTCGGCGCGGGCGGCGAACGGGGAGCACCGCTTGCAGTCGGTGAAGGACTCCTTGAGGGAATCTGATTCCCCCAAGGAGTCCTCCACCGACCTTCGCACGGCATCGATGCGGTGCCGGTTTCAGAAGACGGGCCGCCGGTTTCCGTGCCCGGTCGCCTGCTCGAAAGCGTGCGCGGCCCGCAACAGCCTTAACTCGCCCCGCAACGGCGCGATGATCTGCAGCCCCACCGGACGTCCGTCGCCGGTGAACCCCGCGGGCACCGACAGCGCCGGGCACCCGGTCGCGGAGATCGAGTACGCCGAGCGCATCCACTCCAGGTAGTCGTGCATCGGTTGCCCGGCAACGGTTTCCGGGTACTCCCACTCCACCGGGAACGGTGGTACCTGGCTCACCGGCGCGAGCAGCAGATCGTATTCCGTGAAGAACTCGCGCATTCCGGTGATGAGCTGCAGCTGCCGCGTCTGCGCGCGTGCGATGTCGGCACCGGAAAGCGTCGCGCCGAAAGCGATGTTGCCGGCGAGCGTCTGCTTCATCTTGTCCGGATGTTCTTCGAGCAGACCGCTGAACCCGGTGTGGAAAAGCCATCCGCGCAGGGTGCGGAACACCTCGTCCGCCGCGGCGAGGTCCGGGCAGGCCGGGTCGACGCGGCAGCCGAGTTCGGCGAACACCCGCACCGCCGGTTCCAGTACGGCGGTGACCGCCGGGTCGACCGGCAGCCCGCCCAGATCCGGCGACCACGCCACGCGCAGCCCGGCGAGGTCGGCGTCGAGCGATCCGGCGAACGGCGCGGCGGGCTGGTCGAGCGCGATCGGGTTGCGCTCGTCGTGCCCGGCGATCACCGAGAGGAGCAGCGCGACGTCGGCGACCGTCCGGCCCATCGGCCCCTGCACGCCCAGCGCCTCCCAAGGCAGCGCCGCGGGCCAGGTCGGCACGCGGCCGGGTGACGGACGCAGGCCGACGACGTTGCAGAACGACGCCGGATTGCGCAGCGAACCGCCCATATCGCTGCCCTCGGCGAGCGGTTGCAGGCCTGCGGCCAGCGCTGCCGCCGCGCCGCCGCTGCTGCCGCCCGCGGACAGCTCGCGCCGGTACGGGTTGCGCGTGGCCCCGAAAACCGAGTTCATCGTGTGCGAACCGGCCCCGAACTCCGGCGTGTTCGTCTTGCCGAGCGTGATCGCGCCCGCGTTCCGGATCCGCTCGACGACGAGGGTGTCGCTGTCGGGAACGTGGTCGGCGAAAATGGGGGAGCCGTAGGTGGTGCGGACCCCGGCGACGTCGTGCGTGTCCTTGTGCGCCACCGGAATCCCGTGCAGCGGACCGACCTCCTCGCCGTGCGCGAGACGTTCGTCGGCGGCCGCGGCCTCGCTCAGCGCGCGCTCGGCGGTGAGCGTGACGATCGCGTTGATCTGGGGGTTGACCTGCTCGATCCGGTCGAGGTGCGCCTGCAGCACCTCGCGGGCGGACAGTTCGCGGATACGCAGCCGCCGGGCCAGTTCGCGGGCGGGCAAGTAGCAGATCTCCTCGGCGCTCACTGGCTTCCTTCCTGACCCCGATGTCCGTTCGCGACCTCAGCCTCGCGCGTGGTGCCGGGGCCGGACAAGTCTTGCTCGACAAATGACGGAATCAGCCACAGTATTGGCTGATGACCGCACGGTTGGACCCGCTCGACCGCCGGATCGCCGGCGCGCTGCAAGTCGACGGCCGCGCGTCCTGGCGGCGGATCGCCGAGGTGCTGGACGCGCCGGAGCGCACGGTGGCCCGTCGCGGGACCCACCTGCTGCGCACCGGCGTCGTGACGGTTGTCGCCGTTTCGCCGCACGGCGTGCCGCTGCTGGTGCGCGGTCGCTGCCGGGCCGGGCTCGGCCGTCCCGCGGGCACCGCGCTCGCGGGACGGCCGGAGACGAGCTTCTGCTACCTGATCACCGGACCGGGCGAACTGGTCGCCGAGGTCTTCTGCGACCGCGACCGGCTGCCGACCTTCATGTTCGACGAAATGGCGGCAATCCCCGGCTTGCACGATCTGACGGCCGATACCGTCACCCGCTACTACCGCACCATCCACGAATGGCAGCCCGGCCTGCTGAGCCCGGCCGAGACGGAGGCGATCTCGTCGCTGCCGCAGCCGACTCCGCAGCCCCGGCAGCCCGACGGTGTCGCCTTCAGCAGCGACGAACGCGCGATCATGCGCGCGTTGCGAGAGGACGGCCGGCGGACCCACGAGGAACTTGCCCGCGCCGCCGGGATCTCGGAATCGACCGTCCGCCGCCGGCTGGAAGCGTTGCGGCAGGAGGAAAAGGTGTTCATCCGAGCGGTGGTGGAGCCGGCTGTGCTCGGCCTGCCGGTCGAGGCGCTGCTGTGGATCCGCTGCCGCCCGCACGACGTCGACGGCATCGGACGCGCCCTGCTGGGCTCGCCGTACGTGCGCTACGCGGCGGCGATGACGGGCGAGTATCAGCTGCTCGCTGACGTGACCTTGCCCGACATCGCCGCGTTGCACGAGTTCGTCGGCAGCTCCGGCTGGTCCCGGCAGGCGGATTCGGTGCATACCGGGGTGGTGCTGAAGGCGTTGAAGCGCAGCAGCGTCCTCGCGCCCGAGCTGCGCTCCTGACCGGTCAGCCTCGTTCCTCCAGCCCGTTCAGCACCGGCGGCAACGCGCCTCGGTGCAGCACGCCGAGTCGTTGGGTCGCCCGGGTCAACGCGACATACAGCTCAGCCGCGCCGCGTGGTCCGTCCTCGAGAATCCGGTCCGGGTCCACGAGAAGCACGGCGTCGTACTCCAGCCCCTTCGTCTCCGACGCCGCCACCGCGCCCGGCACGTCCGGCGGCCCGATCACGACGCTCGTTCCTTCCCGGCCCGCCTCGTCGCGGACGAATTCCTCGACCGCGGCGGGCAATTCGTCGTCAGCGACCTTCCTCGACCACGGCCGGACCCCGCACGCGCGCACCGATTCCGGCGGTTCGGCCCCCGGCGCGAACTCGGCCAGCACCGCCGCCGCGACGGCCATGATTTCCGCCGGGGTGCGGTAGCTGACGGTGAGCGAACGGTAGACCCAGCGGCCCGGGACGTACGGATCCAGCATCGTGCCCCAGTCGAGCGCACCCGCCGCCGACCGCCGCTGCGCCACGTCGCCGACCACCGTGAACGACCGGCTCGGGCACCGTCGCATCAGCGCCCGCCAGTCCATTTCGGACAGCTCCTGCGCCTCGTCGACCACGACGTGCCGGTAGGTCCAGTCCCGGTCCGCCGCGGCGCGTTCGGCGAGGTCGCGGGTGTCGTGCTCGACGAACCGCGCGGCCAGATCGGTGTCGTGGAGCAGGTGCTCCGCGGACAGGCCGATGTCCTCGTCCATCTCCTCGCGGTCGAGCCGCATGATGTCCAGCACGCCGGCCGCGTACTCGGCCTCCGCCTCGCGTTCGGCCGCGTCCTCCTTCCGTTTCGCCCGGTCCGGAGCCTTGCCGAGGAGGTCGATCAGCTCGTCCAGGAGCGGGACGTCCGACACCGTCCATGGCTCGCCCGGCTCGCGCAGCAGCGCCCGGCCGGCCCCGGCCGCGGTGAGCCGAGCGGGGGAGGAGTACAGCGTGGTCAGCACGCTTTCCGGAGTCAGGATCGGCCAGAGGCGGTCGATCGCCTTGCCGAACGCCGGGGCGGCGAGGAGTTCTTCGCCGAGCGTGGAACGGAGATCCTCCCATTCCTCCTTGTCCTCGCGAGTGAGCCAACCGTGCCCGATGCGGGTCATGGCGCGTTCGGTGAGCACGTACGTGACGATCTCGACGAACACCGCCCGCGCCTCGTTGTGCGGCCGCCCGCTCTGCCGCGCCTCGTCGCGGGCCCACTCGGCGGTCGCCGCGTCGATCCGGACGGTGGTGTCGCGGAGTTCGATCAGGATGGGTTCGGCGGGCAGCTCCTGCCGGTCCGCGACCGCCGCGCCGAGTACGTCGAGCATCCGCAGAGACCCCTTGAACCGCGCGGTTTCCGGCTCGTCCTCGGCGTGCGCGCGCAGCCCCGGAAGCAGCCCGCCCGGGGTGGTGAACACCACGTCGGACTCGCCGAGCGACGGCAGCACGCGCCCGATGTGGTTCAGGAACGACGGATTGGGCCCGAGGACGAGGACGCCGTGGCGCTCCATCCGTTCGCGCCGCGTGTACAGCAGATACGCGACGCGGTGGAGCGCCACGACGGTTTTCCCGGTTCCCGGCCCTCCCTCGATGACCAGGACGCCGGGATGGTCGAGCCGGATGATGCGGTCCTGCTCGGCCTGGATGGTCGCGACGATGTCCCGCATCCCCTCGCCGCGGGGCGCGTTGACCGCGGCGAGCAGGGCGTCGTTCTCCTCCCCGCTGCCCGGCTGGCCGAAAACCTCGTCGGCGAACGAGGTGATCTGCCGCCCGCGCGTGTGGAATTGCCGCCGTCGCCGCATGTCCTCGGGCGTGGCCGCGGTAGCGGTGTAAAACGCGCTCGACGCCGGCGCGCGCCAGTCGAGAAGAACGGGTTTGTACTCGTCGTCCTCGTCGAAAAGCCCGATCCGGCCGATGTAGGAATGGTCGCCTTCGACCGTGTCGAGCCGCCCGAAACACAACCCGGAGTCGGCGACCGAAAGCCGCCGCGTTTCGCGAGCGAGCGCACGCACCTCGACGTCGCGCTCGCCCGGAGCCTCGTCGTTTCGTTTGAGGGCAGCGGTGTAGCGCTCCTTGGCCCGCCTGCGCTCGCCGTCGAGCCGCCGGTACAGCCCGGCGACGTAGTCCTGTTCGGACCGCAGTTCTTCTTCGTACCCCTGAGTTGACACGTGCCCCTCGCTGCTGTTATTTTGAACCCAGATTCGGCGCGAACTTCTGATTGCTTGGTGAAGACGCGTCGATTTTTTATTGTCCACCTTCTGTCAAGTGGTCCGGTGGAGTGGTGTTTTCTCGCGGTTTCTCGCGGTTTTCTCGCGTGGTGAGCTGAGCGGTCCGGTTTGGCTGGAGCGGGTCGGATGGGCGGGTCTGGCCTGGTTTGGCGGGTGAGCTGACCTGTGCTGGCTGACCTGTGCTGGCTGACCTGTGCTGGCGGACCTGTGCTGGCTGACCTGTGCTGACGGGCGCGGGTTGACGGGCTTGTGCTGGCGGACCCGCGCGGCCCGATCCGAGTTCGGCGGCCGGGTTTGCCAGACGGCCAGCCTCAGGACGCCAGACGGCCAGACTGTGCCAGTCAGAGCTGCGCCGCGGTCCGCAGGCCAGCGGGAGACCCGGCTCCAGGCCCGATCAGCGCGAACGACGTGGCGGCCTCGCCCGAGCTGACGATCCCCCCGGCGTGGCGACCTCGCCTGCCGTGGCGATCCAGGCCGCGGCGGCGATCCCGCCCCAGGTAAAGATTCCACTCGGCGCGAGGCCTTGCCAGGGTTGGCGATTGCGTTTGGCGTGGCGGCCTTGCGTGCGGTGGCGATCCCGCTCGGCGTGGCGGCCTTGCCAGGGTTGGCGATCCCGGCCGCGGTGACGGCCTCGTCTGAGGCGACGACCTCGCACGGCGTGGCGACCTGCCCGAGGCGATGCGCTCCAGCCGCGAGTGTGGCCAGCCGACACCCCTGAGCGCTCTCGCGCGCGGAGAGTGTGCGGAGGTCGCGGGGCGGCAGGTCGAGCGTCGGAGGCTGAGCCGAATCCCCAGGCGCCCCCGCGCTATGCGGTGGCGGGCGAGCCAGGTGCGGGCGCGCATCCAGTTCCGCGAGCCTTCGTGCCGCGTTCCTGGAGACGGGCCGATTCGGCGACGGCGAACGGTTCGGCCGAGCACAATCGGCCAGCCGAAACGGACCGGACAGTGGCGGCCGTGCCGAGCCGCGCGAATGCGTTCTCGGCTGCCGCTCCGGGCGGATCCGCCGCGGCAGGACATTCCCGCGCACGCCCGGGCCTGATCGTGCCCGCACCAATCCCACACTCGCTCCCGACAGCCGGACTTCGTGGTCGAGCAGTGATTCTGCGGCATCCCCCGTGGCTTGCGGCAAGCCCCGGGGTGCGCTATATCTTGAAAAGGGCGGAGGGAATCGTTTCTTGCGGCGCGCGGAATCCCGCGCGGTTCACGGCTGCTTCGCCGGCACCCAGTTCCGCAGCACCGGCTGATACCCCTCCGGCTTGTCGCCCACCTTCGTGCCGGGGTTGATCAGCCATGACTGGTAGTCCGGCGTGAACATCCGGTACGGCCCGGCAGGCGGCACCTCGCTCGCGCGGTCCAGGGCGTGGCGCAGGTCGGCGGACAGGGTGAAGTCGAGCGCGTGCATCGTCGCGTCCAGTTGCTCCGCGCCGCTCGCCCCGACGATCGCCGACGCGATGCCGGGCCGCGTCGCCACCCAGTTGATCGCGGCCTGCGCCATCGTCACGTTCAGCTCGTCCGCGACCGTTTCGAGCGTCTTCAGCAGCTCCCACTGCCGCGCGGTCCAGTTCCCGGCCGCGGTTGCGCCCTCGCCGGTCAAGCGGCCCTCGCCGCTCAGGCCGTTCGGCGAGCTGCGGTATTTGCCGCTCAGGAAGCCGCTGCCGAGCGGGCTCCACGCGGTGATTCCCAGGCCCAGCTCCAGACCCGCCGGGACGTGCTCGGTTTCGATCGTCCGCTCGATCAGCGAATACGGCAGCTGCAAGTTGATCATCGGCGGCAGCGAATGCGCGTCGGCGAGGGTCTGCGCGCGGCTCGCGTACCAAGCCGGGACGTCCGACAACCCGGCGTACCGGATCTTCCCCGCCCGCACCAGATCGTCGAACGTGCGCAGCACCTCCTCGACCGGCGTGATCCGATCCCACGTGTGCAGCAGGAACAGGTCGAGATAGTCGGTGCCCAGCCGGCGCAGCGACGCCTCTGCCGACCGGATCATGTGCTTGCGCCCGTTGCCGCCCGCGTTCGGATCGCCCGGGTCGACGCTGTTGGTGAACTTCGACGTCAGCACGAGCCGGTCCCGCCCGCCCGTCTCGGCGATGAACTTGCCGAGCAGCCGCTCGCTCTCGCCCGCGGTGTAGAAGTCCGCGGTGTCGATGAAGTTGCCGCCTTCCTCGACGTACCTGCGGAAGATCGGCTGCGCCTCCTCTTCGGGCTTCCCGTAAGCGGCGTGAAACCCGTCGACGCCGAAGTTCATCGTGCCGAGCGCGAGCCTGCTGACCCGCAATCCGGACCGGCCGAGCAAGTAGTACTGGTCAAGAGACATCGGGGTCCTCGCTCCGTTCCCGAAAACACGCGCGGGCCGTGCCCGCCTGGCTCGGCCAGGGTGCCTTCGGAAAAATGGACTAGCAAGTCCAAAGTTCAGGGCCAGCGCGGCCGGATGCGTTCGGTGCCGAGTGGAGCACGGTGCGAGCCAGGCTGGAACAAGCCGGTGCCGGCCGAGGGAGTGCTCACGGTCGAAGAGCCACGCGAGCACCTCGGCCTGGAGTGCGCGGAGACTGGCGAGGGTGCGCTGTTCCGTCTTGACCCGATCGCAAAGCAAAGCCCCTGCACCGCGGCGAAGAACCACCGGCGGCCCCAAACCGAATGTTCCGTACCGAATAATCCAGCACCGAAACTTGCCTTCTCGTGCCCGCCAGGTACTTCCACGAACGAGCACCGCTCGCCTCGCCTCGCGGGCATGTGCCTGGCGTCTGCCCGGCTTGCCAAGCGGGCATGTGCCTGGTGCCTGCCCGGCTCGCCCCGGCTCGCCAAGCGGGCATGTGCCTGGCGCCTGCCCGGCTCGCCCCGGCTCGCCAAGCGGGCATGTGCCTAGCGCCTGCCCGGCTCGCCCCGCCTCCTCAAGCGGGCATGTGCCTGGCGTCTGCCCCGCTCGCCAAGCGGGCATGTGGCGCCTGCCCGGCTCACCCCGCCAAGCGCTTCCCCGGGCGGGCATCGCCCGCCCTCGCCCACGGAAACGTGTCCGGCGATGGCCCGGTTCGCTTCTTCGAGCCAGCACGCCCATCCCGTCTTGCGGGAGCCTGTTTGGCGACGGCCTGGCTGCCTTCGCATGGCCGAGCGCTTCACCGAACCAGCACAGTCGACCCCGCCCCGCCGGAAATCGTCCGGCGAAGGCCCGGCTCAACCCATCCCTCCTCAACCCGCGCCGGGACGTAGGCTGCAAGGCATGCCGTCGAACATGATCAGCCTCCGCGGTGTGCGCACGCACAACCTGGCCGACGTGGACGTGGACATCCCGAAGCACCAGCTGGTCGCGGTCACCGGCGTTTCCGGGTCCGGCAAGTCGTCGCTCGCGTTCGCGACGCTGGCGGCCGAGTCGCGGCGGCAGTTGTACTCGACGATGCCCGCCTTCGTCCGGACCAAGCTGCCGCACGATCCGGCCCCGGAGGCCAGTTCGCTCAGCGGGCTCACCACCGTCGTCGTGGTGGACCAGCGGCCGCTCGGGACGAATTCGCGGTCCACTGTCGGCACCGCCACCGAGGTGTGGACGATGCTGCGGATGTTGTTCTCCCGCTTGGGCGAACCGTCCGCGGGATACTCGCCCGCCTACTCGTTCAACGATCCGTCCGGCATGTGCCCGGCTTGCGCGGGACTCGGCACGGTCACCGACATCGACGGCGAGCGGATGATCGACCGCGGCCGGTCGCTCAACGACGGGGCGATGGTCTTCCCCAGTTTCGCCGTCGGCAGCTGGATCTGGAAGCGCTATGTCTACTCGGGATTCTTCGACAACGATCTGCCGTTGCGGGAATGGCCTGAGAAACTGGTCCAGTTCCTGCTGCATGGGCCGACGCAGAAGCCGCCGCATCCCTTGCCTCGCTTCCCGGCCAGCGCGAAGTACCAGTCGATGGTGCCGCGGATCCGGCGGCTGCTCGTGGAACGCGAGGCCAAGATGGGGCCCGCGGTGCGGACGGCACTCGCCGAGGTGACCCGGCAGCGGCCGTGCCCGGAGTGCGGCGGCAGCAGGCTCGCTCCGGCCGCGCGGGAGAGCCGGATCCACGGGGTGTCCATTGTGGACCTCGGATACCGCGACGCGGCGGGGCTGCTGGAATTCTGCGCCGGACTGGACCACGAGTGGGCACGTCCGCTGGTGGCGGCGCTGCGGTTGCGGCTGGAGTCGATGATCACGCTCGGCCTCGGGCATCTGCACTGCTACCGCGCGACGCCGACGTTGTCCGGCGGCGAGTCCCAGCGGCTGAAGCTGGTGCGGCACTTGGGTTCGAGCCTCACCGACCTCACCTACGTCCTGGACGAACCGACGGACGGGCTGCATCCGGCCGACGTCGCGTCACTGGTCGACGTACTGCGGCGGCTGCGCGACCACGGCAACACGGTGCTGGTGGTGGATCACCACGAAGCGGTGATGGTGGCGGCGGACCATGTGATCGACTTGGGTCCGGGAGCTGGCGAAGCGGGCGGGCGCGTGGTGTTCCACGGGCCGCCGGCGAAGTTGCGGAAGGCGGACACGACGACCGCGCGGGCGTTGCGCACCGGTGTCCGGCTCAAGGACACTCTGCGGGAACCCACCGGCTGGCTGCCGTTGCGCGGGCTGGACCGGCACACCCTGCGCAACATCGACGTCGACGTGCCGATGGGCGTGCTCACGGTGATCACCGGGGTGGCGGGGTCCGGGAAGTCGACGCTGGCGGGCGAACTCGCCGAGCGGCAGCCGCGGTTCACGGTCGTCGACCAGAGCCAGATCGTCGCGACGACCCGGTCGACGGTCGGTACCTGGCTCGGGCTGGCCGATCCGGTGCAGCGCGCGTTCGCCGAGGTGAGCGGAGAGTCGCCGAAGCTGTTCAACCCGCGGTCGCGGGGCGGGTGCCCGGCTTGCCGCGGCACCGGCGTGCGGCGCACCGACCTGGCGTTCCTGGAGGACGTCGACACGCCTTGCGAGGAGTGCGACGCGACCGGATTCCGCCCCGAGGCACTGGAAACGCGGCTCGACGGACGGACGGTGCTGGAGGTGCTGAGCACGCCGGTGTCGGCGCTGGCCCGGTACGTGCCGCATCCGGACGTGGTCCGGCTGGCCGCGCTGCTCGGCGAACTGGGCCTCGGGCACCTCGCGAGCGGCCGCACACTCGACACGCTCTCCGGCGGCGAGCGGCAACGGCTAAAACTCGCCCGTCAGCTCGACTCGACCAGCGACGACCTGCTCGTCGACGAACCCACCGCCGGCCTGCACCCCAGCGACACCACGCGGATGGTGGCGCTGCTGGATCGGCTCGTCGACGAGGGCCGGACACTCGTCGTGGTCGAGCATTCGCTGCACGTCGTCGCCGCGGCGGACTGGGTGCTCGACCTGGGTCCCGGCGCGGGCGAGAACGGCGGCCAGGTGCTCTACACCGGCACGCCGAAGGGACTCGCCGAGCACGACGGCGCGACCGGACGCTACTTCCGGGCCGCGCTCCGCGGTTAGGCCGCCCCGCCGCCCCTCCGGTTCCGTCCGTGAGGGGAATCCTCAGGGAATCTGGATTCCCTCAGAGTTCCCCTCACGACCCGTAGCCGGGAAACCGGCGTGCCCCGGTGCCTCCCTGCCCGAGAACGTCGTCCGGATTCGAGTACGGGCAGGATTTCAGCGACAGGCACCCGCAGCCGATGCAGTCGGAGAACCGGTCGCGCAGCGCGGTCAGCTCCTCGATCCGCGCGGTGAGGCGGTCGTGCCAGCGGCGGGAGATGCGCGCCCAGTCGCGTTTGGTGGGGATGCGCTGGTCCGGCAGTTCGGCGAGCGCGTCCTTGATCTCCTCCAGCGACACCCCGACCCGCTGGGCGGTCCGGATGAAGGCGATCATGCGCAGCGTGTCGCGCCGGTACTCGCGCCGGTTGCCGCTCGTGCGCCTGCTCGCGATGAGCCCGCGGCTCTCGTAATAGTGCAGCGTCGGGACGCTCACACCGGCGCGTTCGGCGATCTGTCCCGGCTTCAGCCAGACGACCTCGCGCGTGATCTGGGGCATGGCAGCTCTTTCCGTGCTTGACATCAAGTTCGCTTGATGAAGTCCACTGTAAGCACCGCCCGGCAGAAGGGGGCGATCGCGAGCGAAGGGGATTCTGTGCCGACTGCGACCCTGCGAGTACGGGCGGACGTGCTGTGTCCGGTGTCCCGGACCGGGTCGAGCAGGCGGGACGTGCGGCTGGGCTGGCCATCCGCATAAACACCGCGTCGGCGCTCGATTCCCGGCCCGCGCACCGGGTGCTGAAGCTGGCCGCGGCGTGGGAGGCGATGTTCGCCGCGCATCTGCGGGACAACCTTGCCTCGCGGATTGGGACGTGCTTGCGGAGGTGGAAATCGGAGTGGAGCGCGACGAGAAGTACGTGGCGGAAGTGCTGGCGGATCACGAAGAGGGACAGTCGCGCGGGGTCCGTTCTGTGCCGACGATCGTGCGTGGCGACCACCTTCTCGCCGGGCGCGCAGCGTCGAGGAACTGGCGGAATTGGTCCGGGAGGCAGCGAACGGCGGTCTGATGCGCGCTGCGGCGATCGGCAAGTTCGGGCCTGCGGAACGGCTGACCATCCGCCAGGTGCCGACGCTGGTCACGAGCCCGGGGGAGGTGCTGGTGCGAGTGGACGCCACCGGGCGCGACCGTCGAGTTCCCGCAGATCCTGGGCACCGAGTGTGCCGGGCCGATCGTCCAGGCCGGTGCCGGGGTGACCGAATTCGAGACAGGGCAACAGGTTGCCGGACTCCGGGTGCTGGGCTGCTACGCGGAGCGCGGTCCGGTGAGCCGATCGTGATTCACGGCACGGCTGGCGGTGCTGGCTCGACGGCGGTCCAGTTGGCGCGCCACAACGGTTCGCGCGTGACAGGGACCGGCAGCGAGGAGAATCAGGAATATTTCCGCACGCGGGACGCCACGCCAATGGTGTGCGGCGAAGGCGAACTCGACCGCCTCCGGACGGGATCGCGACCGGTCCGCCCAGCGGCTTCGCGGGCTGTTCGATTTGTGCCCGCGGGTGACCGTCCGGGCGAAGCACCCGCTCGACGCCGCCGCGAGCGCCCATCGCGACCTGGCCGCCGGACACGATCGCGGCAAGGTGGTGCCGCGGATCGGCTGAGGAGAACTTAATTCGGTGGACGGGGCAGTCGCGTGCCGTTATGGTTCGCCCCGACCGTGACTCGACGCCAGGAGGTGAGACCCATGAACGCTGTTTCGATGTGGGTGCTCCCCGTGTCGTCACGGTCGGGCGACTGACGTAGGGGTTGCCAGGAGCGCCTTGAGCAAAGGCACTCCGAAAGGTGACCATCATGGACACTGTGCGTTTCACCGCGGGCGAACCCGCGGTGCGCGTCACCCGGGTCGAACCGGGACTCTGGCAGGCGTTGGACGACGGTCGGCCGGCCGGTCGCGCTGAAGCCACCGCCCGGCCCGACGGGCGGGTTTTCCTCAGCGTCGACGCCTGGCATCGCTCGGTCTTCGACCAGCTGGCCCGCGAGATGCTGGCCGCGCTGCCGGACCAGCTCCACACCGTGGTCGACGAAGCCGACCGCGAACTGCTGGACGGCTGGCGACGGGCCGGTCTGACGGTCCGGCGGCGCGAGTGGGAGTACGTCGTGCCCACGGATCCGCACGTCACCGGGCCGGTCGTGCTGCCGCCGGGCGTCACGGTCGTGCCTGCCGGATCCGCTGACGAGGGTCCGTTGCGCGAGCTGGACCGCGTTATCCGCGCCGAGGTCGAGGCGACTGCGGGCTGGTCGGAGATGCCGGCCGAGGTGCTGCCTCGCACGGCTGGCGACACCGTCGTAGACCCGTCGAAGTACGCCGTGGCTGTCGAGGACGGCGAGTACGCGGGTCTGCTCCGCGTGGTTCAGGTAACGCGCCTGCCCCGGATCGGACTCATCGCCGTCCGTGCGGATCGGCAACGCCGCGGCATCGCGCGCGGACTGTTGCTTCACACGCTCGGCACCCTGCACCGAGCGGGAATCCCGACGGCGTCGGCTGAGGTGAACGAGGCCAACGGAGCGGCGACCGCGCTGTTCGAGGGCATCGGCGCGCGGCGGGCGAACAGCACGGTGGAGCTGATGCGCCATGGCCGGTAAGGGCGGGATCGAAGTCGAGGGAACCGTGGTCGAGTGCCTGCGCGACGCCCGGTTCACCGTCGAACTGGCGAACGGGCACCACGTGCTGGCCCACATCAGCGGCAAGATCAGGAAGAACTTCATCAAGATCGTCCCGTTCGACCGGGTTCTGGTGGAGCTGAGCCCCTACGACCTCGACCGGGGCCGGATCCTGTTCCGGTACCGGAACTAGACCGGTCCGCCCTGGCGGTCCCGGCCGGGGCCGCCAGGGCGGTCAGCTCGGTTTCGCGGCGGCGAGCCGGGCCAGCGCGTCGCATTTCCGGCCGAAGTTCGCCACGACGTCGGCGCCGATGATCCGCACCATGACCGCGCGCAGCGGGGTGTCGAGGACGATGCGCTGGGTCAGTTCGGTTCCGCCAGGGACGGCCGCGACGCTCAGCCGGAGGTCCATCTTCCCGAGCGGAACGGGCTGGCAGAGCGTGAACTCGTGTCCGGGCCGCCAGCTCGTGAAGGTGAAGTCCTTCGCGATTTTCGCGTGCACGCTGCCGCGGAATCCGCCGCTGGGGTAAAGGAATCCGGTCGAACCCGGCGCGACCGGCCCGTGCAGCACGACGCGCGCGACGTCCGGGTCCCAGCGCGGCCAGTTCTCGACGTCGGCGAGGACGTCCCAGAGCGCGGCCGGGTCGGCGGCGAGCGTGCGGGCGGAGGTTTTGTCCCAGATCATGCCCCCGAAGATATACGGAACTGGCAGTCTCGTAAACTGTGCGCTATGACGCACAACCGGCGCGGACGGCCGCGGGAGCAGGGAATCGACGCGGCGGTGCGGGCCGCGGTCAACGAGCTGCTGGAGGAGGTCGGCTACCAGCGGTGCACCGTCGACGCGATCGCGGCGCGCGCCGGGGTCGGCAAGGCCGCGCTCTACCGGCGCTGGAAGTCCAAGGCGGAACTCGTCTTCGCCGCGGTCGTGCACGACGACACCCTCGCGGCGCCGCCCGACACCGGCACCTTGCGCGGCGACGTAACAGGCGTTCTCGCCGACATTCAGTCCGCTTTGGACGGACCGCAAGTGCGCAACGCCCTGCCCGGCCTGCTTGCCGATCTCCGCACCGAAGACGCACCTGCCACCCGGCTGGGCGAGCTGTTCCTGGTGCGAGAGCGGGCTTATCTGGTCGAAGTGCTCGACCGCGCGCTCGCCCGCGGCGAACTGGCGCGCCGCCCCGAAGTGCCCGTTGTGCACGCGATGCTGCTCGGCTCGGTCTTCGCCTGGCTGCACCTTCTGCGCGAAACAGTGCCGCCCGGCGGCCTCGCCGACGCGCTCGCCCCCGGCCTGTACGGCGCCATTATCGTGCTGGGCAGGTAATTTCCCCCGTGACCGCACCGGATCCCGCGTCATCGCCGCGGCCGGGGCGACGGCCTGCGCCGGGATAGCTCGTCCGCGATCAACGCCTCCATGCGGGTGTTCGTACGGCGAAGCACACGGTATCCGCGGTATGCCACCACGATTACCGCAATCCCGACCACCGCGGCGATCGACAGGACCGGCCCGTGCGAGATCAGGGCGTCGCGATGGTCGCGGGCGAGATAGCCCAGCCCGAGCCCGGCGGCGAGAGCGTCGAGAAGCGCGAGCGGAACCCGTCCGGGAATGGGCATGGCGGTCTCCTCTCGGGGCCCGACCCCAGCAATCTAGGCGACCCCGGGGCCACCGCGAGCAGTCTCGACCCGATCGGCCTACGCCCCCGGCCCGCGCGGGGCCTGTGCTAAGTTGACGTGAACTGGGGGGATCGACCTGCGGAAGCGAACCCAGGGGCCGGTAGCTCAGTTGGTTAGAGCAGGGGACTCATAATCCCTTGGCCGTCGGTTCGAGCCCGACCCGGCCCACTCTGCCCGTCCTTGTATAGAGTCTGACCTGCGAAAACAGGCTCAAAAACGATCTTGATGCGAGGTCTCGCGGGAGCGCCGGAGACGAGCGCGGCGCTGGTAACCCAAGGGATTGTTCGAGTAAGCCTGTTTTCATGGCCGCCGTCGAGGCACCGCTGGAGGTGCTGGAGCCCGGAGGACATCCGGGAGCTCGTCTCGGGCTGGAGGGCGCATCTGAGGGTCAAGAACCGTGCCGGCTCAACGATCGACGGCTACCTCGGCTTCGGTGGCGCCGGGAGCTGGAGCGGTATTTCGAATATCTTCGTCAACGGCCAAATTTCGGCATCGGCGAGTCGCTGCCGCACAGTTGCATCGCAAAACAGTACCGGCGCCTTCAGCAGTTCTGCCGCTGTCTCGACGAAGTGGAATAAATTGTCGAGTTTTCGCCGTTCTTCCACAACGGAGGTCCTGCACGTTCCGGGTAATTCTCCGGCGGTCCTGCGTGGAAATGGGCTGAAGGCGCTGCTGGCCACCACAAACGGGACATAAATGTGCCGAGCTGCGGGACCGGGCGATCATTTTTGGTGCTGCCTGGCGAAATCGTTCTCCCCGGGACCCAGTCTGGCGTCGGGATGGGTCGTCAGCCGCAGCGGGTTCTTGCAAGCTGGTGATGTGGTGACCAGCCGGATCGAGGGGATTGGGGAGCTTCGCCTTGGTTCGATCCGAGTTCGGGCAGCAGCTGGTCGCTCAACGAGTGGGGAATGGGCCGCACGAGGTCGAAGATCGCGAGGCCGCCCGCCGTGACTCCGCTGCGTCCTCCCGATCAAGTGGCGGACAGCGCGCGAGTGCGCCGGAGCCGGATGCTTCGGGCGGAAAGGTACCGGCGGCGGTCGGTGACCAGGATCGAAACGAGACCGCCGACCAGCAGCCAGGCGGCGAGCTGGGCGACGCCGGTCGCCAGTCCGGTGCCGTCGGTGGCAGCGGCTCGCAACGCGAGCACCGCGCCGTGGGTGGGCAGGTAGCCGGCGAGTGCGTACAGCGGTCCCGGAAGTGTCGAGACCACACCGGTCGCTCCGGCAAGGACCAGTACCGCCAGTGAAGCGATCCGGCCGGCGCGGCCGAAGATCGCCGTCGCCGCCTGGTTGAGGGCGACGAACGCCGACGCGGCCAGCAGTGCGATCAGCAAGAACCCGACGGTGCGGCCGAGGCCGAGTTTGAGCACGGGGACCGCGATCGCGGTGATGGCGACGGCGGCGAGCCCGGCGGCGGTAGCGCCGGGGATGGCGGCGCGCAGGATGATCCGCCAGGTGGGTTCGCGGGCGGTGAGCACTGCGTCGGGGACGGCGCGGGTGATGAGGTAGGTGGCCAGTGCCAGTGCCCAGAGGCCCAAAGCGGCGAACAGGGTGAGGGCCAGGGTTCCGGTCGAGGTTCCGTCGGCGGCTGAGGTGCTCGGGGCGGCGGCGACTGTTGTGAGGTGTGCGCGTTCGGCGTTGGTGTAGCTGGGGACTTGATCGCGGCCGTTGTCGAGCTGGGTGGCCAGTTCGTGGGCGCCGCGGTCGGCTTTCTTGGCGCCGTCGGTCAGTTGCCCGGTGCCGGTGGCGAGCTGGTGGGCACCGGAATTCGCTTGCCGGACACCGTTGTCGAGCTGGCGGGCACCGTCCGCGGCGGACGCGATTCCGGCGGCGAGCTGGCCGGATTTCGCGGCCAGCTGGGCATTGCCGTCGGCGACCTTGCGGGCTCCGGCGGCAAGGGCCTGGATGGAATCGCGTGCCTTCACGGCGTTGGCCCGGACGGCAGCCTTGGCACCGTCGATCTCCTGCGCGTCAGTGGTGAACTCGTCCGCGGTCCGGCTCAGGTCGCGGCAGAAGGAGGCCGAACCGCCGTTGGCGGGGCATTGGCCGGCCAGCTGCCGGAACTGTTTCGCGGCGCTGTCGGCCGAGGGGAGCGCGTCGATGGCAGTGATGATCCGGTTGGCCAGCGGCACGACGACGCTGGCGAGTTGTTCGTTGCCGTCGGCGACCTGGTCGGCCCCGGTGGCCAGTTGGCGGGTCAGGGCGGGCAGTTGCGCGGTGTCCCGTTCGGCTTGGGTGAGTCCGGAGGCCAGCTTTCCGGACCCCGCGGCGAGCTGCTCGGTCCCGTGGGCTAGCTGGCCGGCGCCGTCGTTGAGCTGACCGGCGGCCTCGGCCAGCTGCCGGTTGCCGTCGGCCAGCTGGGCCGCCCCGTCGGCGGCCTGTCCGACCTGCTTGTGCAGCGTCGTGAACCCGACATACACGTTGTCCAGGTAGGTTTCCACGACTTGCTGGTTGAGGGTGTCCTGGGTGGCCGTGGCGATGTGCGTCGCCACGCTGGGATCGGTGACCCCGGCGGCGTCGGATGTCTGCACCTGTAGTCGCGCCTGCCGGGCTTCGAGCGGTTTGCCGGTGGCGCTGGAGGTGGCGCGGGCCGAAAAGTCCTTCGGGATCGTGACTGTGGCCGCGTAGCTGCCGTCAGCCAGGCCGGAGGCGGCATCGTCGGCGTCGGTGAGCACCCACGTGTACGAGGAATCCTCGCTGTGGGTCAGGTATCCGGCGAGCTGACGGCCGAGCGGGATCGTCTGCCCATTGACCTGCACCGGTTCGTCGTAGTTCACCACGGCCGCCTTCGCGGTGCCGTGGTTGGCGTCCGGCGTCCAGAACGCCCAGGTGAGCAAGCCCATGACGATCAGCGGCACGGCGATCAGACCGGCCCAGGTGCGCCAGGTCAGCGGCCCAGTGGCCAGTGCGCGGGCGGAGTTGGCGAACGGTTTCAGCATCAGTGGACCTCGGTGGGCTGGGCGGCGGCGAGACCGTGCAGGCGGGTGGCTCCGGCGGGCAGCAGGTCCCGGATGCGGTCGGGATCCTGGCAGGCGAGCACGAAGGTGGCAGTTTCGCCGGAGCGGGTGCGGCGATCGTCGAGCAGGGCCCGCACCCGGTCGCGGACATCGGTGCGGAGCACGAGGTCGACGTCGTCGACGACGATAAGCCCGGCGTCGCTCTCAAGAGCTTCGGCGATCTGGTGCGCCGGGTTTTCCTCGTCGCGGCAGGGAACGACGGCGACGTCCCGGCGAAGGGCGTGTGCGTGCTGCGGCAGGACGCGCCTGAGCACCTTCAGATCGCCGGTGAACTTCGTGACCCGTCCGGCGAGCGTGTACAGCAAAGCTGTTTTCCCGCACGCGCCCGCGCCGTGCAGCACAAGGACTTCTCCGCCTTGGACGTGCAGCTCGATTCCGGAGTAGACCGGAGCGCCCCGGTCGTCTTCGAACCGGAGATCCCGGGCGCTGACCGCCTCGGTGCTGCCTGGCGCGGGCCACTCGGCCAGGCGCAGTTCGTGGACGAGCGCGTCGCCCTCCGCGTCGAACACCGGCAGGGCTCGGTCGAGCTTCGGGGGCAACCCCCAGGCGCGGTTGCCCAGCAGCGCGAGGACCGCGGGCACCAGGGTCATGCGCACGATGAAGGCGTCGATGAACACTCCGACCGCGAGGCTGAACGCGATCGGTTTGATCGTGGCGCTGCCTTCGGGCACGAACGCGGCGAAGACGGCGAGCATGATCACCGCGGCCGCGACGACCACCCGTGACGCGGAAACGAACCCGGATTCGATGGCGTGGTGCGGATCGCCCTGGTGGACGTAGTCCTCGCGGATGCGGGAGACGAGGAAGACCTCGTAGTCCATGGCGAGTCCGAAAAGGACGCCCATGAGGATGATCGGCAGGAAGCTGATCACACTTCCGACGTGCGTCACGTTGAGGACGTCCGCGAGGTGTCCCTGCACGAACACGAACGACGTCGCGCCGAACGCCGCGGCGACCGACAGCAGATAGCCCGCGGTAGCCTTGATCGGAACCCAGATCGACCGGAACACCATGGCCAGCAGGATCAGCGAGAGGCCGACCACCAGGATCCCGAACGGCACCAGGGCGTCGCCGAGTTGCGCGGACACGTCGATCCCGACCGCGGTGATCCCGGTGACCGCGGTCTGCGCGCCGTAGGTTTCCCGGAAGTGCGGCTCCATTCCGCGCAGCCGGGCGACGAGGTCGTCGGTCTGCACGGAGTCCGGTGCGGTCGCGGGAATGACCTGCACGATGCCGGTGTCGCCCTTGGGGTTCGGAGTGGCCAGCGGAACCGACGCGACGCCGGGCACGTGCCGGATCTCCTCGGCGAGCTTGTTCATCAGCCCGACCGGATCGGTGCTGGTGATGATGTCCGCCGTGACGATCAGCGGGCCGTTGTAGCCGGGCCCGAAATGGTCGCTGACGACGTCGTAGGTGTCGCGCGCGGGGCTGCCGTGCTCCTCGGTTCCGCTGTCCGGCAACGCCAGCCGCAAGGACAGGGCCGGGATCGCGCAGACCGCCAGACCGGCGACCACGACCACGACGGTGACCAGCGGCGCCCTGGTCGCGAGCCGGACCCACCCGAGCGCGATCCGCGGCTTCTGGCGCCGCCGGTTCCGCCGCCGCGGTTTCCTGTCCCGCGGCCGCAACCGCGTGCCGGCGAAGGACATCAGCGCGGGCACCAGCGTGACGGCGATCGCGACGGCCGAGGCGACCGCGACGGCGGCGGCAATGCCCATGGTGGTCAGGAACGGGATGCCCGCGACCGCCAGCCCGAGCAGGGCGATGACCACGGTCAGCCCGGCGAAGATCACGGCCGACCCGGCGGTGGCGGTGGCCCGTGCGATCGACTCCTCGACGTCGAGGCCTTCCGTCAGCTGGTCGCGATGCCGGGAGAGCAGGAACAGGGCGTAGTCGATCCCGACGGCGAGCCCGATCATCACCGCCAGCATCGGCGCGGTCGAGGAGATCGGGGCGACCAGCGTGGCCAGGAAGATCAGGCCGCCCGCGACGCCGACGCCGAGGACCGCCGTGGCCAGCGGCATCGCCGCGGCGATCAGCGACCGGAACATCAGCACCAGCACCAGCAAGGCGATGACCAGGCCGATGCCTTCGGTCGGGCTGAGCTTCGGGACCCGGTCGGAAAACGCGTCGCCGCCGGTGTGGACCTCCGTGCCGGTCGCCTTCGCGAGGTCGGCGGCGATACCGGCGACCTGCGTCCTGGTGGCCGGATCGACTTGGGAGAGCTGCACTTTCAGCGGCACGGCGATCAGCGCGGCCCGGTCGTCCTTCGACACCGCGCCGGTGACGTCCTTGCCGAACGGGTCCACGACCGTGGCGACCTGGTCCAGCTTCCCGATCCGGTTCACCGCTTGGGCGACCGCGGCCCGGATCTGCGGGGTGTCGGCCTTCGCACCCTCCGGCGCCACGAGCACCAGCTGCGCGGACGTGCCGCTGACCTCCGGAAAGACGCGGCCGAGGTGGTCGAGGGCGTCCTGGGACTCCGAGCCAGGGATGGCGAACGCGTCGTCGGTGCCCTGGTTGGCCACGAGCGCCGCCCCGCCGGCCGCGGCCAGGATCACGACCCACAGCGCCACCACGAGTACGCGGGCTCGGGCGGCGGTGCGGCCCAGCCGGTAGAGGAAGGACGACACGGGTGCTCCCAACACGTCGGATACAAGGTGTATCGTAATGCACTGTGCATCCGATGCAACGTGTATCCGATCACCTGGTCGGGGGAGCGGCGGAGATAGGGTGAGCGACATGGCGACGACCGGCGCGAGCCTGGAAACCCCGAAGCGCATGACCCGCCGGCGTGCGGAAACGAGGCGGCGAGTCATGGCCGCCGCCTACGAGGTGTTCGCCGAGACGGGCATCCGGGACGCTCCCGTCGAGCTGATCTGCGATCGTGCCGGTTTCACCCGCGGTGCCTTCTACTCGAACTTCGCCAGCAAGGAAGAACTGTTCCTCGCGATCTACGAGGTGGAGATGCGGGAACGCGCCGAGCGGCTGCGCGGCGCCGTCGAAGAGGCGGTCGACCGGGCCGCGAGCGGTCCCGTCGACGAGGTGCTGCGGGAAGCCGGTCTGCTGTTCATGGAATCCCTCGCGGCGGACGAGACGTGGTACCTGCTCAACGCCGAGTTCCGCGCCCAGGCGCTCCGCCAGCCGGACCTGCGCGCGCCGGCCGCGGCCGCCGAACGCCGCTTCCACGAGGCCCTCGCCGACATCTTGCGGAACCTGCTCGACCGGCTGGACATGCGGCTGACCGTCGATCCGCGCAGTGCGGTCGTCACAGTCGTGGCGCTGTACGAGACCATGCTCGAACGCGCGATTCTCGACGAACTCCCCGACAAGGCCGACAGCCGCTATCTGACCGACGTGCTCCCTCGGCTGTTGACGGCGCTGACGACCGCGGGCCGGTGACTCAGGACCCGACGGCTTGCGCGAGCCGGGGCAGTTCGCGCAAGCCGTTGGCGCGCTCGATCTGAAGCCGATCGCTGGCGGAAAAAGTCTGGTCGAGTTCGGGTTGCGGATCTCCGGAACCGGTCAGGGTCAACTGGGAGAACGGCCAGTCGCTGCCGAAGACGACGCGGGATTGCTGTCCGGCCGCGAGCACGCTGCGCATATCCGTTGCCGCCGGACTCAATGCGGTGTCGTAGAAGAAAGTCTTGACCAGTTCGGCGACGTCGAACGCCGACGGCCGCGGCACGCCGGGCGGGAACACATCGGCGGCCCCGGTTTTCGAGAGCACGCCCAAGCGATAGGTCAGGAAGGGGACAGTGCCGCCGGCGTGCGCGAGCTGGAACCTGATGCGGGGATACCGTCGCATCGTTCCGGAGTACATCAGCATCGTCGCGGCGCGGGTGGTGTCGAAGGTGAACTCGTAGAGGAAGTCCGGGAGGGGCAGTTCCGGTTTCGAGTCCCGGGACACGGACGCGGGATGGACGAAAACGTACGCCTGGTGCCGGTCGAGAGCGGCCATCAGCGGTTCGAATCGGGGGTCGCCGAGATATACGCCGTCGTACGAGGACAGCAATACGACGCCGTCCAGCTTCAACACGGTCAGCGCGTATTCGAGTTCGGCGATCGACGCTGCCACGTCAGGCAGGGGCAGGACCGCGAAGCCGCCGAAGCGAGTCGGATGGGACTTGAACAAGCCCGCGGCGTAGGTGTTGCAGTACCGGGCCATGTCACGAGCTTCCGCGCCGCGGAGGAACGACACTCCGGGGTCCGAAATGGACAGTGCTTGGGCGGCGATCCCGTAGCGGTCCATGAATTCCAGCGCCGACTCCGGCGACCAATCGGGGGTGGGGTAGCCGCCGATGGTGAAATAGCCGTGGCTCAGCAAGGAAGCCCGGTACTCGGGCGGCAGGAAGTGCGCGTGCAGATCAATCCGATAGGTGCCGGAAGGAGCCCCGATCGCTCGGGCGGCCGCCGTGCCGAACAAACCGGCACCGGCCAGGGCGGCGGCACCGCTGACCGCGCGGCGACGGGTGAACTTTCGGTTCATGGAGGTGATCCTTCCCGGTCAGGACAGCAGGCGATCAGCGTCGAGCGGCCGGAGCCCGGCGGGTGGCGGGGAGAGCGCGGCGGTGGCGTCTGCGGCGGCATAGACGAAGCCGTCTGGCCGCAGGGCCACGGTGTGCGCCCCGTACGTCCGCATCCAGGCGAGCAGCGTGCCGTCGATGTCGACCACCGCTTCGTTTTCCGGCGGTGCTCCGGGAGGCAGAACTGTCAGGCGAACGGCTGCGGTCCAGGCCGTATCCGGGAGGGCGGTGCGGGTGCTCAGCACGGTCCAATTCCCGGCGAGGACGTCGTCGAGCCTGCTGCGGGCACCGTCGCTGTCGAGCACCCACGGCTGGGGCACCTTGTGGCCGACGGCGGGGTTGCCGCTCCCGAGGAACCCGCGCGGGTAGCGCGCAGCGGGCACCCAGGACAGCTTGACGAGGAGTCGCCGGACCGGCGACAGCCGAGCCAGCGAACGCACCAGCGTGTCGCGGATCCGGCAGAGCGGGCGACGGCGTTCGGTGATGAGCCGCCCCACGAGCACAGCGCGGCGCGTCACCTCGCGCACCTGCGGTTTGCGCTCAGTCTCGTAGGAGTCCAGCACGATCTCGGGCAGTTCGCCGCGGAGGACGGCGGCGAGCTTCCAGCACAGGTTGGCCGCGTCGCGCACCCCGGCGGCCATGCCCTGGCCGATCCACGGCGGCATGGCATGAGCCGCGTCGCCGGCGAGGAAGACGCGGCCGACGCGCCAGCGGGCGGCGGCGCGGACGTGGTGGCTGTAGACCACCGCCCGCAGCACGGTCACCTCGTCGCGGGTGATGCCTTGGCGGCCCAGCAGGTGCCACACGGCCGCGTCGGTGACGAGTTCGGTTTCGTCCTCGCCGGGAAGGACGGGGAATTCCCAGCGGTGGTGCCCCAGCGGCGTGGGACAGTCCACTGCGGGGCGGAGTGGGTCGCAGTGGAAGCGCAGCCGGTCGTGACCGGGCCACTCGCGCTTGACTTCGGTGTCGATGACCACCCAGCGGGTCTCGTAGGTGCGGCCGTCGAAACCGATGCCGAGCTGG
This sequence comes from Amycolatopsis sp. M39, assembly GCF_001651785.1. Taxonomy (NCBI): domain Bacteria; kingdom Bacillati; phylum Actinomycetota; class Actinomycetes; order Pseudonocardiales; family Pseudonocardiaceae; genus Amycolatopsis; species Amycolatopsis sp. M39. The sequence continues at coordinate 46,416 of NZ_LWSF01000024.1, forward strand.
CCGCGGGTGGGGCTGGAACCGCCGTCCGCGGCGACGACCCAGGAGGCGCGCACTCGCTTGAGCTGCTCGCCGCCGTCCTCGGCCAGCAGCAGTTCGGTGCCGCCGGTGTCTTGGCGCACGCGCAGGCATTCGTGGGCCAGCAGCAGGTCGACGTTCGGGAACCTCGTGACGCCCTTGCGCAGTGTGGCTTCCAGGACCGGTTGGTAGATGAACAACTGAGGCGGGTAGCCGTGGCCAGCGGGGTCGAAGGAAGCGGACAGGAACGACCGTCCCCGGTGATCGACGAAGTCGATCGGCAGCCCGGCCAGCATGTCTCGCTGCAGCTCTTCCGCCAGACCGGCCTGTTGCCAGATACGCAGGACCTCCTCGTCGGTGGAAATGGCGCGGGCCCGGGTGTAGACCTCGGCGTCGCGTTCGACGACGACCACCTTCAAGCCCTGTGCGCCGAGCAGGTTGGCGGCAGTGACCCCGGTGGGCCCGTACCCGATGACGGCGACGTCGTAGTGGGGGATCTCAGACACTTCCCGGTGCCTCCTTGGCTGAGACGGATGTCAGCGGTGGGAACCCAACGCGGTGGCGGACAGCGCCGGGACGGTGTCCTCCTGCTCGTGCAGCGACCGGACCGCGGCTTGGAAACGCGACATGAGGACGGCGACACTGGCACCGACCGCGGTGTGCCCCCAGAGCGAAATGCCTTGGTAGGTAGTCGGTTCCCAGGTCTGCTCCCGTTCGGGAGTGACGACGACCGGGTTCCAGCCGACCTCGAGTTCGAATCCCGACGGGGTGACGCAGTAGTAGGACAGCTCCCGGTCGTTGGTGTGCTGGCCGACCGACCAGGCCATGGCGAAGCCGAGTTCGGTGACCCGGTGAAAGCTGGCCAGGAGGTCTTCGAGGGTGGCGATCTCGATGTTGACGTGCTGCACGGAGGTGCGGACCGGGTCGAGTGCCAGTCCGGCGACGTTGGCGAGCGCGATGGAATGGTGGCGCTGCCCGCTGCGCAGGAACCGGATGTTCAGCTTCGCCGGGCCGATGCGTTCGACGATCCGGTCCGACAGGCGCAGGTCCAGCAGGTTGTTCCAGTAGGTGTGCAGCTGCTCGGGCCGGGTGGTGGTGATCGCCAGGTGTCCCATGCCGGAGCGGCCGGTGACGAACGCGGTGTTGCGCATCCGCAACGGCGCGGCGGTGGTGCGGACGCGGGTGAAGATCTCGGTGGCGATGCCTTTCGGGCCGGGGAATCGCCATAGCCGTTCGACCCCGCGCAGAGCGGCCTCCTCCGGGGAGCCTTCAGCGACGGGAAGTCCTGCGGCGGCGACCCGTCCCAGTACGACCTCGAAGGTCTCGTGGTCGTCGATTTCCCAGCCCGCGGCGATGACGTCCTCGGCGGGGCCGCGTTGGACGAGGAATCGGCATTCGCGGTCGTCGAGACGGAAACGCAGGGTGTCGCGGGTGAGTTCGTCGATGTGCAAGCCGATCGCGTCGGCCCCGAAGCGGTTCCAGTCGGTCAGCCGCCGCGACTCGACGACGAGGTACCCCAGTCGCGCGGCGCCGAAGACGTCCGGGCGGATTCCGGTATCCGCAATGCTCACCTGACCTCCCCGAGCCAGTCGAGCAGCAACCGGTTGAACCGGTGCGCCTGCTCGTATTGCGCCCAGTGGCCGGTGCGGGCGAACAGATGCAGGTCGCAGTGCGGCATGGTGCGCGCCAGCCACGGTCCGCCGGACGGCCGGTTGACCCTGTCGTGGGCGCCCCACACGACCAGCGTGGGCGTCTGGCAGCGCGCGAGCCGGTCGCGGTCGCGGGTGAAGTCCATGCGCCACAACGTGCGCAGCGCTCCGCGTCCGGAGGGGCGGCGCAGGGGCGGATTCGCCACCACCTCCGGATCGATGCTGGCCTGATAGCGCAGTTCGATCAGTTCTTCCGGCACTTCGGACGCGTCGAAGACGAGGTGCTCGCGAATGAACGAGGCCAGCTTCGCCCGGGACGGGCCCTCGCCGCCGTAGTACCCCAGCAGCGCGTTCAGCCCCTTGGTCGGGGGCCGGCGGGTCGTGCCGATGCCGCCGGGCCCCATCAGCACGAGCGTCTCCACTCTGTCCGGCCGATCGAGCGCCAGCCGCAGCGCCGCCGCCCCGCCGTAGGAGTTGCCCACCACGTGCGCCTTCTCCACGTCCAGCGCATCGAGCAAGCCGCGCACGAAGATCGCGAGGTCGCCGAACGGGTCGGTATGGTCCAGTTCCTTCGACGACCGCCCGTATCCGGGCATGTCCGGAACCAGCACCCGGTGCCCGGCCGCCGCGAGCGCGTCGGCGTTGCGGGCGTAGTTGGACGCGCCGGTCGCGCCCGGGCCACCGCCGTGGAGCAGGACCACCGGCGTCGCATTCGCCGGGTTCGCCGCGGCGGTGATCTCGGTGAGGAAGATGTCGCGGGCACCGGCCAGGACGGTGCGCTCAGTGCGTCGCACCGCGCTTGCGGGCACAGCGGACGAGGGTGAGCCGGTCAACGGGGGCCTCCGCGTCGCGTCGGGAACAGTTCCTGTAGTCATCGCTACAATTGGATCGATCGCTACGGTAAGCCGCGTCGACGGCGTGGTCAACCCCTTCCTGTAGTGACCGATACGGTAAGGTGCGGTGAGCAGCATCGGAGGTGGGCATGAACGAACGAAGCACGCGACGCCGGCGAGCGAACGGCGAGGAGTCGCGACGCAAGATCCTCGACGCGACCGTCGAAGTGGCCGGGGAACGCGGCTACGAGGGCACCAGCATCGCCTTGGTGAGCAAGAAATGCGGGCTCCCGGCGAGTTCGATCTACTGGCATTTCAAGGACAAAGACGACCTGATCGCCGCGGTCATCGAGCGCAGTTTCGACAGCTGGCTCGCCGCGTTGTCCCTGCCGGAGGAAGACGGAACGCCGCTGGCGCGCGTGACCGGACTGGCTCAGCAGGTCGCGAAGGCGCTTCTCGACGCCCCGGATTTCTTGCGTCTCGGCCTCATGCTCACCCTCGAACGCCGCCCCGAAGAACCCAGCGCCCGGACGATGTTCCTGCAAGTGCGCGGAGTCGCGCATGAACGCGTCGCGGGCATGATCGCCGAATTCGTGCCCGAACTGGACTCCGCCTCCGTCGAACTGCTCACGACGTACGCCATGGCCGGCGCCGACGGACTGTTCGTCGCGAAGGAAATCGGCGGCGACGGCGTGGACCTGATGCGCTTGTTCGAGCTGCACGCCCAGGCGGTATTCGACCTCGCCGCCCGGCTTCGCTGATCCACCCCGAGAAAGGACGCCTCCGATGAGCCGTGCCCAGCGCATCGACACGCACCAGCACCTCGTGCCACCCCGCTACGCGAAATGGATGGGGGAGAAGGGAATCCGTCCCGGAGGGATCGACCTGCCGTCCTGGTCGCCTTCGGCCGCGCTGAAGTTCATGGACGGCCACGGAATCGCCGTCGGAATCCTGTCCCTCTCCACCCCCGGAGTCTACTTCGGAGACGTCCCGGAGGCCCGCCGCTGGGCGCGCGAGGTCAACGAGTATGCCGCCGAAGTCGTCGCCGACCGGCCAGACCGGTTCGGATTCTTCGCCACCCTCACCCTGCCCGACGTCGAAGGCGCACTCGCCGAAGCCGAATACGCCCTCGACACGCTGCACGCCGACGGAATCGTCCTGCTGGCCAACAACGACGGCCGTTATCTGGGCGACCCCGGATTCGAGCCGCTGCTGCAATTCCTCCACGAACGCCAAGCGACGGTATTCGTCCACCCAGGCGAGCTGCCCGGGCCGGAGGTGCCCGGAATCCCCACCTTCACCGCGGACTTCCTGCTCGACACCACGCGCACCGCGATCAGCCTGATCCTGTCGGGGTCGATGGAAAAATACCCGGGGATCAAGTTCATCCTCGCGCACGCGGGCGGGTTCGTGCCCTCCATTTCCTACCGCATCCTGCTCACGATGCTGAACACGAAGAACAAGGCGCAGCAAGCATGGGCGCTGCTCGACCAAAAGCACCAGGTTCCCAAGCAGCTCTCAGTCCTGCGGAAGTTTTACTACGACATCGCCCTTTCGGCGTCGCCTTCGGCCTTGCCGAGCCTGCTGGAGGTGGCGTCCCCGGACCACATCACCTACGGCAGCGACTTCCCGTTCGCTCCCGCGGTCGCCGTCGGTTTCCTGAACAAGACCTTCGAACGTTATCCCTTGGACGCCGGTCTGCGGGCGGCGATCGACCGGGGAAACTCGGAGAACCTATTCCCTCGCCTCAAAGGCTGACTGCGCCCGTAGCGCCCGCGTCGGTGGTGGTCGGGTGCCTGGCAAAGCAGTCCGGCCGGCAGACCCGGCGTTCCGATCAGGGCGGCGGTGGACGCCTTCGGCCGATTGGACTTCGCTCACAACAACGCGGGCACCTTTGCGCCCGGTCTCATTACTGGCCTGGACGAAGCCGAGTGGCACCGCGTCATCGCGGTGAACTTGACGGGTGTGTTCCTCTGCATGAAGTACGAACTCCCGCACCTGATCGAGTCGCGCGGCGCGATCGTCAACACGTCGTCGGTCTGGGGATTGATCGGGGGTGCGGGCCAGAGCGTGTACACGGCCAGCAAGCACGGCGTCGCGGGACTGACGCGCAGTGCTGCAGCGGAGTACGGGCCACAGGGCGTGCGCGTCAACGCCGTCGGTCCGGGGCCCATCCAGACCGGCATGGCCGCCAACGCTCCCGCGGACAAGATCGAAGCCGTCGTTTCCCGCACCACGATGGGTCGCGTCGCCGCGGCGAGCGAGGTGGGGGAGGCAGTGGCGTGGTTGTGTTCGTCCGGCTCGTCCTTCATCACCGGAACCGTGCTTCCGGTGGACGGCGGATGTCTCGCCAGTTGAGGTACCCGGACGAGGAAGGAACATGCCGTGACCGTCGCCGAGCCTACCTCGGAGGAAGTCCGCGAAGCCGCGTCCGGACTCGGCCCGCGGCTCTCCGAGGAAGAATGCCAGTCTTGCCTGACCCTGCCGAGCTGGAATCTTGAAGCCTGCAGAGCGTTGGGCGCAATGGTCGAACCGCGGCCCGAGAACCGCGGCGGAGATCGGAAATGGCCAATTCCGCTGGCGATCCGCTTAACGCGTGGCACGCCGGGAAAAGCGTTGTGCTGAAGGACACTATTCTCTTGGCCGAGTTTCCGCGACGGGTGGGTCATCGCCATTGCGCGATTTCGTGCCCGATGTCGACGCGACCGTGGTCACGCGACTCTTGGACGCCGGGGCGACGATCACCGGCAAAGCGCGCTGCGAGAACTTCAGTTTCTCCGGCGGCTCCCACACCAGTGAAAGAGGGCAGGTCCGGAACCCGCACAACCATGCGCACAGCGCCGGCGGTTCCTCGAACGGCTGCGGTGCATTGGTCGCGGCAAGGAGAAGCCGACGCGGCTGTGGGGTGCGACCAGGGCGGATCGATCCGGATGCCGGGCGCCTGCGGCATGAAACCGGCCCACGATCTCGGGCCCTGCACGGGAATCATGCCGATCGAGTCCGCCGCCGACTACGCGGGCCCGAGCACCGGCGCTGTCGAGGACAACGCCGTGCTTCTCGAAGTACTGGCCGGTTCAGACGGCCTGGACCCGCGCCAGCGGGAGGTGGCAGCCCACCAGCACACCGAGGCGCTGACTGGCGAGTGCCGCGGACTGCGCATCGGCGTGGTGGCCGGAGGGTTCGGCACTCCGGTGTCCGAATCGGACGTCGACGAGGCTGTCCGGGCCGCAGCGGGCACCCTGGCCGGCGAGCCGATCGCGGTGCCCGCGACGGAGCTGTCCGAGGCGTATTTCACGATGGCGCTCCTGTCCGGCCGGTCCGGGAGCGGATGCCTGCGGGGCGGGCCTTGTCCGGCAAGCCTACGCCGAAGGGGAGACAATCAACCGGAATCAGCCGGGTTTCCCGGTGCGGCGAACAAATCGGCGGAACGACAGCTGCGGCAGGAAACCGCCGCGGTCGCGTTCGGGGCCGGGAGTAGGCTGGCCGGAGGCGGTGAAGGCGATTCCGGCGAGCATGGCGCAGGCCGTGCTCCCGGATCCGCGGCCGCATTCTGAAGGGACCGCACATGCAGGTCGAGATCAGCACTGACAACAACGTCCCCGGCAGCGCCGAGCTGAACCGCTGGGCCGAGGAAGAACTCCGCGCCGCGCTGTCGCGGTTCAGCGACCACCTGACTCGGCTGGAAGCACACCTCAGCGACGAAGCCGCGGCCGGTGCCGGCGGGGTGGACCGCCGGTGTGTGCTGGAGGCCCGGCCTGAAGGAAAGCCCGCCGTCGTGGTCTCCCACAGCGCGGGCTCGGTGGACGAAGCGCTCCGCGGCGCGACGCGCAAACTGGAAGGCATTCTCGACCGTCAGCACGACCAGGCGGCACACCACAAGGGTGGCGACACCGTCCGATACGGACGGTCGGCGAACCAGGGCTGACCCGGTCCTGCGGGCAGTGCTGTTCCGCTGTCGCCGCGATCGGGGCAGGCGGGACGTCGCTGCGTTGCCGGTTGCCTCGCGGGTGCCGATCGCCCGGCAGCGCGACGCGCATCTCGATGACGGCCCGGCAGCGGACGAGGCTCTGGCCGAAGCGGCTCGCGGGCTTCCCGGCCCGAATCCCCGGATGTGGCGCGTGACCGTTCCGCGTCCTGATCACGAGCAATGCTGGCAAGATCCGGGAGCAGCCGAGCCGGTGCCGTCCCCAATCCTCGCGCGCCGCGTGGTCCCGATCGCTGCCGAAGCCAGGAGCGTCAGGGGCGGCTTCCTGAGCATCGCGGCCGTTGCGGTGAAGCGGCCTCCGCGGTCCGGATCGTGAAGCAGTGCGGACGCGGGTCCTGTTCCGGCCCGGCCGGGTGATGCGGAAGCCCATTCCGAGTCCGGCAGGGCAGCCCGCTGCCGGACGCGATGAAACGGGCGACGGCGTGCCCGGCCGGGCCGGAACGCGAGAAGACGGCCGCGCTGGACAGATCGGTCGAGCGGGGTCGCCCGGTCTGTCCACACGAGACGCATGCGCACGACGGCAGCAAGCCGTTTCCGCGCGGCGGGCGGTGGCTGCGCGGCCGGAAGTCCTGAACCGGCGAAGGGAGAGGGCTGCCTGCTCCACGACCCGGCCTTCGTGTCCCAGGGGAGATGGCAGGCGGGCCTCGCGCTCGGCGCACGGAAGTGCCCGTCCGCGCATGGGCCGACGGGATTCCTTGCCACGCAGGAGGAACTCACCGATCGCGTGCTGCTTGGCCTGCCCGTACGGGACCCGCGCGGCACCGTCGAGATCCGGGACCGGCATCCGAGCAGCTGCCCGCACCCGGAACGAAAAGCGTCGTGCGCGGGTCTCCCGGCCTGGGTTGGTGCCGCGGCATGTCCGGATGGCTGTCCGCGCCGACCTCGCGGCCCGCGATGGGCGGGCCGCATGCGGGCGGGAGCCGTAGGCTGGGTGCAGCGGCACGAGTCGAGCGTCGAGGAGGACCGATGGTAGAGAGCCGGCCTCAGCGAAGGCGGGCGCTGCTGGCTGCCGCCCGCCGTCCGGCCCGCGGCATCGGTGACTCTGGCGGATGAGCGGTGCGTGCGGGAGTTGTCGGTGCCCGGGGCTGGTGCGACCGTGCTGAGCGGGCTGACCGGCCGCCGAGCCCGGCTCGGCGGCAGGCGTTCGCCCGTTCGGCTTGCGAACGGGGCGCGACAGCTGTGTTCGCCTTCCGCTCGGACACGTCGGCCGCCGTTTTCGACGTCCTCGGTTCCCCCGGCATGCTCGCCGAACGGGCCGCGGATCCGCTGGGCGTCGACGCCGCCGGTCTCGTCCGATCGGATCAGCGAGGCGGGCACCGGCCTGATTTCGCCCCCGCGGCGGCGCACTGCTGGGGGGAGATCGACGATGCCAGCGTCGCGCCCGGCCCGGCCCACGTCGCGACCACCGGGATTCCGCGACGGCGCGCGATTCGGCGCCATGCGGCGGCCATGCTCGGCGTCGCGCGGCTATGCCCGTGCGCACCACGGCCGGTTGTCGCGACGTCGGTCGTTGATCCGCGCGAACTGCTCGCCGCCTCGCCGGACAGTTCCCGGCGGTGGCCCGGACCAGGACAGGAGGCACTACGTTCATGTCGCCCACCCCGAAATCGCCGAAGGAAGCCCTCGCCGGCCGGGAGCGGCGCGTGTCCCGCGCGTTCGTGAGTCTCGCTGACACCTTGGTCGCCGATTTCGACATCGCCGAATTCCTGAGCATGCTCGCCGAGCGGTGCGTCGACTTGCTCGACGTCTCGGCGGCCGGCGTGCTCCTGCTCGATCCCGCCGGCGGTCTGCGGGTCGTGGCCACCTCTTCGCACCGGGCTGAACTGCTGGAACTGTTCGCGGTGGAGACCGACGACGGCCCGTGTGTCGAATGCGCGCGCAGCGGATCTCCGGTGTCCTACGCGGACCTGCCCGCGTCGGCGCGGCGCTGGCCGAGGTTCGCCGCCGCGGCCGCGGAATGCGGATTCCGGGCCGCCCAGGCTCTTCCGATGCGGCTGCGGGAGCAGCCCGTCGGGGTCTTGACTCTTTTGAGCACCGCACCGGGCAGCGTGGAACAGGACGATGTCGAACTCGGGCAGGCGCTGGCGGACGTCGCCACCATCGGAATCCTGCAGCAGCGCATCATCGAACGCGGGGACCAGCTCACCGGGCAGTTGCAGACCGCCCTGCACAGCCGGGTGGTGATCGAACAGGCCAAGGGCGTGCTCGCCGAGCACAGCGGCGTCTCGATGGACAAAGCCTTCTCCCAGCTGCGCGGCTATTCCCGCGCGCGTAACCTCCGCCTGACCGACGTCGCTCGCGCCATTTCGACGGGTGCCATCGAACCTGCGGTGCTGGCGAAGTACTCGCATCGCTGACCGGCTCCGAGCAGGCTCCGGCGCAAGACGCCGGGTCACGGGCGGCATTTCGGGAAGGGGCGCGTCCGGTGCCGGCCCGTTTTCTGGTCGCAGCGCGTTTCCGGTGCCGGCTCGCGCTTTCGAAGATCCAGGCACAGGTCTGTGCCGATGCGGCGAATGCCCGGGCGAAGTTGCCCGTGCGACGTTCTGGCAGCGAGCGCCGCCGAGGCGGCGGGCTTGGTGTGCTGGGCGACACCCTCGCCTGGGCCGGCGGCGCGGGACCGGGCGGCTGGGGGATCCTCGCGGGAGTCGTCCTGGCGCAAGTGACTCCGGCGTCGTTGCCGGGCGGGCGGTGCCCGTGGCGATTCCGCGGCCCGCTGACCGTCCACAAAGAACACCAGCATTGGCGAAGTCCGTGAGGGGAAGCCTGAGGGGAATCAGATTCCCTCAGGGTTCCCCTCACGGACATCAGGCCGATGCGGGAATTCACGGCGGCTCTGCGGGTGGGTCAGCGACTCGCCCTCAGCCCGTCCCGAGTTCTGGCGCTGGGTCTGAACCCGGCATGGCACGAGCCCGGCGCGGCCCTCGGAGGCAGGCACGCCGGGCCCGTGGTCGCGGGCGGAGCGGTCAGTTCTTGTTGGTGCCCGGGGTGAGCACCTTGTCGATCACGAAGACGGTGGCGTTCTTGGTGGGGATGTTGCCGCAGAGGACCTTCGCGCCGTTGACGGTCATGTTGTCGCCGGTGCCTTCGACCTTGAGCGGTCCGCCTGCGGTGTTGAGCGAGGTGACGTCGCTCGCGGCGGCGAGGCCCTTGGCGTCGTAGCGCTTGCCCAGCACGTGGTATTGCAGGATCGGGGCGAGCTGGCTGGGGTTCTTGGCCAGTTCGCCGAACTTCGCGTCGCCGAGTGCCTGGAACGCGCTGTCGGCCGGGGCGAACACGGTGATCGCGGGCTGGCTGTTGAGGGTGTCGACGAGGTTGGTGGCCTTGACCGCGGCGACCAGTTTGGTCAGCAGGGGGTTGGTCGAGGCGGCGCTGGCGACCGGCTGCGGGCCCATCGAGTCGAGCGAGCCGGGGGCGTTGCCCTGCGGCAGCTTGGCACAGGCGGGGCCGAACACGTCGGCGTTGGTGGTCATCCCGTCGCCGGAGGCGCTGCTGGACATCGGCGCCGACGAGGACGACATGGGTGCGGGAGCGCTGGAGGAGCTGTTTCCCGAGGAGGCCTGGTCGGTGCCGCTGCACGCGGTGAGGACGAGCGCGGTGGCGGCGGTGAGGCCGATTCCGGCGATACGAAGGGTTTTCACGGGTGTTCTCCGTTCACGATGGACTGGGGCCGGGCGGCCGGTTCTCTGGGTATTCGGTGCTGCTCGCGATCTGGATGGGTGCGTTCGGAAAGAAATTCCTCAGGCGGCGATGAAAGTGGTCGAATGCCAGCCGGTGGCCCCGTCCGGCACGGTGCCGGCGCGCTGGTCGGTCTGGGTGTAGCCGGTTTTGTCGGTGGCGCGGACGAAAACCTGGTGGGTGCCGGGTTTCACGGCGATCTGCGTCCACCACATCCGCCACGTGTTCAGGTTGACCTCGGCCGAGAGCGTGACCGGTTGCCAGGCGCCGCTGTCGACGCGGACTTCGACCTTCTCGATGCCGTTGTGCTGCGCCCAGGCGATCCCGGCGAGACGGACCGCGCCGGCCGGGACGGTGGCGAATCCCTTCGGGGTGTCGATCCGCGATTCGGTTTTGATCGGGGCCTGTTCGCCCCAGCCGCGTTTGAGCCAGTACGCCTGCCGGGCTTTCCAGGTGGTCACCTCGATGTCCACGACCCATTTCGTCGCGGATACGTAGCCGTAGAGCCCGGGCGTGACCAGTCTCGCGGGAAAGCCGTGTTCCAGCGGAAGCGGTTCCCGGTTCATGCCGATCGCCAGCATCGCCCCGCGGCCGCGGTCGAGCGCGGCGGCGACCGGGGTGCCGGAGGTCCAGCCGTCGACGCTGGTGCAGAACAGCTGCTGCGCACCCGGGCGCACCCCGGCTTCGGCGAGCAGGTCGGCGAGGTCGACGCCGATGAAGTCCGATGTGGACACATAGTCGCCGCCGACCTCGTTGGACACGCAGGTCATCGTGATCGTGCGTTCGACGAGCGGCCGGTTGCGGATGTCGGCGTACGTGTAGGTCCGTTCCTTGCCGACCATGCCGTGGATGCGCAGGCTCCAGTCTTCGGTGCGGACCTGCGGCACCGACAATGCCGTGTCCACGCGGTAGAAGTTCGGGTTCGGCGTGAGGAACGACGGGGTGCCGAGTTTGGCGAAGTCGGCGTCGGCCGGGATGGCCGGCGCGGCGGTGGCGGGCATCAGTTTTCCCACGGCCGCGCGGGAAGCGGTCGCGTCGCGGGTGCCGCTGATCAACTGGCCGACACCGCCCAGCGCACCGGCTCCGACCACGATCCCGGCTCCGCCGAGCAGGAAGGAACGGCGAGACGAACCGGCCGATGCGTGCTTCGAGGCGTCCTGTTTGCGCGGAGCGAGCCGGTGCAGCAGAACGAATGCCGCCACGCCGACCACGAGGCTGGCCAGCGGAGCGAGCAATGCCACGGCGGACAGATCCGGCCGCGCGTACACGGCGATCCCGCCCACCACGCCGAACAGCGCGATGATCGCGACCCCTGGCCGGGGCGAGCGCGCCGAGAGCATGCCGGCTGCCGCCGAGGCGACGGCCATCACCGCGGCCATCCCGCTGAGCAGCACCAGTTTGTCGTAGGTGCCGAACGTGCGGACCGCGAAGTCCTTCAGCCGCACCGGGGTGAGGTCGATCGCGCCGTTGCCGACCGCGAGGTAGGGGGAGGCGTTGATGCTGACGAACGACGCCACCAGGTGCCCCGCGGCCAGCGCGGCGAGCAGCGCGAGGACCCCGCACCACGCCGCGGACGGCAGGCGCAGCCGTGATGGTGCCGGGCGGGAGACTTCGGTGGCGGTCATACCGGTGCTTCGGAGCCGGACGCCCGGGGGATGGGTGAGCCGGGCAATCCGCACCTGGCGAGACCAATCCGGCCCGGGCGTGGCGGCGAATCCCTTCCCGCAGCCGTGCGCGGCGAACTCAGGCGCACCTCGCCAACCGGAAGGAGTCGCATGGGAAGCCATCCCGGAATCCTCCGGAACGAGGCGGCAGTGCCGCGCGCCGTGGCGGTGGACTCGCCCGAGATGCTGCTCGGCCGGGTCGCACTGGGCGACGAGCGCGCGTTCAGCCAGGTGTACGAAGCCCTCGCCGGTCCCGTGCTGGGAACGGCGACGCGAGTGCTGCGCAATCGCGCGCTGGCCGAGGAAGTCGCCCAGGAAACCCTGCTGGAAATCTGGCGCAAGGCCGCCACGTTCACGCCGGGCAGAGGGAACCTTCAGTCCTGGGCGCTGACGATCGCGCACCGCAGGGCGATCGACCGTGTCCGGTCCGAAGAGGCCGCGTCCGCCCGGGAGACCCGCGCTTGGCGGATGGATCCGCGCCGAGGCCTCGACCACGTCGCCGACCAGGCCACGCTCGGGTGCGAGTGCGTGGAGGTCCGTGCCGCGCTGAGGGTGCTGATCGCCCTGCAGCGCCGTGCTGTCGAACTCGCCTATTTCGACGGCTTCACCTGCCGAGAGGTCGCCGAACGCCTCGAAGTTCCGGTCAGCACCGCGAAATCCCGGATACAGGACGGGCTGGTCCGCTTGCGCGACGCATGGGGAGGACCAGCATGACCGCGGCCGACATCCACCTGCTGACCGGCGCCTACGCGCTCGACGCGGTGACCGGGATCGAGCGCGAGCGGTTCGAACGGCATCTGCGGGAGTGCGCCGTCTGCGCCCAGGAAGTCGAGGAGCTGCGCGAAGTCGCGGCCCGGCTCGCGGTGGCTGCCGACGCCCGGCCGGAACCGGGGCTGCGGACCGCCGTGCTGGCCCGGGTCGCGCTCACCCGCCAAGACCGGCCCGGTGCGGCGGAGCCGGTCGTCCGCAGGCGGTGGCGGGGCAGGGCCGCGATGGCGTTCGCCGCCGCGGCCGCGGTCGCCGGGGCGCTGGCCGGCGGCGTCGCCCTCGGCGAGCGGACGGCCGGCGGAGGATCGATCGCCCTGGAACAAAGCCAGGTCCAGCAGGCCCCGGACGCGGTCACCGTGACCGGGCGCGGGCCGACGGGCGCCACCGCGGCCGTCGCGGTCTCGCGGTCGCTGGCGAAGGTGTCCGTTTCGCTGGACGGCGTTCCCGCGCTCGACGCCCGGCACGCCTACCAGGTGTGGCTGATCGGGCCGCGCGGGCCGCAGTCGGCCGGGCTGCTGCGCCCCGGCGCCGGGCCGGGTTCGCTCGTCGGCGCGCTCCCGGCGGACACCGACCGGATCGCCGTCACCACCGANCCGAGCCGGTCACCGGTTCGCCCCAGCCGACCACTCCGGGCGTCATCCGTCTCGACCTGGCCTGACCGCGGTTCGCGTCCAGCCATGCCGCTTCGCCGGGTTTACGATCGAGCGGCCAGGGCATCCAGGCGATACGTCCCTCCAGACCCCGGGGCCCGATTCCAGTTCCCCGAGGGGGCGGTCATGACCGCAGTCGACCACATCGCGGCACCGCCGGATCCGTTGTTCCTCGAACGGGCCGCGACCACTTTCGTCAAGGCCGCCGACGCCGGGCTGATCGACGCCGACGAGCTGATCTGGCTGCTCGGCCGCCTTCGGCCGCCTTCGGCCGGCGGCGCTGCCCGAGGGCGGGAACCGGTGACCGCCTGCCCGCGGGACGCCTGCCTGCCGTCCTGGCTCGACGGCGAACCCGCGGTCGGCGAACGGATGCTGGCTCTGGCGCATCGGGTCGCGCAGCAGGCCGTTGGACAGTCCCGCCGCGGGCGCGTCCGAGCCCGGGCGAGCGTGGTTTTCGCACTGTGTGCAGCGGGCACGTCGTCTCGGTCGACAGACCCGGGCAGCCGGGACACGCGCGCCGAGGTGCTGGCCGCGTTGCGGGCCACGCTCGCCTCGCGNGGCCGCGTGGGGGGCCCCGCTCGCCTCGGGAGCCGATCCCGTACGGCTGGAATCGGCCGTACGGGACGCGGTCCTGCTCGACGAGCTGGCGCTGCTGCCGCCCCGGCAGCGCTATGCGCTGTGGGCGACGGCGTTGCGGCACCGGAGCGTCGCCGAGGTCGCCGCCGCGACGGGCTGGACTCCGGCCCAGGTCGCCCGGCTGGTCCGGGCCGCGCTGCGGACTGTCACGGCACAAGCGCGGTCCGGTCCCGCGCCCGGCCGGCCCCTCCCCGTCGCGTCCAGCTCGGCTTGACTCGCTCAGCAGCCCCGGGCGGGACGCCCGCGAAGGCCCGCACCGGAGGGAGCGGCCTTCGCGAGACGTGCTCGGCTCAGCCGTTGGCGGCGCTGGTGTTCACCGCGCCGTTGACGCCCTTGGGGAAGAATCCGCCGGAGGTCGCGGCCTTGGGGGTCAGGTAGACGATGTTGAGGACCTGTCCGGGGCTGCGGCTGTAGGCGATGCCGTTCGCGTCGGTGGGCACGATGTTCGCGTTGCCGTGGCTGTCGATCACGCCCTGGTCGTCGTCGGCCGGTCCGTCGAGGCTGTCGCGCGCGTCGGACAGCTTGACCGATGCCTTGCGCGGGTCGGTGCTGAACAGGCCGCTGCCGAGCAGCCCGCTGCCGCGCTGGTAGAGCGCGCTGCGGATGGTTCCGGCGTGGTAGGCCTCCACGGCCAGGATCCCGGCCGCCGCTTCGAGATAGGTTTTGTTGGTGATCAGCGGGGCGGCTCCCTTGTAGGCGGTCACGCCGACGTCCTCGAACAGGAACGCCGCGAGGAGGAAATTCTCCTCGCAGGCGAAGGCGTCGAAGGAGTGCCCCTTTTTCACGATTCCCGCGGCTTGTGCGGCGGCGGTGAAACTGGACTGCAGGTCGATCGCCGGCCGGCTGACCGCGGCCGAACCGAGCGCGGTCCGCAGGAATTGGACGTGCGCTTTCTCGTCGCCGGCGATTTCCTGCGCGTACTGCCGCGCGGCCCGGGTTTCGAACCGCACCGCCCGTCCGCCGGTCACGCCGCCGCGGGCGCCGGTGCCGGTGGTCATCGAGTCGGCCAGCCCCCGCCCGGTCACGGCGTGCAGATAGAACTCGGCTTCGAGGTATTCCAGGTTGAGCGCGAAGTTGAGCACCGCGCCGTCGCTCACCTCGCCGGAGTCTCGCGCGACCGGGGCGGCGCCGCGGACGGCGGCCGCGGCGGGGTTCGTGAGGCCGCCGAGCCCGAGAGCGCCGGCCACGCCGAGCCCGGTCATGCCGGCGGCTTGCAGGAAATTGCGTCGGTCCTGAGAATTTTCCGCGCTCCGGGCGATCATCGAGGCGGCATAACGGGTGCCAAACACGGGCGATCTCCTTCCCGCCCGGCGCGAACGCCGGACGTGCCCGCACGGACAGCCGCCCGCGCGGGTATGGCCTTCGTGGACTGTCCTGCTTCGTCGCCGGGAGCGGTTTGGACGGGTCAGTCCCCCGATCGGGGGTACGGCCGCGGAAATCGGGAAGAAATCCGCTCCAGGGCACGGCACCGACGGGATACGGAGAGCGATGAGTACATTGTGGACTATGACGCGGCCGCTGGTCGCGGTGCGGATCTTGAGCGGAGAGCGGTCTCNAGGCGACGCGAGCCGGCCCGCTCGCATACGCGGGATTTCGGGTACCGCCGAGCCCGCTTCGCGGGATCTTGCGGGCTGGGCAGAGTCCGGGGCGGAAGTCCGAGCGGCGCGGTTCCCCGCCGGCACCGGGATGCCGGCCGGCGCACCGAGCTTGTGCGCGGCGTTCGCCGCCGGGCCCTCGGGCCCGGCCTTGTTTGGGGGCGCGGCAGGGCGGGAATTCGCGCAGCACAACCGGTCGCCCCAGCCCCCGGCGCCACCGAACTCGGGAAGGACTCCCATGGTCACATCGCCGGTGACTCCGCCGACCAAGATCGGCGCCGAGACCACCGCGTCGCGCAATGAATTCGGCGCTCTCGTCCGGCTCGTGCGGGACGAGGGCCTGCTGGAGCGGCGTTATGGGTACTATGCGGTGAAAATCGCTCTCACCGCGCTCGCGCTGGCCGCCGGGTGCCTGGTGTTCGCCCTGCTGGGCGATTCGTGGTGGCAGCTGATCACCGCGGTGTTCTTCGCGGCGATGTTCACCCAGATCGCGTTCCTCGGCCATGACGCCGGGCACAACCAGATCTTCCGGACCGGACCGGCCAACGACCGCCTCGGCCGGGTGCTCGGCGGGGTCGTCGGGATCAGCTACGGCTGGTGGATGGGCAAGCACACCCGCCACCACGCCAACCCCAACCACGAGGACGAGGACCCGGACCTCGACATCCCGTTGCTCGCGTTCACCCGCGGGCAGTCGCGCGAGCGCAGCGGGCTCGTGCGCTGGACGGCCAAGCGCCAGGCGGCGCTGTTCTTTCCGCTGCTGCTGCTGGAAGGGCTGAACCTGCACTGGGCCGGCGTCGAAGCCGCGTGGCGCGGGGAAATCGCGGCGCGCCGGACGGAAGCGGTTCTGCTGCTCGTGCATGCCGCCGGGTACCTCGCCGCGGTGTTCGTGGTGCTGTCCCCGCCGGTGGCGATCGCGTTCATCGCCGTCCATCAGGGACTGTGGGGGGTGTACATGGGCTGCTCGTTCGCGCCCGGGCACAAGGGCATGCCCACTTACGTCCGGGAGACCAGGCCGGACTTCCTGACCCGGCAGGTCCTCACCAGCCGCAACGTCCGCGGCGGCCGCGGTGTCGATTTCGCCCTCGGCGGCCTGAACTACCAGATCGAGCACCACCTGTTTCCCGGCATGCCGCGTGCCAACCTTCGCCGCGCGCAACCTCTGGTCCGCGCGTTCTGCACCGAGCGCGGCATCGAGTACGCCGAGTGCGGCCTGCTCACGACCTACCGCCACGTGCTCAAGCACCTGCACGACGTAAGCGCCCCGCTCCGCGCGAAGGGCGCCGCCTGAGCCGGGTCCGCGCCGCAGTCCGGACCCACGGAGGGCGTTCCGGTGAAGATCGCCATGGTGTCCGGGTGCGACACTTGCGGGCCGGCCCGCCGAGCGTTGAGCTGCTGCCGCACCCGGGGAATTCGGCAGCCGGTTGCGCGCGGCGAAGGGGTGCCGCGGCGGCCAGCTCACGCGCACTTCTGGACGGGCTCGCCGCGCCGCTGGCCGCGAACGAGCACAGGGATCCCGTCCCGCACCCTCGGCGTCGTACAGCGGCGATGCCCGGGCCCGCCGCATCGGATCAGGCTGGAGCGGATGATCGGCCGCCAGGCCTATCGGGTCGTCACGGCCTGCTCGGAGGAGATGTCCGGACTGGTTCGCCAGGGCGTGCCGGCAGCGGATGACGGTCGTGCCGGCAGCGGATGACGGTCGTGCCGTCCGGAGTGGACTTGAGTCCGTTCAGGGCCGCTGGTCCCGGGAAAGTCCGGGAGACGCCCGGGCACCGCGGTCGGGGAACCGCTTGCCGTCGCGATGCGCGGCCTGGCCGGGAATTCGCGGCGCACCGCTGCCGTTCCGGCGGAATCGAGGCGGAGTGTCCTCTGGAACGGGCCCTGGCGATTGTCCGGACCGGCGCGCCAGCGAGGCTGCCCGTTCTCGCGGCACGCACGCCGGGCCGTCGAACCGCGCCGGTCTCTCCGGCACTGGGCGGCGGCGACGTTTCGACGACGCTCCGGCGGCTATCCCCGTGGGGACGGAGGTGCTGGTCGATCCTCGGGCAAGAGCGGTCACCGGTGCTTGCTTGCGGGCACGGGGTTTCAGGTCAGCAGAGTGAGGATGGTCCCGGCCGCCTCCAGCACCTCCGTCACCGGTTTCCGCGTCGCCAACAGGACAGGCAGCCCCGGATCCTCGTCGAAACCCTCGTGCACGGTCCACGCCGCTGCGGGGCCGCCCCGCGGTCGCTCGCCGATTTCGGTCATGCCGAGGACTGGGATCCCAGCACGGAGCGCCGCATCCCCGACGACAGCGGCCGGGCCAGGGTGAGCTTGTCCCGGCCCAACACCGCCGGCGTCAGCGCCGAGCTGACCTGCACGTTCGAGCACTAGGGATCGCGTCGTGCGGGTGGGGCGCAACGCACCACCACCTCGACCGAGACCATCGAAGCGACGCCCGGCGGTCCGGGCTCGAACAGCACTTGCCCGAACGAGTTCGAGTTCGCCGGAACGGCCGAGGCGACCTTCGAGAAGCTCGGCGACGACGCCGGGAGCCAGCTGACGAAGCGCTCGAATCTGGGCCGGGACTTCTGACTGTGCGGCGCGGTCCGGGCGGCGGAGGCGCTCGTTTCCGCCGCTTCGTTTCGTGCTCGCGAGGACAGGAAGCCCTTGCCTGCCGGGCGGGTCGGCGTCAGTGCCGGAGCTGCCGGAAGAAGGCGCGGATGTCGCCGACGAACAGGTCGGGAACCTCGAACGCGGGGAAGTGCCCGCCTTCGGGGTGGTCCCGGAAGAAGACCGCTTGGCCGGCAGCGCCGAGGACCTTGCGGACGAGCGGGTCGCTGTGGAACAGGGACTGGCCCTGGGGCACCGGAGAGGATCCGCCCCAGCCGGTGTTCTCGGCGTGGGCCAGTTCCCAGTAGAAGTCGGCCGCCGCGGGCCCGGTCCGGGTGAACCAGTAGAGGCTCGCGGTGAGCAGGATGTTCTCGCGGCTGATCGGCGTCGCGGGATGGGCCCACTCGGCGAGCTTTTCGGCGATCCAGGCCAGCTGCAGGATCGGGGAATCGGCCAGACCCGCGGACAAGGCGTTGGGCTCGGTCGAATGCAGCACCCGGTAGCCCTTCATCTGCGACCAGCGTCGTCGCGCCGCCTCGAGTTCGCCGCGTTCGGCGGTGCTCAGGCCCTCCGGGACCGGGAGATCCTCGCCGGCCATGCCGAGCTGGAGCCGGTCGCCGTGGGTGTGGGCGCCGATCACCCGGTCGGGCAGCAGCGCCGCCACCCGGCTGGTCACCCCGGCTCCGAGATCGCCTCCCTCGACGCCGAAGCGCTCGTACCCCAGGCGGGTCATCAGCTCCCCGAACGCCAGCGCGGTCCGCTCCAGATTCCAGCCGCGCGCCGAGAGCGGGCTCGAGAAAACGAAACCGGGCAGCGAGGGGATGACGAGATGGAAGGCGTCGGCCGGGTCGCCGCCGTGGGCGCGCGGATCGGTCAGCGGCCCGCTCACCCCGAGGAACTCCGCGAACGAGGTGGGATAGCTGTGGTTGAGCAACAGGGGAGTGGCGTCGGGTTCGGGCGAACGCAGATGCAGGAAATGGATGGTCTGCCCGTCGATCTCGGTGACGAACTGCGGGAAAGTGTTCAGCTCGGCCTCGTGCGCCCGCCAATCGAATTCGCCGGCCCAGCAGGCGGCCAGTTCGCGGAGCCAGCCGGACGGGATGCCCCGGTCCCACTGCGATCCGGCGCCCGGCACCGGGTGCGGAGATCGGGTGCGGGCCAGGCGATCGCGCAGATCGTCGAGTTCGGCCTGCGGAATGCGGATCCGGAAGGGAGCGATGGCACTGTTCATGAAGATCAACCTAGAGTGCGTCCAGGTCAGATGCTGTCCTCGATCATCCGGTCAGGCGGTGTCCGCGGCCACAAGCTCCTCGGCGCACCCGGGGCGCAACGCGGTGAAGCAGACGTGGTGCCGGGCAGATCGGGAGGCTGCCGCTGCGCCGTCGCGAAGCAGCGGTATGAGCCCTCCGCACTGACATCGGAAAACCGCCCAGCAGAGGCAGGACTGCCCGCCGAGGACCGCTGCGGACGCCGGACGCGCGGACCGGTGTGCAGGACTGCCCGCCCTCCGCGGTCGTCGAATCCGCGGCAGGCGGAGAACCCTTCCGGCGATCAAGCCGGGGGAGAAGCCGGTTGGTCCTCGACGGGCCAGCTGCGGGTAGTGGCGAAGGCGGACGGGCGGAGGGTGCCGCCGGCGAGGTCGCGGGCGACCTCGGAGAGGCGCCGCTGATGGTGGTGGCTGTACTCGCGGAGCCGGGTGAACGCGTCGTGCATGTCGAAGGCGAGGTACTCGGCGAGGACGCCCTTGGCCTGTTCGATGACGGTGCGCTGCTGCAGGGTGGCTTCGAGCTGCTCGGCGACCAGCTCGCCGCGAGCCGCCGCGTGCTGGTGCAGGATTCCGATCGTCGCGACGTCGGCGAGGGCCTGGCCGATCTCGATCGTGTCCGGGTCGAGAGTGACGGGTTCGTGGTTGAGCAGCGTCAGCGCCCCGACGGTCTGGTCCCGCAGCCGCATCGGCACCGCGGAGGCGGCGCGGAACCCGGAACCGGCGGCCGCGAGCGAGAAGCGCGGCCAGCGGGTTTGGGCCCCGGCGGTGCGCAGGTCGGCGCAGGTGACCGGCTTCCCGGTGGCCACGCAGTCGAAACAGGGACCTTCGCGAGTCTGTGCGGTGAACAGCTCAAGCAGGTCGGCGCGTTCGGAGGAACCGGCGGCGGGCCGCCAGCCGCCGCGCTGGTCGGACAGGATGACCCCGGCCGCGTCGACGGCCAGGTGCTCGACACTGCGTTCGGCCAGCAGCGCCAGAAAATCCAGTACGTCGAAGTCGACGACAAGGGTGTCGGCGAGCGTGACGAAGGTGCGGGCCAGCCGCCGGTCTGCGGTCATGCTCATGCGTCGCGCCTTTCTCCGCTGGTCATCATGCGGGATCCTCCTCGGGCCGGAACCGTAATGTGCGGGTGACCACTTGCCCGGCGACGTCGGCCAGCGTCACGTCGTGGGCGAAGGCGTGGCCGCGCAGCCGCAGCAGCGCGGCGTCGGTGCTGACGCCGAGCTGGACTTGCACCATGCCCACGGCTTGGTACACCTCGGCATGGGAGTCGGCGAGCCAGCTCAGATCACTCGACGCGTGCCCGTCGAGCTGGTCGATCACCGTGGCGGTGGCCAGATCGGCGAGGACGAGCGCATCGGTGACCTGCGCCCGGGACAGCGGGCCGGGCCGGTCGCGGTAGAAGTCCAGCGAACCCAGCCGCACCACCCCGAGCTGTAAGGGGAACGAGAAGACCGCCGCCGCGCCCAGGCCGGTCGCGGCCGGCCCGAACGCCGGCCACCGCGTCGCGGCGGCCGCCAGATCGGGAACCAGGACCGGACCGCCGGCGACGAAGGCGTCCCGGCACGGTCCTTCCCCGACGGTCAGCTGCAGGTCTTCCAGCCCGGAGCTGACCGGATCGGTGGCATGCACCAAAGCACGGCGGTAATCGGCCGCCGCGCCGTTGGCGGAGGCGCTGAGCACTGTGGCCCCGGCTCCGGTCACCTTCAGTTCCGCGACCGCCAGCGCACAGATCCGGGACATCCGCCCGCCCTGGTCGGCATCGCCCTCGGACGCGAGCAGGTCGGCGAAGCGCTGCCGCCGGTCTTCCACCTCGACCACTCCCGTCGCACCCGCCGTCGTCGATCCTAGATCCCCTCGGGAGGGACCGCCTCGCCGGGCGCGGCAGCGCGGGAACCGCCGCCGGCCACCAGCCACCGGGCAACATCCACCAGCTGCGCGCCGACCAGCAACCCGGCCGCGGCGCCGATACCGAACCGCTCCGCCAAAATGCCCTTGGCCTGCCCGATCACGTCGCGGGTCAGCAGCACCTGCTGGTCGAGCCCGGCTTGCGGAACCGAATACAGGTAGAGGGCGCCCAGCGTGTCGTCACTCGTGGACAACGGGAACGACACCGTGCTGGCCGCTCCCGACGCGAACGCCGGCCACCGATCCGCTTCCGCGGCCAGATCGTCGACGAGCACGGTGTGGTGCTCCCACAACGCCGTCACGCCCGGTCCTTGCCGCGACTGCGCCTGGACCCGGTCGATCCGCGCGACCGGATCGCTGCTCGACGCATACGAGGTCACCGCACCGTCGCGGCTCAGCGACAGCACACCCGCGTGGTCGGCACCGGGCACGGTCTGCGTCGCGTCGGCCACGATCAGCTCCAGGACCCGGCCGGGCCCGCCCGCTCAGTTCTTGCGCCGCGTCGCCGAGCGCCTGGACCAGCCGCTGCTCCGGTTCCGTCGCCGGTTGTCCGGTCATCCTCGCACCGCGCGTCTCGCGCCGCCGGAACCGGGAACGTCCGGCACACCAGCGAGATCCCGGAGCGGGCGACACATTCGTCCACAGTAGACATCGGGTTCATTCGGGTTCGCCCTTCTCCTCGGGCTGGCCGGTGCCGGTGCGGGCGCTGCGGGGCCGCAGCGGGTCGATTCCGCCGGGGTCGAGCCGCGGATCGTGCAGCAGGGATCCGATCGCGGATTTGGCGACGGCGAGGATCGGCACGACGAGCAGGGCTCCGACGACGCCGGCGATCTCGAGACCGAGGGCGATGCCGACGACGACGGCGAGCGGGTGCAGCCGGACCGCTCGCCCGAGAAGGAACGGTTGCAGGACATGGCTTTCCAGTTGCATCACGGCGATGACGACGGCGAGCACGATGATCGCGGCGAGGAATCCGTTGGCGACGAGG
>NZ_LWSF01000024.1:68675-117735 GCF_001651785.1 Amycolatopsis sp. M39
GCGAGGGGGACTCCGACCAGCCAGATGCCGATTCCGATGCAGATCGCGTCCACGCAGGCGACGGCCACGGTGGCACGCACGTAGCTGACCAGCGAGGCGAAACCGCGACGGCCCGCGACGTCGACGCTCTCGCGGGACGCGGCGGGCACGATCCGCAGGAGGAAGCTCCACACCTGGCTGCCGCTGTAGAGGAAGAAGATGAGCACGAACAGTGTCAGCAGGATTTCGGTCAGCACCCCGCCGACGGTCGCGGCGGTCGAGAGCACCCGGCCGGTCAGCTCGGAGGTGTTGCCCTGGACGGCTTTGACCGCGTTGTCGAGCAGT
Source organism: Amycolatopsis sp. M39 (assembly GCF_001651785.1). Lineage (NCBI taxonomy): Bacteria > Bacillati > Actinomycetota > Actinomycetes > Pseudonocardiales > Pseudonocardiaceae > Amycolatopsis > Amycolatopsis sp. M39. The sequence continues at coordinate 69,000 of NZ_LWSF01000024.1, forward strand.
TGCTGCAGCTGGGCGTGCGACAGGTGCAGCGGTCCGTTCCGCAGCCAGTCGTTGATGTTCGCCAGACTGGCCGCGAGCTGGTTCTGCAGTTGCGGCAGGCTTGCGGCGACCGTGGTGATCACCAGGGTGAGGACCCCGCCGAGTACGGCGAACCCGACAATGATCGCGAGGATCGTGGCCAGCGCGCGGGGCACGTGCCAGCGCACCAGCCGGTCGACCAGCGGCGCGAACAACGCCGACAGGAGCAGGGCGATCCCGATCGGGACGGTGACGGTCGCGAGGTGGCCGAGCACCCAGGCGATGGCCCCGACCATGACCAGGACGACCAGGAACCGCCAGCCGGTCGCGGCCGCGACGCGCAGCGGCCACGGCACCGCGCCCGCGGCGTCGCGTCGGTGCTGCCGGTTCCCGCCCGCGATCCGGCGAGCGGGAACGTGTCCGTCCTGAACGGCCACCTGGTCACCTCTTTCCTGAGCTTCTCCAGCCTCTGGGTCTCTGGTCCGCGGCGGGCCAAGCTGGGTCACGACGACCTGGCTGGAGCATCGCGAGCGACTTCGCGGCCCGGTCGGCCATGAGCGCGGTGCCGTTCCGGAGGCCCGGCCGGCTGGTGTCTCCGCCGTTCCGGCGAGCATGAGCAGAATGCTCTCCAGAACGATCACCGGTCCCTGTCTTTCCTCGTGGCGAGCATGGGATTCGAACGCTGAGGTGCTGAGGGCCCGGGTACCCGTCGCCCGGACGGGCAAACTCCGCGGCGGCGGGAGTTTCGCGGAGGTGCGGCCGGGGCGCGCGGAATCCGGTGCGCACGAGGCGGCGGGGATCGGGAAGCGCGAGCTGGGGTTCGTCCTTTATGGACTGCTGGAACCGGGCTCGTGCCGAGCACGTGGCGGTCCAGCCAGGCGCGGGACATCCGGCGCTCGCGACCACGAGCACCGCCGCCTGCGGCGCGATCGCCGTCCCGGAGCGCCGAGATCGAGACCTGTTCGTCGCGCTGGCCTTCCCGTTCGGCTCGGACGCAGTCCTTTTCCTCTTTGGCTTTGGCGAGGTGGCTGGCGGCGAGACCAGGCGCGGCCGGCTGACCCCGGTCTGATTATGGGCGGTTTTTCGCCGCGGTGGACCAATTCGAAACTTCTTGGCTGCGGGAGGGCCAAGTCCCGGCGAGCGGGGCGAGTCGGCGGTGCGGCTCGATCGGATGCCTGGGACGGTTCGCCTGCCGACGGGCGTACGGTGGGTGCTGGCCGCGCTCCCCGATGACCCGCGTTTTCGCAGTGCGGCACACCGTTCGGTCCAGGAGGGCGCATAAACCCTTGGCCGTCGGTTCGGGCCCGATCCGGCCCACCCCTTCGCATAGGGTCTGGACTGCGAAAACGGGATCGTGCGGCGAGGTCTCGCGGCCGCGCCGGAGGCGAGCGCGGCGCGACCGGCCAGGGGATTGTTCGAGCTGGCCGGTTTCCTGCCTGCCGTAGCAGGGAGCCTGTCTCGGGCTGGAGAACGCATCCGAGGCAAGAACAGTGCCGGCTTGGCGATCGCGCGTACTGGGACCGGGCGATGACGGCGGTGCTGCCCGACTGCGTTGTGGCTCGGTCGTTACCGCCCGACGACCACGCGGGGCATCAAGTCGATGCTCGGCCGTCGAGCGGAGCAAGCCGGGGTTTCCGCCGCGCCTGGGCACACCGGCGCGGCGGGGAGCGGATGAGCTGGTGAAGAATTCAGTCGAGCGACGTTGCCCGCCGGAGCAGGGGTCAGCGTCCGGTTTCGAGTTCGGACAGGTTCAGCGCCAGCTTGCGATGGACCGCGGGCAAGCCAGTCCAGAGTGCGCATCGCGGTATTGCGCACGGCTCGCCGCGCAGCACCCGGCCGGCGGGCCAGATCCAGCGCGTCTTGGATGCCAGTGTTCGTGCCCTGGCGGCCGACTGGGCTGTGCACCCGCGCGGCGTCGCCGGCGCGGTAGCCTCAGCCAGGCGGTGGTGCACGTGGAACCGCGAACTCCGTCCCTGTCCGGTCACCTTCGCCACGATCCGGTGCCGGGCAGCGACGCGAGCACGGTGACGCCCTCGGAGTCCTTTCGCTTCATCAACATCTGCTCGGTAATGTCCTGCGGCACCAGCAGGGCATAGGGATGGGCCCGGGGCAGTTCGCCGAGGTCGATGTGCGGCGGCACGCGATCATGCTCGCGCACAGTGAATTTCGAGACGAGGATGCCGCGCGCCGCGAGTTCCTCGGTGTCGCCCAGTTCCTTGAGGGCGCAGGCGTGCGAACAGGCCGGGGTTCGTGCCGTCGACGACGCCCGGCGGGTCTGCGGCGAATGGCGCAGGACCATGGCGGCTTCGAGCGACTCGCGAGATTCGGCCTTGGCGACGCACGCCGGCCGGCATGATGTTTTCCTTTGCCCGCACCGGGGATTCCCCGTGGCTATCGCGTCAACGCCGCCAGGTCCGCGGTTGCCGAGCGTCCGGTGGCTTTCTGCAGCAGGGGCGAATAAACCAGCGGGGTAACGAGTTCCACGACCAGCATCGCGACGTAGAACCAGTGCGGCCAGCCGACATAGGCCACGGTCAGCAAGCGCACCAGGCCGCCGGCGAAGAACACCAGCATGAGGAGGTGGATCAGGCCGGCGTGCCGGTCCAGATCCCGGGCGGCCCACACGCAGGCGATCCCGTACCCGAGGAACAACAGCATCGAGAACCGCAGATCCCCGTCGAGGGTGGCGTTCGGCGTGTTCGCTCCGATGATCGTGCTCGGCCCGATCAGGATGTGCGCCAGCGCGATCAGTGCGCAGGCGATGCCGAAAACGACGAGGTACCAGCGCAATACGGCCTTCATGATCGCCTCCCGATCCGGATCCCCGGCGTTAGTACACATGCGTCTACTAGGCTGCCGAAGCGTAACCGCGCTAGTGGACGCGCGTCAACTAGGGTGGGGTGATGCCGCCCCGCCGCCGCCTCTCCCCGGACCAGCGCCGCGCCGAACTTCTCGACATCGGCGCACAGATGTTCGCCGCACTGCCCTACGAACAGGTGCAGATGGACCGGATCGCCGAACGCGCCGGAGTCTCCCGTGCCCTGCTGTACCGGCACTTCCCGAAGAAGAGCGTCCTGTTCGCGGCGATCTACCAACGGGCCGCCGACCGGCTGCAGGCCCGGATCCGGTTCGAGTCCGGCCGGCCGCTGACCGACCAGGTGGCCGCCGGCCTCGACGCGCACATGGACTACTTCGCGGCCAACCGCCACACCGTGCTGGCCGCCAACCGCGATCTCGCCGGCGACCCCGTCGTGCAGGCCATCGTGCTGGGCGACCACCGGGCCATGCACGACGTCATGCTCGCCGCCACCGGTCTCAGCGGCGCGCAGCGCGCCACCATGTCCGCGGCGCTCACCTCATGGCTGATGTTCGTGCACACCCTGTGCCTGGAATGGCTCGAACACGACCGCCTCACCCGCGACCAGGTCCGTGATATCAGTCTCGGCGCGCTGACCGGAACCATTGCCGCACTGCAGGATCCGTCGCGGACCGGCGTCCGGTAGCGACAGCATGGGCACGGAACCGCTCGTCCTCGTGCCTCCGCCCGGAAACGGGACGCACACACCGGGCATCGAGGAATACCGAACGTCGCGTCGCAACGGTGGATCCCGCCGACGCCAACGCCCGGAGACCGCGGCCGGGGATGGCTGCGCTCGCGAGGCCGACCAGATCCGAACGGACGGCCGTGACGCCGGATCAGCGCGGCGGCCGTCGCGAGCCGCCGCCCGCACCTGACCCGGATGACAGCTTGGCCGGCCGGCGTGCAGCCAGGTTTCGTGGGCGGCCAGATACGGTTCGGCGAGGTCCGGCCGATCGGGGCCGGGCAGGTCGGGGCTGATCGCGTACCCGGCTTCGGCGAGGACGGCGGCGAGGTAGCGGTACGGCCGGTCGAAAGGGAACGAGTAGCCCGCCAGCGGCGAGGGGTCGTCGGCGGGATTCGCGAGCGTCACGACGTCCTGGCAGTAGAGCATGGTCAGTTCGCTGATGCGCCACTCGCCGCCGGTGCGTACGAGCCGTTGGAAGAGGCGGCCGTGCGAGGCGAGGTTGAGTTCGACGCCGGCGAGGGTCGCGGTGGTGTGCACGGTGCAGTTCTCGCTGGCGAGGGCGCGGTCGCCGACGACCTGCGAGCTGACCGCGCCGAGGGTGTGGAAGCTGCGGCTGCCGCGTTCGTGCATGCGGCGGGACGCGGCGGCGAATTCCTCGCCGGTGCCGGAGAACCAGCTCAGTTCGACCTTGGCGCCAGGGGCGAACGCGGACGCCATCAGGTCCCACCGGGCGGTGTCGCGGGCGGTGCGTTCGAGCAGGACGACCTCGGAGATTTCGGACACGGCGCTACCTCGCCAGCCGGGGGAACAGCCGGCGGGCGTTGGCGGTGGTGAGCGTGCGCCACTGCGGTCCGGCGGCGTCGATCGACGCGACCTGTCGCAGCACTGCCGGCGCCGGTGTCCAGCAGGAATCGCTGCCGTAGAGCAGCCGCGCGGTGCCGACGGCGGCGGTGAGCGCCGGGACCTGGCGGGGGAAGGGCGTGCCGGCGAGGTCGAACCAGAATTCGGCGAGTCGCTCGCGCACTGGCGGGGCGTCCGGGCCGAACGCGGTGCGGAACAGTTCGAGCCGGTCCGCGAGCAGGGGCAGCGCGCCGCCGCCGTGCGGGAAGATCCATGCGATGCCCGGGTAGCGCGCGGCTGTTCCGGTGAGCAGCAGATCCGTTGCGGCGCGGGCGGAATCGAAGATGAACTCCAGCAGCGGCCGCGGCAGGCCGAGGCTCACGGCCTCGTGGGCGGGCGGCGAGGTGGGGTGCACGAACACCACTGCGCGGCGGCGGTCGAGTTCAGCCCACACCGGCTCGAACGCGGGGTCGGCGAGGTAACGGCCGTGTGCGTTCGTTTCGACGGCGACTCCGTCGCTGCCGAGGGTGTCGAGTGCGTAGGCGAGTTCGGCCAGTGCGCCGTCGACGTCGGGCAGCGGAAGGTTGGCGAAGTGCCCGAACCGGCCGGGGTGGTCGCGGACGTGTCCGGCGGCGAATTCGTTGACCTCGCGGGTGAGGGCGCGTGCGGCGGCGTCGTCGCCGAAGTGGGTGCCGGGGGAGGAGACCGACAGCAGCGCGGTGCCGATTCCGGCCCGGTCCATCAAGCCGAGGTGTTCGCGCACGTTCCACGACGGCCACGCGGGCATGCCGTCGGGATCGCGGTGTCCGGCGGCGATCGCGGCTTCGACGTAGCGGGGCGTGACGAAGTGAGAGTGGACGTCGACCAGCGGTTCGGCGGTCACGACCGGATTCCTTCCTGCTCGACGCCCGCGCACCAGACGCGCTGGATTCGGCGGGTGGCGCTGATGTCTTCGAGCGGGTCGCCGTCGATCAGCACCGCGTCCGCGCGCAGGCCCGGGGCGATCGCGCCGCGGTCGGCGAGCCCGAAATGCCGGGCCGGTCCGCTGGTCGCGGCGCGCAGGGCCGCGGCGGGGGAGAGCCCGGCCCGGACCAGGAGTTCCAGCTCGTCGTGCAGGCTTTCGCCGTGCGCGACGAGCGGCGGCAGCCCGCGCACGACGGCCGCGTCCGTCCCGGCCAGCACTGGCACCCCGGCCTGGTGCAGCGCGGTGACGTTCCCCATTGCCACGTCGAGGGCTTCTGGCAGCCCGCGCATCGTGCCCAGGGCCCGTTCCATGGTCAGCGTGGGCACCGAGACCCGCCCGGCCATGCGGGCGATCTCGTCGTCGCCGAGCGGGGCGTCCATCGGGACGTGCGTGACGATGTCGACGCCGAGATCGAGCGCGAGCACGTACGCGCCGCGAGAAGCCGCATGCGCGACAACAGATTTCCCGTGCTGGTGAGAAGCTTCGACCAAAGCCGCGGCCGCGGCGGGATCGGGTCCGCCCGCGCCGGGCGCTTCCAGCACGATCTTCACGTAGTCCACGCCTTCGCGGACCCGGTCGGCGACGAACTGCGCGCCGTCGCGCAGGATCGCGTCCGCGGGCAGGTCCGGGAACTGCGCGTGCGGTCCGCCGGGGCCGATCGCGGGGGTGCCCGCGCTGCGGATGTCCGGGAGCCCGGGCAGGCCGCGCTGAGCCGCCACCCGCTCGGCGGGCCAAGTGGCCATGTCGAGCGCGGTCGTCACGCCCCACCGGCCGAGCTGGCGCAGCGTGTCCACCTCGTGGAGGTGCAGGTGCGCGTCGATGAGGCCGGGCAAGAGCACCGCGCCCGCCGCGTCGACGCGTTCCGCGCCCGCTTCCTCGGTTCCGATGACCCCGCCGTCGAACACGACGGTCCGCGGCGGCGACAGCGTTTCGCCCTCGAACACCCGTACCCCGGTCAGCGCGATGCGCACAGCGGTCCTTTCGTCGGCGGATGACTGGCTAGCGAAGAGCATTGCGCAATTCGCCGATTCCTTCGATCCGGCTGACCAGCGTGGCGCCGCGCGGCAGGAAGCGCGGCGGTTTGCGGCTGCCGCCCACCCCGGCGGGCGTGCCGGTGAAGACCAGGTCGCCGGGCAGCAGCGGGCACACCGCCGACAGCCGCGCGATCAGTTCCGGCACCGGGAAGATCAGGTCGGCCGTCGTGCCCTTCTGCAGCACCTCGTCGCCGAGCGCGCATTCGATCGCGAGGTTCGCCGGGTCGCCGAGTTCGTCGGGGGTCACCACCGCCGGGCCGATGGGGCCGAACCCGGGGAACGATTTGCCGAATCCGAACTGCGGGGCCGGGCCGGCCAGCTGCACGACGCGTTCGGACAGGTCCTGGCCCACGGTCAGCCCGGCCACGTGCGCCCAGGCGTCCGCGGCGGCGACCCGGTGGGCGCGCGCCCCGATCACCACGACCAGCTCCACCTCCCAGTCGACGTGGTCGCTGGGCAGGTCGATCGCCGCGACCGGGCCGGTGACGCAGGTCGGGAACTTGGTGAACACGAGCGGCTCTTCCGGCTCGGCCAGGTTCGCCTCGGCGGCGTGGTCGCGGTAGTTGAGCCCGATCGCGAACACCTGCCTGGGGAGCGCCACCGGGGCGTCGAGCCGGGCCGGGTCGAACGGCCGGTATGCGGACGCGGGCACGCTGGGGGCCCAGGCGGCGAGTTCGGCCCAGCGTTCGTAGACGTCGAACCCGTCGGGGGCGAACGCGCCGCCGCTGGCTTCGGCGATGTCGGCTGCGGTGTCCCCGGAGACGAGGCGGTAGCGGCCGTCGATCCTGCTGATGCGCATTGAGTGTCCTTTGTGGTCAGTCGGCGGAGTGGGAACCGGTCATCAGCGCGGCGAGGTCTTCCGGCGCGAGGAACGACGGAGGCGGCGGCGGACCCCAGTTGTACAAGCCTTTCGCGCCTTCCACGACCTCCGGCCGCCACAGCGCGTCCTCGACGACGCAGTCGAGATCGCTGTAATACTCGGAGAAATTGCCCGCCGGGTCCTTGAGATACCAGAAGAAGTTCGACCCGATGTGATGACGGCCGAGCCCCCACACGTGCCGCTCCGGGTCGGCCTCCAGCATCGCGGTCGCGCCGCGGCCGACCTCGTCCACGTCCTCGACTTCCCACGCGGTGTGGTGCAGGAAGTTCAGCGGAGCCTGCTGGACGAGCACGTTGTGGTGGTCGGTCGAGCAGCGCAGGAAGCTCGCCAGCCCGGGCACGCGGTCGCTGACCTTGAACCCGAGCCCTTCGGTGAAGAACCGCTGGGTGGCTTCCTGGTCGAGCGAACCGAGCACGACGTGGCCGAGTTTGCGCGGCCGGACGGGGCCGGTGCGGCCGATGCCGTCGGCACGCGCGTCGGGACGGCCCACGCGGCCCGGCCCGTTCGTGGCGGCGACCGGTGCCGGTTCCTGCCGTACTTCCGGGGCGATCGCGACGACGACGGTCAGCGCGGAGTGGGGGTCCTCGACGGTCAGCGACGTCGCGTCGGTGCGGTAGGCGACGCCGAGCTTGTCGAGCTGGGCGCCGATGCGGCCGAGGTCGTCCTGGTCGTGCACGCCGACGCCGAGTTCCAGCAGCCGCCGCCGTTCGGCCGGGGCGAGGCGGAGCTGTTCGCCGCCGTCGACGGTGCCGTAACGGTGGCCGCCGAGGTCGGCCAGCCCGAAATCGCGGTAGTAGGCGGCGGTGGCGTCGACGTCGGGCACGCCGATGGCGAGCGAGGTCAACCGGTGCAGGCTCATGCGGTCTCCTTGGCGAGGGCGGCGGCACGCGCGGCGGCGACGCCGGCGTACCAGTCGATCAGGGCGGGGTCGTCCACCGCCGCGGGATCGGCCACAGCGGACGGTTCGGCGCCCTGCATGATCCGTTTCAGCGGGACTTCGAGCTTTTTCCCGGTGCGGGTGTGCGGGATGCCGGGCGCGGCGACGATCTCGTCCGGCACGTGCCGCGGCGAGGCATGCGCGCGGATGGCGGCGACGAGCCGGGAGCGGAGGCCGTCGTCGAGTTCAGTGCCGGGGGAGAGCGTGACGAACAGCGGCATCCAGTACCCGCCGTCAGGCTCTTCGACACCGAGGACGAGGGCTTCGGCGATTTCCGGCAGCGGTTCGACGGCGTCGTAAATGTCGGCGCTGCCCATGCGCACGCCGTGCCGGTTCAGCGTCGAATCGGAACGGCCGTGGAGCACGAAAGTGCCGCGCTCGGTGTGCGTGGCCCAGTCGCCTTGCCGCCACACCCCTGGATAGGTCGAGAAGTACGCCTCGCGGAAGCGGACGTCTCCGGGATCGTGCCAGAAGCGCAGCGGCATCGACGGCATCGGCTCGGTGATCACCAGTTCGCCGACTTCGCCGACCAGCGAGCGCCCCGCCGGATCGTAGGCGTCGGCGGCCACGCCGAGACAGGGCCCGGAAATCTCGCCCGCGTACACCGGCAGTGTCGGGGCGGCGCCGACGAATCCGGTGACGACGTCCGTGCCGCCGCTGGTCGAGGCGATCTGCACGCGCGGCCCGAGCCGGTCGGCCAGCCATTCGGCGGTGCTGGCGGGCAAGGCCGAACCAGTCACGCCGACACATCGCAACGACGGCAGGGCAGGCAGCTTCGCCCCCTCCTTCACGCAGCTGAGCAGAAAGCCGGGGCTGGTGCCGAGCACGGTGACCTCGCACCGGGCGGCGAGTTCCCACAACGACGTGGGACTGCCGTCGTAGCAGACGATTCGCGCGCCGGTCAGCAGTCCGCCCGCCTGGCTGTTCCACATCATCCAGCTCGGTGTGGTGAACCAGAAGAACGTGTCGCCTTCGCCGAGGCCGAAATGCAAGCCGCTCGTCTTCAGCTGTTCCAGCAGCACGCCGCCGTGGCCGTGCACGATGCCCTTCGGCACGCCGGTGGTGCCGGAGGAGAACACCACCCACAGCGGATGGTCGAACGCCACCGGTTCCGCCGCGAACTCGGGTTCTCCGGCGACAGCGTCGGCCCACGGCAGCATCCCGGGCACGCCGGAACCGAGCCGTGGCACCGAAATCGCCAGCCGCACGGTCGGCAACTGCTCGCGCAGTCGTTGTGCTTCCGCTGCGCGGCTGCGGTCCGCACCGGCGAAGCGGTAGCCGTCGGCGGTGATCAGCGCGACGGGTTCGAGCTGGCCGAACCGGGCGACTGCGGCGGGCACCGCGTAGTCCTGGCCGCACGACGACCACACGGCGCCGAGCGAGGCCGTCGCGAGGAACGCCACGACCGCTTCGGCGATGTTCGGCAGGTACCCGACCACGCGATCATCGCGGCCGACTCCGTTGCGGCGCAACGTGTCCGCCAGTGCAGCGACCTGACGGCGAAGATCGCCCCAGGTGTACTCCACAGGTTCAGCCGCCTCGCGGACGTCGAGAATCGCGACGCTCTCTGGCCGCCGGTCCCGCAGCGCGTGCTCGGTGTAGTTGAGCTGCGCGCCGGGAAACCATTTCGCGTGCGGCATTTCCGGTTCGGCGAGCGCGGGACCCGGCGGCGTGGCGGAGCGGACGTCGAAGAAGTCCCACACCGCCTGCCAGAAATCGCCGAGCTGCTCGACCGACCAGCGGTGCAGTTCCGCGTAGCCGGGGAACCGGAGGCCGCGGCGCTCTCCGGCGAACGCCGCGAACCGGGCGATCCGGGTGTCCGCGCCGGGGTCCGGGACCCACCGGGGTTCGGTCATGCGTGCTCCTCAGACCAGCGGGGTGACGGGGTCGGCGACGCCGAGCAGCGCCTTGCCGTAGATCTCGTAGCCGACCGCGGGCGACACGATGGCGTGCCGGGCGGCGGTCGCCGAATCGCGCCAGATCCGCTGCAAGGGGTTGACCTCGGCGAAGGAACCGGCCCCGTGCGCCGACAGCAGGATTTCGAGGGCGCGGGTGACGCATTCGGCGACGTAACCGGTGTCGGACCGCACGCGGGCGCGGGTGAGGTAGCCGGGGTATTCGCCGCGGGCGGCCGCGCCGTCGACGTCGTCCGCCGCGCGGTACGCGACGAGCCGGGCAGTGTCGAGCAACCGGGACGCCTCGGCGATCTGGAGCTGGAAGCCGACCGAATCCTGTTGCGCGGCGAAGAAGGTATAGGAGATGGGCTTCTTCGCGGCTTTGCCGACCACGAGGTCCAAAGCGGCCTTGCCCATGCCCAGCTGCGGGCCGACCAGCACCAGCGCGAGCACCGGGACCAGCGCGGAGCGGTACAGGACCTCGTCCTTGTGCTCGGTGGGATAGTCGCCGCCGATGGCGGGCGGGATCCGCAGGACGCGGTGCTCGGGCACGAACACGTCCTCGGCGACCATGCAGTTGCTGCCCGACGAGCGCATCCCGGCCACGAACCAGGTGTCTTCGAGCGTGAGATCGGCGCGCGGGATCAGCGCCATGCCCTGGTCGATCGTGGCTCCGGTCTCGTCGGTGATCGGGATGCCGAGTCCGGCCCAGGTCGCGTGCCAGGAGCCGGAGTTGTAGAACCACTTGCCGGTGACCCGCCAGCCGCCCTCGACCTTGCGGGTCTCGGCGGTGGGCGTCAGCACGCCGGAGACCTTGGCGTCCGGGTCGGCGCCGAACACCTCGTCCTGCGCGCGTTCCGGGAAGAGCCCGACCACCCACGACATCACGTTCGTCAGGGTCACCACCCAGGACGTGCCGCCGTCGGCTTCGGCGACCGCGGCGGAGACGTCGAGCATCGTGCGCAGCGAGGTTTCGTAGCCGCCGTACCGTTTCGGCGTCGCGATCCGGAACAGCCCGGCGTCGGTCAGTGCCTTGATGCTTTCCTCGGCGACGCGCCGGTTCCGCTCGCCTTCGGCCGCGTTGTTCTTCAGCAGCGGCGCGAGGTCCTCGACCCGGGCGATCAGTTCCTCTGCGGTGGGCACGACGGTGTGCGTGGCGGTCATGGATTCTCCTGGTTCGGTTGCGGTTCAGCGGGAACAGGCAGCGATGTGGTCGGCGAGCGGGGTGCGCGGCCGCGCGGCGAAGCGGGAGTGCGTGCCGAAGGTGCGATGGCTGTACACGAGCGGCGGCCGCGGTGCGGAGACGGCGAGAACGACCTGGCCGACCAACAGCAGGTGGTCCCCGGCGGGCACCGCTTGAGCCAGTTCGCACACGGCCCAGCCGGCCACGTCGTCGAGCCGCGGCAGCCCGGAGGAGGGGGACCAGCGCGCGGCGGAGAACCGGTCGGCGCCCGGCTTGGCGAATACGGTCGCCAGGTCGTCCTGGCCGGCGCTGAGGACGTTGACGCCGAACCGGCCGGCCGCCTGGATCCGCGACAGCAGCCGGGACCGGCGGTCGAGCGCGATCGAGATCAGCGCCGGCCGGAGGGAAAGCGAGGCCAGCGAGCTGACCGTGGCGCCGTGCGGCCCGTCCCCGTCGGCCGTGGTCACCACCGCGACCGGGGCGCACACCCCGGCCATCAAGTCACGAAAGTGCTGGTCCAGCATGACCGGCCACCCTTCGCTAATTAGTAATGATTAATTGACTGAGGCTCAGTGTCGGCGTGGGTCCGGGCATGCGTCAAGAGGGGGCGGATAATTAATCATGGTTTTTTCGGCCAGGGCGGCACGGCGGTTGTTAAGGTGAGCCGGGGAGGAGAGCTGATGGACGGCGGATCGACACCGGTCGAGGACCTGGAGGGTCCCGCCTACTCGCGCGAGCTGTGGGCGCGGGTGGCGGATCCGGGCAGCACCGTGGCGGTCGGCCGCTCGCGCGCGGAACAGGCGGCGGGCCGGATCGCCCGGCTCGCCGCCTCGGTGCCCGCCGGTCAGCGCCTCGGCAGCAAAGAAGACCTCCGCAAGCTGTGCGGGGTGTCGGTCGGTGCGATCAACGAGGCGATCAAACTGGCGCAGACCCGAGGGGTCGTCACCTCGAGGCCGGGCCCGGGCGGCGGGTTGTTCGCCTGCGATCCGTCGCCGCTGTCCCGGATGAACGGCTGGTTCCGCTCCGCTGCCGAGGACGCCTCGGCGTTCGACGAGACCGTGCAGATCCGCGACGCGATCGCCCCGCTGCTCGTCGGCGAGGCGCTGCGGCACATCACGCCGGCCGACCAGGAGGCCTTGGCCGAGCGGCTCGGGCGCGTCCGCCGTACCCGGGACGAGCACGAGGTCGCGGAGTTCGTGTCGGCGTGCTGGGAACTGCACGCGTACTTCGCCGAGCTGGGCAAAGGCGTCCTGCTGAACACGCTGTACCTGAGCATTATGGATCTCGGCACCGGCTATCTGCGCGCCAAGCTCGCAGACGCCGACCTGGCGGCAGTGCGCCTGGATCCGCTTGCCGAGGCGATGGAAGAGCTGGTGGACGCGTTGGAACGGCGCGACGCTCCGGCAGCGGTCGCTGCGTTGCACCGCACCGTCCCGACGGTGATTCTGCCCGAGGGGGAGTGACTCTCCGCCGGATCGTCAGCCGGAATTCGCGGGGTCAGGCGGGTTTTGCCAGACCGGGCCTCATCGGGTGCGAGGCGGTGGTCGCGGCACGTCGGCACTGATTTCGCGGCGCGACGCCGGAACCGGCGTCGCGCAAGGTCGTCGAGCCGGGCGCACCGGCGGAACGGCTCGCCGACGCGGCTGGTGAGTGCGTCAGCTCCGATGCCGTCGGCGTCCGGGGGAAGAGGGCCGCGCACGTGGCCCGGCCGGTTGACCTCTACCAATGTCGAGGTTCGAGAATCGCGACCATGACATTGTGGATCTGCGACCGATGCGGCATCGAGCAACCCGGTTCCCCGGAACCCCCGCATTGCGTGATGGACCGCGGCGAGGCCGGCATCGAGGAGCGCGGGGACCTGGGCCCGCATTCCGGGAGCTGGCGGACTCACGAACAGCTTGCCGCCGAACCGCACACGGTGCGGCAGCGGGACCACGGCCGCGGGGTGCACAGCCTGCGCCGGGAACCGGTGGTGGGCATCGGGCAGTGGTCGTTCGTCGTGCGGACCGCGCGGGGGACCGTGCTGTGGGATCCGCCGACCTCCATCGAGCCGGACACGCTCGCCGCGGTCCGGGCGCTGGGCGAGGTCGCCGCGGTGGCGACCAGCCACCCGCACATGTTCGCCGCCCAGATCAGCTGGAGCCACGCGTTCGGGCGGGTCCCGGTGCTGGTGAACGATGCGGGCCGGGAGTGGCTGGGCCGCACCGACCCCGTGCTCGAGTTCTGGACGGAGCGCGCCGAGCCGGTGCCCGGGGTCGAACTGATCCAGGTCGGCGGCCATATGCCGGGCAGTGCGGTGCTGCGCACCCCGGACGGCACGATCCTGTCCGGCGACACGATCAGCGGCGGCCTGGCGCCGAACTGGGTGTCGTTCCAGCGCAGTTTCCCGAAGCACATCCCGCTGTCGGCCGCAGTGGTCCGGCGGATCGCGGACCGGCTGGACGGCTGGTCCTACGACCGGTTGTACACGCTCGGCGGCGACACCGTCGACGCGGACGCCAAGGCCGTCGTGCACCGCTCCGCCGAGGCGCACATCCGTTGGGTCAGCGGCGAATTCGACCACCTGACCTGACCGGCTTCCTCCGGCGCCAACGCGGCGATCGCCCGGACCGCTTCGGCGCCAAGGCCGATCTGGCCCGGGCGATCGCGCACAAGCACTCCGCCGCGATCGAGCCGGACTTCACCGGTGTGCGGCCTCGGGCGATGACCGACACGCTCGTCGTCAATACGCACAACGCCGCCCTGACGCATCCCGGCTCTGTCGCCCACCTGCCGGTCGAAGAGCGCGTCTGCCCGGCGTGACGCATGGCTCGGCCGATCGCTTCGGCGAAGCGATTGTGACCCGCGGTGTCCTCCTTGACCTGGCGCCTGGGGGCGGCACCGACCTCGATGCTGCCCTGGAACGGGCGGGTGCCACCCTGTCCGCGGGCGACGCCGTCGCGGTTCGCGGCGGATGGGACATCAACCAGCCACTCGGCCAGCCAGTGCGTGAACTGGACCTCAGCGCTGTGCGGTGGTTGAGCGAGCGCGGCGCGAGTGTCTCCGTCGGCGACGCCCGGCCCTCGCGATTCCCGATGCCCCTGCACCAGGTCGCCCTCGCCCGACTCGGCCTCCCGCCGGCCTCGAAGCACTCGCCGGGGTCTGCGAAGCGTCGAGTCGCTGGAGCTTCATGCTGGTCTTGGTGCCGCCCGGGCTCGTGGTCAATCCGATCGCCGTCTTCTGCGCCCGTGGAGAGCAGTACTGGTCGTGACGGACGTTGTGGCGCGGTCAGCCACGCGATAGTCGCCGCGCTTCACGGCGGCCCGGCGGGCTTCACGTTTCCCGAACGGCGAAAGCAACTGGATCCGGAGGTCTCGCGATGCCGGGGAAAGGGCGGGCCGCGGCGTTTCCGGGCCAGGCCGGGTTTCCACCCGGTGACGCGGAGCTGGCGGCGATCCGCTGGAGCAATGCCTGCTCGGCCGTCCCCTGCGCGACGTCGAGCGGCCGAGATCATCCCGCGGACCCGGAGACCGGAGCGCTCGGCACGATGCCGGCCGCTGCGACCAGGGTTCGCGGGGTCCGGCCTGCTCAACGCCGCTTCGGCGAAGTTTCGCGGACAACGAAGCAACGGACGCCGCTATCTGTCGTCTTTGACTGTATGTGGACCATGGAGCGAAGCATCTCCGAGCGGACCCGGCAGCTGACCGCGAACATGGAAGCCAGCCCGGTGTCACGGCCCCACGCAGCGGAAGTCCGGGCATGATCGGCACCGAGACGCACTACCGCGCCGTCGTGCGTGTGCTCCCGGCCTGGTATCGCGCCGAACGGGGCGACGAGATGGTCGGCACCCTGCTTGACCTGCGCGGCGAGCAGAACCACAAGGCGCTGTGGAGCGAACTGTGGGCGGTGCTGGCGCTGGGCGTGCGCACCCGGCTGGCGGCCAGGGCGGCACCCGCGCGCACGATTGCTCTCGGCGATCTCGTGCGGCAGGTCGCGCTCCTCGGCCTGCTCTGGGACGTGCTCAAATCGGCCTGCGCCGCGAGCAACACGCTCTGGCTGCTGCTCACCTTCTCCGGCCCTCGCCCGGGGACCTTCCGCACGGCGCTGACGGCCGATCTGATCACGGAGCTCATCCCGCTGGCGGCCGCACTGATCCCGCTCGTGCTGCTGGTCGACGGGTGGCGCCGCCTGGCGCGGATCGCTGCCGGGGCGATCCTGTCGATCGGCGCGATCTGGTTTCTGGTCAAGCATTCCAGCCCCGAAGCGCTCGGGTACTTCGCTCCGCAGTGGGTTCCGCTGGTGCTGTTGCTGGCGGCGTTCCACACCGACGCCCCGTTGCCGCCGGCGCGGCCGTGGTGGTGGGGCATCGGCGGAAGTATGCTCCTCGCTCCCGTCCTCGCACTCAGGTCCGGGCTTCCCGGCGAGCTCGACCGGATCGCCGGATTGTCCCCGCTGGTCTGGTTGTGCGCGATCGCCGGAGCCGGATGTCTGCTGCTCCGGCTCCGCTCCGAACCACGCGCGGCACGGACGCTCGCGCTGGCCCTGTGCATCGCTCTGGCGGTGGTCCAGAACCTGGTGCTGAAAAACGGAGTCATCCCGTTCGACGAGATAGTGCTCGCGCAGGTCTGCTGTGCCGGGGCGATCGTCGGGGCATTGACCGTCGTCGGAATTCGCGACTACCGCCGGGCGGTCGTAAAGCGCTGAGGCCGGCGGAGTTCGCGCGAGACCGCAGTGAGCCAGACGGTTTCGGCGGCGATGGTCGGGGCGAGGAGGGCGGCCGGCAGTCCGCCGCGGTGCGGAAGCGGCGGCCCTCGCGGTGGGCGGCCAACGCGGCCACGATCGAGGCTGCTTCGACGGTGGCGGGTACCCGCTCCGGGGCGATCCTGGCGCGCCGGGAGACGGACGCCGCCCGTTCGGCCACTGCGGGATCGAAGTGTTCGCGCGGCGGTAGCAGGCCAGGTGCGCCCCGCCGCCGGGTCGAGGACGATGCCGGGCACTGCCTTTCGCCTCACAGTCCACAGTGGACAAAGTCGTCGGCAGTCCGGATCAGCTCGCAGCCACCGCGCCGAGCAGCACCGATGGGGTGTCCTCGTCGGAACTGACGCGGCCTGCCGCCAGCAGGCGCGACAGCCCACGCTGTCCGCAACAGTCCGCGCCGCGGCGAGCCCGAGCCTGGAATAGCGCCAGATAAGGACGATGAACAGCGACAACGCCGACGCGGCAGCGGCGGTGCAGATGACGTAGTAGATCAGCGGCACCAGAACGCCGGTCCCGCTCACCACGGTGTTTCCGCCGACCTCGCGGGCGTCGGCGACGACGAGGAGAACGCGGTTGACCGCGAGCGCCTCGCCGGTCGCGAACAGGGCACGGCGGGCCTGCCGCCGAGTCGGTTGTCCCGGTGACAGCGATCGCGCGAACAAGACGAGGAAAGCGAGCGAGGCGAGCTTCAGTTCGTCGCCGAGCAAGCTCGCCGCATTGCCGCCCGAGACGGCGAGCAGCGTCATCCCGGCGGTCAAGCATCCGATGAACATGCACAGGTACCTGACTCCGGGCTGTGGAGCCGGGCGGCGGGATTCCACCTTCGCTGCGACGGCGAGCAGCGCGCACCGACAACCGGAGTAACCGATCGCCTCGATCATCCGAACCACTGCTCCACCAGGGACAGCCCGCGCGACACGAGCGCGTGATGCCTGCCCGCTGGGCGGCGCGGTGAGCTACCTGCGTGGCCAGCCGTTCCGCCTCCTGATCCTGCGCCTCGGTGTACACCGGGCGGCCGAGCACCCGCTGGACCAGTCGGGGGGGAGATGGCGGGGCGCAGTGCGGCGACGTTGACGGTGCTGCCTTCGGCGTGTCCGTGGAGTGGGTGCCCGATTTCGTGCAGCAGTGTGTCGACGTTGACGGTGCTGCCTTTGCTGTGTCCGCAGTGCGGGTGCCCGATTTCGTGCAGCAGGATGTGCTGACGGTGCGGCGCGGAAGTGCTGGCGGGCAACAGGATGTAGTCAGCGCGGTCGGCGGGCGTCACCAGCGCGCACGGGCCGCCGCCGAGTGCCCGCGCCGGCAGCAGTTCGATCGGCCGGTCCCGGGCGACCGCGCGCACGAACTCGATCCGGGCCGAACGGCTCGGGCAGGTCCAGGTCCCCGGCCAGTTTCCGGCATCTCCGCCGCAGCTTCCGATCCGGGAACCGCCCCGCAGTTCCGTTAGCTCGCCCGCTTCTCTCCGCGCGATCGCGTCTCGGCGGCCGGCGCGAACTGCTTCTCGTCGCCGCCCTGCCGGAACCGCCCCGCGGTCATGGGCGGGCTGGGAACAAGGACCGGGCCGCGGCCGTCAGTCCACATCGGACTTCAACGCGCGGCGGACAGCACCAGCTCGCGATAGTTGCGCAACGCCTCCCGCCAGGACTCCAGTTCCAGTTTCTCGTTCGCCGCGTGCATCTCGCGCGGATCTCCCGGGCCCCAGATCACGATCGGAGCTCCGGCCACCGACCCGGCCAGCGCCGAGGCGTCGGTGAAATAGGCAGCGGCTGGTGCGGTGGTTTGCTCAGCCAGCGCATCCGGCAAGTGCGGCGTCCGAACGGCAGGCAGATCGAGATCCACCTCCGCGCTGATGGCCGGATCGAGCGACGAAGCCCAGGCGATCGCGGGCGCTCCACCGTCCACAGTGCGCACATCCAGCGTCAGAACCGCCGAAGCGGGAACGATATTCGTCGCGGTCCCGCCCTCGAACGTGCCGACGTTGACCGTCTCCTCGCCCAGATAGTCCTCAGCGGACAACGGAAAGGAGCCGAGCGCGCCGAGAACCCGCTCGGCGAGCAACTGGATCGCGTTGCGCCCGAGGTGCGGCGTGGACCCGTGGGCCGCCTTGCCTTCCGCGGCGAGGCGCAGCCACGTGGCTCCGCGATGCCCGAGCGAGACGCGGTTCTGCGTCGCCTCCGGCACCACGACGATCCGGGGCGTCAGCTCCAGCGAGCCCGCGGCCTCCGCCGCGCCGCGGCAGCCGATCTCCTCGTCGCTGGTGATGAGGACCTGCGCGTCGGCACCGGCTGCCGCCGCGTTGCGCAACGCCGCCAAGGCGGCGACCAGTCCGCCCTTCATGTCGACGGTGCCCCGGCCGTGCAGGAACTTCTCGTCGGCGGCCGCGGAGAACGGGGCGTGTTCCCACCGGTCAGGGGAGCCGGCCGGAACGGTGTCGATGTGGCACACGAACAGCGCCCCACTGCCCGACCCGGTGCCCAGCAGCACCCACGGACGCCCGCTGGCGGAACGGCGCAGCACGCGTACACCCGCGGTGGCGGTGGCATAGGAGACAGCCAGTTCCTGGGCGGCGGCCTGCGCGGCGCGGTCGCCGGAGGTGGTGTCCTGGCGCACCAGGTCGCGCAGCAGCTCAAGGGCTTCCTTGGTCATGCGGAGTGCTCCCGGGTCGATTCGCGGACGACGAGCTGCATCGAGAGCACGTGGTCCGCGGGGCTGTCCCCGGCCGCGAGGCGGGTGATCTCGTCGACCGCTTTGCGGGCCATCTGCTCGGTCGGTTGCGCAACAGTGGTCAAGCGCGGCGAGGTCCATTCGCCGAGGGTGATTCCGTCGCAGCCGATCACCGACAGGTCTCCCGGCACCGAGACCCCGGCGCGGCGGGCCGCTTCGAGCAGGCCGACCGCGGCGATGTCGCTGGCGGTGAACACGGCGGTCGGCTCGGCTCCGGCTCGCGCCATGTGCGCGAAGAAGTTCATGCCGAACGCCGAACTGAAGGCGCCGCGCACGATCATCGCTTCGTCCGCCTCGACCCCGTGCGCCTTCAGCGCCGCCCGGTACCCGGCCTCGCGCTGGTCGGCCGTCCGCAGCCCGGCCGGGCCGCCGACGTGGGCGATGCGCCGGTGGCCCTGGGAGATCAGGTGGGCGGTCGCCTGGTAGGCGCCGCCGAAGCTGTTCGCGGTGACGTGCGCGATCCGCGGCCCGGCGGCTTCGACGTACTCGTCGAGGAAGACCACCGGGAACTCGCCCGCCAGCCTGCCCGCGAAAGCCTCGTTGGTGCTGTTCATCCCCAGATAGATCAGCCCGCCCACGTCCGGCACCCGCATCAGGCGTTCGACGCTGGCGCGCTCCCGCGACGGCGACGAGCCGGTGAGGGCGGTGAACACGTCGATGCCGTCCGTCGCGGCGGCGTCGGCCACCGCGTCCGCCAGCGCCGAGAAATACGGGTTGTCCAGCGACGGGACCACCAGGCCGAGGCTGAGCCCGGTCACCTGTTTCGGCACGGGCGGATGCCCTTCGGCCGACAGTGCGGCGTCGATGCGCCGGGCCGTCTCGGAGGCGACGTTGAGCTCCCCCCGGACGTACCGCGACACGGTCGACACCGCCACTCCGGCCTCTCGGGCCACCTTCGCCAGCGACATCCGGCTCCTCCCCGTTCGAGCGTTGACGGCGACTGCAACCGCATCCTATATTGGCGGTGTTGCGCTATGTTGCGCAACATGCGCTAAAGCTTTCGCCCGAAGGAGTCGTCGATGGTCAAGGTCCTGCTAGCCGGGGAGTCGTGGGTCAGTGCGACCATCGACCACAAGGGATACGACCCGTTCGCGCACACACAGGTGGAGATCGGGTGCGAGCGGCTGCTGGCGGTGCTGGCGGCGGAAGGGGTCGAGGTGACTCACCTGCGTTCGCACGACGTGGCCGAGAAGTTCCCGCAGACGCTGGAGGAACTCGGGGCCTACGACGTCGTCCTGCTCTCCGACGTCGGCTCCAACACCTTGCTGCTGCACCCGGACACGTTCACCCGCGGCCGCCCGGCGCCCAACCGGCTCAAGCTGCTGCGCGAGTGGGTCCGGGGCGGCGGCGGCCTGATGATGGCGGGCGGGTACCTGAGCTTCCAGGGCTTCGAGGGCAAGGCCAACTACCACCGGACGCCGATCGAGGAGATCCTCCCGGTCGACATCGACCCGTTCGACGACCGCGTCGAGGCCCCGGAAGGCGTTCGCGCCCAGGTCGTGCGGTCCGGCCACCCGGTGGTCGCGGGCCTCGACCGGGAATGGCCGATCCTGCTGGGCTACCAGCACACCACGCTGAAGCCGGACGCCGAACTGCTCGCCACCGTCGAGGGCGACGTCATGCTGGCCGCGCGCCGGTTCGGCGAGGGCCGCACCCTCGCGTTCACCTCGGACATCTCCCCGCACTGGGCTCCGGAGGAGTTCATGAGCTGGGACGGCTACCGCAAGCTCTTCGCGCAGGCGCTGACCTGGCTCGCCGGACGCGAAATCTGAGCCGCGCGCACTCGGGATCAAGGAGGATTCGATGAGTACGTCACCCACCCGCCGCGCGACCTCGGTCGTCGTGCTGACGATCGCGACCGTCTTCGCCGGAATGCTCGGCCCGTTGCAGTCGCTGGTCAACGGGCATCTCGGCACCGAACTCGGCGACGGGCACGCCGCCGCGCTGGTGTCCTTCGGCACCGGCCTGGTGCTGATGCTGGTCATCGTGCTGGCGCGGGCCCGCACGCGCACCGCGTTCTTCCGGCTGCCGGGTCAGCTGGTGCGCGGCGAGATCCCGCGGTGGAACTTCTTCGCAGGCCTGTGCGGCGCGGTGATCGTGCTCTCCGAAGGCGTGACGGTGGGCTTCCTCGGGGTGGCGATCTTCCAGACCTCGCTGATCTCCGGCATGGTCATCTCCGGCGTGGTGTGCGACCGCCTCGGCATCGGCGTCCCGTTCAAACAGGCGATGAGCGCGCCGCGCGTCGCCGGGGCGATCCTGGCCATCTGCGCCACGGTGCTGGTCGTTTCCCCGAACTGGTCGGCCCCGCACATGATCGCGCTGGCGATCATGCCGTTCGTCGGCGGCCTGCTCGCCGGCTGGCAGCCCGCGGGCAACTCCGAGATCGGTTTGCTGTCCGGCTCGATGTTCATCTCCATCACGTGGAACTTCCTCATCGGCTTCGTGGCGCTCGGCCTGGTGTACGTCGTGCGGATGGCGGCTTCGGGCGCCCACTTCGCGTTGCCGGGCACCTGGTGGATGTACTTCGGCGGGCCCCTCGGGCTCTTGTCGATCGCGCTGATGGCCTTGCTGGTGCGCGGGTTGGGCCTGCTGCTGCTGGGGCTGGCCTCCACGGCCGGTCAGCTCATCGGATCGCTGCTGCTCGAAGTCGTCGCTCCCGCGGCGGGTTCCAGCCTGCACCTGGTCACCGTCCTCGGCGCGCTCGTGGCGCTGGCGGCCGCGGCGATCGCGATGATTCCGTCCCGCCATACGGCCGAACCGGCGGCCCTCGCCCAGCCCGCCGAGGTGCATCGTGGCTGAGGTGCGCGGCGTCCTCGGTGCGGTCGACGCCGCGGACCTCGGGCTGGTGCTGCCGCACGAGCACCTCTTCAACGACCTGTCCTCCGCCGTCGCCGAACCTTCCTATGCCTCCACCCGGCGGCTCGTCGAAGCGGAAGTGGGGCCCGGCTGGCAGTTCCTGCTTCGCCAGGATCCCTACTGCTGCGCCGACAACGTGGCGGTGAAGGACCACGCGAGCGTCGTGCGCGAGGTGGCCGCGTTCGCCGTGGCCGGCGGCGGCACGGTGGTCGACGCGACCGGCAGCGCGGCGATCGGCCGGAATCCGCGAGCGCTGGCGGCGGTGGCCGAGGCGACCGGGGTGAACGTCATCATGGGCACCGGTGCGTACCTGGAGAAGTTC
This sequence comes from Amycolatopsis sp. M39, assembly GCF_001651785.1. Lineage (NCBI taxonomy): Bacteria > Bacillati > Actinomycetota > Actinomycetes > Pseudonocardiales > Pseudonocardiaceae > Amycolatopsis > Amycolatopsis sp. M39. The sequence goes on from NZ_LWSF01000024.1 coordinate 90,932, forward strand.
GAGGGCGAGCGCATTACCGCGGTCGCCGTCGAAGCGCAAACCTCGCGCATTCTCTCGGAACTGGACGAGGGCGTCGGCGGAACGGGCATCCGGGCCGGCGTCATCGGCGAGGTCGGCGTCTCGCCGTTGTTCACCGACGGGGAGCGGGCTTCGTTGCGCGCCGCGGCACTCGCGCAGGCGGCCCGGCCGGACGTCGGGCTCAACATCCACATGCCGGGCTGGCAACGGCGCGGACACGAAGTGCTCGACCTGGTGCTGGACGAATGCGGTGCGCTTCCGGGCAAAGTCGCGCTGGCGCACAGCGATCCGTCCGGCGACGATCCGGGCTACCAGCGCGAGCTTCTCGAACGCGGCGTGCTGCTGGAGTTCGACATGATCGGCCTCGACATTTCGTTCCCCGGCGAAGGCGTGGCCCCGACGGTGTCCCAGACCGCGCACGCCGTGGCCCGATGGGTGCGCGAGGGCTTCGGGGAGCAGATCATGTTGTCGCACGACCTGTTCCTGAAGCAGATGTGGACCCGCAACGGCGGGAACGGGCTGGTATTCGTGCCGACCGTTTTCGCCGATCTGCTCGAAGCCGAAGGCGTCCCGGCCGGCGCCGTGGCCCGGCTGATGCGGGACGTCCCGGCGCGATGGCTGACCGCATGAGCCCAGCCGTAGCTGTCGTCGCGTCGCTCAACGTCGACCACATCGTCCAAGCGCCGCGGATTCCCGCGCCAGGGGAGACCCTCATGGGATTCTCGGCGAGCCGGGAACTGGGCGGAAAAGGCGGCAACCAAGCGGTCGCCGCCGCCCGGCTCGGCGCGGACGTGGCCGTGATCGGATGCGTCGGCCAGGACGAGGACGGTGACGAGTACCTGAAAGCCCTCGCCGCCGAGGGCGCGGACGTGACTCACGTGCGGCGATCGCCGCTGCCCACCGGGCGGGCCGCGATCACCGTCGACGAGGAGGGCGTCAACTCGATCGTCGTCGTGGCCGGCGCGAACGCCGACATCCCGGCAGCGGCGGCCGAAGCGGCGATCGGCGCATTGCCGGGCCTTCAGGTAGTCGCGGGCCAGTTGGAGGCGGCGGCCGACGCGACGGAACGCGCGTTCGCGGCTGCTCGTGAACGCGGGGTGCTGACGGTGCTCAACACCGCGCCCGCCGCCGACGTGGCCGGGAAGCTGCTGCCGTTCAGCGATGTGGTGGTGTCGAACGAAATCGAGTTCCGGCAGCTCACCGGCCAGGATCCCTTCGACGGCAACGGGTTGCGTCGCGGCGGTGCTGAACTGTTCGCCGCGGGCTGCCGGTGGGTGATCGTGACGCTGGGGGCCGAGGGGTGCGCGGTCCTCGACCCGTTGTCGTCCGTACACGTCCCGGCCGTCGCAGTCCGGGCCGTGGACACCACTGCCGCGGGAGATTCATTTGTCGGTGCGCTCGCTGCCCGGCTCGCGGAGATTCCCGCTGAGCCGACGACCGAGGACGTCGTGGCGGCCTGCGGTTTCGCAGCGAAAGTGGCCGCGGTCGTGGTGACGCGGCACGGGGCGCATCCCTCGCTGCCGACTCTGGCCGAAGTCCTCGGGGCGTGACGCGGTGGTGTGGACCAGGATCCGCTCGACGGCGACGGTGTGCGGCGTGACAGTGCTGAACCGTTCGCCGCCGGGTGCCGGGGGCTGCGCGGTGCTCGACGCATGACCGGGCGGCGGCAGTCATTGGAGGTGTACCAGACGGGATGGCAGTTCCCGTGCGGCTGGACGTAGTACGCCCTCGGCGAGGCTTGTCCTTGCTTCAGAACGACGTCGTGTAGCGGTGTGTTTGGTTGTTCATCCGCAGAACGCGCCGTAGGAACAGAGTTCGGATGACGTGGGCGGTGCAGCGCGGCGCTCTGCTGGGCAGTGAACCGCGAGGAACGCGGCTGCGCGGCAAAGCCCGCCGACGCGTCCGCCTGCGTCGCGACGGCGGCGAGCGAGACCCAACGCCGCGCTGATTTCCCTCGCACGGAAACCCCTCTTCCGGCGGAAATGTCCAGGAGGCCGCGAACGGCGTATTCCGGCAGCCCGAATGCCGCCAGGCGATTTTCCGGCCCCTGCCGAGAGGTCAATGTTCGCGCACCGAGAGCCGAGATCGCGATGGTGTGAGCTGGAACTCAAACAAGGGGTTTCCGTGCTTCGGCTGCGCTGCACACCCGAGGATCTTCTGCACGTGTCGATCGCCGAACATCCGGCCCCGCTCGCCGAGCTGACCCTCACGATGCAGATGCCGCAGTGCCGCCACCAGGGCGCGCGAGAGCTACCGGTCGAGAGCTACGGCTCGTCTCGCCCTCCGGCACGGGCCCGATGTTCCCCGATCCGCCCAGCACGCCGAACTGCGGCGGGTCCGCGCGATCGACCGGCCGCTGACCTCCTGGACGACAAGGCTGACCGGACAGGACCGCGACGCGTGGCAGATGCTGGACCAGGCCCTCCGTGCCGGCTACCGGAGCGTCCTCGCCAAGCATTGGTGCTGGTTGCGTCGCCGTAGCTGTTTGGTGGGCGAAAATCCTTCCACGCCAAGCATCGGAGCACTGTTCGCCAGTCTCCGGCCGATGCTCCGCTGGAAGGGCCCGGCACGGCCACGGCCCGGTCCTGCGGCCGACGCTGCTGCGGTCCGGATGCCCGCTGGTCGGGAACTTCGCCGACCGCCCCGCCATGCTCATCTCCCCCGTGCTCACCCCGATGCCGCTGCCCGGCCGGTCCGCCGGACCCGCGGCCGCCCTGCTCGGAAGCACCCGCGCGGGCGCGCTCCGGTCCTTGCTCCGCGGACGCACCGGCCTCGCCCGCGAACTGTCCGTGCCGGTCGCCGCCGCGTCCTTGCCCACCAAGACTTTGCGCGAGCTGGGCATTCCGTACACGCGCGAGGTGAAAGTTCCTTGCACAGCAAGGAAAGGCCGCCCGCGGACGGGGCGGCCCCTCCTCAGGTTCGAATTCAGCTCACGGTCAGCGCCGTGTCGTCGAGGCAGAAGGAGGTCTGCAGGCTTGAGTCTTCGGTGCCGGTGAAGGTGAGCGTCACCGTCTGGCCGGCGTAGGCCGACATGTCAACGGTGCGCAGCTGGTATCCGTTCGCCTGGTTCAGGTTCGAGTACGTGGCGAGCGTGGTCGACCCAGCCTTGACGGTCAGCTTGTCGTACGCCGTCGAAGCAGTCGTCTCGGCGGTGTCGACGTGCAGGTAGTAGCTCAGCGTGGCGTGGCAGCCGGAGGGGATGGTCACCGACTGCGAGACCGTGTCGGTGTGCGCGCTGCCGTAGCCGTCGAGGTAGGCGAGGTAGGTGCCGCTGTGCGGGGGTTCGCCGTTGGACGACGTGCTGATCACTCCGCTGGACGCGGTCCACGGGCTGGTGCCGTTCTCGAAGCCGGGGTTGCCCAGCTTCTGCCCGGAGCAGGTGCCGCCGCCGGTCGGGGCGATGGTCCAGCTGAACGTGGCGGAGCCGGTGGCGCCCGAGGAGTCCTTGGCGGTCGCGGTCACCGAGTACGTGCCCGCGGTGGTCGGCGTCCCGGAGATCAGGCCGCCGGAGCTGATCGACAGTCCGGCGGGCAGGCCGGTGGCCGTCCAGGTGTAGCCGCCGCTGCCGCCGGACGCGGAGAGCCGCAGGTTCGCCGCGGTGCCGACGACGCCGTTCTGGCTGCCCGGGTTGTTCGCCGTGACGCCGCCGCTCGGCGCGCCCGCGGTGAACGCCGCGGTGCCGTTGGGAGTGCCGAGACCGGTCGGACCGTCCCAGCCCGGGCCGGCGTTGCACTGCACCGAGGACGAGCAGCTGCCGTTGCTGCCGGAGGTCACGTCGTTGAGGTTGCCGGTGTGCGAGTACGGGTAGGCGGCGGGGGTGTCGGACGTGCCGGGAGTGCCGGCGAGGGCGTAGACCGACGCGATGATCGGGGCGGACGCGCTGGTGCCGCCGTACACAGCCCAGCCGCTTCCGCCGTAGGTCTGGTACACCGCGACGCCGGTCTGCGGGTCCGCGACGGCCGACACGTCGGCGACCGCGCGCTTGCCGCAGGCGGTCGTCACGTTCTGGAACGCGGGCTTGGCCACGTAGCCCGAGCAGCCGCTGCCCGCGCCGCTCCACGCGGTTTCGCCCCAGCCGCGTGCACTGCTGTTGCGGGACAGCGAGGTGCCGCCGACCGCGGTCACGTACTGCGACGAGGCCGGGTAGCTGATGCCGTAGCCGCTGTCGCCGGTGCTCGCGGTGATCGCGACGCCGGGGTGATGGAAGTAGCTTGAGTCGGAGGAAGGTTCGGAACCGTCCTCGCCGCCGCCGTAGCTGTTGGAGACGTACTTCGCGCCCATCGACACGGCGGTGTTCACCGCGGTGCCGAGATCGGCCATGCTCGGCTGGTTCGCTTCGACGAGCAGGATATGGCAATTCGGGCAGATCGCCGAAACCATGTCGACGTCGAGCGAGATTTCGCCCGCCCAGCCGGAATCGGCGGACGGAAGCGGACTGGTCTGCCCGTTTTCGTTCACCTTCTTGAAACAGCCGTTCGCGGTGGTGCAGGCCGGGAGCCCGTAGGCGGAGCGGTAGCTCGCGAGGTCCGATTCAGCGTTCGGGTCATCGTTGGAGTCGACGATGGCCACCGTGGCCGAGGCGCTGCCGGCGGCGGTGAGGTTGTAGGCGGAGCGCAGGTCCGCGGGGCCGAACCCGCTGGGCAGCGCGCCGGGGGAGAGCAGCGCGCGCATGGTGTCGGTCTGGCGTTCGGCGAAACACGTGACCATGCCGGGCTTCGCCTTCTCGGCGCAGACGCGGGCGGTCGGATGCGCCGCGGCGGGCGCGGCCGCGGCGGGCAGGGCCGGGGCGGTCAAGGCCAAGGCCGCGAAACCGGCCATGGCAAGGATTCTTCGGGCTGAACGGGACACGATCCCTCCCAGGGAATTTCCTGCGAACGGCGTCGGGCCATTCGGTGCCCAGTTGTCTACAGTTCGTTCAGCCCTGGCGGTGACACGCTGGTGCCAGTGGCGCAATGGTGTCGGCCAGCCCGGTGGAGGTGCCTCCGAATGGTTCCCGAAGCAATCGGCCATCTCCTGACGCTCGGGCTCAAAGCGGACGAAGCAGAAATCTATCTCGACCTACTTTCGTCGGGACCGGTTCCGCCTGATCGGCTGGCGCGCGAGACCGGCCGCGACCCCGCGGAGGTGCGCCGCGTGCTGACCGTGCTGGCCGGGATCGGACTGGCCGGCCGCGTCGACGGACCCGGTTCGCCGATGTCCGCGCTGCGCCCGGAACCGGTGCTGGAAGTGCTGAGCAGGCAACGCGAGGCCGAACTGGCCGGAGCCCGCGCGGCGATGACGCGCCTGTACGAGGAATACCGCAGGCACTCGGCCCGCCATGACGCCGACCCGATGATCGAGGTGGTCAGCGGAACCACTGCCGCCGAACGGGTGCGGCAATTGGAGCGAGCGGCGCGGACGGAGGTGCGCGGACTGGACTCGCCGCCGTACTACGCCGACGCGGACGCCAACGAGATCGAACTGGAGAACCTGGCGCGCGGCGTCCGCTACCGCGCCGTTTACGGGCGGCTCGCGCTGGAACGCCCCGAGTACGTCGAGGAAAACATCCTGCCCTGCGGCAAACGCGGGGAGGAGGCCCGGGTGCTGCCCGAGGTCCCGGTGAAGCTCCTGATCGTCGACGACTGCGCGGCGCTGTCCGGCGCGGACCGCACCGTGCTGCTCATCCGCTCGTGCGGCCTGTTCGACGCGCTGGCCGGGCTGTTCGACATGTGCTGGCAGGTCGCGCTGCCGCTCGGCCTCGCCGACGACGCCTCCGGCCCCGAGATCCGGCCCAGCGAACGACGTCTGCTCGCATTGCTCGCCGCGGGCCTCACCGACGACCAGGTCGCCCGGGTGCTCGGCGTGAGCAGGCGGACGATGTTCCGGTATCTGGAGAACCTGATGGCCCGCACTGGTGCGGCGAACCGGTTTCAGCTCGCCTTGCACGCGACTCGCAATGACTGGCTTTCGATGGACAGCCAGCCGGGTGCCTCGCCGGTGCGGTCGGTGCCGTTGTGATCACCGGATGGCTGCGGCTCATTGTGGCCACCGGAGGGTGGTGGTCCACTGTGATCACCGGATGGTGGCGGCTCACCGTGGCCACCGGATGGCTGCGGCTCACCGTGGCCACCGGATGGCCGCGGCTCACCGTGGCCACCGGATGGCTGCGGCTCACCGTGATCACCGGATGGCTGCGGCCCACTGTGGCCACCGGACCGCTGCGGCTCACGGTGGCCACCGGATGGCTGCGGCTCACCGTGATCACCGGATGGCTGCGNCTCACGGTGGCCACCGGATGGCTGCGGCTCACCGTGATCACCGGATGGCCGCGGCTCACCGTGGCCACCGGATGGCCGCGGCTCACGGTGGCCACCGGATGGCTGCGGCTCACGGTGGCCACCGGATGGCTGCGGCTCACCGTGATCACCGGATGGCTGCGGCCCACCGTGGCCACCGGACCGCTGCGGCTCACCGTGATCCCCGGACGGCCGCGGCCCACCCAAAACAGCTGCGCCTCAGAGGTTTCCGCTGTGGCGACCGTCATCCGGAGCCCGCCTGCCGACCGGCGCGGTGGAGAACGTGCGCAGAGCTCAGCTGTCGTCACGACTCACCCGCCTCCTTCGGCGAGCGCCGGAAACGCTTGCCGGACCTCGGCGAACAGCACTCCGTGCCGTCCGTAGCCGAACGCGACCGCGGCTGACCAGAGCGCTCTGAACGCCGCGCTCAGCGGGTCCGGTTCGCGAGCGGAGAACACCGCCGGGAACGCCATCGCTTGCTGCAGGCAGTTGTCGTGCTGTCCGTCCGGCGAGGTAGCCAGCGTGTGCGGAACCCGTTCGTCAGTGAGCAGGAGGTCCCACGCCCGCCGGTCGTCGTCGAACGGCGCGGGCAAAGCTTCGCCCCGGTCCATCGCGGCCAGCGCGGGGGCTATCCACTCGACCTCGGTCAGCTGGGCCTCGGCGAACGCGCGCCGGACCACCCAGCGGGCGATCTGGCGCTGGGTCGCCGGATCCGCCTCGGCGAGCGCGTCGGCCAGCGGCCGGTCCAGCTTCGCCACGCTCAGCGCGTGGCCCCGCAACTGCCGCAGCCGTTCGCTGGGCAAGCGTCCGCCCCACTCGCGCGCCTCGGCCCGCAAGCGCGCTTGCGCGGCGGCCTGTTCTCGTTGCCGCCGCGCGAGGCGTTCTGCCTCGGCTTTCTCCTCCGGGGACGGCGGAGCCGGCCGTTCCCTGGCCGCCGCGTGCCAGTAGGCAGCGGTCGCGCTGGTCTGCTTGACCACCCGGTCCGGTTCCGGCGGACCCGGCCAGAACTGCAGCAGATAGCGGTCAGGCTCGAACTCCTCGCCCTCCGGAATGCCCAGCCGATGGGCCTCGTCCATCCGGCTCCCGCTGTAGCGGACCCGGTAGCCGATCGCGTCCAGATCCAGCGGCCACGAGCCGTAACCGCCCCAGGCGACCAGGGAGACCGCACCGGTGGGGCGGAACGAAACCTCGACTATGTCCTCCCAGGTCTCGTCCAGGGGCGGCGCCTCGTCGTGCAATTCCGCCCGGAAGCCGACCCGCCCGCTGTTCAAGCCGGTGACCAGGGACAGGCAACCGGGCACGGCAGCACCGCACAGCCCGTTTCGCTGCCCGCCGAAATACTCGGATTCCTTCGGCATGCCCGGCCAGCTCTGGACGTGGATCTGCGCGTAACTCACCGGTGCTTCGCCGCTCATCAGCACTCGCATCGCCGTTCCTCCCCTTCGGCTGCTGCCGGGGGACATCATGGCGCGGGGCACCGACAAAAACGGCACCGGTCAGGTCGTGATCTCCCGGACGCTGTCGGCCAGCAGCCGGAGGCACCCCGGCGCGCCAGGATTGAGGAGCAGGTCGACGCCGTCGTAGTCGTTCAGCAGGCGGAGCAGGTCGACGGGCGCGGCCGGACGCCACCCGGCAGCACGCACTCGGCGGCGGTGCGCCGGGGCCGTCGTGACGAGCAGGCACGGGATGTTGTCCGGTGACGGCGCGACGAGCGGGGATTCGTCGGTGTCCACGGCCACCGCGAAGGCTGATTCGCGAAAGACCGCGGCCAGCTGGTCGAAGTCTGCCTCGCCGCGGGCGGACAGGCGGAGCACGGCGTCCAGCGGGTCGGTCGGGGAGTCTTCCGCGGCCGGTTCGTAGGACGGATTGGGCTCGAAGCGGCTGAGGGACCCGTCCTCGCGCGCGAGCCAGCCGCCGACTACTGCCTGGGGCGGCGGGCTCGGGACTTCGGCGCCGTCGGTCGTCGACGCCGGGCGCCACGCCGGGTCGACCAGCAGCATCCACTGGTCCTCGGCCATCGCTGGCACCTCCTTCGCCTCCGGTGAATCTACCGGGCGGAACTCACTCATGGCTTGGACTCCCTTCCGCCAGTGCGGCCAGTTCAGCGGCCTGGCGGGCGGACGCGGCGCGTTCCTCCGCCTGGTAGCGGCGGATGGCCGCGGCGGTGTGCCACCGGTCCAGCCAGCCCAGCCCGGCGACGCTCAGCCGGTGCAGGGCCGGTCGCGTTCGAGGCCCGTCGAGGGCATTCCGCAGTGCAGTGCGGAAGGCGTCCGCGGACAGGTTCTTCTTGGCCAGCTTCTGGATGGCGGCGGCCAGGCCACGGGCGTAACCGTCGGGGTTCGGGTGGTCGGCGAGCCGGGTGATCTCTTCGAGCAGCAAAGCCCGGCCGCCGGGTGCGCTCAGGACGGCGTCCAGGGCGCCGTGCCGCTGCAGGACCTCGACTGTCTCGGCGATCCGGGTGACGTCAGCGCCGTCCCGGGTCGCTTCGGCAAGGTCGGAGAGCACTGCGGCGGCGTCCGGTTTGCCCAGCAAGGTGTCGGTCACGCCGTGCAGCTGGAGGAAGGCGTGCTGCTCGGTCAACTCGTTACGGAGCGCGGCGAGTTCGCCGGCGGCGGTCCAGATCAGGTCCGGTCGTTCGTGCCGCGCGACGTCCTCGGCGAGAGAAGCGGCCGACTCGCCGCGGCCGAGTTCCGCGAGGACCCAGCCGAGCAGTTTGGCGGTGCCGTCCCGGTCGCTCAGCGCGATCGGCCCGGCAGGCGGGGCCGGGCGGAACCACCAGCGGTGCGTGGCGGTTCGCACCAGTTCTTCGACCATCAGGTCCGTTTCGGTGCTGCTGCCGAGCAAGTATTTCGCAGTCGGGTGTCCGGCCGCCGACAGCCGGACGGCGACCGCGTCGGCTGGACGGTCTGTGCCGTCGGTGCGCAGTTGCCTGGTGAAGTTTCGGACAGCTGTCGCGTCGGTGGTCAGGAAGGACGATCCATGAGGGACGGACACATCGGACGGTGAGTAGTGCACCCCCACGGTACGGCCGTGCTGTGTCCAGGGCCGAGGTGTCGCGGGTGCGGGGCCGTCGTCCAGGCCGCGGAAAACCCTTGGCGCGGGCGTGCCGGCCGGCATCTCGACACCCGGGCCGAAAGCGATCCTGACCCGACCGTCCCCTTCGGACACCCGGATCTTCACGGGGACGCGGTCCAGCACGTCGGCGCCCAAGGCTCCGGCGAGGTTCCCGGCCAGTTCGCGCGCCGCGGCGGTGGCGTGCGCCCGGCCGTCCGGCCCGGTTCCGGTGACCTCGATCGGCGGGACCGGGCCGTCCGTCGAACGCAGCCGGGAGATCAGGGTGTCCAGCGGGGTATCCGCCACCAGGACGGCGTCGTCGGCCTGCATGGTGGCGGCGCGCTGGACCTCGCCGAGGTGGTAATGCACGCGGCTGTCGTCGATGGTCAGCAGCGCGCGGGCAGCGGGCGGCAGCGGGACGTCGTGCACCTCGCCGGTGTAACTGCTGCGGTCGGTCACGGTGCGGACCAGAGACGACAGCTTCGGATCGGCCGCGATGTAGGACAACGCCGCCTGCCACACCAGATCCGGGTCGGCGTGCCGGCGCACCGCGGGCTCGACGGCGGTCAGATGCAGGTCGCCGTCGCGGTTGTGCAGGCCGCGCACCAGCGTTTGGATCACGCGCTGGGTCAGCTCCAGCGTCTCGAACCGGTCCGTCAGCGGAGCCGGATCGCCCTGCGGCGGCAGGAGCCAGCTGTGGTCGCTGTTCATCCGGATCTCCGTCATGCCCGGCAGTTCGAGCGCGGAGTTCAGGCCGATCCGCCGGGCCGTTTCGGTCAGCGCGACCGGGCCGGAACGGTACATCACCGACTGCCGGTGCACCCGGCCCATCGGCGTGGCGAAGAAGCCCTGGCCGAGCGAGTCCACCTCGCGCGGCATCAGATTCGCCTGCGTCTGCCCGTAGTTGTCCCGCAGCTGGTCCAAATAGGACGCGGCGAACGGGTGTCCTTTCGCCATGGTGAACGCCGAGTTCGCGATGTTCCCGCCGACCCGGTGCACTGCGTATCCGGCGTCCGACTGGGCGGCGCGGACCACGTCGTCGAGGCCGTGCACGACATTGTCGCCGTCGGTGTAGAGGCCGCCGAACCGGTGCATCAGCTCCAGCCGGAGAATGTCGCTCGCCGCCGCGAATCCCGGGCCGGTCTGCTTGGCCGATTCGGACAGGTAGAACTCCTGTGTCCGCATTGGATGTTCGCTGGTGAACACTTCGTCCACATTGACCAGCTGGACGCGGTGCTCGCCGGCCCACCGCAGCAGATCGCGGACGTCGCGCAGCGGATCCGGACCCTCCTGCGGGGCCGTGGTGGTCAGCGCCAGTTCGGTTTGCCAGCGCGGCACGTCCGTCCACAGTACGGGGACGATGCCGTCGCCGAGCCGGTCCGCCGCGTCGCCGAAGTTGCGGCGGAAGGTGTGCATGGTGCCGGTGTCCTTGAGCGGTCCGCCCAGCCAGATCGAGTGCATCAGCAAGGGCGTTGACGTCGTCTTGGCGAGGGGCTCGACGTCGCCGGGCGCCCACGCGGACAGTTTCTCGTCCGGTCGTTGCTTCTCCAGCGTCCAGTCCCGGTTGTCGTCCAGGTTCGCGGGATCGAGGTGTTCGCTGCTCAGCTGGTAGCCCTTGGTGAGGTCCAGCAGGTCCAGGAAGCTGATGCCCTGTCCGGCGGTGAGGGTGCGGAAGTCGTGCCCGCGCAGGAATTCCGGCGGTTCCGGGGCACGGTACAGGCCGAACAGATCCGGTCCCAGCAACGGCGACGGCGGCGGGCCGTCGACTGCGGTCCGCCGCAGGTCTGCCACGAGCTCCGCGGGCGAGGAGTAGCGGGTTTCCTCGACGGGCGGCGCGGTGTCTGTCGTGGACTGGACTGACGGATCGCCGAAGGTGCGGAAATGGCCGCCGTCGGTGACCGCGGTGAACCCGCCCCTCGCCCCGATGGCCTTGCCGAGCGTCGCCGAATCCCGGCCGAACAACGCGGGTTTCGTCGGTGCGTGCACTGTGGACGGTCCGCCGAGTTCGCCGAGCGCTCGCTGGAAGTCGTGGGCGAGGCCGCCTGGTCCGTCGGTCTGGCCGGTGCCGCACGCGATCAGCGTGACCGACTGGGACTGGGCCAGCGGAGCGGCCCTGGCCACGATCCGGGCGAACGTGTTCCCGTCGACCCGCACAGTCTTGCCGCCGAGCAGAGTCACCTTGACCGACTGTTCGCGTCCGTGGGCGAAGACGAAAAGGGAGTCGTCGTCCCACGGTGCCGCGGTGTGGCCGGCCCATTCGCCGAATCGGCGGCCGGACAGCTCCGGCGTGGCCCCGGTGGCGTTGGCCTGCTTCAGCAGCGGGTCGAACTGTTCCGGGGTCGCGCCTTCCGGCAGGGTGCTGACCGTGCCGGAGTTGTTGTCGACCCAGTCCCGTTCGACGCTTTCGGTGTGCTCGTTCGCCGGGAGGAACGAGACGGCCCGAACCCGGCCGGAGCCGTCGGTGATCTGGCGGACCTGGATCTCGTGCGGGTCGAAGCTGTAGGGCCGGTCGGTGTCAGTGTCCCAGCCGGACACGGTGTCGTTCGCTTCGACAGTGCCTTCGCGATGTTGTTCCGAGGCGTTCTCCGGCGGACGCGGCCAAGTGTGCGCGTGGATCTGGCTGTCCGCTTCGGACTTGGCCTGCCACCATTTCCGCAGCGCCTCGTCGGCCTTCTCGCGGGCTTCCTGGATCCGGTTGGCGGCGTCGTCCTGCCGCGCGGAGTGATCGGTGTGGTTGTTGCGGTACTCGTCCAGCACGGCCAGGATTTCCGCGGCGCGATCCTGCGCGGCCTGCCGCTGCTGGACCAGGCGGGCCTGCTCGTTCCGGATCTGCTCGACCTGCCGTTGCGCGTCCCAGGCCCGCGCGACCAGATCGCTTTGCGCGACGGAACCCGGCTCCTCGCCGAGAGCCAGCGAAAGCAACTGCTCGTCGAGTTCGTTGAGCCGGGCGATCTCGTCATTGCCCGCGCGCAGCGCTTGGCCCACGTCGCGAGCTTCGTTCTGCGCCGTCTGCACCGCTTGCCGCATTTGCTGCACGGGATTGCCGTCGACCGGGAGGTTCAGCCCGCGTGCGCCGTCGGTCGTGGTGCGGACGTTGTCGTTCTCGGACAGCCACGCATCATCGAAGTCACGCTGTGCCTTTTCGAGTTCTTCTTCGGCCGTGCGCCAGTCCTCGGCGGCCTTCTTCACTGTGTCCTGCGCCGAAGCGAGCGTCTCCGGCAAGGGCTGGCCGAGCGAGGTTTCGAGGTCCGTTTCGCTCATCCGCGTCCGCGAGGACTGCGGCACCCGCACCTCGACCGCCGCGGTCTTGCCGTCGACCGTCGCGACGATCCGGTACTCGACGTCGAATCCGACCAGCCCGGTCCGGCCCTTGTCCTTGCCGACGACGGACCGCTGCGCTCCGGCGGTGCTGGACGTCGGATCGGTCCGGCCGATCGGGTTGCGGGCGTCGAGCCCGCCCCACGAATGCGTGTTCTGGCCCGGATCGGTGATGCCGCCGGTGCCGATGTTGCCCTGCTGCTCGCCGGTGACCGTTTCCTTGGCCTCGCCGGTGAACGTGGACCCGGATTGGTCCGAACGCTCCAGTTTGACCGAATCGCTCAGCCCGGTCAGCTCCGGTTTCACGACGCGGGTGTACACCTTCACCGAGGCGTGGCTGCTGCCGGTCACCGCGGTGGAATGCAGATCCGGGGTCGCGAACGGTGTGCCGACCATGTTCGGGAGATGCGCTTGCAGCGTCTCGTTGGTGATCGAGGACGAGAGCGTGTTGTGCGCGCCGGTCCCTGGCCCGGTGAGCCCGTTGCCCGCGCCGGCCAGCCGCAACGCGCGGACAGCGGCGGCCCGCACGTCCGCGGCGCCGCGGATCCCTTCGACGGTCGAAGATTTCGGCAGCGGGCCGAAACCTTCCCGCTGCCACGCGTCGAGCCGGTCCGGAGCGGACTCCGCGGCGCTGAGTTCGGTCGTCCGCGAGCCGTGCAGTTTGGTGTGGTACTGCTCGTCGCCGGAGATCCGGTGGTCGTCCGCGGACGACCGCGAGGTCACGGTCGCCTCCTGCGAAGCGACCGGGTAGGTGCGCCCGTCCCGGGCGACGACCAGCTCGAACTGGAACTGGTGCCGATACCGCGCCGACGGTCCGCTGGAGGACGAGGTCAACGCCGTGGTCGTGGTCGTGTTCTCGACGGTCTGGTCGGTCTTCGCGCGGGTCCCGGAAGCGCCCAGGTACGCGCCGTCGTAGCCGCTGACCTTGGGCTGGCTGTCCTCGAACAGACCGCGGCCGGCACCGCGGACCTGGCCGCCGTAGGACGAGCCGTGGCCGGAATTCTTTTTGCCTGTCCGGGTCGAGTTGACGACGTGGTCGACCTCGCTGCCGTCGTGCTTCACGTCGAGGAACTGGGTGTCGAGGATCTTCGCTTTGAGCAGCAGCTGGTAGTTGTCGGTCCAGAGCACGCCCGCGTCGTGCGCCAGCAAGGACACGCCGCCGTCCAGTGCACCGTCCACAAGGGACGTAACTGCTTCCGGAGAAGCCGTGTCGAGGGTGCGCTGGAGGTTGTTCATCGAATCGTTCAGCACTGATTTCGGCAGCAGTCTGTCGCCGAGTCCGCCGAGCTGCTGCCGGGCGTCCTGCACCAGCTTCGTCAGGTTGGGAGCGTCTTCCAGCACCGCCGAGCCGAGCGAGCTGGACTTGCCGCCCACCAGCGGCGGAGCGGAAAGCTTGCCCGGCGCCGGGGTGCGCGGCTCGACCGGCGGCAGCAATCCTTCCGCGCGTGCCTCGTCCTCGGCCATCGCCACGAAGACCGAACCCGGCAGCTGGACGTCCGCGCCTGCTCGCGAAATCGACCCGTTGACCAAGCCTTCCTGGCGGCTTTCCGCGATCAGCCGGACGTTCGTGTCGTACTGCACCAGCACCGTGCGACTGTCCGAAGAGGACCGGTTGGTGTGGTCGATGCTCGCGGTGATCTCGTGGGACGAACCGGAGCTGCGCTGCCACGGGCTCCACTTCGCGGTACCGAAGAACTGGCCCTGGCCGTGGGTGTCGCTGCCAGGCGGCCGGACGGTGAGGCCGAGTTGCACGTTGGCTTCGACGGATTGCTTGTGCGTGCCTTCGTAGCCGGCCTTCGAACCGCCGGAATACGTCCGGTCGCCGCCGCCGGTTTCCGAGACCGCGACGAGCTTCGGATTGCTCAGCGAAATGCCCATGCCGAGACCGCCGACTCGGTCCGCGACGCGGCGGTCGTAGCGGAATCCGTTCGCGGTACCGCCCTGTTTGAGCAGCTTCGGCGTGAGGCCGCGGAAGTTTTCCGGGGAGAACATCCGGTCCACGCGGGCCCGCGCTTCGCTGCCCGGCAGGCCGAGGACCGCGTCGCCGCCGGCCGCGCGCTGGAGCTGGCGCAGCGCCTCGTCCCGCAGCGCCTCGGTGTTCGCAAACGCCTCCACGTGCAGGAATTTCGGCGTCGTGTGGTTCTGCTGCTGGGTCAGCAAGTCGTCGATGCTCGGGGTTTCGTTCGGCGTCATCGAGACCACGCCCGGTTTGCCCGGCTTGAATGCAGCCGGGTCCTTCGTGAGCGCGGCCCCGTCGTTGATCCACAAATCGACCTTGCCGTCGATCTTCGGCAGGCCGGGATCGCCGGTTTTGGCCACTGTGGCCACCTTCGGCGTGACCCGGAAGGGCGATCCGGGCGTCAGCCGCCGCACCCACGGCCGGTGGCGCGTGTAACTGGTGATCTCGACCTCGAACTCGATGTCGTGCTCGAAGACCTGCGAATCCGGGCTGCCGCCCTTGCCGGTCGTGGTGGTCACCGTCGGGCCGCCGGAGTTCTTCCACGTCCGGTTGTCCGAGTACTGCAGCGGGCTGACGGTCGGGCTGACGCCGAGGCTCGCCACCGTCGTGGCGCCCGGAATGATCACGCGGCCTTCGAGGCCGACCGTCCAGCCTCGTTCGGTGGTGGTCGCGCTGGTCAGCGAGGGGCTCGTTTCGTTGCTGTTCTTGACCGCACGGCCGTCCGCCTGACCGAGGTGACGGCCAGGCCCGGGCTTCGCCTTCACGGTGACGTTGATGTACTCGTCGGTGAACAGCCCGCGCCGCTTCAACTGGGCTGAAACGCCTTGCGTGAACAGACTGTCCATTTTGCCCCGGAGCGAGGCGAGGGAGAACGTGGACGTGATTTTCCGCAGGTTCGCGAACCGCTCGGAGACGTCCCGGCCGGAGCCTTGGTCGTCGCCTTGGAACTTGTCCCAGCGGGGCAGGAACTTGTCCGCCCCCGGCAGGTTCCGCAGCGCGTTTTCGATCTGCGGCTGGACACGCGTCGCCGGTTCGAACGACCCGGGCCGCGCGGTGCCCGCCGCCATGGCCGCCGCGAGATAGGGCGGTTCGTAGCGCGCACCGACGTCTTTGAACTTCGCCGCGGTGTTCTTCGGTACCGGAAGTCCCTGTGCTTTCGCCTCGGGCAAGCCCATCCGCGTGTACGAAGTGGCCTGGACGGTGGTCTTTTCCCCGGCGGAAGTGGTGACGTCGAGGTCGACGGTGACCTTGTACAGGCCGATGTCGCCCTTCGCGTTCACTGTGGACTTGGTGGTGAAGCTGGTGCCGCTTGTGGACTGCTGGTTGACCTTCCGGGAATAGCTGCCGCTGACCCCGCCGACGCCGCCGACCGCCCCGGGCACATAGGAACCGCCGCCGAAGATCGCATTGACCTCCCCGCCGTATTTCGACGAGACGGTGGTGCTTCCGCCGTTTACCGAGGAATCGTTGAACCGCAGTTCGCTGTCGCCCGGGATGGTGCCGAGGTATTCGACGTTCGTCGGCCGCGCCGCCAACTGCACGGCGTCGCGGTGGGCACCGTGCGGACTGAGCAGGTCGTTCGACACCACCGGACTGCCCTGCATCGCGGTGCCGAGCATACTGCGCACCCCGCCGCGGCTGAGGAATTCCCGCAGCGAGGTACGGCCCGGGGCGCCGAATTTCGTCACCGACGGATGCAGGTTTTTGCTCACCTGATCGAAGAGCGCGTTCTCGTCGAAGTCGACCGCTTCCGGCGAAAGGAATTCGATCTTCCTGGCCCAGTCCGGCTTCGGCTCCGCGGGCCCGGCAGGCTGTTCCTGCTTCAGATTGGCCAAGTCCGTGGAGAGGACCACTCCGACTTGGCCCTCCACTGTGGATCCGACCAGTCCGCCGGTTTCGTTGCGCACCGTGATCCGATAGGTGACCGGAGCGTCGGCCCGCTGCATATCGCCCGCGGTGCGGATCACCCGTTGCTCGGTTCCGGTCGTGGTGCCGGTGTGCTCCGCGGACGGGCTGGCGAGCTGCGCGGTGCCGCCGACGGAGGCGTACGGACCGGCCGGGAACATCGCGAAGTACGAGGAGCCGACGACCTTCGCGGTGGTGTCGGTGTTCGGGCTCGCGTGGGTGGTCTTGACCTCGTTCTTGACGTCGCCGATGGTCGGCTGCGGGAGTTTCGTGATCTGGCCGGCGTTGACGGAGCCGAAGTCCGGCTCCGCGGTGACGTGCACCTCGTACCACTTCTCGCCCGCCCGCACCATCTGCTTGCGGCCCTCGCCCATGAAGGACTCGAACTCAGGGCCGGACAGGGAATCGGTAATCGCTTCGATGCCGTGGATGTGCGGCGGGTTCCGCGGTTTCGGGTTGAGGCGGTGGATCAGGTTTTCGATGCTCGTGCCGACCTCCTCGGCGCCGCGGACGTCGACCGGGACCACGGAGCCGAGCGCTGTGCCGTCGCGGGCGAACTCGGGCAGCCGGTCGGCGAGGGGACGGGTGTCGGGCTCCTCTTCGGTGTGCTCGTCGGCGACGAGCACGGCTTCGTCCTGACGCGGCGTCCAGTCCGCGACCAGCTGGTCGAAGAACGCGGCGCGCTGGGGGGCTTCGGCCCGCAACCGGTCCGGGTCGAGGAAATAGAACTTGGCCGCTTCGGCCATGTCCTCGTTCGGGTTCGTCGCGCCGTAGCGGGTGATCGGGCGTTCGCCGTCGAAGGACGGGAAGCCGTCGGCGGTCCAGTATCCGGTGTGCTCGTTGAACGCCGAGAGGTTCTCCTCGCGGAGTTCCTTGGCGATCCGGGCGGCGCGCACGCGGATCAGGTCGGTTTCGCCGCGTTTCGCGAACACCTCGGGATGGGACTGTTCGAGCTGTTTGACGAACTCCGAGCGCCGCGGCGCGTCGGCGGCCAGTTTGCCCGGCGCGGCCAGATGAGTCCGGATCGACCCGGCGAAGTCCTCGAAATCGCTGCGGAACTTCGGGTCCGTCGGCGGTTCGGCGCCGGGCGCCCGCTTCGGCGTGTTGTCCTCGTTCCAGACGCCGACGTGCTTGGTGTAGTCGCCGAGGGCGTATTTGAGCAGGCCGTGGGACAGTTCGTGGGTGAGCATGCCCTCGACCTCGCGGCGCCCGCCGCCGAAGTCCCGGTCGAAGCCGGCCATCGCGTAGACGTTGACCGTCCGGTGCGAGCCGATGTACTCGCCCGCCATGCCAGGGGAAAGCTGCCCGTTCTCGATGCCGAAGTTCGCCGCGCCGACGTGCTGGACTTCCTGCTCGATCCCGGCGCGGGAGGAATTCTGCCGCTGGTCGCCGATGATCGGGGCGTAGTGCTTGAGCGCGTCGGCGACGGCGGCCTTTTCGTCCGGGGTGAACGCGCGGGGTTTCACGCGGTTCGCGACGGTCTCGCTGGCTTTCGGATTGCTTTCCCGGACCGCCTGGACGCCGCGCTCGGAGTCGAACTGGACACCGGTCTGCTGGTCGTGCGTTCCCGGGGCGGGTTCGCTCGACGGGTGCGGGTCCGGCGGGGCCTTGATGGGCGTGTGCAGGTTCGGCTTGCCGTCCGGATCGGGCTGCGAACGGAGGTCGTCCTGCCGCGGTGGCGGGTTCGTCGCGGGGGAGTCGCCGAGGTGGTGGTCACGGATGTTCGCGGTGTTCGACACCTGCTCGAGCTGGGCCAGGTTGCCCTGGTTGAGCCGCGAATCGTGCCAGGCGTCCGGGCCCATCACGCCCGGCTGGTCCTGGCGGTTGAACAGCATTTCGTCGTTCTTGTAGCCGTCGCCGAGGCCGAGGAAGTGCATCAGCTCGTGGGTGACGCCGAAGGGCGAGTCGTGCACGTCCCAGTTGAGCTGGTTCGTGTCCGGGGTGCCGGAGTCCACAGTGGAATCGTGCAGGTTCACCGGGATCCGGCGGCCGGGATCGGCCTGCCAGCCGGTGTCCTCCGGGTGGATGTCGTCGGCGACGCGGACGTCCAGGCGGACGTGCAGCTGGTCGCCGCCGGGCAGCCGGGAGGACTGGTTGACCCAGTCGTCGAGGTGGGCCCGCATTTCCTGGATGAACTGCTCCCGCTGCGCAGGCGACACCGAGCCGGAATGCGAGGTCAGGTCGATCGGGATGGTGTGCTCGCGCACCCACTGGCCCGGCGCGATCTCGAACCGGCGCACGTCGAACCGGATGTGCGCCATCGCTCCGGCGAGCTGCCCGCCCTTGAGCCCCGCGCGGTTGCCGGTGAACTGCCCGGCGATCTTCTTGACCGGGTCGAACCGCTCCGCGGAAAACCGGGTGACCGGTGCGGTGTCGCGACGGCCGTTCCAGTCCTTCGGCCCCGGCAGGGTTTTCGGGTTCGGTTTCGGCGCCGCCGTTGCCTGCCCGTTGTTCTTCGGCGCGGCAGCGGGAGTCTGCGTGGTCGCCGGACGGTTGCCGCTGAGGTTGTCGACCAGCGCCTGCCGGGTGGCGAGGGTCAGCTCGGCGAGCTTCTTGCCGTCGTCGACGTTCTCCTTCATGCCCTTGACCAGCGACGTGCGCTCGTTCTTGGGCAGATTCGCGACAACCTCGGAAAACACCTCCGGCCGGTTCGGCGTCGGCCCGCTCGGAGTGATCTCGTGGAACGCGGCTTTCGCGGCGATCTTCGCCAGATTGGGATCGAGAGTCGTGTGATTGCCGAGATAGTGGCCGATCTGGTCGGACCAGGTGGTTTCGTTGGCGTGGCTTTGGGTCAGCGCGGTGATGCCATTCGGATCGGTGCCGACCTTGCCCGCGATCCGCGATCCGTCGGTCTGGACGGCGAGATCGGACGAGAATTTCGCGATCGCGCTCNATCGCGCTCGGATGGTCGCTGTATTGCCAGCTCGGGTTGCGCTGGGACAGGACTGAATCCACCAGGCCCTGGCCTTCTTTGGCCCCGTAGTCGAAATTGCCGGTGTTGGGGTTTTTGGTGCCGAAGGTCGCGTCGTTCTCCAGCTTGTTTCCCGGCATCCGGACGAAAGTGTTCGGCTCCGGAAAATAAACCGACCGGGAGTCGACTCCGGCCAGCGCCTGCCGGACGTCGAGATCCAGCTGCGCGGCACGGTTGGCGAGGTCCCCGTCCTCGGGCCGGACGTGGTAACCGCCGCTGATCACCTCTGGCGGGCCTTCGGGGTTCTGCTGGACGGCGGTGTTGACCGCGTCGAACAGCGGCCCGTCGCGGGTGGCGAGGGAATGGATGTCGGCGTCGCCGGTGTGCAGGTAGACCTCGTTGTCGCCGCCCGCCTCGCGGATCTGCTGGGCGAGCTTCTCGGTGACCGGGTTCCGGACGATCGTTTCGCGGATGCCGCCGTAGGGGATGGTTTTCTGGTCGATGACCGGGTTGCTCGGGTGTTTCCAGGTGAATCCGACGATCGCCACCGGGAAACGGTTGTCCCAGGTATTCTGGAACTGCTGGATTTTCTGGTTGATGGCTTGTTCTGAGCCCGGTGTCCCGTTGAGTCCGATGACCAGGCCGAACCGTCCGTCCGAAGAATTCCCGGTGAACCCGGCGGAGTACTTTTCCGCGAGGTCCTGGAGATTGTCGTCCGGAGTGGCGGCGACGGTGGCCACTACGCCGACGCCTTCCTGGCTGTTGCGGGCGCCGAGGTCGCCGATGATGCCGGTTTCGTGCACGACGGTGAACTTGAAGTTCCTGAGGTGCTGAGCGAAATCGGCCTTGCCGCCGGTGACCGGGGGCTGCTTGCCGACATTCGGCCCAGGGCCGGTGCTGGTGGCGGGGGCCGGCTTTTTCGGCGCGGCGACCGGGGTGTGGAGGTTGGGGGCCGGTTTTTTGGGTGCGGCGACCGGGGTGTGGAGGTTGGGGGCCGGCTTCGTGGGCGGCGAGGGTGGGGTGTCGAGGTCCCGGCGCGGCGGATTCGCCGCGGTGGTCGCCTTCTTGGCCGGCCCGGCCGGCGTGTCCTGGCGGGGTGTCGCTGGGGCTGGTTTCCCCGGGGTGTCTTGGCGCGAAGCGGTGTTTTCGCTCGGCGCAGGGGTGGGCTTGGTGCTGATCGGCCTCGCCGGGGACGGCGCTGGGCTGGCCTTTGGCTGGGGAGCGGGGTCGCGCGGGGCCGGCTCGGCCGCGGGCTTCGCGTTGGTCGCCGGATTCGTCGAACTGTCGGGGTTCCGGTCGGGATTCGGCGTCGGCGAGGAGGCGGTGCCCGGGGTGACGACCGAGGTGGCGGCTGGCCCGCGCTGGGCGGAGGGAGCCGGCGTCGAGGCGGGCTCGGCGGCCGGGTTCGAGGTGGGGTGAGGGTCCGCGGCCGGGCTGGGGTGGGTGTTCGAGGTCGGTTTCGCGGCTGAGTCTGGTGTGGTCGGTGGGTTTGGGCTGGGGTGGGTGTTCGAGGTCGGCTTGGCGGCTGGGTCTGGTGTGGTCGGCGGGTTCGGGCTGGGATGGGTGTTGGGGTTCGGCGTGGTGGCCGGGCCCGGAGAAGCAGCCGGGTTCGAGGTGAGGTTGGCGACGGGGTTCGGACGGGCGCTCGGGACCGGATCGGCGCTCGTCGGGCCGGGATTGGCGACCGAGGTCCGTACGGGGCTCGGATCCGGGGCGGGGGAGGCGTGCGGGTTCGAGCCGTCGACGGTCGTCTTGGGGGCGGGGCCGGGGGTCGAGTCGATGCCCTTGACGCTGCTCGAAGTCGGCGGTGGTACCGGCTTGGGCTGCGGGCTGGCGGCCGGGTCGGGGGAGTTCGGGCTGGTGCTGGCGCTCGAACCCTGGCTGGTGTTCGGGGTGCGGACGGCGTCGGGGGACGGGTTCGCCCCGGCGGGGTGATGTGGCGAGGCCGTGCCGTTCGGGCTGGGCGACGAGCCCGGAGAAGCGTTGGCCGCGGGACCCGGGTTGGCGTGGCCGGACGGGCTCGGGGCAGTCTCCTGGCCGGGGTGAGTCGTCGGGTTCGGGGAGCCGTTGGGCTCGCCCGCGGAATGCGGAGCCGCGTTCGGGTGACCGCTGAAGCCGGGTAGGCCGGCGTCGTGCGGCGCGGCGGGCGAGTGGTTGCCGCTGGTCGCGGGCGGTGAGACGGGGTGGTTGCCCGCTGCGGGGTGACCGTTCGTGCTGGTGGAGCCGGCGGGCGGGTGTCCCGTCGTGCCGGAGTTAGGCGCGGAAGCTGGTGGGGTGGCGTCTTGGGGCCCGGTGGTGTGGGGCGCGGACGACGGCGGAGCGGGGGTGCCGTTCGTGCTGGGGTTCGGCGTGGACGTTGACGGAGTTGCCTCTGGGGACCCGGCGTGGCCAGGTGCGGACGGTGGCGGAGCCGGGTTGCCGGTCCGCACCGAGTCCGGCGTCGACGGGGGCGGGGCGGTGTGGTGGTCGGAGCCGTTCGTGCCGTGGTTGGCGGAGTCCGGGTTGGGGTTCGTGCCGGGGGACGGGTTGGGGTTCGTGCCGGGAGACGGGTTGGGGCTGGGGTTTGTGCCGGGGGACGGGCTGGGGTTGGGGTTCGTGCCGGGAGACGGGTTGGGGCTGGGGTTTGTGCCGGGGGACGGGTTGGGGCTGGGGTTGGCGTTCGTGCCCGGATTCGGGCTCGGGCTGGGGTTTGTGCTCTGGTTTCCGGCGGTCGTGCCGGGGCCGGTGCTCTGGTCGCCGTTCGTGCCGGGAGCGGGGTTCGGGCCGGTGGTGGCGGGCCCGCCGGGGTTTACGGGGGCGGGGTTGGCACCGGGCGGATTCGAGCCGGTGGCGGGAGTGTTCGCGCTGCCGGACGAGTCGGTGCCTCCGGCGGGGTTGCTGCCGGGCGAGTGGGGGCCTGGCGCGGAATTGCCGGCCGGACCGTTCGCGGGGGTGTTGCCGGTGGGCGCGTTCGAGTTGTTCGCGGAGCCTGAGTTGCCTGCTGAGCCGGGGCCGCTCGGTGTAGTCGAGTTGCTTGTGGAGTTGGGGTTGTTCGGCGTGCCCGGGTTGCCCGCGGTGGCGGGGCCGCTCGGTGAAGTGGAGTTGCTGCCTGGGGAGTTGGGGTTGTTCGCCGTGTCCGAGTTGCCCGTGGAGCGGGGGCCGCCCGGTGAAGTGGCGTCGTCGGGTGAGGGCGAGTTGTTCGCGGAGTGGGAACCGTTCGCCGAACTTGAGTTGGCAGCGGAGTTCGGGCCTCCGCTCGGCGTGCTGCCGTTCGCCGAGTGCGAGCCGGTTGCGGAATTGGGGTTGCCGGCCGAGTTCGGTCCGGTGCCGGAGTGTGAGGTGCTGCCGGGGGAGTTCGAGCCGCCCGTCGAGCGGGGGTCGCCGGAAGTCGAATTGCCGGTGGAGTTGTTGCCGTGCGCGGAGGAGGTGTTCTGGCCGTCGTTGTGCGGAGCGTTGTTGCCGGAGCTGCCGGGGCCGACTTCGCCGGAGCCACCTGCGCGGTGGGAATTGCCGGAGCTGCCGGGGCCGACTCCGCCGGAGCCACCTGCGCGGTGGGAATCGCCGGAGCCGCCAGGACCAACGCCGCCAGGACCAACGCCGCCAGAGCCGCCGGAGCCGCCGGAGCCGCCGGAGCCGCCGGACCCGCCGGAGCCGCCGGAGCCGCCGGACCCGCCGGACCCGCCAGAGCCGCCGGACCCGCCGGGCGCCGTGGGGCCGTTGATCGGGTTCACCTTGATGTTCCCGGGACCGTTCTCCCCGCCGGGGTCGTTCGGGCCCTTCCCCTGACCACCGCCGTCATTGCCGCCGCCGGTGAGTTTGTCGTGCAGGCTCTGCCCGGCGTGGTGGGCGCCGTGGGTGGCGGCGCCGCTGAGGCCGCCGTTGAGGGCTCCCCAGCCCAGGCTGTCGAGGTCTCCGCCGAACAGGCCGGCCCCGGACAGGCCGACGACCACCTCGGTGGCCGCTTCCACCCCGGCCGCGCCGAAGACGTTGTGGCCCCACTTGCCGAGGCCGCTGTGCGCGCCCGCGGCGAATGCCCCGCCGATCGCGCCCAAGGCCGCGTTCTGGCCGATCTGTTTCCAGTCGAAGCCGTCCCGGTTTCCCTGCGCGATCTGGATGAACTCGGCCAGCATCTCCTCGGCCGCCTCTTCCGCGGCTTCCTGCGCGGCCTCGCGCGCGACCCTCGACAGCAGGCTCATCAGGCGCGACATCAGCGAGCGTTCGATCTGCATCACCGCGGTTCGCCCGGCCGCCCAGATTCCCGGGATCAACGGGGCGGTGAACGGGTTCGTCATCGCCCAGATCAGGTCCGCGGCGGTGACCGCGATGGAAATGAGAATGCCGTATTTGGCGTTCTCGACATTCAGCGCGTATTCGCGCAGCGCGGCGGCCTGCTGCTGGGCCCGGTAGGAGAAACCCGCGCCCATGGTGCTGAGTTTGTTGGCGTAGTCGGCGAAGTTGGTCGCTACCTCGCCGCCCACGTTGGAGATCACCTGGTCCGCCAGCTGGCTGAAACCGGTTCCGGCGGCGGAGATTTCCTGTGCGACCTGATCCCATTCGGCGGCCAGTTCGCGTGCTTTGTCCTCGTCGCCCTGCGGCCAGGCGTCACCCGCGATGATGTAGAACACCCAGTTCAGGCTGGGGTCCACCATGAGACTCATCGCGGGGGCACCTCCTTAGCGCACAGCAGTCAGGAAACGGGGTCTTCCGGGGTGATCGCGGGCTGGGCGGGGATCGACTTCGCCGGTTCCCAGCCGCGTGGTGCGGGTTCTCCCTTCACCGCGGGCACCCAGGACTCCGTCGGCTCCAGGCGGGCCGGGGTCCGCTCCGGCAGGGTGACCTCGCCTTCGGGGGTCTCCATCCGGTCCTCGACCGCGTGCACCGGTTTCTCCGAGCGGACGAAGACCGTCGATTCGGTCGGTTGCAGCGGGGTCTCGACCTTGTGCTGGGCCGGGCGCTCGGCCGAGAGGCGCTTCAAGCGCGGTGCGTCGCCGGTCACGGGTTCCTTGCCGCGATCCGGGACCTGCGCCCGGAGGCTCTTGGCCGGGGTCCAGCCGCCGCCGTCTTCGGCTTCCGGTTCGGTGCGCAGCAGCTTGCCCTGGATCCGCACGCCGCGCTGGTACTCGGTCGGAGGGTTGTCCGAACCGCCGCCGGGGTCGGCCTTGCGGACCTTGTGGTTCAGGTCGGTGAAGTTCTTGAACAGGGCGTTCGACCCGTCGTAAGCACCCTGGTCGGCCTCGCGGAACGACGTCGCCATGTCGCCGATCGCGTCGCGCGTCGCTTCCACCGCCAGTGCCCAGGCGTTGATGCCGTTGTAGATCTCGGCCGCCGACTGGATGTGCGTTTTCGAGAATTCGTTGCCGTTCTTGTCGTTCCCGGCCGCGTCCTGGATCCGGCCGGGGTTCGCCAGGCTCTGCACCCGCTGGGCCAGCGTGCGCAGTTCGGCGCTCTTGCCGTCGAAGCCGTCGCGGCCGCCGTCCAGACCGTCGGCGTCGACGAAAAACTGGTCGGTCACGGCAGGTTCCCTTCGTCGAATCCCGGCACCCGCGCCGAGAACAGGGCGTTGACGTCCACTTTTCCGCTCATCAAATCCTCCGCTGAGATGCCCGGCGGCAGCATGGGGGCCATCATTTCCGCGGCCGCGGCGACGGATTTCTGCCGGGCGGCGGCCACGGTCTGCACGATCACCGAGGCCAGCTCGGCAGGGGCCATGCGTTTGTACGCGCTGGTGGGGAAGGAAAGTTCGGTCAGGTCGCCGGTACGGCCTACGGTCGCCGTGACCTCGCGGCGAGCCGAAGTGGCGGTGCTGGTGGCGGTTTCGACGTCCTGGCGGGCTTGGTCGAAATGGTCGCGTTGGTGCTGGTAAGCCGCCATCGCGTCCTCAAGCATCTTTTCGTAGTGCGTGCTCATCAATCTCCTCCCGAGGGTCAGCCGACCGAGGCCAGTCCGGGCCCGAGGGCCATGGCGCCGGTGTCGGGCGGGCGGATGCCGCGCAGATCGGCGGCGGCGAGCGTGCGGGACGCGGCGGCGGCCGAGAGCGTGCGGGCGAGTTCGTGCGCGGCGTACGCGGTGTGGTCGGACGCGGCGGACAGTTCATGGGCGAGGGCGTCGCGGACGTCGTCGGGAACCTCGTGACCACGCCGCACCAGCAGGCGTACGGCGATCTCGGCGAGTTCGTCCACTGTGTACTCGCCGAGCTGCCAGCCGTAGGGGAAGGCGTCGCGCAGGGTGGGCAGTTGGGCGAGCAGTTCGCCGACGCGGTCGCTTTCGCCGGTGAACACCACGACCGGATCGGCGGGACGGCGGGCGATCATTTCCGACAGTGCTTCCAGGGCTTCGATGCCGGGGGTGTGCGGCGAGGTGTCCCAGTCGCCGTCCAGGTCGACGACCAGGGTGCCGCCGGAAGCGTCCTCCACCGCGGCCCGGACCAGGTGTTCGGCTTGGCCCGGCCATTGCGGGGAAAGCTCTTCGGCGAGGTTGCGGCGCACCAGCTGTCCCATCGGGGCCATGCCGAATTCGGAGAGGATTTGCGCGTACAGTTTCGCGTACTCCGACCGTCCGGTGCCGCGTTTGCCGCTGATCACCAGATTGGCCTGGTGGCCGAGCGGCTGGCGTTCGTGGGCGAGCCTGCCGAGTTTGAGCAGCAGCCGTTCGGCGTTCTCTCGCACCGATTTCTGGCCGGCCAGGCCGCTGAGACGCTTCCAGCCCGCACTGGTCTTGACAGCGGCGGCGGGATCGGCGGCGACCGAGACCGTTGACTTCGCGGCGGACGGCAGTTGCGCGAGCTCGGCCTGAAGGTCATCGGCGGTGAGGCGGTTCAGTTCGATGTCTTTGGACGGCGGATAAAGCGCCAGCCGCGACGCCTGGTTGTTCACCATCGCCTCGAACAGCTTGCGCGCGACCCGGCCGTTGCCGAACGTCGAGGTCTTCGGCACCCGTTCGAAATACTCGCGCAGCGCGGCGAGCGCGTCGTCGGTCATCTCGTAGTAGTGCTTGCGGGTCAGGCCGGTCGTGATGGTGACCAGTTCGTCGACGCTGTAGTTCGGGAATTCGATGGTGCGGGTGAACCGCGAGGCGAGGCCGGGGTTCGACTGCAGGAACTGTTCCATCTGCTCGGAATAGCCCGCGACGATCACCACCAGCGAATCGCGCTGGTCCTCCATGATCTTCATCAGCGCGTCGATCGCTTCCTGCCCGAAGTCCGGACCGGAGCCGCCGGTCGGCGCGCTCAGCGTGTACGCCTCGTCGATGAACAGCACCCCGCCGACGGCCTTTTCCACGACCTCGGTGGTCTTGATCGCGGTGGACCCGATGTACTGGCCGACCAGGTCCTGGCGGGCCACCTCGATCATGTGCCCCTTCGACAGGATGCCGAGTTCGGCGAGCA
>NZ_LWSF01000024.1:117770-148765 GCF_001651785.1 Amycolatopsis sp. M39
GCTCGCGCATCTGCGACATCTTGATCAGGTTGATCAGGCCGGTGACTTCCTTCTTCACCCCGGCGAGCCCGACCAGCGCCTCCAGATCGCCCAGCGGGCCTTCGAGCACCTCGCCGGCGGCCTCGCTCACGGTCTGGTCAGCGGCCGCGAAGCCGCCCGGCGGACCGGCGGGCGACGGCTCGGCAGTTCGGGCGGAATCGGTGCCGAGGTTGTCCACGTCCGCGTGCTCGCCGCTCACGAGTTCGCCCGAGGCGTCGTTGACCACGCAATCGCGGATGCTGACCGGTTCGGTGGTTTCCACGTGGAAGCCGTCCTCGCCCGCGCCGAGGATCTCGCATTCGGTGAACGACGCCTGAGCACCGACGTACACCCCGTTGCCTCGCGCATTGCGCACCCGGCAGCGGGAAGCGGTCAGCCTCGATCCGACGGTGATTCCGTCCCCGGCGGAATCGATGATCTCGCAGTCCTGCAAGGAGATCTCCGCGGTACCGGCAAGGTGCAGGCCACCGCCGCGCACCTGCACCGACTTCGCCGAGGACGGCGCGCCACCAGTGAACGAGACCGCCTTGTCGGCCGTCGAATCGACGCGGAGGTCGGCGACAGTCAACCGGGCGTCCTCGGTGACCTGCACCCCGGTTTCCCGGCCGGTGTCGATGGAGGCGTCCGCGAGGTCCAGAGTGGACTGTCCGGAAAGGACGATCCCGACGCCGCTGTCCGGCGTCATCCGCAGCCCGCCGACGGTTACCGCGGATTCCGCGCTGACCGACATCGCGGTGTGCGTAGAGCCCCGCACGGTCGCGCGCTCGAACCGCGGCCGTGCCTGGTCGTCGACCAGGATCGTGACCGGCGAGCCTTCAAAAGTGCAGTCCACGAACTGCGGTGCGGAGGTTCCGGTGGCCTGCACCGCGTTCGTGCCCGCCCCGGCGAACACGCACTCGCGCAGCAACGGCTCGGCGGACGCGGCGATGTGCGCGGCCTGCATCGGTGCCGACCGGAACTGCGACGACGCCACCGAAATCCGGCCCTTGCTGGTCACGTACAGGTCGACGTTCGCGCTGTCCCGCACGCTCAGCCCGGTGATCGTCGCGCGCCCTTGCTGTTCCACGACCATCGCCGGTTTCTGCGCGCCGACGATCTCGCACTGCTCGACAATCGCGACCGCTTCGCCGTTGACGCACACTCCGTTGCCCGCCGCGCCCCGCACCGCGCACCGCCGCAGCAGCACCGATCCGGTCTCGGCCACGACCACCCCGGACGACGCGGCGTCGACGATCTCAGTGTCCTCAATGGCCGATTGCACCGGCGAGGCGATGACGACCCCGGCGCCGCCGGTGCTGGTCACCGTGCAGCCCCGCAGCGCGAGCGAACCCTCCAGCCGGGCCAGCAGCGTCGCCCACGAGGTCCCGGACAGCCGGCAGCCGTCCAGCGCCGCCTCGCCGCGCACGACGTCCACCGTGACCAGCTGGTCGTCGACGCCGGTGAGAACGAACCCGCTGAGCTGCACCGCTTCGGCGTTCGCGACGAGCACGCTTCCGGTGTTCGCCACGATTTCCACAGTCCCCGCGCCCTGTTCGGCCACCAGCGACACCATCCGGTCCACCACGAGGTTTTCCTCGTACCGGCCCGGGTGCACGCTGATCGTCGCCCCCGGCTGCGCCTGCGCCAGCGCCGCGCCGATGGTTCCGAAGGCACCCGGCCGGTCGCCGCCGACCACGAGCAGCTGTCGGTTCATCGTCTCCGCCTCTCCGCACTCACGCCAGGCCCGGGAGCGCCCCGAACCGCTCCGCCGCCTGCTCGTCCATCACGGTCCGGGCCAGGTCCTCGCCCGCTTCCGCCCACGTCCGCACCGTCTGCCGGAGCGAGTTCATGGCCAGCTCGTCCAGCGACGCCCGGTCGTTCGCCACCCGCCCGGTCTCGTCGATCTCGCTCGCGGTCAGCTCCCGCAGCAGCACCGCGCCCCGCGCGCCCGCCGCCGGTTCGCGGGTTTCCAGCACCTTGAAGCTGGTCCCCGGCACGAACAGCACCCGGTTTTCGACGCCGCCCTCGCTCGGCTCCAGCAATTTGGTGCGCCGTCCGGTGATCGACCACACCAGCACGTCCGTCTCGCCGTCCACCGTGGACGACGGTTGCGTCAGCGCGTTGAGGAAGCCCCATTCGGTCAGCACTTTCCGCTGGTCCAGCAGCGGCCACGCGGACGGCGGCAGCTCGGTGGCGAAGGTCGCCGGACCGCGGTGCGAGGGCAGCCTGCTCAGCCCGGCCACGACGCACCGGGCGACCGGGACGTGCGGACCGTTCGCGCCGCGCCGCAGTCCGGCGTCGATCGTCGATCCCTTGGGGGACAGGTAAAGCTGCACGGCTACCGCGTCGGTCAGCACCTCGGCCGAGGAGGAGGTCGACAGCACGCCTTGGAAGCCCGGGTGCTCGGACAGGATCCGCGCGACGGTGTTGGACATCAGGCCGTATTCCGCGCCGAGCGATTTGCGCAGCCACTGGCGTTCCTTGTCCGCGCCGCGCCGGGGCAGCAGCGCGGTCGATTCCGCACCGGGGGTCTCCTGGAAGCGCAGCTCCGCCGGGGCTTTCGCCGGTTTCGGCGCGGGCTCCGGTTTGTCCGCGGCGGACACCGGCCCGGCCGGCTTTTCCGCGACCGGAACCGCGGGCTTGGCGACCGGCGGTTCCACCGGCTTGGCCGGTGCGACGTCGGCCGGAGCGAGGTGCGTGATCGGCTTCGCCGCCGGAGGAGCGGCAGAGACCTTGACCGGCGGTTCGGCCGGAGCCTCCGGCTTGGCGGGCGCGGCGACCGGAGCGGGAGCGGCGATCGCCCCGGGAACCTCGGTCGGCGCGGCAATACCCAACGCCGCCGGAGCCGCAGGCAGATAAGCCGCCGGAGGAGCCGCGGCCACCACGGGCACCGGATGCCCGGACTCGATAGCGTCCAACGCCCGCGCCACCACCCGCGGGCGAGCACGCTCGGCGAGCAGCGCGGCGGCAGGCAGCACCCGGCTCATCCGGCGGGTCTGCTCGTCCAGCCGCGCCAGCAGATCCTCCGCCAGCAACCGCATCCGCGAGGCCGAGCCCTCGTCCGCCGCGTCGAAGGTCAGATTGTGCACCGCGGCATCGAGGCCGATCTCGCGGATCGCCGCCGAGGACGGGCCGTCCTGGGGCGGACGCACCAGCAGACCGGACTGCACGACCTCGACCACCGCGTCCGGCGAGTACCAGTACACCGCCGGAGACACCTGGTCGAGCCCGTGGATCGGCGGACGGTGCGAAAGCAGTTCCGGCAACGGCGTTTCGTCACCCGAACGCGGTTCGTAGCCGAGTTCGGTGGTGAACGGACGCCAGCCGAGCCGCCCGTCGTGCAGCACGGTCCGCAGAGTCGGCAGCTGCGGCGAACCGACCGGCACGCCCGCGTAGAACGCGACCGGCTTGCCGAGCAGGTCGGCCAGCGCCTGCCCGATCGTGGCCTCGCCGGGCACCTGCATCGGGCCGTACTGCACGAACCGCGCCTTGGCCCGCACCTTCTCCGGCAGTTGCACCCACAGCCGGGCCGCGTCGTCCAGGGCCAGCGGCGGGCAGCCGGGGCAGCCCAGCACGATCGTCATGGTGTCGTGCTGCGCGGGCATCCGGGAGATCAGCGCCGTGCGGTGCTGCCGCTGGGGAGCGTCGAACCCGACCGGGCGCACCCACAGACCGCCCGGGAGAGGTTCGGCGACGCCGCGCGAACTCGTCGGAGTCAGCTCGGCGGCGATCCCGGAATCCCACGCCGGGCGCGGGAACCGCTTCGCCTCCCAGGCCGGCGGGCGGCCCGGCCGGAAACGCACCCAGCCGCCGCCGCGTCCGGCGTGGACGAACAGCGCGCCGCCCGCGCTCGGGATCACCGAACCGTCCGGCGCGAGCACCGGGCGGTTGATCCGCTCGGCCAGCCACTGCCCGGCCAGCGCGGTCGTCTCGCGCGAGCGCCCGCCGATCACCAGCCGCACCCCGCGCCGCCGGCGCGGCAGCGCCCTGGCCACCGATTCCCACATCGTGATCGGCGAGTCCACCGGCAGGTCCACCACGACCAGGTCGTGGTCGGGATCGGCCGCGACGCCGAGCGCGAGCGACTGCGCCTCGCCGGTCATCCCTTCCGCGGGGTGCACCACCAGCGCGTTGCCCACGGTCTTCTTTTCGAGCGCGGCGCCCGAATCGCCGCGCCGGATCAGCGAGAGTTCCATGGCTGCCTCCTTTCAGGCCCGGCGGCCGACGGCGGGCGCCGCCCCGCCGGTGTGGTGCGCGATCAGCCCGTACACGAAGAACCCGACCGCGATCAGCAGGCCGAGGACCAGCCCGACCAGCAGGCCCACCCAGGCCCGCCGGGCGGGCACGTCGAGGTGGGCCGCGTCGCCGAGCACCAGCGCCGAGGTCATCCGCCCGATCAGGAACGAATACGCCTCGACGTGGTCCTTCTGCGTCTGCACCATGGCACCTCTCCTTCGCTTATTCGGTGAGCCCGACGGCCCACGCGTAGACGCCGAACAACTGCAGCAGGATCGGGATCATCGCCACCGCGCTCAGCGTTTCCAGCCAGTTCGCCAGATGCCCCCAGATCGGCAGCAGCCGCCGCGGCGGCGGGCGCAGCATCGCCAGCAGGAGCAGGAAGAACGCCAGGCACAGCCCGGCGAGGCAGGCGCCGCGCCACGGCGTGGGCAGCGGCTGGATCAGCGACAGCCCGAGCAGCACCAGGCCGATCGCGCCGGCGACGGCGAGCGGAACCCGCTGCCACACCCCGAGCAGCGCCCGCGAGCGCATCAGCACCGCCGCGGACACCAGCCCGCCGAGAACGGTCGGGAACAGCCCGTTGCCGACCAGGAACGGGAAGCAGCCGACGAAAACGGCCGTGGCGGCGACGCAGGCGATGGTGAGGTAGCCGTCGGCGTACCCGGTCTGGTGCACCATTTGCGCGGCCGGCATCGGCTCGATGTCGTACTGCAGTTCCCCGGCCGAACGCGGCAGCTGCGGACCGCGGATGCGAGCGAACCGGATGCCGATCCGCGGCGCGAACACCATCAGCCCGACCAGCACGAACGACACCAGCCCGGCCGCCTGCTGGGTGGTGAACCCGGCACCGAGGTGCAGCCACAGCGAGAGCGCCCCGGCCAGCCCGGTCGCGACGACCGCGCCGAACGGCACGAACGGGATGGCGTGCGACCACGCGGCCCGTCCGCCGAGCACGAGACCGCCGGCCAGCGCGAAGGTCAGGCAGCCGGTCAGGATCGGTGTGCCTTGCAGGTCGAACGCCGGATCGAGCCCGGCCACCGCGACCGCGCCGGAGAGGAACGCGAACGCGCAGCCGCCGAGGCCGAGCAACGTCAGCAGCGCCTTGTCCTCGGAGCGCACCCCGGTCGCCACGGCCGCGACGAGCAGCCCGAGCGACACCACACCGCCGCCGATCGCGGTCAGCCCGGCCGAACCCGGGTAGAGCAGCACCTTGGCCAGCACCACGAGGGAGAAGATCGCGAACCCGAGGAACAGGCCGCGGTTGAACTCCGGGCGCCAGCGGCCGGGATGGCGGCTCACCGCGGTGGCCATGCCGTCCGCGATGTCGTCGAAATCCAGCTCGGGCAACGGGTCCGCGCGAGGGCGCAGGTGGAATTCCTCGCCCTCCTTCCAGTCCAGCGACTCCGGCGTCCCCGACGCGTCCAGCGGCTCTTCGCCGAGCCGCTGGAGCACCCAGCCCTCGCCGAGGTCGTCGCGGCCGCCGGTGTGCTCCAGCAGCACCGGCAGCAGGCTGGTCAGCGGGACGGACATCGGCACCGCCAGATCCGCCCTGCCCTGCGGCCCGTACACGGTGATCCGGCACAGTTCGCCGGTCGACGCGGTCATCGCACGCCCCTTTCGGTCATCGCGAGCGGGGACCAGCCCTCGCCTGCCCGGTCTTCTTCCGCGATCGCGGTCTGCACGAGCTTCACGCCGCGGCGGGTGACCAGCTGCGCGCGTCCGGCGGGCAGCTGGCGAGGAGCCGCCTCGCCGAGGAATTTGCCCTCCTCCTTGGGATAGGAGAACACCGCGCCCGGGCTGCCCAGCTCCCAGATCCGGCGGACCACCGAGTCGCTCAGCGCCCGCATCGCGCCCGAGGTGCTGCGGCTGAGGATCAGGTGGAAGCCGATGTAGGAACCCTGCGACAGCAGGGACAACAGCGGTTCCAGCGGCGAGCCCATGCCACTGGTCAGCAGCTGGTAGTCGTCGACCACGAAGAACAGCCGCGGGCCGGTCCACCAGTCGCGGCGCTTGAGCCGGTCCGCGGTGATGGTCTGGTCCGGGACCCGGGGAGTGAGCGAAACGCTGGCCTGCTGCGCCAGTTCCTGCAGGGCCTCGGTCGTGGTCGCGTAGCCGACGCGGTACTCCTCGGGCACTTCCGCGTCCAGCTGGCGGCTCGGGTCGGCCAGCACGATCTTCGCCTCGCTCGGCGAGTAGCGCGTCAGGACCGAACGCAGGACGACCCGCAGCAGGTTGGTCTTGCCGGTTTCGTTGTCCCCGAAGGCAAGCAGATGCGGAGTGGCCGCGAAGTCGTGCCACACCGGCAGCAGCCGCTGTTCGTCCTGCCCGAGCGCGATCCGCAGGTCGCCCTCGGGCGCGGGCAGCTGGGCCATCGGCAGTTTCGCGGGCAGCAGCCGGACCGCCGGGGCCGGCGCGCCCGGCCAGAACAGGTGGACCTCTTCGGCGACCGCCTTGGCCGCCGCCGCGAGGTCGTCGGTGTTCCCGCTGCCGTCCATGCGCGGCAGCCCGGCGAGGAAGTGCAGGCCGTCCGGGGTCAGGCCGCGGCCCGGCTGGTTCGGCACCGTTTTCGCCTTGCGCGAGCCGATTTCCGACTCCATCGGATCGCCGAGCCGCAGCTCGAACCGCGTCTGCAGCAGGTCGCGCAGGTACGGGCGGATCTCCGACCAGCGGGTCGCGCCGATCACCACGTGCACGCCGAAGGACAGTCCGCGCGAGGCCAGCTCGCCGATCTTCTGCTCCAGGTCGCTGTAGTCGTTCTTGAGGCTGTACCAGCCGTCGACCACCAGGAAGACGTCCCCGAACGGATCCTCGATCTGGCCGCTTCGGCGCAACGCGCGGTAAGCGTCCATGGATTCGATGCCGTGCTCGGAGAACAGCGTCTCGCGGCCCTCCATGACCTGCGAGATTTCCTCGATGGTCCGGACGACGCGGTCGCGTTCGAGCCGGGTGGCGACCGAACCGACGTGCGGCAGCCCGGACAGCGACATGATCCCGCCGCCGCCGAAGTCCAGCCCGTAGAACTGGACCTCCTGCGGGGTGTGCGTCATCGCCAGCGCCAGCACGAGCGTGCGCAGCAGCGTCGACTTGCCGGTCTTCGGCCCGCCGACCACCGCGACGTGCCCGGCCGCCGAGGACAGGTCCGCCGTCAGCAGCTCGCGGACCTGCTCGAACGGCCGGTCGATCATCCCCATCGGCACCCGGAGCCTCCCCCAGTGCGCCGGGTCGGCCACCGCCATGCCGCGCACCGGGTCCGGCGTGACGCTCGGCAGCAGCGAGTCCAGGCTCGGCGATTCGGCCAGCGGCGGCAGCCACACCTGGCGCGCCGCCGGACCCGCGCCGGTCAGCCGGTCGATGAACGCGTCGGCGAGCGTCGGCCCGCCCGGCACGGCGGCTTCGAGAGCGTCCACATCGGACTGCTTCTCGGCCGGTTCCGGTTCGTCGTCGCGGATGATCAGCTTGGCGGGCCGGGCCTCGGTGCGGAACGGGACGACCTCGCGGCTCGCCCGTGCGGCCGCGACCGCGGAGTTTTCGCCGCTGCCCGCGGGGACCGGTCCGGAGACGTAAGCGGCCTTGAACCGCACCAGGTTCGTGGTGTCGATCTTCAGGTAGCCGTTGCCCGGTTCCGGCGGCAGCTCGTAGGCGCTGCCCGCGCCGATCACGCTGCGGGATTCCATCGAGGAGAAGGTGCGCAACGCGATCCGGTACGACAGGTGGCCTTCGA
This sequence comes from Amycolatopsis sp. M39, assembly GCF_001651785.1. Classification (NCBI taxonomy): domain Bacteria; kingdom Bacillati; phylum Actinomycetota; class Actinomycetes; order Pseudonocardiales; family Pseudonocardiaceae; genus Amycolatopsis; species Amycolatopsis sp. M39. The sequence continues at coordinate 125,749 of NZ_LWSF01000024.1, forward strand.
CGCGGTGGATGCGGCCCTCGTCCAGCCGCTGCGAGGCGAGCAGCAGGTGCACGCCGAGACTGCGGCCCAGCCGCCCGACGGAGACGAACAGCTCCATGAACTCCGGCTTCGCGCTCAGCAGCTCGGAGAACTCGTCCACCACCAGGAACAGCGTCGGCATCGGGGCCAGCTGTTCGCCGGCCGCGCGCGCCTTCTCGTATTCGTACAGCGACGGGTAGCCGCTCGCGCGCAGTTGTTCCTGCCGCCGCACCATTTCGCCGTTGAGCGAGTCCTGCATGCGGTCGACCAGCGGCAGTTCGTCGGCGAGGTTGGTGATCGTCGCCGAGGTGTGCGGCAGCCGGTCCATGCCGAGGAACGTCGCGCCGCCCTTGAAGTCGACAAGCACGAAGTTGAGGATCTCCGACGAATGCGTCGCGGCCAGCCCGAGCACGAGCGTGCGCAGCAGTTCCGACTTGCCCGACCCGGTCGCGCCGATCAGCATCCCGTGCGGGCCCATCCCGCCCTGCGCCGATTCCTTCAGGTCCAGCTCGACGATCTCGCCGTCCTCGGTCACGCCGATCGGCACGGACATCCGGGCCCGCTGCGCCGCCCGCGGCCGCCACTGGCCCGGGATGTCGAAGGTGTGCACGTCCTTGATGCCCAGCAGGGCGGTCAGCCCGAAGTCGCTTTCCAGCGGCTGGTCGGCGATTTCCAGGGTGCCGCTGGTCCGCTTGGGCGCGAGCAGCCGGGCGAGGCCTTCGACCTGGGTCACCGACAGCTCGTCGCGGGTCGCCGAACCGACGCCGCTGCCCGCCGGGAACTCGACCAGATCGTCCTTTGTGGTCAGTCGCAGCACCTTGGGCCCGCCCGGGAGCGCGCCGGTGACGTCGAGCAGCACCACGTTGCGCAGACCCGCGCCGACCAGCCGCGAGGACTCCGGGATCGTCGCCAGATGCGCCACGACCACCACGAACGGTTCGGTCGTGGTCGGCCCGACGGTCTTGTCGTGGTCGTCGCGGTCGGCGACGTCCGGGCCGAGGAGATCCATCAGCTCGTCGTGGTCGGCGGCGAGCAGCCGCAGCGGGCCCGCCGCGTCGCGCAGGGTCGGATGGTTGTTGTGCGGCAACCACTTCACCCAGTCCCACTGCGCCTGCGCGGCTTCGGTGGTGAGCACCGCGAGCCGCAGTTCGTCCGGCGAATGGAAGGCGACCAGCTGCGCGAGCATCGCCCGGACCAGCCCGGCGGCCGCGTCCGGATCGCCGTCGAACTCGACGCTGGTGAAGCTCCGCAGCCCCACCGCGGTCGGGATGCCCGAGAGCGTGCGGTAGGTCTCGGTGAACCGGCGCAGCGAGATCGCCGACAGCGGTTCGAGGTCCTCGATCGGCTTGGTCACCGGCGGCACCAGTTCGAGCGCCGACTGCTGCGTGCCGAGCCCGATCCGCACCCGGGCGAAGTCCTCGTGGCTGATCCGGCGCTCCCACAGCCGCGGCCCCATCGCGAGCGACCACAGCGCATCCGGGGACGGGTTGTTCCAGGCCACCGCCTGCCGCTGGTCCTCGGCGGTCGAACGGGCCCGCTCGCGGACCTGGCCGATGTAGCGCAGGTAGTCCCGCCGCTCGGCCTGCATCTTGCGCTTGCGCTCGGCGGCCGCGCGGGACAGCTGCCCGAGGCTCATCGCGATCATGGACACGCCCATGCCGCCGCCGATCACGTAGGTGAACGGCGAACTGCCCGCGACTCCGGAGAACGCCAGCACCATCACCAGCGAGCCGATGGCCATCGGCAGCATCATCAGCAGCGAGTTGAAATCGCGCGCCGCCGGTTCCGCCATTACCGGCGGTTCCTGCAGTTCTTCCTGCCCCTCGGGCATTTCCGGACCCGCCGCACGCGGGCCCCGCTTGACGGTTTCCGTGCTCATTCGAGCACCCCCGGCGTGCTGCGGTGCACCGGCTTGCCCCAGGCCGAATCGTCCTGCCGGAGCAGATCGGCCATGGTGCGTTCCTCTTCTTCCTCGGTCTCTTCTTCTGCGGTGTCCGCTTCGGGCTCCAGGGGCTCCGGCGCGTCGCCGCAGGTGGGCAGCTCGTCGGGGAGGATCTCGGCCGGGCCGCCGCGGACGCGCTGGTAGGTGCCGAGCGCGGGTGCTTCGCCGGGACGCCACGGTTCGTCGCTGCGCTGGACGTAGTCAGTGGTGATTTCCTCGGCCCGGTCTTCCGCCTGCGTGGCGACCGGCAGGAGAGCGGGGAGGAAATCGGCGGTGCCCACGTCCCAGGCTGAGGTGTCCTCGTGGTCAAGGGGCTGGACCACGGCGATCCGCACGCTCTCGGGTTCAGGGTTCGCCGCGGTTCCCCAGCCGGTGTTCGCCGGTCCGGTCCGGTCCGGACGGTCGTTGCCGCGCTGCGGCGCCGGCACGGGCGGAGTGCCCACAGCGGACCAGGCGGCGGCCTCGGCCGGCGGAGTTTCCTCGTGCGCGCTGGGACTTCCGACGCCGGCCGGGACGCTCGCGGCCCAGGGTTGCTGGACGTCGCCGAGCAATCCGGCGGAGTCGGGTCGTTCGGCGGCGGGCTGGTTCGCCCCGCTGCCCGCATTGCCCGGCGGGACGATCGGCGCGCCAGGCGGCTGCGCGGAGCCGTTGCTCGGTGCCGGAGCCGAGGTGCTTGGTCCTTCCGGTGCGAGGGGGTTCCCTGCGCCGGTCGGCACGGTCGTCCCGCGGGCTGGCGCGCCTGGGGGAGTTTCGCCGTGCGTGGCAGGACTTCCGATGCCGGCCGGGACGCTCGCGGCCCAGGGTTGCTGGACGTCGCCGAGCAATCCGGCGGAGTCGGGTCGTTCNTCGGCGGCGGGCTGGTTCGCCCCGCTGCCCGCATTGCCCGGCGGGACCATGGGCATTCCCGGGCCCTGGGCTTGCGTTGCCCAGCCGGTCGAGGTGCTCGGCGGTGTTTCGCCTTGGGCGGTGGGGTTTCCGATGCCGGCGGAGGTGCTGGCTGTCCAGGGTTGCTGGACGTCGCCGAGCAATCCGGCGGAGTCGGGTCGTTCGGCGGCGGGGGTGTTCAGTCCGCCGCCGGCGCCACCCGGCGGGACCATGGGCATTCCCGGCCCTTGCGCCTCTTTGCCCGAAGGCGCCCACTTCGCCGATTCGCTCGGCGGCGTCTCGCCGAAGGCGCTCGGATCGCCGATCCCGCCGGGAAGATCGGCGGTCCACGGCTCCTGCACGTTGCCCAGCAGTCCAGCCGAATCCGGTCGCTCCGCGGCAGGCGTGTTCAAGCCGCTGCCGCCGCCCATCCCGCCCGGCGGCACCATCGGCGGCATTCCCGAAGCCGGGAGCTGCTGCTGCTCGTGGTTCTGGTTCGCGATGGGATCCGGCAGCTTCGGCAGGTCGCTTTCGCCGAGTCCTTTCACCCCTGGGCCGACCGGCTCTCCGCCGCCCGGCGTGCCGGGTCCGCCGATGCCGTCGCCGGTCCCGCCGGTCCCGCCGCTCGCGCCGGGAGGCGGAGCCCACTTGGCGGAGCTGAGCGGCGGTGTGTCGCCGTGCGCGTCGGGGTTGCCGATGCCGTCCGGGGGAGGGCTCAGCCACGGCTTCTTGATGTTGCCGAGCAGTCCGGACGAATCCGGGCGTTCCGCCGACGGCGTGTTCAGGCCACCGCCGCCGCCCATGCCGCCCGGCGGCATCATCGGGATGCCGCTGCCGCCCGGCGTCTGGTTGCCCGGCGGGTTGCTGAGGCCCGGCGGCAGGTGAGCCGGGTTGAGCGCGTTGTTCGCCAGGTTGCCGCCGGAAGCGCCCGGAGGCGGCGGGATCGACGCCGGGTTCACGTGCCCCGACCCGCCCGAGCTTCCCGGCGGGGCCGGGATCGATGGCGGGTTGACGTGCCCGCCCAGGTTGTTGNTTGCCCGAGGCACCGGGCGGGGCCGGGATCGATGGCGGGTTGACGTGCCCGCCCAGGTTGTTGCCCGAGGCACCGGGCGGGGCCGGGATCGATGGCGGGTTGACGTGGCCGCCCAGGTTGTTGCCCGAGGCACCGGGCGGGGCGGGGATCGACGGTGGGTTGACGTGCCCGCCCAGGTTGTTGCCCGAAGCGCCGGGCGGGGGCGGGATCGACGGCGATTTGAGGTTGTTGCCTCCTGGCGAATCGCCCGGCGGCGGCGGAATGGCCGGTGACTTGACCGACGGCGGCTTCACGTTGTTCCCGCCGACCCCGTTGGGCGGCGGCGGAATGGAGGCAGCGTTCACCGGAGGCGGCGTGCCGTTGCCCCCAGGACCCTTGAGGTCCCCGGGAGGAGGCGGCACGGCAGCGTTCTTCAACGGAGGCGGCACATTGCTCCCGCCAGGACCGTTCACGCCATTCGGCGGCGGCGGAATCGCGGCCTTGTTCACCGGCGGCGGAGCGCCATTGCCGCCGCCACCGCCCGGAGGCGGGGACACGGGCGGCGGTTTCGGGGTAGGCGGCGGCTGCGTCACCGGAGGCGGCGGCGGAGAAGCCGGCGGGGGCGGGGGAGGCGTCACCGGCGGCGGAGGCGGCGGCGGTGTGGGCGGAGGCGGAGGCGGCGGTGGTGGCGGGGGAGGCTTGGGCGTGTTGCCGTCACCGCCGCCAGGGGTCGGCGGCGGGGTCGTCTTGCCCGCGTTGACGTGCACGGTGTTGTACTTCTGCGCGAGCTGGCCGCCCACCTTGCGCATGTCGTTCGTCATCATCTCGACGGCTTCGGGGAACTGCGAGATGTACGCGCGCCCGTCGCTGAGGTGGTATTTGCTGCCCTGGTCGAGGACCTGGCTGGCGTAGTAGCTGTCGATATAGCGGATCGTGTCCTGCGCCCACTTGAGGTAGGCCGCGGAATTGACGAGGTTCGTCGGCACGTTGTTCGACCCGCCGCCGTCGCCGATCCGGTCGGCCAGATCGGAGAACTTGTTGCCCAGCGTGGTCATCATGTCTTTGAACTTCGTCGCGGCGTCGCCCTTCCAGGGACCGTCCGGTCCGGCGAGGGCGGCGGTCTGGTCCTGAATGGACTGAGCGACCATCGCGAGGTTCTGCTGCGTCTCCTGAAACACCCCGGCCGCGTCCTGAAGCGACTGCCAGTTGACGTTGCCGTAGGCCTTGTCCCGGTTGTCCTGGCCGCCCGACAGCGAACCGCCGCCGAGGATCGCCGCTTCGATCTGCTTCCACGTCAGGCCGTCGAAGTCCTTCGACGGGTCACCAGTGGTGTTCTGGTTGCCGGTCTGCGTGGTGTCCGGCCAGACCCCGTTGTCGTCCGAGGTGAACCCGTGGGTGTTGTCGTCCGCCATCTTTCCCTCGATCGCTTCGAACCGGAGAGACCGCCGCCCGTCCGGTCAGGCTTTCTGACCGGCGCCGGTGATGTGCCCGCTGACGGTGTTGAAGTACTGGTTGTAGTCGTCAGCGGACATCTTGTTGACCTCGTCGGCGTTGTCGTACGCCTTCGAGGCCTTGTTCACCGCGTCCGCCACCTCGTCGAGCGCTTTGCAGAGGTCGTGGATCGCGGTGCGGGTGGTGTCCCGCAGCGCGTTCGTGCCCTGGATCGGCGTGAAGATCTTGCTCTGCGCCGTCAGGAACACGCCGGGCTTGAGCTGGATGCCGTCGAGTTTCGCCGGCAGATCCTTCAGCGGCCCGTCCGCGAGCGCCTGCAGGTTCTTCGCGAACGTGCGCATCGCCTCGGTGTTGACCGCGGTGACGCCCTTGCCCGGATGCTCGGAACCGCCCGGCACCGGCGGCGGCTTGCCGACGTCGCCCGGCGGGATCCACTCGTTCTTCACGTCCGGCGGCGTCTGGTCGCCCGGGCTGTGGAACTTGCCGTCGTCCGACGTGGTCTGGTGGTTGTCCGAGGAGTTGTCCTTGTGCTCCCCGTTGCCGTTGCCGTCCACCGTCGCTCACCCTCCTTTCAGGTCAGTTGTGCCGAACCGGGCCGCGTCAGTTCGCGGCGAAGCGCTTGGCGTTGTTGCCTTCGGTGTTGGAGGTGCCCTCGTTGATCTGGCCGAGGGTCTGCGCGGCGGCGTCGAGCGCCTGCGGCAGCGTCAGCGCCGCCTGGTGGCAGTAGTTGTAGGTCTCGTGGAACATGTCCGCCGCTACACCGGTCCAGTTTTCGCGCTGGCCTTCGATGACGGCCTTCATCTGGTCCAGCAGCTCGGTGATCTGGTTGGACTGCTGCTTCGCCTGCCCGACGGTGTCCTGCATGGTGGCGAAGCTGATCTGGAACTGGCCCAAAGCCATGGGAATGTCCTTTCGTGGGAAGGAAGGGGATCAGAAGCCCTGCAGACCGCCGCCGCCGATGACCGCGGCGGCGTTGTTGGCGGTGGAGGTGTTGTCCGAGTCCCGGCTGTCGTACTCGCTCGCCGAGGTCTGCACGTTCTGCGCGAGCTCGTCCAGCTTCTGCACGATCTTGCGGACCGTCTGGTCGAACTGGCCCATGGCCTGGTTGAACACGTTGGCCGAGTCGGACCGCCAGGTGCCGAACAGCGTCTGCATGGTGCCGTCGACCTTCTGGTTCACCCCGGTGATGTTCTGCCCGGTGTCGCTGATCGTCTGCGCGCCCTTGCGCATGACGTTGGTGTCGACGCGGGCGCCGTCCTGCGAAGCCATGCTTTCTCCTCTGGTCGGGTTCTCCGGATATGACGGACTGGCATGCCAGACCGCCGATGTCGCCGCGGATGCCCTTCGTTCGGCCGATACGACAGAGCACGGGGGAGACTGCGGACTTACGGTAAGCGCCGGTCTACGGGTTGTCGCCGCGTTGTTCCCTTCTGAACACCAGTGCGCGGACGGCGGGGCAAGGGGCTCCTCCACCTGGGGGGCGCTGGGCAGCGGCAACGCTTTCCGCCGGACCCGGTTACGCACGATTGCCCGTTCAGGCACCGCTGGTGCCCGGGTTCGCGGTTCGCGCTCATGTGAGCGGAAATCGACAGTGGACTCCGCCAAGTCCTTTGTGGATGAACGGCGGCTGTCCGGGAGGGGAATCCCGGAGGGGCAAGAGTGCCCGCGGCTCGACGCTTGAGCGTGAAGGAGAAGTCGCCGGAGAGCTTGCCGCTGGGCCGGACTCCCGACCCGGCCTTCCCCTCGGCGATCAGCCGCTCGACCTCAGCCCGCGCGGGGCCGCGACCCTCGGCGATCAGCCGCTCGACCTCAGCCCGCGCGAGGCCGCGACCCTCGGCGAGCAGCCGCGCCGGGCGGACCGGGATCCGGGCCGCGAAGCCGGCCGAGACGTCGATCGCGTCCTGGCCCACGTGGTCCGGACCACTGGTGTCGAGCCGCCGAGCGCCGTCCCGGTCGAGCGCGATGCGGTTGCGCCGTCGCAGGACCGGGTCCTGGAGCAGTTCGGCGGCGAGGCCGGGATCGTTGTGGTGCAAGCGATCCAGCAGAACCGGGCGGATCGAGCGCACCTTCGCCCGTTCTGGCACGGCGAGTTTCGCCGTTTCCCCGCAGCCGGTGCGGAGCACGAGAAGCCAGGCGTCGGCGAGTTGGTGGTTGGCATTGACCAGGACCTTGCCGTCCGCTCGAAAGCGCTCAGATGAGCAGGCGTGGCAGCGTTGTAGGACGAGCGGCAGATAGGCGGGCGGGACTGTCCAGTGATAGAGCACAGGAGCACACCGATCCAGCGAGAATTCCGCAGCACGAAGAAGCGCGACGCTCGAAGGCGGCACGCGACGAAGTCAGAGCTTGGGATGCCTCACGCGATGTACAACGGCACGTCCTTGCCTGGCCGGCACTGACCGAGCGAGAGCAGCCGCGGGCGCGCACGGTTCCACTGGATTTCCGGTCAGCGGCGCGCCAGGCCCGCAGCGGGCTGGCCGCGCCCCGCCCGGCGTTCCCGTCGGACGGGGCGGAACGGGGTCCGGCGGGCGTTCCCGCCGGACGCGGCAGAACGGGCCCGGCAGGCGTCAGCCGACCGCCGCCAGTTCCCCCTGCTCCGCCGCGGCCGCCTGCCGGGCGTAGCGGCGCGCCATCGCCGCGCACACGATCAGCTGGATCTGGTGGAACAGCATCAGCGGCAGCACGATCAGCCCGACCTCGGCGTGCCCGAACAGCACCGTCGCCATCGGCAGGCCGCTCGCGAGGCTCTTCTTCGAACCGCAGAACATGATCGTGATCCGGTCCGCGCGGGCGAATCCGAGCAGCCGCGCGCCGCCGCTGGTCGCGCCGAGCACCGCCGCCAGCAGGACGCAGCAGACCGCGACGAGCGCCAGCAGCGGGCCCACGTCCAGCTGGTGCCAGATGCCCTCGGTCATGCCCTCGCTGAACGCGGTGTAGACCACCAGCAGGATCGAACCGCGGTCGACGATCTTGAGCGGCGCGGAATGCCGCCGCACCCACTCGCCGATCCAGCGGCGCGCCAGCTGCCCGGCGACGAACGGCACCAGCAGCTGCGCCACGATGTCCAGTACGGCCGAACCGCTCACGCCCGGGCCGTCGGTGGCCAGCAGCAGCGCGACGAGCAGCGGCGTCAGCACGATGCCGAGCAGGTTGGACAGCGACGCGCCGCAGATCGCGGCCGCGACGTTGCCCTTGGCGATCGAGGTGAACGCGATCGACGACTGGACGGTCGAGGGCAGCAGGCAGAGGAACAGCACGCCGGTGTACAGCGGCGAGGTCAGCAGCCCGGGGGAGAGGAACGACGCGGCGAGCCCCAGCAGCGGGAAAAGCACGAACGTGGCGCAGAGCACGGTGACGTGCAACCGCCAGTGCCGCATCCCGTCGACCGCTTCCTGACTGGAAAGCCTTGCGCCGTAAAGGAAGAAGAGCAATCCGACCGCGATCTTGGTCAGCCCGCCGAACCCGGTCGCGACCGCGCCGGAAGCCGGCAGCAGCGAGGCGATGCCTACGGTGACGAGGATCAGGGCGATGAACGGGTCGATCCGCAGCTTGGCGAGCAAGGCCGAGACAGGGCGGGCGAACGAAGCGAGCACGGTGGATCTCCTTTCCCGGTCATTCTCCCGTCGCCCGCGGTCATTCGGAACCCCGATGACCGTACTGACTGTCATTGTGAATTCCGATAAGATGTGACGCATGCTGGATCCGCGGTTGTGCCGTTCTTTCCTCGCTGTGGCCGAAACTCGCAGCTTCACGGCGGCAGCGAGGCGCTTGGGTGTGGGGCAGCCCACCGTCAGCCAGCACATCCGGCGGCTTGAGTCCGAGGCGGGCGGGTTGCTGTTCGCCCGGGACACGCACGCGGTCGGCCTGACCGCGCGCGGGCAGGCGATGCTCGGGTTCGCGCAGACCATTGTGGACACCGAGGACCGCGCGGCCCGGCATTTCCGCGGCACGCAGGTGCGCGGCCGGGTCCGGTTCGGGGTGTCCGAGGACTTCGCGCTCGGCGAGCTGCCGGAAATTCTGCGGCGGCTGCGGGAAAGCCATCCGCTGGTGGACGTCGAACTGCACGTGGAACTGTCCGATGTGCTCGCCCGCCGGATCGCCGAGGGCCGGCTCGACCTGGTGCTCGGCAAACGCCGCCCGGGCGCGCCCGGCCCGGGACGGCTGCTGCGCCGCGAACCCCTGGTGTGGATCGGCTCGGCGGCGACGGACCGCACGCCCGGCCATCCGGTGCCGCTGGTGCAGTACCCGATGCCGTCGGTCACCCGGCAGCTGGCGGTGGAAGCGCTGGAACGCGCCGGGCTGGAATGGCGGGCGGCCTGCCAGACTTCGAGCCTGACCGGCCTGCGCGCGGCGGCGGCCGCGGGACTCGGGATCACGGTGCACGCGCGGAGCCTGGTGCCCTCCGATCTGGTCGAATTGCCTGCCGAGCTCGGTCTTCCGGACCCGGGTGACGTCGACTTCATCCTGCTGTCGCGAGACGGCGGCGAGGGCCCGGTGGCGGCGCTGGCGGAGTTCGTGGTGGCGCGGATCGGGTCAGCGACGTCGTTCGAGGGCTGAGCGGAGCCGCAGCAGCGCGCGGTGTTGCGCCACCCGTACCGCGCCCGGTGTGGAGCTGACCGCTTCGGCCGCTTCGTCGGCGGAGAGTCCGACTACGATGCGCAGCAGCACAATCTCCCGCTGTCGCTCCGGCAACAACTCCAGCAGCCGGGCCAGCTGCCGGTTCAGCTCCGCGCGCAGCGCCCGTTCCTCCGGCCCGTCGGCCAGGTCGACCGCCTCCGGCACCTCGGCCACCGCCTCGGTCCGGTTGCGCGCGTGCGCCCGATGCGCGTCAGCCACCTTGTGCTGCGCGATCCCGTAGACGAAAGCGAGAAACGGCCGCCCCTGATGCCGGTAACCGGGCAGCGCGGTCAGCAATGCCAGGCAGGCTTCCTGCGCCACATCGTCCGCGGAGGAATATGCGTCGGCGCCGCCCAGCCGGGCCCGGCAGTAGCGCACGATCAGCGGCTGGACCGCGGCGAGCAGGTCCTGCGCCGCGTCCGGATCGCCCTCGACTGCCGCGCGCACCGGGCCGTCGAAGCCGAAGCGTCCTGCCTGGACCCGTGGCGCGGCCAAGGCGGTCGCCTCGGTTTTCACCCGGGTCAACGCTTCTTCGACGTCGAGCGCCGAGCGCAGCGCGCTGACCAGTGCGCCCTCGGCTTCGCGCAGTGCGGTCATCAGGGCCTCCTCGCGCCCGGCCAGGCCGAGCCGATGTTTCAGCCGTTCCCGTGCATGCCGCAGATTCGAGCGGACTGTGGTGCCCGCCATGCCGAGCGCCGAAGCGATCGCGGCGGGCGAGAACCCGTCGAGCGACCAGGTCAGCACCGTGCGCTGGGTTTCCGGCAGCGTCGCCAGCAGTTCGACCCCTCGCGCGTTCCGCTCGACGACCGAGGTCAGCCGGTCGCCGGGGGGATCCGCGGACGGGTCGCCGCCGTCGAACCAGGTCTGCTCGGCGGCGAGCCGGACAGCGGTCAGCCGCACCGCCACGCGCGGGTCGCCCGGCGGCGGCCACGTCCCGGTTTCCTGGACGAAGGCTTCCACCGCGACCTCGCGCGCGGTGCCCGGGCCGAGCCCGCCCGCGCACAGGAATGCCACGAGACGAGGGAAATCGCCCCGGAAAAAGCCGTCGAACCCCGCCACGCGCACCCCCTCCCGATCCCGCACTTGTCGAACAGGTGCGGTGACGCGCCCGTAGGATGTAACGATCCGATCACGGAAATGTGGTTAACTCCGGGACAGACGGGTACCTGGACCGGACGGGCGGCTCGTCCTCGGCTGCGACGGAAGGGGGAAATGGTGCGCGGAAAAGGAAAACCCGGACTCTCCGGGCCCGGAGACTCCGGCTCGGGAGCCGTAGCACGTCCGGCGGCAACCGCGTCCGCGATGTGAGCTGAATCGAAATTTCGCGCGCGGGCGGTGATCGGTGGTAACTTGGAAAGCCGGTCGTCCGCCGGGTCCTTCGCGGCCCGGAGCGGTTCGGCCGAAAAGCCCACCGAACATCCTCCGAAGGCATGGCGTGCCCGTGCGCGCGGAGAAGTCGGTTGACCACGGTTCGACAATGAGGACAGGAGGTGAAAAGCAACAATGGAACTCACGGCCACCAGCTGGCTCGCCCGCGCGGCGTGCCAGGACGAGGACCCGGAACTGTTCTTCCCGATTTCCGACATGGGTCCGGGGGCGCAGCAGGTCGCGAAGGCCAAGGCGGTCTGCGCGCGATGCCCGGTCCGCGCGGAATGCCTTTCCTATGCTCTCGACAACGGTCTCGGCAACGGGATCTTCGGGGGAACCACCGAGCTGGAGCGCCGGAAGCTGGTGCGAACCGGCTCCGCCGCCGCACGGCATCGAGTCGCCTGACCGCGTGCCGGTGACCATTTCCCGGCGGCGAGGGCGCTAGCAGTTTCCCCACCACGACCGGTCGCAAAGCCCGGAACCCGGTGGTTGCGCCCGGGCGGCGATCGCAGTACAGGCGATCGCCGCCCGGGCGTTGTTGCTGATCCGACCGGAAGCAGGCGGACCCGGTCCGCCGCCGATCTGCTCGGGCGAGCGGTTTCCGCCGTGGCGGTAAACCGGATCAGCCATCATCGGCTCAGTATTCGTCGAATGTTTCGGGGAGCCCGTACGGCGCCAGTGCCGCCGTTTCGAACGCGGCCATCGCCGTGACCAGTCCATTTCGCACGGTGAGGACGCAGACGCCGAAAGCGCGATAAACCGGTTCGCCGGGCCGGCGCAGATAACTCGCGACCGCGGGCTGCCGGTTCGCGCGCACCGGCACCATCCGGAAACTGCCCCGGTAGTACGGCGATCGCGGATCGAAGCCCGGTCCGAGCGCGCCGAGAATCCGATCGCGACTGTCGAACCACAACGAGTACGGCGGCATCACCGCACGCGCGTCCTCGCTCAGCACAGCGGCCACTGCCTGCACGTCTGCCGATTCGTAGGCAGCGATGAACTTCCGCAGCAGCGCCGTTTCCTCGGCGGTCGTGCTGTCCGGCGCGGACCATTCGGCGCGCCGTGCGGGCAGCTTGGCGCGCAGAGTCTCCCTGCCCCGCTGCAGCGCGCTGTTCGCCGAGGCCACCGAAGTGTCCAGCAGTTCGGCAGTGTCCTTTGCGGACCAATCGAGCACGTCGCGCAAGATCAGCGCGGCGCGTTGGCGCGGCGGGAGCAACTGGATGGTGGCGAGGAACGCCAGTTCGACGGTTTCCCGTTCGACGACCGCGGCGGCGGTGTCGTCCGGCGCCGCGGGGTCGAGCAGCAGATCGGGGAAAGGGCCGAGCCACGGCACGTCGAGCGCGGAGATCTCGCCCGCCGGGTCGGCCGCCGGACCCAGTTCGTCCGGCAGTGCCCGCCGCGGCCGCCGGGCGAGCGCGTCGAGGCAGACGTTCGTGGCGATCCGGTACAGCCACGTCCGCACGCTCGCCCGCCCGGCGAAGCCCCGGCGGCCTTTCCAGGCCCGGAGGAATGCCTCCTGCGTGAGGTCCTCCGCCTCCTCGAACGAACCGCTCATCCGGTAGCAGTGCACGCGGATCTCGCGCCGGTGCCGTTCGATCAGGGCGCCGAACTCCTCGTCGCTGGTCACCCGGGCAACGGTAGCTCGTGAGTGCCTGTGCTAACCGGCACAGGCCGTTCCAGCACGTCGATGTCCTGCGCGAGCCGGCCACGAACGGCCAGGAAAGTTCGCCCCAGAGCGGGACGGTCGCGGTCATCGCGAGCAGTTCGGTGGTGACGGCCCAGGTGCGGGACGACTGGCTGCCGCCCAGCTCGGACACGATCCGCGGCAGCGCGTTCGCGACCACAGTGGATGCGAAAATGCCCACCATCAGGCCGGACATCGCCTTGCCGCACTTGCCGGTGGCTCGTCGCCGGGGAAGGCGCGGCGGACAGGGACAGTCCTTTCCGGACTCGGGCGGGAGAAGGATGCGAACGGCGCGGGGTTCGGCGGCGGATCCCCGCGCGAGGGATCCGGTCAGCGCGGGTCGGGCGGCCCGGCGGCGGTCTCGTCGAGGATCGCGGGCGGCGGACGCGCGCCGTCGAGCGCGGACCAGCGGCTGAGCGGGGAGGTGAGGACTCCGGTCAGCAGCGCGAGCGCCCGCCCGGGGAACAGGTGCTGATCCGGGCGATGGCCTCGATCATCGGCCGGTGGGACTGGGAGCCGAGCACGGTCGCCCGGCTGGGCGGCACCGGTTCGTCGCTGATGATGCGCGGCCGGGCGAGCCATTCGGCGCGGTCCAGTGGCGAAGAACCGGGCGATCGCCTGCGCGGCTCGCTCCGCGTACGCGAGCAGCACCGCGTCCTCCTTGGCGGCGAAGCAGTTGAAGAACATGAACACGGACACGCCTGCCCCGGAGATGTCGTCGACGGTGACCTGGTCCAGACCGCATTTCTCGATCAGCCGAAGCGCCGCGAGGGCGATGGTGCGGTGGGTTTCGAGGTCCTTGCGCTCGCGAAGCCCGGGAGGGGGGCGCCGGATCGGCGTAGCGAGATCCTGCAGAGTCTGCGAAGTTGCAGTTCGTGAATCAGGGTCCGCTCAGTGCGTGGCCGGCCGGGCGTCGGGATAGCCGGGGAGATCGACGGCGTCTGCCGGCGGGTTGGCGAACCGCGCCGTGACGCGGCTGACCCTGGGGTGCGCGGCGAGGCGGGCGGCGGTGGTGAGGAGCCGGATGCCGGTGCGGGTTTTCGGGGAGGCCAGCCGCGGCGCGAGCCACGAGACGTTCTGGGCTTGGGCGACGTAGGGCCGCATGATGGTTTCGTAGGAACGGAAAGCCTCGCGGTGGCCGGGGTGCCGGCTGAGTTCGCCGGCGAGGACGTAAGCGCCGGCGAGGGCGAGGCTGGTGCCCATGCCGCTGAGCGGGGAGGCGCAGTAGGCGGCGTCGCCGACAGCGGCGATCCGGCCGCGAGACCAGCGCCGCAGGCGCATTTGCCCGACGGATTCGAAGTAGAAGTCCGGCGCGTCGCCCATCGCCTCCAGCACGCGTGGTGTTTCCCAGCCGGCGTCGGCGTAGTGGCGGCGCAGGAAGTCTTGCTGTGCCGGGGCTCGCAGGCGGTCGAGCCCCGGCTCTGGGTGCAGGAAGGACAGGGTGGCGCGGGTGGTGCCCTGATTGTCGGGGCGCAGGAGGACGACGCGGCGGCCGGGGACGTTGTGCCAGCGGGCCCAGCGGGCGTCGGATCCGGTGCGGGGAATGGTGAAGTAGGCGGTGTACAGGCCGAACGAGCGGGTGCTGGCGAGGTCGGCGAAGACGAGGTCCCGGGTGCGCGAGCGGAAACCGTCGGCGAGGACGACGAGGTCGAATCGCTGATCGGGTCCGGTGCGGAAGGTGACGTCCACGCCGTCGCCGGTGTCGGTCAGGCCGGTGATCTCGTCGCCGAAGACGTACCGGGTGTCCTCGCGCGTGTGCTGGTGGAGCAGGTCGGCGAGTTCGCCGCGCAGGAGTTCCAGTTCGGTGACGAACCCGTCGCCGTCGAGGGCGTCGCTGGCGAAGGACGCGCGGACCCGGTCACGGTCGTCGACGAAACGCAGGCCCTCCTCGTGCGTGACGCGGTCGCGGGCGGCTTGTTCGAGGCCCATGCGTTCGATGACGGTGCGGCCGGCGCCGCGCAGGTCGACGGTCTGCCCGCCGAGACGGAGTTCCGGCGCGCGCTCGATCACGGTCGCGGTCATGCCGTGCCGGTGGAGCCAGTAGGCCAGGGCGGGTCCGGCGATGCTGGCGCCGGAGATCAAAACGGTGCGGGACAAGGGATCCTCCCCCTAAGAAGTGGTGCGGGAGGCCGGCGCGGCGCTCTCCGGGGTGGTGGTTTCGCCGGGGCGGGCGCGGCGGGGGAACAGCGGTGAGATGAGCAGGAACAGCGCGATGACGATCCCCTGGACCACGAGGGCGTCGCGGAAGCTTTCGGTGACCTGGCCGGCGAGCGCGCCGGCGAAGAACACAGTGCTGAACACCGCGACGCCGACCGAGCCGCCGATCGACTGGACCGCGGACAGGACGCCGGAGGCGGAACCGACCTCGTCGTCATCGACGGCGCCGAGCACGGTGTTGAACACCGCGGCGATCACGATGCCCGCGCCGATGCCGGCGACGGCGCTGCCGGGCACGATCTGCCAGAACGTGAAACCGGCGGCGTCGTCGAGGGACAGCCACAGCCAGGCGGTCCCGGCGAGCTGGACCACGGCCCCGGCCCGCAGCACCCCGCGGCCGAGTTTTGCGGCGAGCAGCCCGCCGCTGATGGTGCCGCCGACCGCGGTGCCCAGTGCGACCGGGAGGTTGCCCAGCCCGGCCTGCCCGGCGGTGAAGCCGTGTCCGAGCTGCAGGAAGAACGTCAGCGTCAGCTGCGTGCCGATCAGCCCGCCGAAGAACAGCGCGACCGCGGCCAGCCCGGCAGTGAACGCGGACTTGCCGAACAGGCTCGGGGTGACCAGCGGGGCCCGGCCCCGGCGCACGGTGCGGCGTTGCCACAGCGCGAATCCCGTGTAGCCGATCGCCGCGGCGCCCAGCGACAGCCACGTCCACAGCGGCCACCCCGAGGTCTGCCCCTCGTTGAGCGGGAGGACCAGCAAAGCCGAGGCCGCGGCGACGAGAACGGCTCCGGCGACGTCCACGCGCAGTGTCCGGATTCCGTCGCCGCGGGGCACCAGCCGCCAGGCGAGCGCCGCCGCGGCGAGGCCGACCGGAACGTTGACCAGGAATACCAGCCGCCAGCCGAGGCCGGACAGGTCCCAGTCGATCAGGGCGCCGCCCAGCACCGGGCCGAGCACGCCGCCGAGGCCGAGCACCGGACCGAACACGGCAAGAGCCTTCGTGAGCTGCCGGGGAGTGAGGTTGTCGCGCAGGATGCCGAGGCCCTGGGGCAGCATCATCGCCCCGGCCGCGCCCTGGATCAGCCGGAAGGCGATCAGCAGGCCGATGTCCGGGGCGAGCGCGCACAGCAGCGACGCGAGGGTGAAGGCGGCGAGCCCGGACAGGAACACGGGACGGCGGCCGTAGCGGTCGCCGAGCCGCCCGCCCAGCACGAGGCCCGCGCCGAGCGTCAGCGCGTAGCCGCCGATGACCCACTGCAGCCCGGCCGGACTCGTCCCCAGTGACCGCTCCAGCGACGGCCCCGCCACGGTGACGATCGTCGAGTCGAGCAAATCCATCAGCTCGACCACGAGCACGGCGGCCAGCAGCCATCCCGTCGCTCGCGGCGAGGTCTTCTTTTCGGGTAGGGACATGGTTCGCTCCGAATTCTGGCGCTCGTTTTCCGGGCGCGTTCGTGTACCGGGCGGAACGAATGCGCGCCCGGCGGGGAGGTGCGGGCGGTCAGCCCTGGGGGAAGGAGTCCGCGGTGTCGGTGTAGATCCGCACGACACCCGCCAGGAACGACGTGACGACGTCCCGGTCGCCGGGGCCCAGCGCCTCGACCAGGTCCGCCACGCCGCGCAGCAGCGGCTGCAGGTGGCCGAAGAGCCGGTCCATCGATTCCCCGACCGGCTCGACCAGCACCTTGCGGCGATCGGTGGCGTGCGGGCGGCGGACGACGTGCCCGGCCTTTTCGAGCCGGTCCACGATGTGGGTGCTCGCCGCGGTCGAGACCCGCAGCCGGTCCGCGAGGTCCTTCGCCGTCAGCGGGCCGTCGGTGGCGAGGTGCTCCAGCGCCGCCAGGTCCGTGCCGTTGATCCCCAGCGCCCCGCTCAGGCGTTGTTCGATGACCCGCGTCAGGGTTCCCACCTCTTGCAGGCGCTCCATCGCCGCGTTGCCGGCACCCGGGGATTCGGTTCGCCGCGAGCCGCGGGCTGAGGAGGTCATGACAAGAAGACTACTAGATAAGTAACTAACCAAGTTAGTGAAATAGTGTGACGAGCAGCACCGGGCCGAAACCCGTCGAGCGCGGAGTTCCGGGCCGGCCGCGGCATCGAGGGCAAAGCTGGCAGACTCACCGACCGTGAGCGGAACGGTGCTGGTACTGGGCGGGCGCAGCGAAATCGGGACAGCGGTGGCCGTCCGGCTGGCGCGCGGGGGAGCGAAGCGGTTCGTGCTCGCCGCGAGGCCGGGCGCGGATCTCAGCGAGCAGACAGCCGCCCTGCGCGAAGCGGGCGCGGAGACTGTCGCGACCGAAGACTTCGACGCCGACGACCTCTCCGCGCATCGCCCGCTGCTCGATCGCGTCCTCGAAGAGCACGGGCCGCTCGAAACCGTCGTGCTGGCGTTCGGCATTCTCGGCGACCAAGCCCGCGCGGAGGCCGACGCCGCGCACGCGACCGCGATCGTGCACACCGATTACGTCGCTCAGGTGTCAGTGCTCACTCACGCGGCGGAACTGTTGCGTGCTCAGGGTTCCGGGAACCTGGTCGTCTTCTCGTCGGTCGCCGGGATTCGCGTGCGGCGGGCGAACTATGTGTACGGCTCGGCGAAAGCGGGCCTCGACGGGTTTGCCTCGGGACTGTCCGACGCGCTGCACGGCACCGGCGTCCATCTGCTGCTCGTGCGCCCGGGCTTCGTGATCGGCCGGATGACCGAAGGAATGTCTCCCGCGCCGTTCTCCAGCACCGCCGATCAGGTGGCCGGCGCGGCGGTGGCCGCGTTGCGCCGCCGCCGGGAAGTCGTGTGGGTGCCGGGCGTGTTGCGCTTGGTGTTCGCGGCGACGCGGTTCGTGCCGCGCGCGGTGTGGCGGCGGATGCCGCGCTGAACTCCCTGTGCCCGAAGGGATACCGGCTGTTGCCGCGCGCTCGGCCGAACGGGCAGCATCACATCTTCGCGACAGGTTTCTCAGGCTATTCCCAGCTAACGCGGTGATCCTCGAACGCGGGGGTCGAGATCCGTCCCCGGGGAAGCGAGGAGCCGGCCGTGCTGATCACGTCCCGGGGCCGCCGGATCGGCGGCCGTGCGGTGCTGGGGGTGGTGTCCACCCTGGTGCTGGGCGTCACCGGATTCGCATGGTCGCAACTGCACCGCCTGGACACCGGCCTCGTCACCGCCGACGTCATCGCGCCCTCGGCGCAGGTGCCCGACATTCCGGCCGGGGAACCGCTCGCCGTCGCGCAGAACATCTTGCTGGTAGGTCTCGATTCCCGCACCAAACCGGACGGGACGCCGCTGCCGCAGAACGTGCTCGACGCGCTGCACGCGGGCGGGGGAGACGACGGCGGCAACACCACCGACACGATGATCGTGGTGCACGTCCCGGTCGGCGGGGCGGCCGCCACCGCGATCTCGATCCCCCGGGATTCCTATGTGGACATTCCGGGGTACGGCAAGCACAAGATCAATTCGGCGTACAGCCGGGCGCGCGCCGACCAGCGGGGAAAGCTTGCGCAGCAAGGAATGAGCGGCCCGGAGCTGGAAGTGGCCGCGGACGCGGCCGGGGCCAAGTCGGCGATCGCCGCGGTGCAGAAGCTCACCGGGCTCACCGTCAACCATTACGCCGCGGTCAATCTCTCCGGATTCGCCGCGCTGAGCCAGGCGGTCGGCGGAGTGCGGGTGTGCCTGAAGGCCCCGGTGCACGATTCCTTCTCCGGAGCGGATTTCCCCGCTGGGACGCAGACCGTCTCGGGGACCCGGGCGCTCGCCTTCGTCCGGCAGCGGCACGGCCTGCCCAACGGCGATCTGGACCGGATCGCGCGGCAGCAGGCGTTCATGTCGGCGATGGCGGAAACCGTCCTCGGCTCCGGCACCTTCACCGATCCGGCGCGGCTTTCGTCCCTTGTAGACGCTTTGGCGGGTTCGGTCACCCTCGATCACGGCTGGAACCTGCTGAGCTTCGCCCAGCAGCTGCACGGACTCAGCTCGGGCGCGATCGCGTTCGGCACGATCCCGGTGCAGAGCCTGTCGCTGGCCACCCCGTCCGACGGGGACGCGGTGAAGGTGGATCCGGCGCAGGTGAAGGAATTCGTTCAGGCGCAGATCAGTTCGCCGGATGTTTCGGCCTCCGGGGGAACGCCCGGCTCGGGCACCGTCCACCCGTCGTCGAGCGGCGGCGTGGTGCGGCCGATCGCGGAGACCACGACGCCCACCCCTCCGGCGGGGACTCCGGCGCAGCCGAAGATGACGACTGCCAGCGGGTGCGTGAACTAGGCCAGCGGCAGCGCGATGGTGAAGGCGGCGCCGCCTTCGGGCGCCGGTCCGGCCGTCAGCGCCCCGCCCATCCGCCTCACCAGCCCGTGCGCCAGCGCCAGCCCGATGCCGGACCCGACCGGGCGGCTGTCGCGGTACCGGGCGTTGAGCACGCCGCGCTCGAAAGCCACTGGGTAGTCCTCCGGCGCGAGCCCCGGTCCGCCGTCCCGGACCGACAGGCGGGCGTGGCCGTCCGCGACCACCAGGGCGAACACCATCGGTGCACCCGGGGGTGTGACGCGCAGGGCGTTCTCCGCCAGCCCGTCCACGACCTGGCGCAGCCGCCGGGCGTCGGCGGTGACCATGGCGGTTCCCGGGGGAGACCGCACGGTCAGCGGAACATCCGAGCGGGCGCAGCGCAGCCGCCACACCTCCGCGCAGTCCCGGACCAGCGCGGCGAAGTCGAAAACGTCCAGGTCGAGCCGGAATTCGTCGGCGCCGAGGCGGGCTAGCTCCAGCAGATCCGACACGAGCCGTTCCAGGCGCTGGGCCTCGCGGTGGATCGTCTCGCCGGCGCGGCGGGCGTCCGGGCCTTCGGCGACTCCGTCGGCGATCGCCTCGGCGAAACCGGTCACCGCGGTCAACGGGGTGCGGAGTTCGTGCGACACCGACAACAGGAACTCTCGTTGCCGGGATTCGCTGCGGGCCAGCGCGTCGGCGAGTTCGTTCAGCGAGCCCGCCACCTGCGCGACCTCGGCAGGACCTTCGACCGGAACCCGGACGTCGCGTCGGCCCGCGCTGAGGCTGCCCGCGGCAGCGGCCGCACGGCGCAGGGGGCGGCCGAGCAAGCGACCGGAGACGTATCCGGCGATGGCGGCGACCAAGAGCCCGATGCCCAGTGCCAGAAGGATGTTGCGCAGCAACGCATGCTGCGTGGATTCGGCGCTGCGCACCGGCTGCACGAGCGCGAACGCGACTTGCGGGCCGACCGGGCGCACTTCCACGAGGTAGTCGACCTCGCCGATCGTGACCCGCGTCGAATGGTCCATTCCGGAGGTGAGCCCGGCCCGTTCCGCCGCGCGCACCGCGGTCGCCTGGCCGGAATTCTGGCCGCTGACCCGGTGCACGACGACCTCGATGCCCTGGCCCCGCACGACGGCGGCCACCTTGCCGATCGCGAGCCGGTTGCCGATGCCGGTGCCGTCGAGCTGCCCGGCGACGACGTCGGCCTGGTCCCGCAACGATTGCCGCAGCACCGAATCGGCGGTGCTGCGGACCAATCTGGACGCGACGAGCCCGGCCACGAGCACCGCGATCCCGGCGACCGCCAGGCAGACCACGGTGATCCGGAGCGCGAGCGTGGTTTTCATCCGGCGTCCGCCGCGTAACCGATCCCTCGGACTGTCCGAATCGGACTGTCTTCGCCGAGTTTTGCCCGCAGCTGCGCGACATGCACGTCCACCGTGCGGGTCCCGGCCGCGGCGGCGTAGCCCCACACCGCGCTGAGCAGCTGACCGCGCGAGAGCACCTGGCCGGGGTGGCGCAGCAGGTAAGCGAGCAGGTCGAACTCGGTGGAGGTGAGCGTGACCTCCGCCTGGCCTGCCCACGCGCGACGGCCGGGAACGTCGATGCGCACGCCGCCGCAAGCCAGTGTCGTGGCCGGACTGCCGGACGCGCGGCGCAGCACAGTCCGTACGCGGGCGGCGAGTTCACGGGGACTGAACGGTTTGGCCAGGTAGTCGTCCGCGCCGATTTCGAGGCCCAGCAAGCGATCCAGCTCGTCATCGCGAGCGGTCACGAACAGCACCGGCGTCCAGTCGCCCGCCGCGCGCAGTGCCCGGCAGATCTCGATACCGTCCATTCCGGACAGTCCGATGTCGAGCACCACGGCGACCGGCCGTGTCCGGCGGATCGCCGCGAGCGCCTTCGCGCCGTCCGGTTCGATCGCCACCCCGAACCCGTCGCGCCGCAGATACAGCGCGGCGAGCTCGGCGATCGCGGTCTCGTCCTCCACGACGAGGACGAGACCGCGGCCAGCTGACCCCATCCGGGCTCCCGTTCCTCCGGCCGGCTACGTCGGGGGAAACGGTACGCGCGTCACCGCTGCCCGTCGCCCGCCATATCGGACTGGATCGAGTCCAGCGTGGACTGGACGGTGCTCAGATCGCCGTCCGATGCCGCCCCCGACGACGGCGTCGAACTGTCGTCGCACGCCACGCAGCCGAGCCCGGCGACAGCGGCCGCGGCAGCGATCGCGATCAGCCGTTTCACTTCGGCGCCTGGCAGTGCGCCGCGGTGAACGCGTCGAGCTGCTTCGTCGCGTTCGCCAGCTCTCCGATCCGGCCCTGCCGCTTGTCCGCCCGCTTCTGCAGCCGGTCGGCCTGCGCCGTGTGCCCCTTCGTGCGGGCGTCGTTCGCGCGCGCCTTGAGATTCGCGACCGACCCGGAAACCTCCGGTCCGCCGTTGATCCGGTTGGTCAGGTTCTGGGCCTGTTTGCGCAGTTTCGGCACCCAGGCCGTGCACATCTGCTGCACCTCCTGCGGGCTCAGCGTGACCGGAGCCGGGGCCGGCGCCTGCGTGCCGGCGCTGGCGATCGGCGCGGCCACGAGCAGTCCGGCCGCGATCCCGCAGCCCGCCAGTGCCAGCCGCCNGCCCGGCCGCGACCCCGCACCCCGCCAGTGCCAGCCGCCTCGTTCCTCGCATCGTTCTCGTCCTCCCGTGTCGGTGTTCCGCGGACCACCGTCGCGCGCGGGTGTACGAGGGGTGTGGGACGAATGTTCGGGTTCGGTAAAGCCTGCTGACCGGGGGAGTGTTACTCTCTTGCGGAGAGTGAGGAGGCCGCCGTGCTCGGAAACCCGTACGACCGCGACTGCCCGACGCGCCAGCTGCTCGACCGCATCGGCGACCAGTGGACAGTGCTGATCGTCGGCGCACTGACCGACGGCCCGCTGCGGTTCACCGAGATCGGCAAGCGCGTCGACGGGATCTCGCAGAAGGTCCTGACGCAAACCCTGCGCAGCCTGGTCCGCGACGGCATCCTGATCCGCACCGCCTACCCGGTGATCCCGCCGAAGGTCGAGTACGAGCTGACCCAGCTGGGCCGCAACCTCGCCGAACCGCTGGACCTGCTGGACCGCTGGGCCCGCCGGAACATGGACCAGGTGACGGCGGCGCGAGCGGCTTACGACGCGGAGAACGCCGCCACCGCCTCGTGAGCGGCGATCGCGGTTCTCGCCGGGATCGCCCTCACGAGGGCTGCCGGAGCACGTTCGTCAACGCATGCGCCTCCTTGAGCAGCAATGCCCCCAGCTCACCCCGCCGCTCCTCCCGGAACCGCGACTCCACTCCCGTCAGCGTCAGTGCCCATGCCGGTTCCCCGCCCGGCGTGAACACCGCCGCCGCCATCCCCCAGCTCCCCTCGACCACCAGCCCGGGATTGGTCGAGTACCCGTCCTCCCGCGTCCGCGCGACCCGGGCCCGCACGTCTTCCGCCCGGTGCGCCGGACCCCACTCGGCCGTCAAGTCCACTGTGGACAGATAGTCCTCGACCTCCCGGTCCGGCAGCATCGACAGCACCACCAGCCCCGCCGACACCACGCCGAGCGGGAACCGGGCGCCCTCGTACAGCACGAACGACCGGATCGGGAAGTCGCCGTCCTCGCGCAGCAGGCAGAC
>NZ_LWSF01000024.1:148781-238650 GCF_001651785.1 Amycolatopsis sp. M39
CCAGCCGGTGGACGCTCGCGCGCGCCTGGTGCGTCACGTCGTAGCGCGGCGCGGCCGCTTCGCCCAGCAGGTACAGCTCCGGGCCCAGGTACCAGCGGCCGGTTTGCCGGTCACGGTCGACGTAGCCCTCGGCGGCCAGCGACGCGAGCAGCCGGTGGACCGTCGGCCGGGCCAGGCCGCACTGGCGCGCCAGCTGCGAGGTCGACGCTCCGTCGCGGTAGGCGGACAATGCGCGCAGGACCGCGGACACCCGTCCGACGACGTGGTCAGGAGGCGAGGAGGGCACGGGACCGAGGGTACGTCCGCTCAGTGGACGCATCGGGCGCGGGTGTTCGGTGCGCGAGAGGTTTGCCGGGGATCCCGGCGTGTCGGTTGACCCGTTTCCCCCGCGCTGGGTGGAATGCGGGTACTGACCACTCACCGAACGAAGTGGAGAGGATGCCGTGCCGACGAAGTACCGCAGCGCCGCGGAGGCCCTCGACGGGCTGCTCGAGGACGGGCTGACCATCGCGGTCGGGGGCTTCGGCCTCACCGGGAACCCGAACGACCTCATCGAGGCGGTCCGGGACTCGGGCGTGCGCGATCTGACGATCGTCTCGAACAACATGGGAGTCGACGGGGCCGGGCTCGGCATCTTGCTCGACAACCGGCAGGTGCGCCGGGTCGTCGCGTCGTACGTGGGCGAGAACAAGCTGTTCGCGCAGCAGTACCTGGACGGGACCGTCGAGGTCGAGTTCACCCCGCAGGGGACGCTCGCCGAGCGGATGCGGGCGGGCGGCGCGGGGATCCCGGCGTTCTACACCAAGTCCGGGGTCGGTACGCCGATCGCCGAGGGCAAGCCGCACGCCGAGTTCGACGGGGTCGCCTACGTGCAGGAGCGCGGGATCGTCGCGGATCTTTCCCTGGTGCACGCGTATGTCGCGGACCCGGCCGGGAACCTGATCTACCGGTACGCCTCGCGGAACTTCAACCCGCTCGTCGCGACCTGCGGCAAGGTGACCGTCGCCGAGGCCGAGCAGGTTTCGGACGAGTATCTCGATCCGGAGCGGATCACCACGCCGGGAATTTACGTGCAGCGGCTGATCCAGGCCGCCGCCCGGGAGAAGCAGATCGAAAAGCGGACTGTGCGCGTGCGTGAGGAGGCGTCGGCGTGAGCTGGAGCCGGGACGATATGGCCACGATCGGGGCTCGCGAGCTGCGGGACGGCGATTACGTGAACCTCGGGATCGGGATTCCGACCCAGGTGGCGAACCACATTCCCGACGGTGTGCAGGTGACCTTGCACAGCGAGAACGGGATTCTCGGGCTGGGGCCGTTTCCGTGGGAAGGCGAGGAAGACCCGGACCTGGTGAACGCGGGCAAGCAGACGGTGACGTTGCGGCCCGGGGCCAGTTTGTTCGATTCCGCGGAGTCGTTCGCGATGATCCGCGGCGGGCACATCGACGTGGCGTTGCTCGGGGCGTTGCAGGTCGGCGCGAACGGGGATCTGGCCAACTGGACGGTGCCCGGTGCGTTGGTCAAGGGGATGGGCGGCGCGATGGATCTCGTCGCCGGGGCTCGCCGGGTGGTGATCATCACGGATCACACTGCCAAGGACGGGACGCCCAAGATCGTCGAGAAGTGCACCCTGCCGTTGACCGGGGCCGGAGTGGTGAATCGGATCATCACCAATTTGGCTGTGCTCGATGTGACCCTGGACGGGTTGAAGCTGGTGGAGCTTGCGCCCGGGGTGTCCCTTGCCGAGGTGCGGGAGAAGACCGGGGCGCCGATCGCGGAGTAAGCGCCGGCGCGCCGCGAAGAAGTACGTGAGGGGAACCCTGACGGAATCAGGGTTCCCCTCACGTACTTCGGCCGGGCTACTGCGCGGGAAGGATGCGGCCCCGGACCTCGCCGAAGCCCAGTTTCGCGCCGCTGCTGGCGGTGGCGGCGCCGGTGATGGCGACCTCGTCCCCGTCCTGGAGGAAGGTGCGGGATTCGCCGTTGACGGTCAGCGGGTCCCGGCCGCCCCAGGACAGTTCCAGGAACGAGCCCCGTTCCGCTGGCTCCGCACCGGAGATCGTGCCGGAGCCGTAGAGGTCGCCGGTGCGGGCGGAAGCTCCGTTGACGGTCAGGTGGGCCAGCATCTGGGCCGGAGACCAGTACATCTCGCGGTACGGCGGGCGGGCCACCTCCTGGCCGTTCCACTCCACGGCCAGCGTGATGTCCAAGCCCCACGGAGACGATTCCCGCAGATAGGGCAGGGGTTCCGGCGAGGTCTGGCCGGGCAGCGGCACCCGGGCCCCGGCCAGCGCCAGCACCGGGACCACCCACGGCGAGATCGACGTCGCGAAGCTCTTGCCCAGGTTCGGGCCCAGCGGGACGTACTCCCAGGCCTGGATGTCGCGCGCCGACCAGTCGTTCAGCAGGACCGCGCCGAACACGTGGCGAGGGAAGTCGTCCGGCGGGATCGGACTGTGGGGCGGGGTGCCCGCGCCGACGACGAAGCCCAGCTCCGCCTCGATGTCCAGGCGGGTGCTCGGGCCGAAGACCGGGCCGTCCTCGCCCTTGCGCTGGCCGCTCGGGCGGACCACGTCGGTGCCGGACACGTAGACCGTTCCGGAGCGGCCGTGGTAGCCGACCGGGAGGTGTTTCCAGTTGGGCAGCAACGGTTCCGCGTCCGGACGGAACAGGCGGCCGACGTTCGACGCGTGGTGTTCCGAGGCGTAGAAGTCCACGTAATCGGCGACGTCGATGGGCAGGTGCAGCTGGACGTCGGCGACCGCGTGCACGGCTTCGGCGGGCACCTCGCCGGTCACCAGCGTCTGCAGCCGCGTGCGGACCTCGACCCAGCGGTCGTAACCCTGCGCCATGAAGGCGTTCAGCGTCGGCTCGGCGAACACTGCGTCGCCGAGTGCGATCGACAGGTCCAGCACGTGCTCGCCCACGCGCACGCCCACCCGGGGACCGCTCTCGCCTGCCGAGAAGACGCCGTAGGGCAGGTTTTCGACGCCGAAGAGGGAGCCGGCGGGAATGTCGAGCACGGTCATGCGGGGGCTCCGATCAGGCCTAGGTCTGTCAGTTCGGTGAGCGGGTCGGTGATGCTGCAGGTCCCGAACGAGGTGAACTCGGCACGGGCCGCGGCCAGGCGTTCCGGGGCCAGCGCGCGGATCCGGCCGGCGACCGCGGCACCGTCGCGTTCGGCAAGCAGCGCGACGACTTCCTCGTCCTCGGCACCGCGGTCGACTGCCTCGGCGGCGAGCAAGAGGTTCAGGAATCCGTGCTGTTCGAAACCCGTGTGCGGGTCGGTGTTGCGGATCGCGTGGTGCAGGCCCGCGGTCGCCTTGAACGGGACGCCCGCCTCGCCGGTCGCGCGGATCGCGGCGGCGAGTTCGGCTTCGTCCGGGTAGTACTCGGCCGACGTGCCGCCGGTGCGGAACTTCGCCTTGTGCGGGGTGCCGGAAAGCGCCCGCAGCAACGGAACCCGGCGTTCGTCGCGCGGGATCTCCACGGCGACCGGGACCGGGCAACCGTCCACTGCGGACAGGAAATCGGCGACGCCCATTTCCTGCGGCACCGCGATTTCCAGCGATTCGATCGACACCGGCAGCCCGTCGGCCGCCTTGCGCACGTCGGCGATCCCGCTCGGCCCGGCAGGCAACGTGACGGTGAGCGGCAACGGGGCTTCGCGGCCAGCGACGACCTCGGCCAGCTCCGCCAAACCGGACGCGGCGACAACCAGCGGGCCGACCATCGCGGCGTACGGCGAAGCGGTGTGCCGGTCGTGGGCGGCGACGGCGTCCGGCAGCGGCGCGAGGCCGGGCGGGAAGACCGCGGCGTCGTCCAGCAGACCACGGGTCAAGGCGTCGGTCACGACTGCGGTCCCCGTCCTGCCCAGGTCCAGGCGTAACCGGGGTCGTCGCTCGCGTGGCCGCCCTCGCCGATCTCCAGCGGGCGGAACGTGTCGACCATGACCGCCAGCTCGTCGAAGAACTCCGCGCCGAGCGAGCGTTCCACCGCGCCCGGCTGCGGGCCGTGGCTGTGGCCGCCGGGGTGCAGGCTGATCGAACCCTGGCCGATGCCGGATCCCTTGCGCGCCTCGTAGTTCCCGCCGCAGTAGAACATCACCTCGTCGGAGTCCACATTGGAGTGGTAGTACGGCACCGGGATCGAGAGCGGGTGGTAGTCGACCTTGCGCGGGACGAAGTTGCAGATGACGAAGTTGTTGCCCTCGAACACCTGGTGCACGGGCGGCGGCTGGTGCACGCGGCCGGTGATGGGTTCGAAGTCGGAGACGTTGAACGTGTACGGGTAGAGGCAGCCGTCCCAGCCGACCACGTCGAACGGATGCGTCGGGTACACATAGCGCGTGCCGACGACGCCGCGCGAGCCTCGGTGCTTCACCAGGACCTCGACGTCGGTGCCTTCGGCGAGCAGCGGTTCGGCCGGGCCGTGCAGGTCGCGCTCGCAATAGGGCGCGTGCTCCAGCAACTGGCCGTAGCGCGACAGGTAGCGCTTCGGCGGCGCGATGTGCGAGTTCGCCTCGATCACATAGGCGCGCAACGGTTCCGTGCCCTTCGGCACCCAGCGGTGCGTGGTGGCGCGGGGGAGGAGCACGTAGTCGCCGGTGCGGGCGGGCAGCGCGCCGAACACCGTCTCGACGACCGCTTCGCCGGACTCGACGTACACGCATTCGTCGCCGATCGCGTTGCGGTACAACGGAGAAGCCTCGCCGGCGGCGACGTAGGAGATCCGCACGTCGCCGTTGCCGAGCACGAGCCGCCGGTTGGTCACGACGTCCGCGCTCTTCCATTCCTCGCCCGGGAAGAGTGTGTGCAGCTTGAGGTGCAGCGGCTTCAGCGGCCGGTTCTCGGTGAGCGTCTGGTCCGGCAGTTCCCACGGCGTCGCGTCGACGATCGCGGACGGGATGCCGCGGTGATACAGCAGCGACGAGTCCGACGAGAAGCCCTCCTCGCCCATCAGCTCCTCGGAATAGAGCCCGCCTTCGGGCGTGCGGTGCTGGGTGTGCCGCTTAGGCGGGATGCTGCCCGCGCTGCGGTAGTAGGCCATGGGTCGCCTCCTCGGCGCGAAGTAATTAAAGTATGTACTACTTTCTGGCCAGCGTAGTCCACCAGTCAGAACAGCGGAAGGGTCAACGGCGGGTCGCGAAGCCCGCCCGGCCGGAGATGAGCTTGTCGAGCAGCAGCACCAGCACGCGCTGCTCGGCCTCGGTGAGCACCTCGACCCACCCGGCCTCGCGTTCGTTCTGCGCCTCGAACACCTGGAGCATCTCGGCGTGCCCGGCCTCGGTGAGCGACAGCCGCACCGAACGGCCGTCTGTCTCGCCCGGTGTCCTGGTCAGCAAACCCTCGCTGACCAGGGTTTTCGCCAGATTCGACACCGCCGCCCGGCTCATCCCGGCGAGCCGCGCGGCCGCCGACGGTTCGAGCGGCCCGGCCAGCCACACCACGAACAGCACCCGGAACGCCGACCACGACCGCCCGCGCGGCCGGTGCACGGCGGCCTCGAGGTCGTAGGTGACCAGGTTCGACGCCCGGTTCAGCGTCAGCAGCACCTCGGTCGCCAGCTGGTGGCGGAACCCGAATTCGCCGGCCAGCCTGCGGTTGGCCAGCGCGATGAACGACCAGAAGTCGAGCGAGTCCGGGTCCGGCGGCGCGGCGGGGTCCTGCATGGACAGCACGGTACCCGCGCCGCCGGGATAATCAAACTCGAAACTACTTCACCGGACGAGACAGGCGGGCGCCCGCGTCGCGCGGCACTTTCAGGAACGCCAGCATCACCGCCGCGACGACCAGGCAGCCGATCGGGAAGTACAGCCCGATCGTCACGTCGCTCTCGCTCGCCGCGAGCCCGATCGCGTACGGCCCGAAGAACCCGCCGAGCGCGGCGATCGAGTTGATCGCGGCCAGGCCGACCGCCGTGTGCTCCTTCGACAGCACGCGCGCGGCCATCGCCCAGTACGGCGCGAGGTAGCCGAGCACGCCGATCGCCGCCAGCGAGAGGCTGATCAGCGACCACGTCGGCACGGTCTTGAACTGGATCGCGCCGAAGAACCCGATCGCCGCGACCAGCACGGTGCCGATCACGTGGCCCTTGCGCTCGCCGGTGCGGTCGGAGTTGCGGGCCAGCAGGAGCATGCCGACCGCGCCGACGACGTACGGGATCGCGCCGAGCAGGCCGATGTTGGTCGAGGAGTACTTCGGGTCGAGCTGCTTCACGATCAGCGGCAGGAAGAACGTGAGCCCGTACAGGCCGCAGGCGATGAAGAGGTTGGAAATCGCCAGCAGCATGACCTTGCCCTCGCGCACCGCGCGCAGCTGGCCGAGGAACGTCTCCTTCTCCTCCGGCACGTATTCGCGGTCGATCTCGGCCTGCAGCCAGGAGCTTTCCGCGGCGGTCAGGAACTTCGCGTCGGCGGGCTTGTTCGGCAGGCAGAAGAAGGTCAGCAGGCCGATCAGCACGGCGGGCGCGCCCTGCAGGATGAACACCCACTGCCAGCTGCTCATCCCGAACCAGTGCACGTGGTCGAGGATCCAGCCGCCGAACAGGCTGCCGAGGATCAGCGCGATCGGCTGCGCGAGCGCGAGCGTCGCGATGGCCCTGCCGCGTTCTTTGCCGCGGAACCAGAAGGTCAGGTACAGCAGCAGCCCGGGGAACAGGCCCGCTTCGGCGATGCCGAGCAGGATCCGCGCGATGATCAGGTGCGTCACGCTCGCGACGAACCCGGTCAGCACGGTCACGATGCCCCAGCTGACCGCGATCCGGCTGAGCCACAGCCGGGCCCCGACCTTCTTCATGATCATGTTGCTGGGAACCTCGAACACCACGTAGGCGAGGAAGAAGATCGCCGACGCGACGCCGAAGGTCGCGGCCGTGATGGTGAGCTCTTTGGCCATGCCGAGCTGGGCGTAGCCGATGTTGGCCCGGTCCATGTAGTTGAAGATGTAGAGCAGCAGGACGATCGGCATGACCCGGACGCCGACCTTGCGGACGGTTCGTCTGGCCAGCGGGGAGTCCGCCGTGGCGGCGGCTGCGGCGGGGACGGACATGGGGTTCTCCTCGACGGTGAGCAGTACTGTGCCGATCGTTGCTGATCCGGCCACGGCCTGACGGCTTCGCGGTAACGGTTACCTGCCGGGCCGGGTTGCCCGGATCAGCGAGTCGGAGGGTCAGGCAGCGGCGGAGCGGCCGGCGATGCGGCCCATGGTGACGGCGTTGGCGACCGCGTTGCCGCCGCCGACGTAGCGGAAGCCGAGCACTCCGGCCCCGGCCTCGCCGGCGGCGAACAGCCCGGGCACGCGGTCGCCGCGGACGTCCAGCACAGCGGCGCCGGAGTCGATCTCCAGCCCGGCGTGCGTGCAGACCAGTTCGGCGGGCAGCGTGCGCGCGGCGAAGAACGGTCCGGTGGCGATTTTCGCGGGCGGCTCGGACGCGCCCTTGGCGGACAGCGTTTCGTGCCGCAGGAACTCCGGGTCTTCGCCGGTGGGGAGCTGGGAGTTCCATCTGTCCACAGTGGCCTGGAGGGCGGCGGCGGGAACGTGCATCTTGCCTGCCAGTTCTTCCAGCGTGGCAGCACGAAGAGTGCGGCCGGCGTCCGCTTCGGACAGTACGTGGTCGGCGTTCCAGTGCGCGTAGCCCGGGGGGAGGTCGCGACGCGCTCGGTCGTCGAAGACCATCCACACCGGACCGTCCTGCGCCGAGATGATGCCGCTGGACACCGCGTAGGAGGCGTCCTCGTCCATGAACCGGCGGCCGTGCGCGTTCACCAGCACGCGCGAGCGCGGCGGAAAACCGGACTGCCAGTGGTGCAGGCGCTGGAAATACGCGGTCGGCAGCAGCAGCCCCCAGCCTTCGCCGGTGATCGACGCGGACACCTGCTCGCCGAACGCGAAGTGGTCGCCTCGGGAGCCGGGCGCGGCGACGACGAACAGATCCTCGCCCGCCGCGTCCGCGTCCGGGTAATACCGCGAGCGCGAGGCGGGGTCCTGCGCGAACCCGCCGCTGGTCACGATCACCGAGTTCGCGCGGACCTCGATGCCGTCGGCGACCACGCCGGCGACCCGGCCGTCCTCCACGAGCAGCCGTTCGACCCGGGTGTTCAGCACCGCTTCGGCACCGGCCTTGCGACGCGCGCGGTCGAGCACCTGGACGAGGCCGTAACCCTGGTCCTTCGGCACGTGCCCGCGCCAGACGTCCTCGACTCCCGCGCGGGTCAGGCCCGGGGTGTGCGCGTCGTGCGACACCTTCGCCGGGATTTCCGCGCCGAGCCCGATCAGCCATTCGACCGCGGGACCGGCCGCATGGCAGAACGTCTTGAGCAGCCCGGGTTTCAGCTGCCACTGGTTGAGGTCGAGGTAGTGCTGGAAAAACCGCTCCGGCGTGTCCTCGATGCCCAGTTCGCGCTGCACGCTCGTGCCTGCCGCGGTCAGCATGCCCGCGGACAGCTGGGTCGAGCCGCCGAGTTCCTTTTCCGACTCGAACAGCATCACCGAGGCACCGTGCTCGGCCGCGGACACCGCCGCGGCCAGTCCCGCGCCGCCACCGCCGATCACCACGACGCCCATGTCGACGCTCATCCCAGATCACCTCCGGTTTCGGCGAGAATGCGATGGTAGAGACCGTTGGAGACGAGACCGCCGTCCACCGTGACCTCGCTTCCGGTCAAGTAGGTGGACCGGTCCGAGAGCAGGAACAGCACCGTGTCGGTGATTTCCCTGGGGTCGGCCATCCTTCCGGCAGGCACACTGTCCACAGCGGACTTGACGAACGCGTCCGCGCCGGCCAGCAGCCCGGTGCCGACCAGTCCGGGGTGGACGGAGTTGACCCGGATCCGCCACTTCGCGAAATTGCCCGCGGCGGACTTCGACAGTCCGGTCAAGCCCCATTTGCTCGCCGAGTAGGCGGGGGAGAAGTAGCCGATCTGGCCGGAGATCGAGGAGATGTTCACGATCGAACCGCCGCCCGAATCGCGCATCAGCGGCGCGGCCGCGCGCATCCCGTGGAACGGCCCGGACAGGTTCACCGCGAGCACGCGGTCCCAGACTTCCGCGGTGGTGTCCTGGAATTCCAGCCGCCGCGAGATCCCGGCGTTGTTCACGAGCCCGCCGAGCGAACCGTGTTCGGCGCGGATCCGGTCGAGCACGCGAGTCCATTGTGCCGGCTCGACAACGTCCATGGTGTACGGAGTCGCCGCACCGCCGGCCGCGCGGATCTCGTCCGCGATTTCGTCCGCACCGGCGAAATCCGCGACGCAGACGTGCACACCGCGTTCGCCGAGCGCGCGGGCGTGTTCCGCGCCCATCCCGTTCGCCGCGCCCGTTACGAGCACGACATCCGGGTAGCGCACGGTTTCGGTGGCGTCAGACATGCCGGGAGCCGCCGTCGACCGCGAGGCTGTGCCCGGTCACGTACCGCGAGCTGTCCGAAAGCAGGAACAGCAGCACGCTGCACACCTCTTCCGGCGAGCCGATCCGGTGCAGCGGCACCGCGTCGAGCGCCTTCGCCAGCGCGGGTGCGTCGTCCTGGATCCAGCGGGTCATCTCGGTGTCGATGTAGCCCGGGGCGATGGCGTTGACCCGGATGCCCTGGTCGCCGAGTTCCACCGCGAGCGATTCGGTCAGGTGCGCGACCGCGGCCTTCGAGCTGCAGTACGCCGCGCGGCCCTTGCGCACGCGGACCGCGGACACCGACGCCATGTTGACGATCGCGCTGCCCGGTTCCATCCGCGCGGCCGCGGCCTGCGCGCCGAACAGCACACCCTCGACGTTCACCGAAAGCGTCGACCGGATCTGCTCCGGGGTGATGTCGGGAACCTCGGCGTAGGGGAAGATCCCGGCGTTGTTGACCCAGAAGTCGATGCGGCCGAACTCGTCGATCGCGCGCTGGGCGAGCGCGACGTGGTCCTCGGCGCGGGTGACGTCCAAGGCGGACGCGACGATCCGGCCCGGCTTGTCCTCAACGGACTCGGCGGCCAGCGCGACGGCGAGTTCGTCGGCGGTGGCGGTCATCGCGGCGGCGTCGAGATCGCCGCCCACGACGTGCACCCCGCGGGTGGCGAGACCGGCGGCGAACCGCGCGCCCATGCCGCGGGCCGCGCCGGTGACCACGGCGACCTTGCCCGGCATCTCCGGATAGCGCGCGGTCGCGGGCTGGTGCAGCACCCGGCCTGGACCGGTGGGGGCGAGAGGGGGCAGCGGGGCGGGCAAGGGGGCTCCTCGGGTGACGGTGGGTGGGTGGTGGGGTCTAGTGAGCGGTCAGGGCTCGCGATGCACGGTGCGGCGGCGCACGCGCCAGCCGCCGGTGGTGCGCACGAGTTCGTCGTCCAGCACGGTGAGCCGGTGCAGTCGCGGGGAGCCGCCTTCCGGCGTCCCGACGATCTGCAGATAGGCCAGCGCTCGCAAGGCGTCCCCGGACTGTCCTGACCGGACTTCCACTGTGGACACCACGTGCCGCAGCCGTTCGCCGGACTCGGCGCACCCGGTGTGGAACCGCTCGGCGAACGCGGTCAGCGCGGCGGTGCCCGCGGCGGGCTCCGGGTAGCTGGGCGAGACGAACTCCCCGTCCGGGGTGAACGTGCCGGCCCAGCGCGCGGCCTGCCCGGAGTCGATGGCGTGGCTCTGGCGGCCGTAGAGCTGATGCACCGCCAGCACGTCCTCGACGGGTACCTCGCTCATGTCCGAACCTCGATCCGCGGGGAGTTGCCTGTTACGGCAAACGTGCTATATTCGCACGCACCGTGCGATATGTAGGAACAGTAGGTCGCCGGACAAGCTGTCGTCAAGGGAGTCGTGTGTCCGAATCGGGGACGTCGAAGACGCTGAGCCACGGGCTTCAGGTGCTGGAGCTGCTGGTGGAGCACCCGCAGGGGCTCACGCTGACCGAGATCGCCGAGGGGATCGGCGTGCACCGCACGGTCGCGCACCGGCTGGTGCGCACGCTGGAGGCGCATCACCTCTGCCGGCGCGACCGGTTCAAGCGGATCTCGCTCGGCACCGGTCTGGTGCGCCTGGCCGAGCCGGTGGAACAGGACCTGCGCACGCTCGCGCGCCCGGTGCTGGAGGAGCTTTCGGACGCCGGGCGAGCGTCGGCGCACCTGGTGGTCCGCGAGAACGCCGAGCAGGTGCGGATGCTGATGATCGTGGAACCGCGGCAGGCGCGGATGCACGTGTCGTTCCGCAGCGGCCAGCTGGACCCGATCGGACGCGGCTCGGCCGGGCTCGCGCTGCTGTCGGCGGAGCCGCCGGTGGAAGGCGAACGCGAGGAGATCGCTCGCGCCCGGAGCCGGGGTTACGCGGTGTCAGTCGGGGAGATCGCGCCGGGGATCACCGGGATCTCCGCGGTGGTGCCGACCGGCCGGGACGCGCCGGGCACGAGCATCGGGCTGTCGTTGTTCGAGGTGCCGGACCCGGACGAGCTGGGCCGGTTGGTGGTGGCCTCGGCGCAGCGGCTGGGTTCGCTGCTGAAGTGATCTGCGGGCGAAGCGCGGGGGGTCGTGAGTGCTGATGCCGGGCTAGCGGCCGACAAGACCGGCTTCGTGCGCGAGCAGCCCGGCCTGCGTCCGGTTCGTGCAGCCGAGCTTCACCAGCATCCGCGACACGTAGCTCTTCACCGTCGCCTCCGCCAGATGCAACCGGACGGCGATGTCCGCATTGGACAGTCCTTCGCCCAGACACGCCAGCACATCCCGCTCCCGCTCCGTCAACCCGGCGGTCCGGCGGCGGGCTTCGTCCTCGCGCCGGTGGCCGTCCGAGGACAGCGCGACCAACCGGCGCGCAGCCGACGGCGACAGCACGGTGTGCCCGTCCGCCGCGACCCGGACGAGGCCGATCAGGTCCTCCGGCGGCGTCGACTTCACCAGGAAACCGGCCGCGCCCGCACGGAGCGCGCGGATGACGTAGGTGTCCGCGTCGAACGTCGTCAACGCCACGACGGCGGGCGGTTCCGGCAGGGCGCAGATCCGTTCGATCGCGGCGAGCCCGTCTACCCCGGGCATCCGCAGGTCCATCAGCACCACCGAGGGCCGGTGCCGGACGACTTCCTCGACCGCCTCCGCGCCGTCCCGCGCCTGCGCGACTACCTCGATGTCGCCGGCCGAACCGAGGATCGTGCGCAGATGTGCGCACACCATCGGCTCGTCGTCGGCCACCACGACCGTGATCACCGGGCAGCACCTTCCGTGGTCGGGACGTAGGCGGGCAGTATCGCACCGATCTTGAACCCGCCGCCGGGCACCGCACCCGCTTCGAAGGTGCCGCCGACGAGTTCGACCCGCTGGCGCAGCCCGCTCAGCCCCGCACCGGAGCCGCTTCCCGCGAGCGCCGCGTCCGGCGGCCGGGTCCCGCGGGTGTTGGCGACGGCCACGTCCAGCCCGCCCGGGTGATAACGCAGCGAAACTGTCGCCGAGCAGCCCGGCGCGTGCTTGCGGATGTTGGTCAGCGCCTCCTGCACCACCCGGTACGCGGTGCGCGCGACGGTCGGCGACACCGACGTCCGGTCACCGGTCACGGAAAGCTCGGTCGCGATCCCGACCGCCACCGATTCGGCGACCAGGTCCGCCACTTCGCCGGGCAGCGGCGGATTCGGCACCGGCGGTTCGGCCCCGGTGCCGTCGCGCAGCACGCCGACCAGGTCGCGCAACTCGTCCAGGGCATGCGCACCCTCGCGGCGGATGTCCTCGGCGGCCGATTTCACGGACGGATCCGGAGAGGTCACGCCGAGCGCGCCCGCGTGCAGCACCATCAGGCTCAGCCGGTGCGTGACGACGTCGTGCATCTCGCTCGCCAATCGTCGGCGCTCGGCCGCCAGCGCCTGTTCGGCGAGCAGATGCTGCTCGCGTTCCGCGCGCTCGGCCCGGTCGCGCAACGAACTCAGCAGCTGCCGCCGAGCCTCGAAATACAGCGCGACCGCCACCGGCAGCGCGGTGCTCAGCAGCCCGAACGGCGTCGTGTTCCAGGCCGGATTCCACGGTCGCGTCGCCAGCAGCGCCAGGACTCCGGCGATCCACAGCAGCCGCCGCCGGTCCACCTGCCGGACCGATTGGGCGAGCACGACCGGGGTGATCGTGGGGACGGTCATCAGCGTGGGCTGGTCGACGGGCACGAGCAGGCCGGGGGAGAACAGGTCGGACGCCAGCATCGCCAGCGAGGCCACGATCAGCAGGCCGGCCACGCCGTTCGGGAAGCGCGCCAGGAGCAGCAGGGACGCGTCGCAGACGAGTTCGAGCACGAGCGTCGCGTACGGCCCGAGGAAGCCGGTGGCGGGCCCGGCGGCGAGGAAAAGCCCGAAGTCGAGGCAGGCGAACACCAGCGCGGTGCCGGCCAGCCAGAGCCAGTCGGACGACCGCGGCCAGGGACGGCTCGTGCTGGTCACCCGGCCACGGTATCCGCCTCGCCGCCCGGCCGCGCCGGATCCGCGCCGCCCGGATGGCGGACTACCGCCGAAAGTTGCGGCTCGGGCGGAAACGATCCACTTTCGTCGCCCCGAACCGCTACCGGGCACGCTTACGCCGCACCCGGCCGGCGCGGTGGACTCGACGCCATGACGAGCGAAGGAATCCCGCGGTTCGCCCGGCTGCCGGTGCTGGCGGTCGCGGCGGCCGCCGTCGCGCTGCTGGTGGCGACGAGCACCCGGTACGCGCACGGCTTCGACGAGCTGTACTTCCTCGTGGCCGGTCGAGATCACCTGGCCTGGGGGTATTTCGACCAGCCGCCGCTCGTCCCGCTGCTGGCCGGCACGCTCGACCAGTGGTTCCCCGGTTCGCTGGTCGCGGTGCGGCTGCCGATGGCGCTCGCGGCCGGCACCGGGGCGATCGTGACCGCGCTGACCGCCCGCGAACTCGGCGGCGGCCGCGGAGCGCAGGCGATGGCGGCCGGGGCGTACGCGACTTCCGGGCTGATGATCATCAGCCACTGGGTCGCCACCTACGCGCTGGACCCGTTCTTCTGGACGCTCGTGGTGTTCCTCCTCGTGCGCTGGACCCGGACCCGGCGCGACGGCCTGCTCGTGTGGGCCGGGGCGGTCACCGCGGTGTCGCTGCAGACGAAGTTCCTGATTCCCGCGCTGTGGGGCGCGGTGCTGGTGTCCGCGCTCGTCTTCGGTCCGCGCGAGCTGGCGTCCCGGCCGAAACTGTGGCTGGGCGCGCTGATCGCCGTCGTGGCCACCCTGCCGACGTTCCTCTGGCAAGCCACGCACGGCTGGGCTTACACCCGGATGGGCGAAGTCGTCGCGGCCGAATTCCCCGGCTACCTCGCTTTCGCCCGCGACGGTTTGCTCGGTGCGGGAATGGGAATCGGCGTGCTGGCCCTGCTCTACGGAATGTGGCGGCTGTTCCGTTCGCCGGACCTGGTGCCCTACCGGTACCTCGCGGTGGCGTTGCTGCTGGTCGTGGCGGTGATCATCGGGACGCACGGCCGCTCGTACTATTTGCTGAGCCTGTATTCGCTGCCGTTCGCCGTCGCCGCGACGGAGCTTTCGCGACGGCGTCTGCCGCGGTGGTGGAAGATCCCGGCCGGAATCGCGTTCGTGCTTTCGGCCGCGGTCACCATTGCCGGGCTGCCGGTGTGGCCCGCGTCGATGAAAGCCGCGTCGTTCGGGCCTTTTCCGCTCGGCACCGTGTTCGCGGCCGGGGAGACCGCACAACAGCGGCTGGCGGACGGGGTCGGGCGGACGTATCAGTCGCTGCCCGATCCGGTGCGCCGGGAAACCGCCGTATACGGGGAAATCTACCCGTTCGCCGCGGCCGTGGAATACTACGGACCGCGGTACGGGATCAACACTGTCTACAGTGGACACCGAGGATACTGGTACTTCGACCGGCCGCCGGACTCCGCGCGCAACGTGCTTTTCGCGGGCTTCGATCCGGCTTTGCTGCGCCCGTACTTCTCTTCGGTGACTGAAGTGGTGCCCGGGCTGATGTGGCTGTACACCGGGCGAAAGCAGTCCTGGGAAACAATCTGGCCAGAGGTGAAGAAACAATGAGCGACTCCTTGCCCGCGCGAGCGTATTTCCTCGCCTGCGACCCCGACGGCGGCCCGGTCTCCCGCCGCCCCCGAGCGGCCCTGCTGGTCCGCGCGGCCGCGGTGACCGACCTGGTGCTGCGCGGCAACCTCCGCGACCAGCGCGGCCACGCCGAACCGACCGGCGCCGCCCCGACCGGCGACCTCCTGCTCGACGATCTGCTCGCCGACCTCCGCACGCGCAGCCCGGCGTCCTGGCGGGCGCTGCTGCGCCGGGGCAAGAACGACACGCTGCAGTCGCTGGAAACGCAACTCTCTGCGGCGGGGCTGCTGGAGGAAGGCAGCAGCTCGATCTTGCACCGCAAGGTTGTGGTCCCTTCCGATCCGACGCGAGTACGCGACGCACACGCGCGACTCGACCACGCCCTGACCGCCCCGCTGTCCGAAGTAGACGCCTCGGCCGCGGCATTGGCCTCCCTGGCCGCGGCGTCCGGAGCCGGGATGTCCCGCTCGGACGCACGTCACCACGTCGACCGGCTGAAGGAACTGGAGAAGCTCGCCGGACCGGTGCTTCCCGCACTGCGCAAGGCCGTAGCGGGCCGGCGCGCGGCGCGGATCGCGGCGTTCTCCGGCGGTTCCGGAGGCTGAGCTGCCGCCTCAGCCGAGGGGCTGAGGCGACAGTTCGGCCGCCGCCGAAGCGTGGCCGTTCTACCGTGGCGGACATGACCTCCTTCGCCGCTCTGCACGTCCCGGGCCGTCCGCTGTTGCTGCCGAATGCCTGGGAGTTCGGCTTCGCCGCCGCGCTCGCGGGCGCGGGCCATCCGGCAGTCGGCACGACCAGCCTCGGCGTCTCGGCCGCCGCCGGGCTCGCCGACGGCGCCCCGGAGTCCCGCGCCGCGACCGTCGCACTGGCGAAATCGCTGGCACCGCTGGACATCCTGGTCAGCGTCGACCTCGCCGACGGCTTCAGCGCCGACCCCGGGGCAGTAGCTGACCTCGTCGCGGAACTCGCCGATGCGGGAGTCGCCGGGATCAACCTGGAAGACGGCCGAGCCGACGTCCTCGCCCCGGCCGTCGTCCAGACCGCGCTGCTGGCCAAGGTGCGCGAACGCGTCCCGGGCATGTTCCTCAACGCCCGCACCGACACCCATTGGCTCGGCACCGGCCCGGTCGCGGACGCCATCACCCGGGCCCGCGCGTACGCCGACGCCGGCGCGGACTGCGTCTTCGTCCCCGGCCTGCACGAGCCGGCGGACGTGGCGGAGCTGGCCGAAGCGGTGGAAGTGCCGGTGAACCTCCTGCACCTGCCAGGGAAAACCACTTTCTCCGAATTGGCTTCGTTGGGCGTGGCGAGGGTCAGTCTCGGCTCGACGCCTTACCGCGTGGCACTTTCCGCCGCTTTATCCACAGTGGACTCAGTCCGGGAAGGGGCGGAGCTGCCGATGAAGCCGCCTTCGTACGGGGATGTCACGGCATTGCTCCCGTAACCTGGACGACATGATCTTCGGAGGAAACACCGACTTCGCCGTCCCCGCCGGATACCTCAACACCCCCAGCATCGGGATCCCGCCGGCGCCGGTCGCCGAAGCGGTGGAAGCCGCGGTCGGCCGGTGGCGCACCGGCAAGAACACCCCGTCGGACTTCGACGAGACGGTAGCCCGCTCCCGCGGCGGATTCGCCCGGCTCGCCGGGGTCCCGGCGGAGCGGGTGGCGATCGGCGCGTCGGTGTCGCAGCTGACGGCGAACGTCGCCGCCGGGCTGGCCCCGGACGCCCGCGTTCTGGTCGCCGAGAACGAATTCACCAGCGTCACGTTCCCGTTCGCGCAGCGGGCGAACGTCACCGAAGCGCCGCTGGCCAAGCTGGCGCAGCACGTCGAAGGCCACGACCTCGTCGCGGTCAGCCTCGCGCAGTCCGCCGACGGCGCGCTCCTCGACACCGCCGCGCTGCGGGCCGCCTCCGAAGCCGCGGGCGTGCCGGTCCTGATCGACGTCACGCAAGCCGCGGGCTGGCTGCCGCTGGAGGTGGCATGGGCGGACTGGATCGTCTGCGCGGGCTACAAATGGCTGTTCTCGCCGCGCGGCTGCGCCTGGCTGGCGGTGCATCCGCGGGCGCGGGAACGGACCCGCGCGGTCGCCGCGAACTGGTACGCCGGCGACGATCCGTGGTCCTCGGTATACGGCATGCCACTGCGCCTGGCCGGAAACGCGCGCGCGTTCGACCTTTCGCCGGTGTGGCTGTCGCACGTTGGCGCAGCGGAAGCGTTCGACTACTTCGCGTCACTGGACCTCGCCGCGGTGCGCGAACACAACGCCGGTCTTGCCGATTCCCTGCGCACCGCGGCCGGACTGGAGCCGCGGGGGAGCGCGATCGTGGCACTGGAAGCCGATCCGGCGCGGATCGCCGAAGCCGGGATCGTCGCGGGCGTCCGCAACGGGCGGGTACGGGTCGGTTTCCATCTCTACAACGGCCCTGACGACGTCGAACGCGTTCTGGACGCCTTGGGCGCGGCGTCTGGCTGAAACCCGCGGAGGCGGTGAACTACGGTGTTCGCGTGTCCCATCCGCACTTCACCCCCGGTCCCTCGGACACGGCCCCGATCCCGGCCGTGCCCGGACAGCCGGGTCCGCCGCCCGGGCCGTCGCGCAACCGCGCCCTGCTGCTGCGCGGCGCCGGGCTCGTGGCGATCGCCGTCGTGGCCGGGCTCGTCTGGTACCTGATCCGGCACGACAGCACGCCGGACGAGCCGGTCGCCGAATCCCCGGCGACCACGGCGAAGCCCGCCTTCGACTACAAACTGGCCGAAGGCCCGGTCAAAGCGACCGACTGCGCCGCCAACGCCTACTCGGGCGCCAAGAAGTTCTTCCAGGACAACCAGTGCACCTCCTTGGCGCGGGCGCTGTACACGGTGCAGTCCGGGGACGCGAAGGCGCTGGTGTCGGTCGTGCTGGTGACGATGCCGGACGCGGCGAAGGCGACCGAGCTGAAACAGCTCACCGACCGGGACGGCACCGGCAACGTGAGCGACCTCGTCCGCGACGGCACCTTCCACGACACCGACGCCCCGAAACTGAGCGGCGACGAGGCGGAGTACGAGTCGAAGGCCAGCGGCCCCGAGGTGACCATCGTGCTGACCGACTTCTACTACGGCCACCATGACAAGCAGCTGCTCAACCGGATCGCGAAGAACGCGCTGAAGCTGTCCGGGAAGCTCCGCTGAGAACGCGCGGGCCGGGTTCGTCCGGCCCGCGCGGGCTCGCGGCCTCGTGAGCGCGTATCCCGGTGAGAACCGCGATACGCACTCACGAGGTCCCTAAGCCGCCTGCCCAGGCAACGCCACCGCAGCTGGCTTCTGCCCGGCTTCCTGCCGCCAAGGCATCCCGCGCCGCGCCGCCGCGATCAACGCCTGCAACGCCATCCCGCGCAACCCCGAATCGTCGGTATGCGTAAGCACGGCCAGCCAAGCCGCCGCCGTATCCGCCTCCGCGTTCGCCACCAGCGCAGCAGCCGAAGCCGTGTCCGTAACCGGCTTAGGCGGCACGTACGCAGCTTCCGGCGCAACCGGTGTCGCCGAGGCCGAAGTGATCATCTGCGTCACCGCATCGCGCCGCGCGGTGTGCTCGGCGCGCCCAGCCTTCACCGCGTCCCCGAAATCGCCCGGCAGGAACGCCGTCACCAGCCCGTACNAGCCCGTACACCCACAGCGACGCGTGCTCGGCCGCCAGCGCTTTCTGCAGCGAATCCACCGCTTCCGTCGGCACCGGCGACGGCGCGGCGGCGGCCTTCGCGTCGGCCCCCGGACCGAGTTCCGGCGCGACCCGCTGCAGCCCGGCGCACCCGGCGGCCACCGACGCGACGAGCCCGGCCCGGTACGCCGGCAGCGCGGGCACCAGGTCCTCGGCCTGCTTGCGCGCGGCGGCGAGCCGGTCCTTGAACCCGGCGAGGCCGGCGGGCGCGGCCGGGACCTCCGCCGCCTGCTTGGGCCGGTTCAGCCGGTCCACTTCAGCCTTCAGCGCGGTCGCCTGCGCGGTTCGGGCGTCGGCGACCTGGCCGGCCGCGTCGCCGCCGGCGGGCAGCTTCCTGGCCGCGGCGGCGTCCGCCTCGGCCGCCGCCAGCAGCGGGGCCAGTGGATCGGGGGCGTCGTCGTAGCCGCCGGAGCAGGCGGCGAGCGGCACAGCCGCGGCGACAGTGGCGCTCAGTGCGCCCAGACGCAGCACGGCGCGCCGGGAGAGGTCTGCGGTCACGTCGGCCCATCCTGCCAGGCCCCCCGGGTGCGCCGCCGCTCGCGCGTCTTCGCGGGGGCGCAGGATAAGCTTGACCTTCACCGACCAACAGGCCGAACAGGAGTGCTCCACGTGCCCAACGAACTCGCCAGCCGGCTGGAGCCGATCGTGGCCGAAGCCGTCACGACCGCGGGTTTCGACCTCGACTCGCTCGAGGTGCAGCAAGCCGGAAGGCGACAGCTGGTGAAGGTGGTCGTCGACTCCGACGACGGCGTCGGGCTGGACGAGGTCGCCGAGGTCAGCCGCACCGTCTCGGCCGCACTCGACGAGAACGAGCACGTGCTGGCGAGCGCGTACACGCTCGAGGTCACCTCGCCGGGCCTCGACCGGCCGCTCACCCAGCGGCGGCACTGGCGGCGCGCCCGGTTCCGCCTCGTCAAGATCACGCCCGTCGAAGGCTCCGCCTACCTCGGCCGCGTCGGGCACGCCGGCGAGAAGAGCGTGCGCGTGCTCGCCGACGGCCGGATCAAGGACGTGCACTACCAATCCGTCGCGAAGGCCGTGGTGGAAGTCGAATTCAAGCAACCGCCCGCCGAAGACCTCAAAGCCCTGACGGACGACAGCGCCGGCGAGGACGACAAGGACAAGAAGGAGGAGTCGAAGTGAACGTGGACATCGCCGCGCTGCGGGCGATCGAACGGGACAAGGACATCCCCTTCGACACGGTCATCGAGGCCATCGAGACCGCGCTGCTCACCGCGTACAA
This sequence comes from Amycolatopsis sp. M39, assembly GCF_001651785.1. NCBI lineage: Bacteria > Bacillati > Actinomycetota > Actinomycetes > Pseudonocardiales > Pseudonocardiaceae > Amycolatopsis > Amycolatopsis sp. M39. The sequence continues at coordinate 168,720 of NZ_LWSF01000024.1, forward strand.
GCACACCGAGGGCCACCAGCCGCACGCTCGCATCGACATCGACCGCAAGACCGGCCTCGTCCGCGTCCTCGCGCACACCCTCACGCCCGAGGGCGAGGTCGACGAGGAGTGGGACGACACGCCCGAGGGCTTCGGCCGGATCGCCGCCACCACCGCGCGCCAGGTCATCCTGCAGCGGCTGCGCGACGCCGAGCACGAGAAGACCTACGGCGAGTTCTCCGCCAAGGAGGGCGAGATCGTGGCCGGGGTGGTGCAGCGCGACGCGCGCGCCAACGCCCGCGGCATGGTCGTGATCCAGGTCGGCGACACCGAGGGCGTGCTGCCGCAGGCCGAGCAGGTCGCGGGGGAGTCCTACGAGCACGGCACCCGGATCAAGGCGTTCGTGTTCGGGGTGTCGCGCAGCAACCGCGGCCCGCAGATCATGCTGTCGCGCTCGCACCCGAACCTGGTGCGCAAGCTGTTCGCGCTGGAGGTCCCGGAGATCGCCGACGGCACTGTCGAGATCGCCGCGGTCGCCCGCGAACCGGGGCACCGGTCGAAGATCGCCGTGCGCTCGACCATCCCGGGCGTCAACGCCAAGGGCGCCTGCATCGGCCCGATGGGCGCGCGCGTGCGCAACGTGATGAGCGAGCTGGCCGGCGAAAAGATCGACATCATCGACTGGTCCGACGACCCGGCCAAGTTCGTCGGGAATGCATTGTCGCCGGCGAAGGTTGTCTCGGTACGTGTCGTGGACGAGCGCGCCAAGACGGCGAGGGTCGTGGTGCCGGACTTCCAGCTGTCGCTGGCGATCGGCAAGGAGGGCCAGAACGCCCGCCTCGCCGCCCGGCTCACCGGCTGGCGGATCGACATCCGCAGCGACGCGGCCCCCGCCGAGCCGGCCGGTCCCGCCGAGGGTGAGCAAGACCACGCCGGCCAGGCGCGGCCCGCCGCGGCAACCGGTTCGGCCGACTGAAGGTGCAGGCGCTAGACTCGACAACGGTTCAAGACCCGCGAAGGGCTACTGGGGACACCCCCGACCTCCAGCGTCACCGGCAGTCGCCGGTGCGCACGTGTGTCGGCTGCCGGAAACGGGACTTGACCGGCGAACTGCTGCGCGTGGTCGCGGCGGACGGGCGGCTGGTCGTCGACGAACGTCGGCGGCTGCCGGGCCGGGGTGCGTGGCTGCACCCGGGGCCGGGCTGCCTGGCCAAAGCCGAGCGGAAGCGGGCGTTCCCCCGGGCTCTTCGGGCCCAGGGCGCGCTCGAGACCGCGGGGCTGCGCGACCACACTGCGTTCGCCGCGGACAACGATTCCGGGACAACCCCGGGGTCGCGAGAAACAAGGAAGCAGGTCGACCCGTCATGAGTCAGCCGTGAAGCTGAAGCCATGAACGCGCGACGATAAGGACGAGGTCAGCGGGTCCCCGCCTGGCCTCCCCTAGATGAGGAGAGCTGTGCCAGGCAAGGCCCGTGTACACGAGCTCGCTAAGGAGCTCGGCATCACCAGCAAAGAAGTTCTCGCCAAGCTGAAGGAGCAGGGCGAGTTCGTGAAGTCCGCGTCGTCCACCGTCGAGGCGCCCGTCGCCCGCCGGCTCCGCGACGCCTACCCCGCCAAGGGCGGGAAGAAGCCCGGTCCCACTCCGGGACCTCGGCCGGCTCCGGCGGCTCCGAAGCCGCCCGCCCAGCAGCAGAGCCCGGCTCCGCAGGCTCCGGCCCAGCCGGCTCCCGCGCAGCAGGCCCCGGCCGCGAAGCCGACCCCGCAGCAGACCGCCAGGCCGGCGTCCCCGGGCCCGAAGCCCGGCGGCCCGCGTCCCGGTCCGCGTCCGCCCGCCCCGGCCCAGCCGGCCCCGGCGCAGGAGGTCCCGGCCGCCAAGGCCGAGCCCGCCGCGCCGACGCCGGCCCCGAAGCAGCAGGACTCGTCGTCCGCCGGTTCGGTCGTGCCGCCCAAGCCGCAGGGCCCCAAGCCCGGCGGCCCGAAGCCCGGTCCGCGCACCCCGCGGGTCGGCAACAACCCGTTCGGCGTCGGGTCCGGTTCCCCGGCCCCGCGTCCGCCCGCCCAGCGCCCCGGCCCCGGCCAGGGCGGCGACAACCGTCCCCCGCGTCCGGGCGGCGGCCAGGGCGGCGGAGAGCGTCCGCCGCGTCCCGGCGGGCCGGGCGGCGGCAACCGGCCGAGCCCGGGCAACATGCCTCCGCGCCCGAACCCCGGCATGATGCCGGGCCGCGCCCGTCCGGCCGGACCGGCAGGCGGCCGCGGCGGTCCTGGTGGCGGCGGCGGTCGTCCCGGTGGCGGCGGCGGTCGTCCCGGCGGCGGTGGCGGCGGTTTCCGCGGCGGCCCCGGTGGCGGCGGCGGTGGCGGCGGCTTCCGTCCTGGCGGCGGTGGCGGCGGTGGCGGCTTCCGTCCTGGCGGCGGCGGTGGCGCCCCGGCCGGCGGCGGCGGTTTCCGCGGCGGCGGCGGTCGCGGCGGCCCCGGTGGCCGCGGCGGCACGGCCGGCGCCTTCGGCCGTCCCGGCGGGCCCTCGCGCAAGGGCCGCAAGTCGAAGCGGCAGAAGCGCCAGGAGTACATGGACAACATGCAGGCGCCCAGCGTCGGCGGCGTCCGCCTGCCCAAGGGCAGCGGCGAGACGATCCGGCTGCCGCGCGGCGCTTCGCTGACCGACTTCGCCGAGAAGATCGACGCCAACCCGGCCTCGCTGGTGCAGGTGCTGTTCCACCTCGGCGAGATGGTCACCGCGACGCAGTCGGTGTCGGACGACATCCTCGAGCTGCTCGGCGGCGAGATGAACTACGTCGTCCAGGTCGTCTCCCCCGAGGAGGAGGACCGCGAGCTGCTGGAAACCTTCGACATCACCTACGGCGAGGACGAGGGCGGCGAAGAGGACCTGCAGGTCCGTCCGCCGGTCGTCACCATCATGGGTCACGTCGACCACGGTAAAACCCGGTTGCTGGACACGATCCGCAAGACGAAGGTCCGCGAGAGCGAGGCCGGCGGGATCACCCAGCACATCGGCGCCTACCAGATCGAGACCGAGCTCGAAGGCGTGCCGCGGCTGATCACCTTCATCGACACCCCGGGTCACGAGGCGTTCACCGCCATGCGTGCCCGAGGCGCGAACTCGACCGACATCGCGGTGATCGTGGTGGCGGCCGACGACGGCGTCATGCCGCAGACGGTGGAGGCGATCAACCACGCGCAGGCCGCGAAGGCCCCGATCGTGGTCGCGATCAACAAGATCGACAAGGAGGGCGCGAACCCGGACAAGATCCGGCAGCAGCTCACCGAGTACAACCTCATCGCCGAGGAATACGGCGGCGACACGATGTTCGTCGAGATCTCCGCGCGGGAGAACATCAACATCGACGGGCTTCTCGAGGCGATCCTGCTGACCGCGGACGCGGCCCTGGACCTCCGGGCCAACCCGGACATGGAGGCACAGGGCGTCGCGATCGAGGCGCACCTCGACCGCGGCCGCGGCCCGGTGGCCACCGTCCTGGTCCAGCGCGGCACGCTGCGCGTCGGCGACTCGGTCGTGGCGGGCGACGCCTACGGCCGCGTCCGCCGGATGGTCGACGAGCACAACGAGGACGTCACCGAGGCGCTGCCCTCGCGTCCGGTCCAGGTCATCGGGTTCACCTCGGTGCCGGGAGCGGGCGACACCTTCCTGGTGGTCGACGAGGACCGCGTCGCCCGGCAGATCGCCGAGCGCCGCTCCGCGCGCACCCGCAACGCGCTCAACGCGTCGCGCCGCAAGCGGGTCAGCCTTGAGGACCTCGACTCCGCCCTGAAGGAGACGAGCAGCCTCAACCTGATCATCAAGGGCGACAACTCGGGTACCGTCGAAGCGCTCGAAGCGGCGCTGCTGCAGCTGGACGTCGGCGAAGACGTCGAGCTGAACGTGGTGCACCGCGGCGTCGGCGGCGTGACCGAATCGGACATCGACCTGGCGACCGCGTCCGACGCGATCGTGCTCGGGTTCAATGTCCGGGCGCAGGGCAAGGCGACCGAGCGGGCCACCCGCGAGGGCGTCGACGTGCGCTACTACACGGTCATCTACCAGGCGATCGAGGAGATCGAGCAGGCTCTGAAGGGCATGCTCAAGCCGGAGTACGAAGAGGTCGAACTGGGCCGCGCCGAGGTCCGGGACGTCTTCAAGTCCTCCAAGATCGGCACGATCGCGGGTTGCCTGGTCATGTCCGGCGAGATCCGGCGCAACGCCAAGGCCCGCCTCCTGCGCGACGGCAACGTCGTCGCGCAGAACCTGCCGATCAACTCGCTGCGCCGGTTCAAGGACGACGTGGTCGAGGTCCGGGAAGGGTACGAGTGCGGTCTCACGCTGGGCTCGTACAGCGACATCAAGGTCGACGACGTGATCGAGACCTACGAACAGCGGGAGAAGCCCCGTGCGTGAGTGACCGGTCCGGGGTGCGCCAGGCGCGCACCCCGGACCGCCCTCGCGGCACAACTTCGCTGCCTATGTTTGTCGGAGCCCTGGAGCTCGACCTGCTGCTCGACGACGTGCATTCGGTGAAGCAGAAACGATCCGTGGTGCGGCCGGTGGTGGCCGAACTGCGGAAGCGATTCGCCGTCTCGGTCGCCGAGGCGGGACATCTGGACCTGCACCGGCGCGCGCTCATCGGCGTCGCCGCGGTCGCCCCCGACGGCGAGCACATCCGGGACGTGCTCGACGCGTGCGAGCGGTTCGCGGCGGGCCGCCCCGAGGTCGAACTGCTGTCGGCGCGCCGCCGGCTGCTCGGCCCGGACGACTAGAACACCCGGAAATCCGGAGAAGGAGACCTCAGCCATGGCTGATCCCGCTCGGGCACGCAAGCTCGCCAAGCGGATCTCGCAGATCGTGGCCTCGGCGATCGAACACGACGTCAAGGACCCGCGACTGGGCGCGGTGACCATCACCGACGCCCGTGTCACTGCGGACCTGCACGACGCCACGGTGTACTACACGGTGCTCGGCGAAAGCCTCGACGCGGAGCCGGACTTCGCGAGCGCCGCGGCCGCGCTGGAAGCCGCGCGCGGCGTCCTGCGCACGAAGGTGGGACAGGGCACCGGCGTCCGCTACACCCCGACGCTCACCTTCGTCGCGGACAGCGTCCCGGACGACGCCCGCCGCATCGAAGAGCTGCTCGCCAAGGCCCGCGAATCGGACGCCGAGGTGGCCCGGCGGGCGACCGGAGCGCAGCCCGCGGGCGAGGCGGACCCGTACAAGGCCCCTCGTGCCGAAGAGGACGAGGAGCAAGCAGAAGAGGAGACGCGCGGCTGAAGCGATGCGGTCAAAGCCCGGTGTCACGCGACGCGGTCTGCTGTTCGGCAGTGCCGCGGCGCTCGTCTCCGCCTGCACCGGGCGCTCCGCCCCGGTGGCTGCGCCGACCCCGGCTGCCCCGGCCTCCAGCCCGTCGTCCCTGAAGGCGTCCATCACGATCCACCGCAGGCACTCCGCGGCCCGCGGCCGGGATGTCGACGTGGTGCTCATGACGCCCGACGGCGTCCCGAGCACCGGCCTGCCGGTCTGCGTCGCACTGCACGGCCGCGGGTCGAACGCCCGCACGTTCCTGGACCTGGGCCTGCCCGCGGCCCTCACCGCCGCGGTCCGGTCCGGCATCCCGTCGTTCGCGGTCGCCGCGGTCGACGGCAGCCACTACTGGATGCCCGACGGCGACGACGACCCGCACCGCATGCTCACCGACGAACTCCCCGGCTGGCTGTCCGAGTCGGGTCTCCGCCCGATGACCGGACTTCTCGGCATCTCCATGGGCGGCTTCGGAGCACTGAACCTCGCCCGCCACCGCCGCGACGTGACGGCGGTGGCCACCTGCAGCGCGGCCCTGTTCCGCACCTGGCCGGAAGCCCGGTCCCGGCACATCTTCGCGTCCCAGAACGACTGGACGGCCGCCGAACCGCTGCGGCACGCGGACGAACTCCCGACCCGCGGCCTCGGCGTGTGGTGCGGCGACCGGGATCCGTTCCTGGCGGCCAACCGGAAGCTGATCGCCGGCGCCGGCCCGGAGGTCTCGCGGATCACGCCGGGGGAGCACACTTCGGAGTACTGGCGGGGAGTCCTGCCGGAGGTCCTGCGGTTCCTCGGGCCGCGGCTGGCGTAGCGGGATCGCCGGTTCGGGTAGCCGGGGTTGTGTAGGCAATTGGTAACACGGCTACTTGCCGGTGTGGACAGCGATCGAGCGCCGGGAGCCGGCGCGCTACCCGGCAGCCGGTTCCGGCGGCAGCTTCGTGGTGGCGTCGGTGACGGCCAGCCGAAGCGCGTCCCGGTTGAGCCCGCGCACCGATCCGAGGTCGACGCCGACGAGCACGGCGTGCGCGAACGCCGCGCCGGATACGTCGGCGCGGGCCAGGATCGCCCCGGTCAGGTCGGCATTGCTGAGGTCGGCGTCCGACAGGACGGCCTCGGTCAGATCGGTGCCGCGGAGACTGGCACGGGTCAGCACCGCGCCGCGCAGGTTCGCCCGACGGCAGCTGGCCCGATCGAGCGCCGCGGTGGGCAACTTCGCCCCTGCCAGCTCCGCCGAGGTCAGGATCGCCCCCGTGAAATCGGCGCAGTCGAGCCGCGCCTCGGCAAAGTCCGCGTCGGTCAACTTCGCCGCGGCGAAGTTCGCGTGACGAAGGTCGGTCAGCCTCAGCTCGGCGCCGGGCAGTTGCACGCGGACGAGATCGAGCCGTGCTCCCTGGGGAGGAGGATGAGTGCGCAGCGCCCGCAGTGCGACTCTGACGTCCAGCGGGAGCGGTTGTCCCGTTCCGCCGTGACTGCGCAGGAAGTCCGTAAGCGTTTCGACAACCCGGGCCCGGTCGCGAGGAGAATCCTCGTACATTCTTTCCAACGTCCGGACCCCGCCTGCTCGCGTCGAAGCGCGCTCGGAGCCGAGGTGGCCGATCGCCGTGGCGTAGATATCGGTGACCTGCTTGTCGCGGTCGAGGAGAAGTTTCCGGACCGCCGCCCACGCCGGGACGCTGATGCCGAGCGGGGCGAGAAAGCCGGCTATCTGGCCGCGAATGCCGCTCAGGGCAGCGGCCCGCTCGGCGACCGCGAGGCGTGCGACGTCGGCACCGCCGACCCAGGACGCGAACGGCCCGAGCAGGAACCACAGCACGGCGACAGCCCCGGCCGCTGCGGCCCCGGCAACGGCTAACGTCCGGAGGCGGCGGCGAATCGGGAGCCGCGCCCCCCTCACCGCCCGGCCTCGCGGGAGTCCGGAACAGACCAGCCTCCCGCGATTTCCCCACGCGGATCGAGCCCGTACTTGCGGAACTGTTTGTGGTTCCAGTCCGGGCTTTCCGAGGACGCGAGGTAGTGTTCGATGCGTCTGCGCGCCCGCGGATGACCGTAGGCCAGTGCGGTGCAGTAGAGGTCGAGCACCCTCCCCGGCTGGCCGGCGTTGCGGCGGAGATCGGCCAGCAGGACATGGCATTCGATGTCGCCGCCGCGGACTCCGCGCTCCGCGAGTTCCCACGCTTTGTCGCGGTTTTTCCGGGCCTTGTCGCGGTTTTCTGGTGCTGTGTCGAGTCTTCCGTGCAAGAGAAAGCCACGGGCGACGCCCGCTGCGGAGCTGAAATCATCGTCCGCGATCTGCTGCTCGATCATCCGCTCCGCTTCGGCCAGGTCTCCCAGCCCGGCAAGAGCCTCCGCCCGAAGGCCGGGCAGCCGGGCCGGTGGACAGGTGCTCGTGGAATCGAGCAGCCGGGCCGCTTCCGCGAAGCTCTGCCGCTTTATCAAGAGGCGCACAGCCCGTTCTCTGGCCAGCACCGATCCCGCGGTGGCTGCTTCGGAGTAGAGGCCGGAAGCCACGACCAGGAGGGTCGACGACGCGAGTTCCACGCCGGATCCGCTCACGGTCGCCCGGTCGGTCCCGTCGGTGCGGACGCTGTCGGCGTCGACGAGCGCGTCGGCGACCCAGAGCAGCGCGTGGTTCCAGGAAACGTCCTCGCGCGTGCGATAAGCCGTGACCAGGTCCTTGGCGTAGACATCTGCGATGTACCGAGCGACCGGAGCCAGCGCGCCGGCGACCAGCGGGGCGGTGCCGACATACCACTTCAGTGCTTGAGCGATCGGCTCGGAATACTCGGAATCCGAGGTTTTCCTGGCCTCCCCGAAGCGGCAGAGCAACAGGGCGATCTCGGCGGGGTCCGGGGCGCCGCCCGCTCGCTGGGCGGTCCGGTAGCAGCCGGCGGCGTCGTCGAACAGACCGTGCCGGGCGGCAGCGAGGGCCGCGGCACCCAGCGCACGGGGTTCGTGTTCGGCTGCCTCGTAGTAGCAGTCGAGTGCTTTCCGCGGACGATCCGAGGCGGAGAAGGCGTCGCCGACGGCGATCAACGGTGCGGCATCGCCGTCGGCCGCGCAGGCGAGGGCGAGTCGCTGTGCGGTCATCAGATCTGTGCTCAGGTTCACCCGCACCGCGGCGGCCATCGCGCCCGGGACGTTGTATTGTCGCGCCGTCGCGACCCAGTCGAGCGCGTCTTCCACTTGGCCGGCCGAAGCCAGCACCTGAGCGCCGAGGAGATAGGCGTCGTGCCGGCCGTGCTCGGTCGCTTTCGCCGAGAGCATCCTGACCGCGGCTTCGGGGCCGGCCGCGTCGACCGTCAGGTCCGTGATCATCGGCAGCAGGTCGAGCCCGGTGCGTTCGCCCAGCTCGCTCAGGTAGCTGACCGCTTCGTCGAGCTGCGCCTGCCGACACTGCCGGTCCTCGGCTCGCTCCTTCGGCGTCAGCGGGACCCGGCGAGGCCGTTGCCGGGGGGAGTCCTCCCGGGACGCGATGCCCTCGGCCACGACCGCCGCCGAATGCAGATCTCCCTTCTCGGCGAGCCGCTGATGAATAGCCAGCGCTTTGCGCGGCCGCTTGAGCTGGGTGTGCGCTACCGCGACCAGTACCTCGGCGGAACGGTTTCCTTCGGCGGCGCGCGGGCCGAGCCAGTCGAGGACGTCTTTGGGCCGTTTGGCGGCGAAAAGTATCCTGGCTCCTTCGCGGACGGCGTCCTCGACGCGGTCCGGATCGACGCTGGTCCGCGCGATTGTTTCGTACTGGCTGATCGCGTCGTCGATCCGGCCGGCCCTGGCCAGCATCGCGGCGAGTTCGGCGCGTGCGCGCGGGCATCCGTTCTCAGCCGCTCTGGAGAAGAAGTGAGCGCTCAATTCCAGCAGATGGCGTTTTTCGCATTCTTTCGCCAGGGCGCGGCAGTTTTCAGGATCTGCTCTCTCGCGCAGCACCGGCCACACCAGCTCGTTCGGCAGGACCAGCTTCGCCGCCCCGGTCACGAAATGCCGCTCGAGCGAGGGGGCGAGGCAGTACGAGTCCGCCGTCTCGCCGGATTTCCGGATCAGGATCGCGGCCCCGCCGGGTACCTGCTCAGTCACCTCGCTCAACGCTTCGGCGAACCACTCGGCTGAATCGGGCGCGCGGCTTCCGAGAAAAGCTTGCGCGCCCTGACGCAGGACGTCGCGCGGAAACCATCGGCCGTGTCCGGCGTGCAGTGCCGCGATCAGGAAGTCCAGCAGCGCGCGAGATTCCGGGCCCGCGTCGCGGTACCGTGCGCGAAGTTCCGGTTCGGCGACGAGAGTCTGGATCACGCGGCCGTCCGGTGCGCTCGCCGCTGCTTCGGCCAGCCTCGGTTCAGGGGAATCGCGCGCCTTGCCGAGTTCGGTCTTGGTAAAGGACTCGTCCACCCGGATGACGGTTCCCTGCCGCGGGAGCAGCTGGACGTTGGGACGGTGCAGGCCCGGCGGTGTCCGGCCGGACGGCGCGTTGAGCGTTTTCCAGCTCTCGCGGGTCAGGGTGATCAGGATCAGGCAGGGGGCGCGGGTTTCGTCGCCGAGGAGATTGCGCAGACAGCGGGCGACCCGGTCGTCGAGTTCGCTGTCGCCGGACAAGAGGCACCGCTCGGCGGCCGGAAGCCACACCACCGTCCGGGGAGACAGGCCGCTCTCGTTCGCCAGCAGCTCTTCCGGCGTGCAGGGGCTGAGTCCTGGCCAGATCTTCCAGTGGCGGAGGAGGAATGACCCGTCGTCGTTCGCGCGGATCGCCTCCCACAACGCACGTTTCTTCCCCGTCGCCGGATCGCCGACCAGGATGGCCATCCGGCTCGTCCCGCCCGCGGCCGCCGCGATGACGGGTTCCAGCTCCGCGTCGTGTTTGCGCGGGAAGTAGATCGTCGTTTCCGGCACCGTGCGGCCGTGCCGGCCGTCGTCGCTCAAGGGAAAGATTCCGAGCTGATCCGGAGTGCGGGTCGCCAGGTCGGCCGTGGGTATGGAGAGCGGGGCCGGGGTGGGGTGCGCTGTGGTGTCCATCTCTCGCCCGAGCCTGCCGGACCTGGCCGCGGCCGCGCCACTCCCGTCCCGTGCTTTCGGTGAACGGTCAGCTCCGGGGGTTCAATGAGCGGCGAAATTCGCTCGCGCCGAATCCTCGTTCACTCATTTCGGTGAACAATTCTTGCGCGCGGTAACGCTATTCCGCGATCGATTCAGGCCGGTTTTCCCGCCACCACGAGATCCCGCACGATCGCCTGGTCCACCCGGTGCGCCAGCTCCTCGTACGGCCCGCCCGACCGCACCGCCAGCCCCGCCCGTTCCAGGACCGCCACCAGGTCCTCCCGCGGCAGCACATGCGTGTTCCACGAGATCCCGAGCGCCCCGCCCGGCCGCAGCACCCGGTTCCACACCGGGATCGCCGCGGCGAGGAGGTCGCGCGGGCTGCGGGCCAGACCGGTTTCGCGGTGGCTGCCATGCTGCACGCCGTACGGCGCGTCGGTCACGATCAGGTCCGCCGACGCCGGGCGGAGGACCTCGTCGGTGGTCAGGGTGTCCGCGTTCAGGTAGCTGAGCCGCCGGGTGCGGCCTGCCTTGTAGTCGTCCTTGTCGAACGCGTACTCGATGTCCAGCCGGCGGCCGAGGCGGACCTTGTTGCGGCGCAGCTGCCCGGACTCCGCGGTGTGTTTCACCCGCTTCGTGCGCAGCCACGTCTTCACGAACTGTTCGTACGCCTCGAAATCGCGCGCGTCGACGTCGAGGCCAGTGGCGTCGAAGCCGTACATCACGGCCTGGTTCAGCGTCGTCCCGCGGCCGCACAGCGGGTCGAGCACGTGCAGTTCGCGGTCCGGCCAGTCCGCGGGCCGCGAGGTCGCCAGCAGGGTGAGATTGAGCAGCAGTTTCGTGAACTGCTCGTTGGTCTTGCCCGGGTACTTCTGGATGGTCAGCAGGTCGGAGTCCGCCTTCGCCAGCGGATGCACGGCGACCGGCCGCAGCACGCCGTCGCCCAGTTCGAACAGGGCGTACAGCGAGGACAGGTTCGACAGCAACGCCAGGTCGCGCTCGCCGAGCGGGGCCGCGCAGGCGAATTTCACGTACCCGACCCCGCCGAGTTCGATCTCTTCGATCGCCGACACCTCGGCGGAAAGAGCGGTGCCGAAGGCCGCCAGTTCGGCGCGCAGCAGCGCCGGCGACGAGGCGGCGTACACGCGGTTGGCGGAAGGCAGAACGAGGATCACGTACTCAGGCATCCCGCAGAGCGTAGCGTGACACTTTGTGACAGCTTCCCTGGTACAGGACATCGAGGCCGCCGCCGCAGTGCTGGCCCGGGCCACCGACGTGACGCTGCTCGGACACGTCCGCCCCGACGCGGACGCCCTCGGCAGCGCGCTGGCCCTCGGCCACGTGCTGCATCGCCGCGGCGCGCGCGTGCGAGTCGCCTTCGGCGAGCCGGACGAGGCCCCCGAAACACTGGCCTGGCTCGACGTCGACGGCCTGATCACTCCCGTCGACGCCCTCCCTCCGGCGGACGGCCTGCTGGTCGCGCTGGACACCCCGGCCCTGGCCCGCCTGGGCAGGCTCGCCCCGCGGGTCGCCGCGGTCCGCGACGCGGGCGGTTCGGTCCTGGTCGTCGATCACCACGCGACCAACGCCCGCTACGGCACCCACCACGTCGTGGACGACACCGCCGAAGCGACGGCGATCCTGGTCACGCGGATCGTCGAGGCGATGGGGGCCGAACTGGACGCGGCCGCCGCGCGCTGCCTGTACGCCGGGGTGGTCACCGATACCAGCGGCTTCCGGCGGGNCGCACCGGATCGCCGCCCGCCTCCTGGAAGCCGGAGCCGACCCGGGCGAGGTGGCCCGCCGAATCGTCGACGACCACCCGTTCGCGTGGCTGCCGATGCTGTCGACGGTCCTGTCGGAGGCCCGTCTGGAACCCGAAGGGGCGCAAGGATTCGGCTTCGTCCACACGGTAGTGCGCGCGGCCGCCGCGGCGACGGTGCGGCTCGAAGAGGTGGAGTCGGTGATCGACGTGGTGCGCGCTACCCGGGAGGCCGGCGTCGCAGCGGTGCTGAAGGAAGCCGGGCCCGGTCCAGTGTGGACGGTCTCGCTGCGCTCGGCCGGCGACATCGACGTGTCCGCGGCCGCCGCGGAGTTCGGCGGGGGAGGCCACCGGATGGCGGCGGGATGCACGGCGGAGGGTCCGGCGGAGGAGGTGCTGGACCGGCTGCGGGAGGCGCTGGGGAGGGCGCCGCTGTTGCGGGCTTCCTGACCGGGCCGGGCGGTGCGCGGCCCGGTCCCGGCGGATGAGCGCGGGACTTGGGCGGAGTTCGGCGGGAGCGGCGGGATTGGCGGGATTGGCGAAGCCGCGTCCGGAAGCTTCGCCGGTGCGCCCGCGTGATCGCCGGGGCCGCATCGCCGCCGTGCTGCTGACCGGAGCCTTCGCGCCTGGTCACACCGGCCGACGCAGCCCGTCCAGCACGAGGGTGATGAGATCGTCGGCCTCGGCCCGCCAACGAGGACGGTCATGGGCCGCGCCGATGCCGTGCAGCGCCATCAGCACGGCACCGGCGTCCACGTCGTCGCGAACGGTGCCGTCCTCTGCCGCGGCGGCCACCAGGTCGGTGACCGCCTGCTCAAGCGCTTGGCTGCCTCCGGCGAGGGCGTTCGAGCGTTCGGCCATCAGCGTGGCCAGCGTCCGGGCCAGGCCCTCGTGGGCGTCGATGTGGTCGACCATGCCGCGCAGGAAGGTCGCCAGCGCCTCCGCCGGGGGCAGCGTGGCCCGCAGCTGGCGGGCGCGATCGCACAGCGCGGCGACTTCCCCGTGGTAGACCGCCTCGGCCAGCGCCTCCCGGGTGGGGAAGTGGCGGTACAGCGTGCCGGTGCCCACTCCGGCCAGGCTGGCGAAGTCGTCGAAGCGCAGGTCGAAGAATTCGCCGGCGTCGAAGATCTCCCGTGCCTTGGCGACCAGGAGGTCGCGGTTGCGCTGGGCGTCGGCCCGCAGCGGCTTGCCCGCGGTCATGCGCGGCCCTCCCGTCGGCAAGTGGAGATTGTCTCCACTTCGATCGTACCGCACGAGGTGCGGCGCGAAGATCTCGCTGCCCGGCCGCCGCTGGGCTTGCTGTCCGATCCGGTGTCCGCCCGAGGCCGCCCGCGGCTGGCTGGCCGCCCGTGCCGGATCACGCCACAGTGGACTTCCGCCTCTCAAGATCAGCCTGCTTCCCTTGCCGCATAAGCGAATCCCGTACCCCGATCGCTCGCCTCCGGCTGTCCTCGCGGTCCGGGCCGCCGGAATTGTCGGTCCCGGTGGCTACTCTCATTCCCGTGTCCGAAAACGCCACGACCACCGCCGTAAGCGGTGACCGCATCCCGCCCCGCCGAGTGTTCGGCCTCGCCGTGCCCGCGCTCGGCGTGCTCGCCGCCGAGCCGCTCTACGTGCTGGTCGACACCGCCGTCGTCGGCCATCTCGGGGCGTTGCCGCTCGCCGGCCTCGCGCTGGGCGGCGTGGTGTTGTCGCAGGTCTCCACGCAGCTCACCTTCCTGTCCTACGGCACCACCTCGCGCACCGCGCGGCTGCACGGCGCGGGCAGGCGCGCCGACGCGGTCAGCGAAGGCGTGCAGGCCACCTGGCTGGGCGTGCTGGTTGGGCTGGTGCTGCTGGCGGCGGGGCAGTTGCTGGCCGGGCCGATCGCCCGCGCGCTCTCGGGCAGCGACGAGATCGCCGCGGCGGCCGTGTCGTGGCTGCGGATCGCGTTGTTCGGCGCGCCGCTGATCCTCATCACGATGGCGGGCAACGGCTGGATGCGCGGCGTGCAGGACGCCACCCGTCCGCTGCGCTATGTGCTGGCGGGCAACGGAATCTCCGCCGTCCTGTGCCCGGTGCTGGTGTACGCCGCCGGTCTCGGGCTGGAGGGGTCGGCGATCGCGAACGTCGTCGCACAGGTCGTGTCCGCGTCGATGTTCGTCGCGGCGCTGGTACGGGAAAAGGCGCCGTTGCGGCCGGATTTCCCGGTGATGCGGGCGCAGCTGGGTCTCGGCCGCGACCTGGTGCTGCGCAGTTTCGCGTTCCAGGCGTGCTTCGTGTCGGCCGCCGCGGTGGCCGCGCGCACTTCGACCGAGGCGGTCGGGGCGCACCAGGTGGTCCTGCAGCTCTGGACGTTCCTGTCCCTGGTGCTCGATTCGGTCGCGATCGCCGCGCAGTCGCTCGTCGGCGCGGCGCTCGGTGCCGGAGCGGCGCGGCAGGCACGCGGAGTGGCCACGCAGATCACCGGATACGGCCTGGTTTTCGGCTGTTTCCTCGGCGTGCTGTTCGCGGCGTTGTGGAGCGTCCTGCCGCACGCGTTCACGTCCGATCCGGGAGTGCTCGGCGAAATCCCGCACGCCTGGTGGTTCTTCGTGGCGCTGCAACCGATCGCGGGCGTGGTGTTCGCGCTCGACGGTGTTCTCCTCGGTGCGGGCGATGCCGCCTTCCTCCGCACCGCCACGCTCGTCAGTGCCGGGCTCGGCTTCCTGCCGCTGATCTGGCTGTCGCTGGCGCTGGGCTGGGGGTTGATCGGGATCTGGAGCGGCTTGTCGCTGTTCATGGTGTTCCGGCTGGCGGCCGTGGTGGCGCGGTGGCGGTCCGGGCGGTGGGCCGTGGTCGGCGCGGTGCGGGAGGCGTGATGGCATAACGGCGAAACCCGCTCGCCGCCGGCGCCCGGCGGATGCGAGGGTGGGCACATGCCGAAGTTCACCCAGGTCGACGTCTTCACCGGCGAGCTCACCCGAGGCAACGCGCTCGCTGTGGTGCACGCCGCGGACGAGTTGTCCGACGAGCGGATGGCCGCGTTCGCTCGCTGGACGAACCTCAGCGAGACCACGTTCCTGCTGGAGCCGTCCGACCCGGCCGCCGACTACCGCGTGCGGATCTTCACCCCGCACGGCGAGCTGCCGTTCGCCGGGCATCCGACGCTCGGGTCGGCGCGGGCGTGGCTGGCCGCCGGGGGAGAGCCGAACGCCGGGCATCTCGTGCAGGAATGCGGGGCCGGGCTGGTCCGGGTGCGCCGCGACGGCGGCCGGCTGGCGTTCGCCGCGCCTCCGCTGCGCCGCGGCGGTCCGGTGGACGACGCCGACCTCGCCGCGGTGAAACGCGGCCTGCATCTCGGCGACGCCGACGTCCTCGACGCGCGCTGGGCGGACAACGGCCCCGGCTGGATCGCGCTGCTGCTGCGCGATGCGGCGACCGTCCTCGCGATCGAGCCGGACTTCGGTGCGCTCGGCTCGTACAAGGCGGGCGTCGCCGGTGCGCAGCCGGCCGGATCCGACACGGCTTTCGAGGTCCGCGCGTTCAGCGACGTCGTCGAGGATCCGGTCACCGGCAGCCTCAACGCGGCGCTCGGCCAGTGGCTGATCGGCGACGGCCTCGCGCCCGAGTCGTACGTCGCGGCGCAGGGCACGCGGCTCGGCAGGCGCGGGCGGGTGCACGTCGAACGGGACGGCGACGACGTGTGGGTCGGCGGCGAAACGGTCGTCGGCATCCGGGGCGAAGCGGACCTGTGGTGAAGCACACCCCGGTTACGGCTATGTATCGAGGTTGCTGAGGCGATACAAGTATCGAGGCGGCAGCGTCGTCGTCCTCCGCTGTCCGACGCTCGCCTGATTTCTGGAGGAACTCTTGACGCCCGCCGGCCGCGCCCCTGTCCGGTCCTGGCTCATCTGGCTCACCGCGGTCACGGTGTACCTGCTCGCCGTTTTCCACCGCACCTCCTTCGGCGTCGCCGGGCTGAAGGCAGCCGAACGCTTCGGCGTCGGGTCCGCCGCGCTCGGCATCTTCACCGTCTTGCAGGTCGGCGTATACGCGGCCATGCAGATCCCGACCGGCGTGCTGGTCGACCGCTACGGCCCGCGCCGCGTGCTCACCGCCGCCGTCCTGATCCTCGGCTCCGGGCAGCTGCTGCTCGGACTCGCCGACACCTACGCACTCGGCCTGGTGGCCCGCGGCGTCCTAGGCCTCGGCGACGCACTCACCTTCGTCAGCGTCCTGCGCCTCGTCGCGGCGCATTTCCCGGCGCACCGGTACGCGCTGCTCGCGTCCTTCACCTCCTGCGTCGGCTACCTCGGAAACCTCGCCGCGACAGTCCCGCTCACCCTGCTCCTCGACGGTCCAGGATGGACAGTCACCTTCCTCGCCGTCGGCGCGGTGACGGTGCTCTATTCGGTGCCGGTCGCGCTGCGCGTCCGCGACACTCCCGGCGGCGTGCCGGAACGCGAGCGCGAACCCGTGCGCCCGGCGGAACTGGCCAGGCAGGTCAAACTGGCCTGGCGAACTCCCGGCACCCGGCTGGGATTCTGGGTGCACTTCTCGACGATGTTCGCGCCGAACGTGCTGACCCTGTTGTGGGGCATGCCTTTCCTGGTGCAAGGCGAAGGCCTGCCCGCGGCGACCGCCAGCGCGCTGCTGACCGTCTTCGTGTTCGGCTCCATGGCAGGCGGCCCGCTGCTGGGCGCGGTGATCGGCCGTGCCCCGGCGCTGCGGGTGCCGCTGGTCATCGGCTACCTCGCCGGAGCGGCGATCGTGTGGGCGGTGCTGCTCGGCTGGAACGGCCACGTCCCGGTAGGCGTCCTCGTCCCCGCGTTCGGGTTCCTCACCCTGGGCGGCCCGGCGTCGATGATCGGCTTCGCCATCGCCCGCGACTACAACCGGCTGTCCCGCGTCGGCACCGCGACCGGAGTAGTGAACGTCGGCGGCTTCCTGGCGACCACCGTGACGGCCTTGCTGATCGGCATCCTCCTCCAGGCCACCGGCGGCAACTTCCGGATCGCGCTGCTGGTCGTCGTAGCCGTGCTGGCGGCAGGCGCGTCGCGAATGCTGGTGTGGTGGCGGCGCGCCCGCGCCCACGTGTTCGCCGCGGCGGCCCGCGGGGAAGAAGTCCCGGTCCGGATCCGGCGGCACCGCTGGGACCGCGCCCCGGAAGAGGCCGTGGCCGCCTGACCGCTCCCGCTGCTCGTGAGTGGCTGTGCCGGTTCTAACCGGCACAGCCACTCACGAGCGCCCGTCCGGTGCCCGTCCGGTGCCCGTCCGGCACCAAGCCCTCCCGCCCGCCGCACCTGTCCGGCACCAAGCCCTCCCGCCCGCCGCACCTGTCCGGCACCAAGCCCGCCCGCACCCGCCCCTCCCGAACCAGGCTCCGCCCGCGAATCCCGTCCTAGGTAGGGTTTCCGCCGTGTCCCGCCCGAAAGAACCGCGTCGTCCCGCCCCTCCTCCCGGACTGCTCATCGTCGACAAACCGGCGGGCATGACGTCGCACGACGTGGTCGCGCGGGCGCGGCGGATCATGGGCACCCGCAAGGTCGGCCACGCCGGCACGCTCGACCCGATGGCGACCGGCGTGCTGGTGCTCGGCATCGAGCGCGCCACCAAACTGCTCGGCCACCTCGCCCTCGACCGCAAGACCTACCTCGCCACGCTGTCGCTCGGCCGGTCCACCACCACCGACGACGCCGAAGGCGAACCGCTCTCCGGAACCGATGCCGCGCCGGAAACCCTGGCCGCCGTCGCCGACGAGCAGATCGCCGGCGGCATCGCCGCGCTGACCGGCGACATCCAGCAGGTGCCCAGCGCCGTCTCCGCGGTCAAGATCGACGGCAAGCGCGCTTACGCCCGGGTGCGCGCGGGCGAAGACGTCGTCCTCCCGCCGAGGCCGGTGACCGTGCACCGGTTCGACGTTCTCGGCCTCCGCCGCGAGGACGACCGGATCGAACTCGACGCGATCGTCGAATGCTCGTCCGGCACCTACGTCCGGGCGCTGGCTCGCGACCTCGGCGCCGGACTCGGCGTCGGCGGGCACCTGAAAGCCTTGCGCCGCACCACAGTCGGGCCGTTCACGCTCGCCCGCGCGCGCACGCTCGACCAGCTCGAAGAAAAGCCGGAACTGTCGCTTGACCTCGATGCCGCCGTCGCCGCCGCGTTCCCGCGCCGGGATCTCGACGCCGCCACCGCCAAGGCGGTCCAGTACGGCAGGCGCATTCCGGCCGCCGGAATCACCGGCACGTACGGCCTGTTCGCGCCGGACGGCCACGTGCTCGCGCTGGCCTCCGACGCCGAGGGAGTGACCCGTTCGGTGGTGGTCCTCCTGCCCGCATAGGGTGGGAGGCAAAGGCACCTCGCTCGGGGAGAGTTGACAACAGTGCAGCGGTGGCGTGGGCTCGGGGACCTCCCGGGCGGCTGGGGACGGTGCGTGGTCACCATCGGCGTGTTCGACGGCGTGCACCGCGGGCACCAGGAACTGATCAAGCGCACCGTGGCGACGGCCGCCGAACGCGGCGTGCCCAGCGTGGTGCTCACCTTCGACCCGCATCCGTCCGAGGTGCTGCGCCCGGGCAGCCATCCCGCGCAGCTGACCACCCTGCGGCGCAAGGCCCAGCTGGTCGAGGGGCTCGGCGTGGACGTGTTCTGCGTGCTGCCCTTCACCTTGGAACTGTCCCGGCTCAGCCCGCACGAGTTCGTGCACGAGGTGCTGGTCGACCGGTTGCACGCGGCGGCCGTGCTGGTCGGCGACAACTTCACCTTCGGGGCCAAGGCGGCCGGCAACGTCGCGCTGCTGCGCGAACTCGGCCGCCGCTTCGGGTTCGTCGCCTACGGCGCGGAACTGCAGGGCCGTTCGCTCGACGACGACCGCGGCGCCAACGACATCACCTTCTCCTCGACCTACGTGCGCTCGTGCATCGACGCGGGCGACGTGGTGGCCGCGGCCGACGCGCTCGGCCGCCCGCACCGGCTGGAGGGCATCGTCGTCCGCGGCGACGGACGGGGCCACGACCTCGGCTACCCGACCGCCAACCTGTCCACCGCGCGGTTCGCCGCCGTGCCCGCGGACGGCGTCTACACGGCCTGGTTCACCCGGCTGTCCGACCCGGACCGGCGGCTGCGCGCGGCGGTGTCGGTGGGCACGAACCCGACGTTCTCCGGCCGCGAACGCACCGTCGAGGCGTTCGTGCTGGACGTCGACGAGGACTTCTACGGCCAGCACGTCGCGCTGGACTTCGTCACCCGGTTGCGGGATCAGGCGCGGTTCGGCGGGTCGGCCGATCTCGTCCGGAAGATCGACGAGGACGTGGCCCGGACCAGGGAAGCACTCGGCTCGGACAGCTGAGCGGACCCGGCGCCGGGGCAGGCCGGGCCCGGGGCGAATCGGGCGTTCCGGCCCGCCGGGGGCGTCCGGAGTGGCAAGATGGGCCGGCGGCACCGGGCCGGAGGAGCAAGGTCCCGCGGCCGGAGCCGCCGGACGACACGCTAGGGGAGCGGAGCCAGGTGGAGGACCACAAGATCGTCCAGCGGAACATCGCGCTGCAGCGGGAGTGGTACGGGGAGCCGCTGGGCGATCGGGTGCGCAGGCTGGTCGTGGCCTTCGACGTGTCGCAGGCGTTCCTGGCCGAGGTGCTGGGGATCAGCGCGCCGATGCTGAGCCAGGTGATGAGCGGGCGGCGGGCGAAGATCGGCAATCCGGTCGTGCTGGCCCGGATGATCATGCTCGAACGCAAGATCCTGGTGCCCGAGGTCGCCGCGGGCGACCGCGACGCGATGCAGGCCGCGCTGGAGGACGTGCGCGATTCGCGGCCCACTGTCGGCCGCGACAACATCCCGGTCAACTCGGACGAGAAGATCGTGCTCGCGGGCATCCGGGACACCGCCGAGGACGAGAACCTGGCCGAAGCGGCGAAGCTGCTCGACGAGGACTTCCCGGCGATCGCCGACCTGCTCCGCCGCGCGGGAGCTTCGGGCCAGTAGCCGATGCAGCTGTTCTCCGCGCTGCGCCCGCCCGCCGACGTCGCGGCGGAAGTGGCCGACGCGCTCGGCGCCCGGGACCGGTTGCTGCGCTGGTCCGATCCGGCCGGATGGCACATCACGCTGGCCTTTTACGGCGAGGCGGACCCCGCCGGACGCAGTGCGGTCCTCGACCGGGCGCTGGACGGGCGAAAAGCCGTTGACGTCCAGCTCCGGAGTTCGGGAACATTTCCGGGAGTGCTGTGGCTGGGAGTGGCGGGGGAGGACCTCGCCGCGCTCGCCGCGGCCGCGGGCCCCGACGAGGAGCGCCCCTACCGCCCGCACCTGACACTGGCGCGATGCTCCCGCACGCGACCGCCGACGGCGTGGACGGAACAGCTCGCCGGTTTCCGCAGCCGCGTCTGGACCGCGGACCGGGTCGAGCTGCTGGGCGGCGGCAGCCCGTATCGCACGCTGGCGTCCTGGCCGCTGCGCCGCGCGTGAGCCGATGCCGCCCGGGTAGCCGCACGCGGCTGAAGCCGCAGTTCAACCGGCTGGTAACCTCGGTAATCGGGTCCGGCTGCAGTCCGTGGCGGCCGCGACCGTCTCACCCGGCCGCGTGGCGCGGTGCGGGCCTCACGGCACTAGATGCACAAGGAGCACCACCAGTGGCGCTGTCCACCGATGAGAAGAAGACGATCCTCGCCGAGTACGGGCTGCACGACTCGGACACCGGATCCCCCGAGGCCCAGGTCGCGCTGCTGACCAAGCGGATCATCGGCCTCACCGAACACCTGAAGACCCACAAGCACGACCACCACTCCCGTCGCGGTCTCCTGCTGCTGGTCGGCCGTCGCCGCCGGCTGCTGAACTACACGGAAAAGGTGGACGTGGCGCGGTACCGGGACCTGATCAAGCGTCTCGGCCTGCGCCGATAGCGTGCTGACGAGGGGGAGCGGCTCCGGCCGCTCCCCCTCGCCGCAAGCACACCCCCCCCACACGGCGCGAGCGCGCTGGAGGAACGATCTCGCCGGTCCTCGGTAGTGGTTCCCGGGCAACGGACCCGGGGGCTTCGATCGAAGACCGGCCTCACACCTCCTCAAGCGTCCTCGGGCGAACCGGGTCCCACAGTGGGAGACTCGCGCTGCTGCGATGGAACCAAAGAGGAGATTGACCATATGACCGACTCCACCGGAGTCACCGTGTTCGAAACCGAAGCCGTTCTGGACAACGGCCGGTTCGGCACCCGCACCGTCCGGTTCGAGACCGGCCGGCTCGCCAAGCAGGCCGCCGGCGCCGTCGTCGCGTACCTGGACGAAGAGACCATGCTGCTGTCGGCGACCACGGCGTCGAAGCACCCGAAGGAGCACTTCGACTTCTTCCCGCTGACCGTGGACGTCGAGGAGCGGATGTACGCCGCCGGCCGCATCCCGGGCGCGTTCTTCCGCCGCGAGGGCCGCCCGTCGACCGACGCGATCCTCACCTGCCGCCTGATCGACCGCCCGCTGCGTCCGTCCTTCGCCGACGGCCTGCGCAACGAGATCCAGGTCGTCATCACCGTCCAGAGCCTCAACCCGGACGACCCGTACGACGTGCTGGCGATCAACGCCGCGTCGGCCTCCACCCAGATCGCCGGCCTGCCGTTCTCCGGCCCGGTCGGCGGCGTGCGCGTCGGGCTGATCGAGGGCCAGTGGGTCGCGTTCCCGACCTGGTCGCAGCTGGAGAAGGCCACCTTCAACATGGTGGTCGCGGGACGCATCGTCGGTGACGATGTCGCGATCATGATGGTCGAGGCCGAGGGGACCGAGCACACGCTCGACCTGATCGCCGACGGCGGCACCGCGCCGGACGAGATCACCGTCGCGCAGGGCCTTGAGGCCGCGAAGCCGTTCATCCGCGTGCTGTGCGAGGCGCAGCAACGGCTGGCCGCCGACGCCGCGAAGCCGACCGGCGAGTTCCCGGTGTACCCGGCCTACCAGCCGGACATCTACGAGGCCGTCGCCGCGATCGCGTCCGACGAGCTGGCCAAGGCGCTGCAGATCGCCGGCAAGCAGGANAAGCAGGACCGCGACAAGGCGACCGACGAGGTCAAGGCGGCCGTCCTGGAGAAGCTCGGCCTCGGCGAGGGCGAAGCCTTCGAAGGCCGCGACAAGGAGGTCGGCGGTGCGTTCAAGGCGCTGACCAAGAAGATCATGCGCACCCGCGTCCTCACCGAGAAGATCCGGATGGACGGCCGCGGCCTGACCGACATCCGCCAGCTCTCGGCCGAGGTCGCGGTGATCCCGCGGGCGCACGGCTCGGCGCTGTTCGAGCGCGGCGAGACCCAGATCCTGGGCATCACCACGCTGAACATGCTCCGCATGGAGCAGCAGATCGACTCGCTCTCCCCGGAGACGCACAAGCGCTACCTGCACCACTACAACTTCCCGCCGTTCTCCACCGGCGAGACCGGCCGCGTCGGTTCGCCGAAGCGGCGCGAGATCGGCCACGGCATGCTCGCCGAGCGCGCCCTGGTCCCGGTGCTGCCGAAGCGGGACGAGTTCCCCTACGCGATCCGCCAGGTCTCCGAGGCGCTGGGCTCCAACGGCTCCACCTCGATGGGCTCGGTCTGCGCGTCCACCATGGGCCTGTTCAACGCCGGCGTGCCGCTGAAGGCTCCGGTCGCGGGCATCGCCATGGGCCTGGTGTCCGACGAGGTGGACGGCGAGACGCGCTACGTCGCGCTGACCGACATCCTCGGCGCCGAGGACGCGCTGGGTGACATGGACTTCAAGGTCGCCGGCACGAAGGACATCATCACCGCGCTGCAGCTGGACACCAAGCTGGACGGCATCCCGTCCGAGGTGCTCGCGGCCGCGCTGAAGCAGGCGAAGGACGCTCGCCTCGCCATCCTGGAAGTCATCGCCGAGGCGATCGACGGCCCGGACGAGATGAGCCCGTACGCCCCGCGCGTCACGTCGGTGAAGATCCCGGTCGACAAGATCGGCGAGGTCATCGGGCCGAAGGGCAAGATGATCAACTCGATCACCGAGGAGACCGGCGCCGACATCTCGATCGAGGACGACGGCACGATCTACGTGGGCGCGGCCGACGGCCCGTCGGCGGAGGCGGCGATCGGCAAGATCAACGCCATCGCCAACCCGCAGCTGCCGAAGGTCGGCGAGCGCTTCCTGGGCACCGTGGTGAAGACGGCCGCGTTCGGCGCGTTCGTCTCGCTGCTGCCGGGCAAGGACGGCCTCGTGCACATCTCGAAGCTGGGCAACGGCAAGCGGATCGCGAAGGTCGAGGACGTGGTGAACGTCGGCGACAAGATCCGCGTCGAGATCGCCGACATCGACAACCGCGGCAAGATCAGCCTGATCGTCGTCAAGGAAGAAGACGCGAAGCCCGCCGAAGGCGACGCCGCTCCGGCCGAGACCGCCGAAGCCAAGTAAGGTTCGCCCCGCAGTTCCATCGAGGGCCTCCTGACCCGAACCCGGGCAGGAGGCCCTCGCTGCGACCCAGCCCGCCCCGGCGCTTCGCCGCTCACCCAAGCGAACCGCGGGATCGCCGACTTGACGGCGATCCCGCCGCGACGGCAGAGCCGGCGCACTCAAACACAGAGGTTTCATTGGCACGGCAGGTTTCCGGGCACGAGCAGCCCGTCGGCACCACCCGTACGCTGGAGTCCACTTCGGACGGTGCGGTCGTCAAGCGGAGTGTCCTTCCCGGCGGCCTGCGGGTGATCACCGAGCACGTCCCCGCGTCCCGGTCGGCGACGGTCGGGCTGTGGGTCGGAGTCGGTTCGCGGGACGAGCCGTCGCCGGTCGCGGGCGCGGCGCACTACCTGGAACACTTGCTGTTCAAGGGAACCGCCCACCGCGACGCCACCCGGATCGCGGAAGAGATCGACGCGGTGGGCGGCGAATTCAACGCCTTCACCGCCAAGGAACACACCTGCTACTACGCCCAGGTGCTGGACGCGGATCTGCCGCTGGCGCTCGACCTCGTCACCGACGTGGTCTTCGAAGCGCAGTGCACGGACCGCGACATGGACATGGAGCGCAGCGTCGTCCTCGAAGAGATCGCGATGCGCGACGACGATCCGGAAGACCTGCTGCACGAGGAATTCGTCAGCGCGATCCTCGGCGACCACCCGCTGGGCCGTCCGGTGCTGGGCACGGAAAAGTCCATCACCGAGATGTCGCCGGTCGCGCTGCGCGGCTTTTACCGCCGTCGCTACACCCTGCCGCGGATGGTGCTCGCAGTTGCCGGGAACGTCGACCACGGCCAGGTCCTGCGCCTGGTCAAACGCGCGCTGAAGGACCGCCTCGGCGGCACCGCCACGCCGGTCGCGCCGAGGTCCGGCCGCGCGCGGCTGAAGACGGTGCCGAAGCTGGCGTTGCACCCGGACGACACCGAGCAGGCGCACGTGATGCTCGGCTTCCGCGCGTTGCCGCGGCACGACGAGCGCCGGTTCACCCTGTCGGTGCTCAACGCGGCGCTCGGCGGCGGCATGAGTTCGCGGCTGTTCCAGGAGATCCGCGAGCGCCGGGGCCTGGCGTACCAGGTGTATTCGTCGGTGGCGAGCTACGCCGATCTCGGGCACATGTCGGTGTACGCGGGCTGTCAGCCGGAGCGGCTGGGCCAGGTCGCCGGCGTGATCCGCGAGGTGCTCGACTCGGTCGCCGCGGACGGGCTGTCCGGCGCCGAGGTCGCGCGGGCCAAGGGACAGCTGCGCGGCGGGCTCGTGCTGGGGCTGGAGGACACGTCGTCGCGGATGTCCCGGATCGGCAAGAACGAGCTGAACTACGCCCGGTACCTGGGCGTGGACGACACCATCGCGAGGATCGACGCGGTCACGACCGAAGACGTGTGTGCGCTCGCTCGCACTCTGCTGCGGCGTCCCGGCGGGGTGTCGTCCGCGGCGGTGGTGGGGCCGTACGCTCACGCCGACGACCTGCCGGACGATCTGCACGAGGTGATCGCGTCATGACCGAGTCCCCGATCCGCGTCGGCGTGCTGGGCGCACGCGGCCGCATGGGCGCCACCGTGGTGAAAGCCGTGGATGGCGCCGCGGACCAGGAACTGGTGGCCGCGCTGGACGCGGGCGACGATTTCGCCGCGCTCGAGAACGCGCAGGTGGTCGTGGACTTCACGCACCCGGACGCGGTGATGGACAACCTGCGCTGGCTGATCGCGCACGACCGGCACGCGGTTGTCGGCACCACCGGCTTCAGCGAGGAACGGCTGGCCGAACTGCGCGGGCTGCTGGCGGACAAGCCGTCGGTGGGCGTGCTG
Source organism: Amycolatopsis sp. M39 (assembly GCF_001651785.1). Taxonomy (NCBI): domain Bacteria; kingdom Bacillati; phylum Actinomycetota; class Actinomycetes; order Pseudonocardiales; family Pseudonocardiaceae; genus Amycolatopsis; species Amycolatopsis sp. M39. Next base: position 193,985 of record NZ_LWSF01000024.1, read on the forward strand.
ATCGCCCCGAACTTCGCGCTGGGCGCGGTGCTGGCGATGCGGTTCGCGGCGCAGGCGGCGAAGTTCTACGCCTCGGCCGAGATCATCGAATTGCACCACAACCGCAAGGCCGACGCCCCGTCCGGCACCGCCGCGCACACCGCGCGGATGATCGCCGCCGCGCGCGCTTCCGCTGGCGTCACGCCCGGCCCGGACGCCACGACGGCCGAATTGGACGGTGCCCGCGGCGCTTCCGTCGAGGACGTCCACGTGCACTCCGTCCGGCTGCCGGGCTTGGTGGCGCACGAGGAAATCCTGTTCGGCGGCGAGGGCGAAACCCTGACCATCCGGCACGATTCGCTGGACCGGACGTCGTTCATGCCGGGCGTGCTGCTCGGCGTGCGCTCGGTGGTGTCGCGACCCGGCCTGACGGTCGGCCTGGAGAACGTGCTCGACCTGTGAAAGCCCGTAATTTCGCGCTGCTGATGACGGCGGCGCTGGTGGTGTACCTGGTCCTGCTGGCGGACCGGGCCGTGGCGCTGCTCGGCACCGGGACGCCGGCCGGGATCGCGCTGGGCATCGGCGTGTTCCTGCTGCCGCTGCTGGGCGTGTGGATCGTCGTGGTGACCTGGCGCTCCGGCATGCAGATCCAGCGGCTGTCCCGGCAACTGGACGCCGAGGGCGGCCTGCCGGACGTGTCGGAGCTGCCGCGCCGCCCGTCCGGCCGCGTGGACCGCGACGCCGCGGACGCGTGGTTCGACGAACGCCGCGCGGAAGTCGAGGCGGACCAGGAAAATTGGCGGCCCTGGTACCGGCTGGCCTACGCGTACGACATCGCAGGCGACCGGCGGCGGGCTCGGGCGACCATGCGCAAGGCGATCGAGCTGGAAGCCGCCGAACGCCAGTAGCGCTGGACAAAGGTCCGTGAGGGGAACTCTGCGGGAAGCAGATTCCCGCAGAGTTCCCCTCATGGACTTCTAGCCGGTTACTGCAGCCAGCCGGCGAACATCGCGGGCGAAGCCGCCAGCAGACTGAACCGCACCCACCGCCCGGCCAGGCCCGCGGCGAGGAACGTCGACAGCCGCATCCGGACCATCCCGGCGAGCACGCTCGTCGCCATGAACGGCGGCAGCCCGACGAGCGAGCTGACCCCGTAGGTGCCGGTCATCCAGTGCGGATGGCGCTGGCAGCGTTCGCGCAGCGCCTCGATCTTGCCTCGGATCACCTTGGTGCGCAGCTGCCAGCGGACCCGCCGCGGCGTCAGCGGGCGTTCGCGGTGCAGCCGGTCGTGCAGGAACTTCGGGAGCCGGATCGAGCCGCGCGCGGCCAGGTAGTACAGCAGTTTCCCGGCGATCTGCCCGGCCGCGACCGCGCCGCCGAGCCACAGCCAGTGCACGCTGTGCTGGCTCGCGCAGAGGCCGATGACGAAGAGCTCGGCATTGACCAGCGGCACGATCGCCGAGCCGAAGGCGACGCCGAGGGTGATGAGCACCCATCCCATTGCGTCACCCCCTCCGTGTCCGTGCTCACTCCAAGCTATCAGCCATCACGAAAAGATCACGGGGGTTAACCCCACTCTTTTCCCTGGCGCCAACCCCAGAAGATCACCTGGCCGACCGGTCTCGGACACCTTCTGCTGCCACTCTCGAACCCGTGCCCGAGGTGCCGATCGCCGACCGTTTCGCCGGGCTGTGCGCCGCCGTCGTGCGCGTGCTGCCGTTCGGCTTGTCCCGGATCGTCGCGCCGAGTTTCCTCGGTTTCGCGGTGATCAACGGCTTCACCTTCGGCGTCGATCTAGTGCTGCTGACGGTGTTCCACGGCGGGCTCAAGTGGCCGGTGTGGCTGTCGATCAGCGTCGCGTACCTGGTCGCGTTCGGGCTGAGTTTCGTGCTCAACCGCGCGCTCAACTTCCGTTCGCACGCGCCGGTGGGCCGCCAGGCGGTGCTGTACGTGGCGGCGATCGCGGTGAACTACGTGGTGTTCCTGCTCGGGCTAGGCGCCGGATTGGCCGCGCTGGGCGTCGAGTACCACCTGTCGCGGCTGATCGCCGGGGCGGGCGAGGGCGTGTTCATGTACTCGGTGATGCGCTGGGTGGTGTTCGCGAAGCGCGAAGAGCCGGTCAGTGCGTGAGTTCTAGTTCCAGTGTGCCGGTGAGCCGGACCTCGCGCAGCGTGCCGCGGCCGGTGTCGAGGGTGCGGACGGTGCCGTCGGGGGACCAGCCGGTGCGACGGTAGAAGCCGAGGGTCGCGTGGTCGGACTGCGCGACCCAGGTGATGCCGCGGCTGAGCCCGTTCGCGCGCAGGTCGGCGGCGGCGGTCGCGAGCAGTCGCCCCGCGTGCCCGCGACGGCCCCAGCGCGGCTCGACCACCAGCGACGCGATCAGGCCGGGAGCGTCCTCGGGCGCGGACCCGTCGGCCGCGGCGGCTTCGTCCCGCGGGGCCGGGCCCGCGACGCAGTAGCCGACCGTGAACGAGCCCTCGGCGGCCAGGTAGACGCGGGAATCGGGGTACTCGATCGTCTCCGCCCAGGTGCCTTCGAGGTCGGCCCGGTCGAGGTCGTCGATGGCTTCGTCGCCCAGCAGACCGGCGTAGGCGGCTCGCCAGGTCAGCCGCTGGATGCGGGCGATCTCCGCGGCGTCGGACGGGTTCGCGGGACGGACTTCGGCGGCACTCACGCGGGCAATGTACCGAAACTGTCGGGGGTGGCTGGCACCATGGCGGGATCATGCAGACGATCAGCCTTTCCGCCGCCCGCCGCACCGCTCTGGCCGCGCAGGGGTTCGCCGACCCCCGGCCCTCCGCCGACCCGACCCGGCGGCACCTCGCCAAGGTGCTGTCCCGGGTCCAGTTGCTGCAGCTGGACTCGGTCAACGTCGCCGTGCGCGCGCACTACATGCCGCTGTTCTCGCGCCTGGGCGCGTACGACCCGGCGCTGGTCGACGACGCCGCGTGGAGCCACCGCGCACGGCGGCCGCGGCTGCTGGTCGAGTCGTGGGCGCACGAGGCCAGCCTGCTGCCGGTCGAAGACTGGCCGCTGCTGCGGTCCGGGGCCAAGCGGGACGGCTGGTGGCGGAACTACACCCGGGTGGTCGACACGGTGCCCGGCCTGCTCGACGACGTGCTGGCGGTGGTGAAAGAACACGGTCCGATCGGCGCCGGGGCGATCGAGAAAGCACTGGAGAGCGAGGCGGTCCGGCGCGGGCCGGGTGCGTGGTGGGAACGCTCGGTGGTGAAGAAGGCGTGCGAGTACCTGTTCGGCGTCGGCCAGCTGAGCACGGGAACGCGGCGGTCTTTCGAGCGGCTGTACGACCTGACGGAGCGAGTCGTGCCGCCGGAGGTGCTGTCCCGCAAGGTTTCCGCGGAGGAAGGCGCCCGCGGCCTGATCGACCGCTCGGCACGGGCACTGGGCGTGGCAACGGAAACCGATCTGCGCGACTACTACCGCCTTGGCCCGGCCGTCTCCCGGCAGGCTGTTCAGGAGCTGGTCGAGGAAGGCGTCCTGGAGCCAGTCCAGGTGGACGATTGGCGCGCGGTCGCCTACCGGCACGCCGAAGCGCGGACGCCGCGGGCAGTGTCCGGACGGGCTTTGCTGTGCCCGTTCGATCCGCTGATCTGGGAACGCGCGCGGACCGAGCGGTTGTTCGGTTTCCGGTACCGCATCGAGATTTACGTCCCGGAAGCCAAGCGGGTGCACGGGTATTACGTGTTCCCGTTCCTGCTGGACGGGGCGCTGTCGGCAAGGGTGGACCTGAAGTCCGACCGGGCGGCCGGGGTGTTGCGGGTGCAGGGTGCGTTCGCCGAGCCCGGCGTCGACCAGCCGCGGGTGGCGGCGGAGCTGGCCGGGGAACTGCGGACGATGGCGGAATGGCAGGGGCTGGGCGGCGTCGTGGTGGGGGAGCGAGGTGATCTGGCCCGGGCGTTGCGGCGTGCGGTGAGGTGAGCGGGGCTCGTGAGTGCCTGTGCCGGTTAGTACCGGCATCGTCACTCACGACGCGCGCGGGGGCGGTGAGGGGTTCGGCGCGTGGGGAAGTCGTTGCGGCGGCTGTGATTTGGCGTGCGGGAAATCCGCGCCGAGACGACTTGCTATGGCGCACAGCGGCTTCCCAGCTACCGCACGAAGCGCCTTCCCGGCCACCGCACGAAGCGGCGGGCCACCCGGAATTCCCGGTGCGGCCCGCCGCCTCCCCCTTGCATCCGTCTGCTCGGCGCACCCGGGGTAGCGGAGTAACGGGTGTGCAGGCCGGAGCAGACGGGATGGTCCCGCGTCAGCCGGCCGCGCGGGTGACCACCGCGTTGCCGGTTCCGGTGCGGGCGCGGACTTTCAGCGCGACCGCGTCCTCCGGCGGCGTGTCCGAGACGGCCAGCTCGCTCGAAACCCGCCCGGCTGCCGACGCCAGTTCCACTTCCGCCCGCACCCCGCTGCGGATGCCGACTCGCACCTCGCCCGAGCCGGTGATCAGTTCGAGCGAGCCGGACGCCGCATCGGCCACCGACAGGTCGCCGCTGCCGGTGCGGGCCATCACGTCGCCCTCGACCGCGCCCAGCCAGACGTTTCCGGTGCCGGTGCCGAGCGTCGCCGGTCCGGCGATCGACGCCGCCTCGACCGAACCGCTTCCGCTCCGCAACTGAAGTCCGGCCAGGGTCGGGCCGAGTTTCACGGCTCCGGTGCCGGTCCGGATGGTGGCCGCGCCGTCCGCGCGTTCCAGCGACACTTCCCCGGATCCGGTGAGGATGTCCGCGCGGCCCGCGGCACCGGTCACCGCGACGTCTGCCGAACCCGCGCGCACTTCGAGATGCGACCCGGCCGGCGCGTGCACCGTCACCGCCACCGGAACATTCCGCAGCTGCCACGCCTTCGCCGCCCGCACGACGACCCGGTTGCCGGTCTTCTCGATCCGCGCCTGACGCACCGCGTCGGCGACCGAGAACTCCGGCACGCCGCCGAACTGGTCCCCGAACTTCTCGCCGACCCACGACAGCAGGCTGCTGACCCCGTTCACCCACGACGGCTGTTCGCCCGCGTCGTGCTGCAGCCGCACCGTCACCCCGGACTCCCGCCCGAGCACGACCTCGACCCGCCCGATCGTGACGCCCAGGTCCAGTTCGACCGGACCGTCCGCCGCGAAGTCCTGCAGCCGCACGTACGGACCCGGTTCCGCGGAATCCGAACCGCTGCTTGCCGAAGCGCTGGAGCGGGCCGCCGAGCTGTCCGAAGCGGACTCGGCACCGCCGGATCCAGCTTCACTGCCTGCCTCGCTCGACGCGGACGCGGACCCCGAGGGACCTCCGCCGTGCCTGGTGCCCGCTGGCGCGGCGTCCGCTCCGGTGGGGGTTTCGCTTGCCGTGGCGTCCGCTCCGGCGGGGGTTTCGCTTGCCGTGGCGTCCGCTCCCGCAGGGGTTTCGCTTGCCGTGGCGTCCGCTCCGGCGGGGGTTTCGCTTGCCGCGGCATCCGCTCCCGCAGGGGTTCCGCTTGCCGCGGCATCCGCTCCGGCGGAGGTTCCGTCCGCCACGGCCCCTGCGTCCGCCCCGCCTGCGCCTTCCGTCCCGAAGCCAGCTTCCCCAACCCGGCCTTCGGTGTTCTTCCCCTGGTCTTCCCGGTTTTCGCCCATGGTGGTGCCCCCTCCTAGCCTTCGACCCAGCCGTGCAGCTTGGTCTCGGTGTGGCCCCCGCCGCTGCCGCTGTCCTGCCAGCGCTGGTGCCGTTGCTGGTGCTGCTGCGCCTGGCCGAGCGCCCCCTGCACGGCCTGCGCCACGAACGTGTTCAGCGAAACCCCTTGCGCGGCCGCTGCCTGCTCGGCCTGGCCCTTGATCTGCTCGACCAGCCGCAACGTGATCCGCGAGATGTCGCCGCCGTCGATCGGAGGGACCGGCGGCGGGGGAGGCGCGGACGAAGAACGGTCCTCGCCGCCGGTCACGACCACGCGCACGTCCCGGCCGTCGAGCCGGACGTCCACGACCTGGCCGGGCAGTGCGGCGGTCACCTCGGCCGCCAGGTCGGCCAGCGCGTTCATCAGCGTGAGCCGGACTGCCGGTTCCAGAGCAGACGACAGCAGTGCGGCCGCCCGCCGGGTCTGCTCGTCCCCGGCGGAGGCCGTGTTCGCGAGGTCTTCGCGAAGGTTCGCGATATACGGCGTCAAGTCCATGACATCACTATGGCGTCACCGGTGACGTCACGTCAAGGCACGGTGATGTCACCCATGCTGCCGGGCTAGGCTGGCGGAGCCGACATGAGGGGAGCGAGACCGGTGCCGCCCAAGGTGCAGCTGATCGCGAAAACCGAGTTCTTCCCGCCCGAGGACGTGCCCTGGTCCACTGACGCCGACGGAGGCGAGGCGCTCGCCGAGTTCGCCGGGCGCGCCTGCTACCAGTCCTGGGAGAAGCCGAATCCCGCGACCGCGACCAACGCCGGGTACCTTGAGCACGTCATCGACGTCGGCCATCTGGCCGTGCTGGAGCACGGATCGGTCACCTTCTACCTGTCCGGGATCTCCCGCTCGCTGACCCATGAGCTGATCCGGCACCGGCATTTCTCCTACTCCCAGCTGTCCCGGCGCTACGTTCCCGAGCGCGACGCGGAGTTCGTCGAGCCGGACGTCATCGCCGAAGACCCGGTGCTGCACGAGAAATTCGTCAAGGCCACGCAGGCGAGCGCGGCCGCGTACGACGAGCTGCTCGCCGGGCTGGAGGAGAAGTTCGCGGACACGCCCAGCGCCACCCTGCGCCGCAAGCAAGCCCGCCAGGCGGCCCGCGCCGTGTTGCCGAACGCGACCGAGACCCGCATCGTCGTCACCGGCAACTACCGCGCCTGGCGGCATTTCATCGCGATGCGCGCCACCGAGCACGCGGACGTCGAGATCCGTTCGCTGGCCATCGAATGCCTGCGGCAGCTGCACAAGGCGGCGGCCAACGTGTTCGCCGACTTCACGATTTCGACCCTGCCCGACGGCACCGAGATCGCGTCGAGCCCGAAAGTGCTGGAAGGCTGACAACGCACTGATGAAACACCTGACGATCGACCTCCGTCCCGCCCCGTTCTCGGTCGTGCGGCTGCCCGCCGACGCCGCCGTTCCCGCGGAGCTGCTCGAACCCGGCGAGCCCGCGCTCGTCTCGGTCACCCGCACGCCCGACGAGCTGTCGGTGATCTGCCCGACCGGCCGCGAGCCCGAGGGCGGCACCGTCGAGGACGGATGGCGGCTGTTCACCGTGCGCGGGCCGCTGGCATTCACTCTCACCGGCATCATTTCCGCGCTCGCCTCGGAGCTGGCGGCGGCGGGCGTCGCGCTGTTCTCGCTGTCCACCTTCGACACCGACCACATCCTGGTGCGCTCGGACGACCTCGACCGCGCGGTGGCGGCGTTCCGCGAAGCCGGTCACGAAGTGCTCTTGCCTGCCTGACCGTCCGCAGGAGTGGCGTGGTGCAGCACACCCTTGCCCGGTAAAGTTCGGCATGCCTAAACTTCGAGTTGGGGTTACCGATATCAGGGAGTGGGCGCACATGGCGGTGGCGGAAGCGGCACGTCCGCGCGGCGTGGCCCGGCTGCGGGCGGGCTGGGCGCTGCTCGGACCGGCGTTCGTCGCCGCGATCGCGTACGTCGACCCGGGCAACGTCGCGGCCAATGTCAGCGCCGGCGCGCGCTACGGCTACCTGCTGGTGTGGGTGATCGTCGCGGCGAACCTGATGGCCGTGCTGGTGCAGTACCTGTCGGCGAAGCTCGGTCTCGTCACCGGCCAGTCGCTGCCGGAGGCACTGCGCGACCGGCTGTCCAGCCGGTCGCGGCTCGCGTACTGGGCGCAGGCCGAGATCGTCGCGGTCGCCACTGACCTGGCCGAGGTCGTCGGCGGCGCGATCGCGCTCAACCTCCTTTTCGGACTCCCGCTGGTCGCCGGCGGGCTCGTCACCGGGCTCGTGTCGCTGGTGCTGCTCGCGGTGCAGGACCGCGGCGGACAGCGCCCGTTCGAACGCGTCGTGACCGGTCTGCTGGTGGTGATCGCGGTCGGGTTCCTGGCGAGCCTGTTCGTCGAATCGCCGTCGGCCGCCGGGATCGCGAACGGCCTCATCCCACGCTTCAGCGGCGGCGACAGCGTGCTGATCGCGGCGGCGATGCTCGGCGCGACGGTGATGCCGCACGCGGTGTACCTCCACTCCGGGCTGGTCCGCGACCGGCACGGCGAACCGGAACCCGGGCAGCGCCGGCGGCTGCTGCGGGCGACCCGCTACGACGTCGGGTTCGCGATGCTGCTCGCCGGCGCGGTGAACCTCGGCATGCTGCTTGTGGCCGCGACGAATCTCCAAGGCCAGCAAGGCGTCGACACCATCGAAGGCGCACACGGCGCGGTCGCCGCCGCGCTCGGGCCAGGGGTCGCGCTGCTGTTCGCGATCGGCCTGCTCGCCTCCGGGCTGGCCTCGACATCCGTGGGTGCGTACGCGGGCGCGATGATCATGCAAGGCTTGCTGCGCAAGAGGATTCCGATCGTGGTGCGTCGGCTTGTCACGCTCGCCCCGGCGATTGTCGTGCTGGCGCTGGGCGCCGATCCGAGTGCCGCGCTGGTGGTCTCGCAGGTGGTGCTGTCGTTCGGCATCCCGTTCGCGCTCGTGCCGCTGATCCGGCTCACCGCCGACCGCGGAGTCATGGGCCCGGACGTCAACCGCCGGATCACCACGGTGCTCGCCGCCGTCGTCGCGGCGGTGATCATCCTGCTCAACGTCGTGCTGATCGTGCTCACCTTCACCGGCTGAAGCAGTCCCGGCCGGACGGAACCGGCGAGGCTGCCGGACGGTCGGACTAGCATCTGCGCGAAGCCGACCGAGGAGCCCGACCCCGTGACCGACGAACAGACCCGCCCGCACGACCCGAACCGCACGGCCCCCGCCGGCCGCGTGGTGGCCGGCCGCTACCTGCTGCTCGGCGAACTGGGCCGCGGCGGCATGGGCATCGTGTGGCGCGCGCAGGACCAGGTGATCGGGCGGCACGTCGCGATCAAGGAATTGCGGCTGCCCGAAGCCGAAGGCGCCGCGGTGTTTTCCGAACGGATCCTCCGCGAGGTGCGTGCGGGCGGACGGCTCAACGACCCGGCCGTCGTCACGGTCTACGACGTCATCACCGACCAGGGCACCACCTGGATCGTGATGGAACTGGTCGAGGCGCCCACTCTCGCCGACCTCGTGCGCGCGTACGGCCCGATGCCCGAACAGCAGGCCGCGGTGATCGGGGAGCGGGTGCTGTCGGCGCTGCAGGCCGCGCACGCCGCCGGGATCGTGCACCGCGACGTCAAGCCGGCCAACATCATGGTCGCGCCGGACGGCCGGGTGAAGCTCACCGACTTCGGCATCGCGCACGCCATCGACGACCCGCGGCTCACCACGAGCGGGATGATCGTCGGCTCGCCCGCGTTCATGGCCCCGGAGCGGGTCGAAGGCCGCGAGGCGATGCCGGAATCGGACCTGTGGTCGCTCGGCGCGACGCTGTACTTCGCGGTCGAGGGAATCGTCGCGTTCGAACGCCCCACCACGGCCGCCACGCTGCACGCGATCATGACCGAAGTGCCGTACCTGACCCGCGTGCAGGGGCCGCTCGGCGCGGTCATCCTCGGCCTCTTGGTGGCGGACCCGGAAGCGCGGCTCACCGCGACGCAGGCGCGGGCGCAACTCGCCCACGCCACCGGTCCGCAGCAACGTCCGGCCACCGCGGTGCTGCCGCAGCAGGAGACCCGCGTCGGCGGACAGCCGACCCGGACGGCCGCGAAGCCGGAAAGCAAGATCCGCCGCGGCTGGTGGGCGGGCGCGATCGCGGTGCTGGTGATCGCCGCGCTGGCCGGCGGGTTCTTCCTCGGCAAGCCGGTGTGGTCGCCGAAGAAGGACGAGCAGCAGGCCGAGACCGTCACTTACGGTCCGGACGGCTACCTCAAGACGTCGATCTCCTCCTCCTCGATCTGCTACAACGCCGTGGTCCAGCCGGGCGTCGTGATCAGCTCGGACAACAACGTCGACTGCAAGAAGAACCACACGCTCGAGATCTACGCCAGCGGGGATCCGATTCCGCTGGAGAGCTGGAGCGACTCCGATTCGGCGGTCGCCCCGTACCCCGGGCTCGACGTGGTCGCCAAGGCGGCGGAGGCGCGGTGTGCGGCGGCGTTCCACTCCGCGGTGGTGCCCGAGCAGCAGCGCGCGGGACTGACCTACCGGGCGATCGTGCCGACCCAGCAGGAGTGGCAGCTGCAGCCGGAGAGCGACAGCAGCGGCGGGCCGGAGCGCGAGGTCTACTGCGTCCTTTCGCGCTCGAACAACGACCAGATCCCGGCGCAGATCACCGCCAAGGTCAAGTAGCCGCGCGAGAAGTTCCGGGCGAACCGGCGCGGCGGCGGAAATTCTCCGAAGTTGCCGCATGCCACACCAGGTCGAGGCCGGGTTCGGCGGTTCGACGAGGTACCGTCGTGGCCATGTCCACCTCACCTGCCGCCGCGCCCGGACGTCCGTTCGGCCGCGTGCTCACCGCGATGGCGACCCCCTTCGACCGGGCCGGGGCGCTGGACGTGAAGCGGGCCCAGGAACTGGCCGAGTACCTCGTGGACCTCGGCAACGACGGCCTCGTCGTCAACGGCACCACCGGCGAGAGCCCGACCACCACCGACCAGGAGAAGACCGCCCTGGTCCGCGCCGTCGTCGAGGCGGTCGGCGACCGCGCGACCGTCGTCGCGGGGGCGGGCACCAACAACACCGCGCACAGCATCGAGCAGGCGCACGCCGCCGCCGAGGCGGGCGCGCACGGCCTGCTCGTCGTCACGCCCTACTACTCGCGGCCGAGCCAGGCCGGGCTGTACGCGCACTTCACCGCGGTCGCGGACGTGACCGAGCTGCCGGTCATGCTCTACGACATCCCGCCGCGCTCGATCGTGCCGATCGAGGTCGACACGCTGCAGCGGCTGGCCGAGCACCCGCGGATCGTCGCGGTGAAGGACGCCAAGGGCGACCTGATCGCCGGCTCCGAGGTCATCGCGAACACCCACCTCGCCTACTACTCCGGCGACGACGGCCTGAACCTGCCGTGGCTGTCGGTCGGCGCGGTCGGCGTGGTCAGCGTGGTCGGGCACGTCGTGGCGGGCCGGATCCGCGCGATGATCGAGGCCTACGAGGCGGGCGACACGTCCACCGCGCGCACGAACCACCGCGGGATGCTGCCGGTGCTGCGGGCGATGTCGCGCGTCGGCGGCGTCGCGTTCAGCAAGGCTTCGCTGCGCCTGCGCGGGTTCGACATCGGCGACCCGCGGCTGCCGATCGTGGCCCCGTTCGACGACCAGCTGGAGCAGATCGCGGCCGATCTCGCCCAGGGCGGCGTGCCGCTGGAGGACAGCGCGGCCTCGGACTGGCATGGTGCACGGGTGGCACAAGCAGATTCGCAGGCGGCCTACACCGCCCCCACCTCGCACACCAGCGTTGGGACAATGCCCCGGTGACCTCACTTCCCGCCGGACCCGGCCCGACGCACCTCCCGCCCGCCCTTCCCGAGGGAGCCCTGCGCGTCGTCGCGCTCGGCGGCATCGGCGAGGTCGGGCGCAACATGACCGTCTTCGAATACGACGGCAGGCTCCTGATCGTCGACTGCGGCGTCCTCTTCCCCGAGGACGACCAGCCGGGCGTCGACCTGATCCTGCCCGACTTCCGCGCGATCGAGGACCGGCTCGACGACATCGACGGCCTCGTGCTCACCCACGGGCACGAGGACCACATCGGAGCCGTCCCGTTCCTGCTCCGGCTGCGCCCGGACGTCCCGATCTACGGTTCGCGCTTCACCAACGCGCTGCTCGCGGCCAAGGCCAAGGAACACCGCCAGCGGCCGAAGCTGATCGAGGTGCGCGAGGGGGAGAAGCGCAAGGTCGGCGCGTTCGACCTCGAGTTCTTCGCGGTGAACCACTCGATCCCGGACGCGCTCGCGGTCGCCATCCGCACGCCGGCCGGCGTCGTGCTGCACACCGGCGACATCAAGCTCGACCAGCTGCCGCTCGACGGGCGGCTCACCGACCTCGCGGGCTTCTCGCGCCTGGGCGACGAGGGCGTGGACCTGTTCTGCGTGGACTCGACCAACGCCGAGGTGCCCGGGTTCGTCATGCCCGAGCGCGACATCGGCCCGGTGCTCGACGACGTCATCCGGCGCGTGGACCAGCGCGTCATCGTCGCCTGCTTCGCCAGCCACGTGCACCGCGTGCAGCAGGTGCTCGCCGCCGCTGTCCGGCACGGCCGCCGGGTGGCGTTCGTCGGCCGGTCGATGGTCCGGAACATGGGCATCGCGGCCGAACTCGGCCTGCTGGACGTGCCCGAAGGCCTGCTCGTGGACCTGGACCAGGCGAGCAACCTGCCGGAGAGCAAGGTGCTGTTCGTGTCGACCGGTTCGCAGGGCGAGCCGCTTTCGGCGCTGTCGCGGATGGCCCGCGGCGAGCACCGGCAGATCTCGATCCGCGCGGGCGACACCGTCGTGCTGGCCAGCTCGATGATCCCGGGCAACGAGACCGCGGTGTTCGGCGTCGTCAACGGCCTGACCCGGCTCGGCGCGAACGTCGTGCACCAGGGCAACGCGAAGGTGCACGTGTCCGGGCACGCGTCCGCCGGCGAGCTGCTGTACCTGTACAACGCGGTCCGGCCGAGCAACGTGATGCCGGTGCACGGCGAGTGGAAACACTTGCGCGCCAACGGGGAACTGGCCATCCGCACCGGCGTCGCGCCGGACAACGTGGTGATCGCCGAGGACGGCGTGGTCGTGGACCTGGTCGACGGCAAGGCCTCGCGCACCGGCCGGGTCGAGGTCGGGCACGTGTATGTGGACGGGCTGTCCGTCGGCGACGTCGGCGAGTCGACTCTGTCCGACCGGCTGGTGCTCGGCGAGGGCGGGTTCATCGCGATCACCGTGGTGGTCGACTCGAACACCGGCCGCGCGGTCAGCAGCCCGACGATCTCCGGCCGCGGGTTCTCCGACGACCCGAAGGCGCTGCACGCCGTCGTGCCGCTCGTGGAGATGGAGCTGGCGCGGACGGAAGCCGAGGGCATCACCGACACCCACCGCATCGCGCAGGCGGTGCGCCGGGTCGTCGGCCGGTGGGTCGCCGACACCTACCGCAGGCGGCCGATGATCGTGCCGACGGTCATCCCGGTCTGACTCAGCGCCGCGCGCCCGCCAGCAGCAACGCCATCATGACGATCGCTGCCTGGCGGGCGAGCGCGTCGCGGGCTCCGCGCTGGCCGGCCCGGCTCGGTCGGTGGTCCATGAGATCCCCCGGGTGTCTCGTGCGGCTCGCTCCAGTGCGGCTGGTCCGCGGACAGGACACATCCCGCTGAAGATTGGTTCCCGGCTCCACCCGGAGAGGGAGTCAGGCGACCGCCGCGGTCTGCCGTTGGACCAGGTAGGCGCCGCCGAGCAGCAGCGCGGCACCGACCGCCTGCGGCCAGGCGAGCGCTTCGCCGAGCAGCGCCCACGCGAACGCCGCCGCTGTGACGGGTTCGAGCAGCCCGACGACGCTCGCCACCGAGGCGGGCAGGTGGCGCAGCGCCGAGATTCCCGCGACGTAAGGGATCGCCGTCGACAGCACCACCAGGCCGAGCAGCAGCAGCCACAGCGGCGGGGTCCACGGTCCGAATGCGACGGTCTGGCCCGCCATCCCCAGCGGCAGCGTCCACGGCGGAGCGGTGACGCTCACGAGCGCCCCGCCGATCACCATGCCCCAGGTGACCAGCCCGAGCGGTTCGCGCTCGGCGACCGCGCGTTCGCCGAGCAGGAAGTACCCGGCCGAACAGAGCGCCGCGCCGATCCCGGCCAGCAGCCCGATCGCGTCGAGCCGCAGTCCCTGCCAGACCTGGGCGACCAGCGCCAGCCCGGCCAGCGCGATCGCCATCCCGAACCACAGCATGCGCGGCAGCCGTTTCTTCCGCACCACGCGCACCCACAACGCGATCAGCACCGGCGACAGGAACTCCAGCAGGATCGCGATGCCGACCGGGATCCGTTGCGCGGCAATGAAATACAGCAGCTGCGTACCGGCCACGCCGAGCGCGCCGTACGCCAGCAGCATCGGCCATTCCCCGCGCCGGACGCGCAGCGTGCGCGGCGCGAAGAGCGCGGTGCCGATCAGCAGCAGGACTCCCGCCGTCCCGATCCGCAGCACCGCCACCTGCTCCGGCGTCATGCCCGCGCCCATGACCGGCTTCGCGAGCGTGCCGGACGTGCTGAAGAAGACCGCGGCGAGCAGGACGAGCGAGAGTCCGCGGCCCCGGTGGATCGCCCGGGGTTGCTCCAGGACGGGGAGTTCGGTGGTCACGCTCGGGACATTACGGAGCGGGGCGACCGAACGAAACTAAGTTATTCCCCGGTTTTCAGGCCCGTCGCGACGTGTGTCGTGATCGTCGCCAGCCGCCGCCCCTGAATCCGCAACGCCTGCAGTGCGGTGTCGTCCGGCGCCGCGGATGCGCGCGAGACGAACGAGCCGCCGTAGGGGTTGCCGGACTCCAGCAGGTGCGGGTCCGCGTAGCCGAGGGGGAGGACGATCGCGCCCCAGTGATAGAAGATGTTGTTGATTGCCAGCACGGTCGCTTCGAGGCCGCCGTGCGCGGTGGAGGCCGAGGTGAACGACGTCGCCACCTTGCCGGCCAGTTTCCCTTGCGCCCACAGGCCGCCCGTGGTGTCCACAAAGGACTTCAGCTGTGCGGCGGGTCCGCCGAACCGGGTCGGGCTGCCGAGTGCGAGCCCGTCCGCCCATTCGAGATCGGCCAGCGTGGCGGTTTCGTGGTGCGGCCCGGAATCGACCCAACCCTGCCAACGCCGATTGCTGGCGATCGCTTCCGGCGGCGCGGTCTCGGCCACGGTGCGGACGCGTACCTCCGCCCCGGCTTCGCCCGCCCCTTCGGCGAGCGCCCCGGCGAGGGCGGCGGTGTTGCCAGTGGCGCTGTAGTAGACGACCAGAATGCGGGTGCTCACACCTCGTGACCCTAGCCCGGCTCGGCGAGGCGTCCCACGATCCGGACTCAGCGCTGCGGCTTCCAGGGACTGACGGTGTCGGTCGGCCGGGTCGGGTCGTGGAAGCGCGGACGAAGGGGTTCGTGGCGGCGCAACGGAACCAGGCCGTCCGTGATGGCCTGCATGATCTTGGCGTGCGCGCGAACGCCCGCGCCCGGCCGCTCCGGCTCGACCTCGGAGAGGTCCACCGGGGCCCCGAAATGCACCTTGAACCGGGGCCGCCGCAACGGCGCGCTCAACCCGGATTTCGCCAGCGGCAGCAGATCCGCGGGCCCGTGCACGGTCTCCGTGCCCCAGTAGACCGCCTCGTGCGCGCCCCACTGGCTGATCGGGATCACCGGCACCCCCGCCGCGAGCGCGAGCCGCGCCGCCCCGGTCTTGCCGCGCTCCGGCCACAGCCCCGGGTCGTGACTGATCCGCCCCTCCGGATAAACGACGATCGGCTCGCGCGTGGTCCGCAACGCCTCAGCCGCCTCGGCGAACTGCCCGACCGCGGTCGCCGCCTTGGCCCGGTCCACGCGCAAATGCCCGCTCACTTTGAGCGCCGGGCCGATCACCGGCGCGTCGAGAATCCCGCCGGCGAGCATGAACCGGGGATTGAGGCCGATCCGCTTGCACGCCGCCATGAGCACGAAGGCGTCGAACACGCCGATGTGATTGGCCGCCATGAGCAACGGCCTGGCCCGGAGCTCCCGCGGCACCGACCCGGTGACGGTGAGCCGCCCGACCAGGTTCACCAGCCCCCGGTCGAGGGTGAGCATCGTCCGCCAGATCGCGGGGGCACGGCGCGGAGCCTCGTCCTGCTGGAGCGCGAACATGAGCAGAGCATTTCACGAGTGGCAAATCGCACCTGATCGGGTGGTTCTCCCTGCCGGTCGGCACCGGATCGGCACTAGCGTCTGCCCGGGAGACGAAGCCGCCTCTCCCGTCGTGATGCGGAGAGGTGCCGGATGCCTGGCTCGGCTCTTGCTTCCGAGTTCGTTCAACGTCCTGGGTTCGACCCGGTGCGTGCCCTGGCTTCATCACGGTGGAGTGCTTTGTGGTCCGCCATTCGCCAGTTGAGGGAAGAAGGCACTGACGATGCGCAGCTGTCCGATCTCGTAGCGCTCGCCGAGGTGGAGAGGGCGGTGCTGAACCGGGGGTTCCATCATGCGGAGTGGTGCGATGACCAGTCTCCCGGACGGCACGACCGCGGGTCTTTCGCTGACTACGTGATCGGGGTTTCCCGCGGGAGAGGAGACCCGGCGCCATCGGCGAAGGCGGAAGCTTGGGCCAAGGAAGAGGACGGTGCCGAGTCGGCGGGCGTGCGTCTGCTGGCAGATTCGGAAGACGATGCGAGCGGCACAGCGGGCTGGTTCACTCCCGGCGCGGCTCGTGCGCTGGCCGCACAGCTGATCGAGGCAGCCGACCTGCTGGAGAGCCGCCGTCGACGGTGATCTGGAGACGATTGTTTCGCCTGCGCCGCGAGTGGCACATGTGACTATCGGTCCTCGCCCGTTACCGTGGAGGCATGGCTGGGTCGGCGACGAGGAAGCGGAGCACTGCGGGAAGCGGCGGGAAGGCACCGGCGCGCAGTTCGCCTGCGCCGGCGAAGTCGCGGGCGGCTGCGTCGAGCAGGCCGGCAAAAGGCGGTTCGGCCAGGGGGCGGAGCAGCGCCCGGCCACGGACGTCCAGCGCCCGGCGCCCAGCCCCCCGGCGCAAGAACGGGGCGATCGGGCGCGGCGTGCGCAGCACCTGGAACCTCGTCGCCAAGGGCGTCGGTTCGCTGGCCCGCACGGTCGGGCGCACGCGGGAGCTGGAGGCCGAGCACCGTCGTGACGGGCTTGCGCTCGGGCTGATCGCGCTGGCCATCGTCGCCGCGGTCGGCGTCTGGTGGCGGGCGGCCGGGCCGATCGGGGCCGGGGTCGAGGTCGCGACGCGGACGGTGCTCGGCGCGGGAGCGGTGACGCTGCCGCTGGTGCTGCTCGTGGTCGCCGTGGCGTTGATGCGGTCCGAACCGAGTCCGGAGACCCGGCCGCGGATGGTGATCGGCACGCTGCTGGTCGTCCTGTCCGTGCTCGGGATGCTGCACATCTTCACCGCGCTCCCGGACACCAACGACGGCCGCATGTACGCGGGCGGCATTCTCGGCGCGTTTTCCGGCGGGCTGCTCACCAAGGGCGTCACCACCTGGGTCGCGGTTCCGTTGCTGATCCTCGCGCTGCTGTTCGGCGTGCTCGTGTTCACCGGCACGCCGGTGCGCGACATCCCGCACCGCCTGCGCACCTGGGGCCTCGACGAGCAGGAGCTGGCCGACTACGAGGCAGGCCAGCACGACGAAGAGCCCGAACCCGGACCTGAGGCCGGCCCGAAGGCGGTCCGGCTGCGGAAGCCGTCGCGCCGTCGCCAGGCCAGCGCCGGCAAGGACGGCGAGCAGCTCGACATCGACGCCGCGCTCGCCGAGCCGGCCACGCCGATCCGGCCGCCGAAGCCGGTCGCGCCGCCTGCCGAGGCGCCGGAGAAGAAGCCGAAGAAGGCTCCGGAACCCGCGCTGTCGGTCACCCGCACCGTCGAGGGCGACTACGCGCTCCCGCCGCCGGACCTGCTGAAGCTCGGCGACGCGCCGAAGTCCCGCAGCAAGGCCAACGACCAGATGATCGAGGCGATCACCGGCGTCCTCGACCAGTTCAACGTCGACGCGCAGGTCACCGGCTTCACCCGCGGCCCGACGGTCACCCGGTACGAGGTCGAGCTCGGCCCGGGCGTGAAGGTCGAGAAGATCACCGCGCTGACCAAGAACATCGCCTACGCGGTGGCCACCGACAACGTCCGCCTCCTGGCCCCGATCCCGGGCAAGTCCGCGGTCGGCATCGAGGTGCCCAACTCCGACCGCGAGATGGTGCGCCTCGGCGACGTGCTGCGCGCGCCGACCACGGTCAAGGACAACCATCCGATGCTGATCGGGCTCGGCAAGGACATCGAGGGCGAGTTCGTCACCGCGAACCTCACGAAGATGCCGCACTTGCTGGTCGCCGGTTCCACCGGTTCCGGCAAGTCCAGCTTCGTGAACTCGATGCTGGTGTCGCTGCTGGCCCGGTCGACGCCCGCCGAGTGCCGGATGATCCTGATCGACCCGAAGATGGTCGAGCTGACGCCGTACGAGGGCATCCCGCACCTGATCACGCCCATCATCACGCAGCCGAAGAAGGCCGCCGCCGCGCTGGCCTGGCTCGTCGAGGAGATGGAGCAGCGCTACCAGGACATGCAGGCCAACCGGGTCCGGCACATCGACGACTTCAACGCCAAGGTCCGCTCCGGCGACATCACCGCGCCGCCGGGCAGCGAACGCGAGTACCAGCCCTACCCCTACATCATGGCGATCGTCGACGAGCTGGCCGACCTGATGATGACCGCCCCGCGCGACGTCGAGGACGCGATCGTCCGGATCACCCAGAAGGCCCGTGCCGCGGGCATCCACCTGGTGCTCGCGACGCAGCGGCCGTCGGTCGACGTCGTCACCGGCCTGATCAAGACGAACGTGCCCTCGCGGCTCGCGTTCGCCACGTCGTCGCTCACCGACTCGCGGGTCATCCTCGACCAGCCCGGCGCGGAGAAGCTGATCGGCATGGGCGACGCGCTCTACCTGCCGATGGGAGCCGGGAAACCGGTCCGCATCCAGGGCGCGTTCGTCGGCGACGAGGAGATCGCCGCGGTCGTCAACTTCGCCAAGGAACAGGCGCAGCCGGACTACAACGAGGGCGTCACCAGCGCCAAGGCGGGCGAGAAGAAGGAGATCGACCCGGACATCGGCGACGATCTCGACGTCCTGCTGCAGGCCGCCGAGCTGATCGTCACGTCGCAGTTCGGGTCCACCTCGATGCTGCAGCGCAAGCTCCGCGTCGGCTTCGCCAAGGCGGGACGGCTGATGGACCTGCTGGAAAGCCGCGGCGTGGTCGGCCCGTCGGAGGGCTCGAAGGCCCGCGACGTGCTCATCAAGCCGGAGGAACTGGAGTCGGTGCTGTTCATGATCCGCGGCGGCTCCGACGCGGGCGGATCGCCCGCCGGCGGCGAGGACGAAGACTTCTGAGCCGCTCGTGCAACCCGGCGGCGCGTCCGGCCCGTCCAGTGCGCATGGACCTCAAGAAGCTCGCACTGGGTATCGGGACGGCCGCCGCGCTGGCCGGGTGCGCGGGCGGCCCGGCCGCCGTCGCGCAGACACCGTCGCGCCCGCCCGCCGCGGAGCCGGGCGGGAACGTGGCGCTCACGCCCGGCCAGGAGGTGCAGGTCGCCGGACGGGACCTGACCGTCCGCTACCGCCAGCTGGTCTCGGATTCGCGCTGCAAGCCGGGCCAGCGGTGCCTCGTGGCGGGGGAGGCCGTCGTCGCGCTGGTCCTGACCGAACCGGGCCGCGGCGAGCACACGTCCGTCCAGCTGCACACCGGCCGCCAGGGCCCGGACGCGACGTCCTTCGCCGGTACGACGGTGAAGCTCGCCGCCGTGGACGGGTCGGGCAACCACATCCTCGTCCGGTTTTCCTGAGCACTCAGAACTCGAGCAGCATCCGCGAGTTCCCGAGCGTGTTCGGCTTGACGTAGGGCAGGTCGAGGAATTCCGCGACGCCCGGGTCCAACGACCGTCGCATCTCCTCGTACACCTCGTGCGAGACCGGGGCGCCGTCGATCTCGACGAACCCGTGCGCGGAGAAGAACGACGTCTCGAACGTCAGCACGAACAGCCGCTTGAGTCCCAGCTCTCGGGCCTCTTCGACGAGCCTGCCGACCAGCGCGCGGCCGATCCCGCGGCCGCGCGCGGCTTTGTCGACCACCACGGTGCGCAGTTCGCCGATGTCCTCCCACAGCACGTGCAGCGCGGCGGCGCCCAGCACGTCGTCGGTGCCGTTCTCTTCGTCGATCGCGACCCAGAACTCCTGCACCGCCTCGTAGAGCGTGACCAGATCTTTTTCGAGGAGCACGCGGCCCGCGTCGGAATCGACGAGGGCCTTGATCTTGCGGACGTCGGCGATCCGCGCGCGGCGGACGGACGGAGAGGGGGAATCGGGCACCTGGTCAAGATAACGACCGCGAGGACCGGCCGCGCCGAGCGGCTCGATGTCAGGGACTCAAGCCGGGTGGCCGCACCGGCTGCTCAGCGTCGGACAAGGACGCCGAAGCCGGCGAAATACGCGATCCGTCATCCGCTGGCTCTGGTTCTCGCAAGCCCGCTCCCGGCCAGCAGGGCTGGCCAGCCCTGCTGGCTCGGCACCCACCGCGCCTCAGCCGCACGTTGAGTCCCGGGCAGTGGCCGAGCGGCTCCATCGGGGGACCCCGGATGCGTGACGCCGCGAGCCGTCACGTATAGCTAGTGGGCGCACATGACCAGTAGTCGGCGGCCCGGCCCGCTGCCGGCCCTCGGGAGGAACCTGCATGTCCGGCACCACGGTGGCCGCCCCGGAACGGCCCGGCAAACCTCCCGCCGGGCCGAGCGCGCAAGCCCGGTTCCGGCCCGAGCTGCAGGGCGTGCGGGCGCTGGCCTCGGTGCTGGTCGTCGTCTACCACGTGTGGTTCGACCGGATCTCCGGCGGCGTCGACGTGTTCTTCCTCGTCTCCGGGTTCCTGATCACCGGCCAGCTCTACCGGGCGCTGCTGCGCGGCCGCATCGAGCTGCGCGCCACCTGGGGCCGGATGATCAAACGGCTCTTCCCGGCCGCGATGACCGTGCTGCTGACCGTCGTGGTCCTGTCGCAGCTGCTGCTGCCGCAGGACCGCTGGTTCCAGACCATCCGCGAGGTCGTCGCGTCGGCGCTGTTCTACGAGAACTGGCAGCTCGCGGCCGATTCGGTGGACTACTTCGCCCAGCACAACAGCGCGAGCCTGGTGCAGCACTTCTGGTCGCTGTCCATCCAGGGCCAGTTCTACCTGCTGTGGCCGCTGCTGTTCGTCGGGCTCGGCCTGCTCGTGCGCCGGCTCGGCTGGTCGCTGCGGCGCACGGTGAACCTGCTGCTGATCGTCCTGTTCGCCGCCTCGCTCGCGTACTCGGTGTACCTCACCGCGGCCGACCAGCCGCTGGCCTACTTCCACGGCCTCACCCGGGTGTGGGAATTCGCGCTCGGCGGCCTGATGGCGATGTTCCTCGACCAGGTCACGCTGCCGCGGCTGCTGCGCATCGCGGCAGGCTGGGCCGGCGTCGCCGGGCTCGTGCTGTGCGGCGTGCTGCTCGACGTCGACAGCGTGTTCCCCGGCTGGATCGCGCTGTGGCCGACCCTCTCGGCGGGCCTGGTGCTGGTCGCCGGGCAGACCGGCAGCGTGCTCGGCGCGGACCGCTGGCTCAGCTCGAAGTTCCTCGGCTACGTCGGCAACCTCAGCTTCTCGCTGTACCTGTGGCACTGGCCGGTGCTGGTGTTCTACCTGATCGTCCGCGACCGGGTGGCGGTCGGCCTGCTCGGCGGCACGTTCGTGGTCGGCCTGTCGTTCCTGCTCTCGATCCTGACCTATCACCTGATCGAGAACCCGATCCGGCTGTCGAAGATCGGCACCGCGAAACGGTGGGGCGCCTACCGGTTCGGCGTGCTCGCGCTGGCCCCGGTGCTCGTCGGCAGCGGCGTCTGGCAGGGCGTGAGCAGCGCGCGGGCGAACTACGAGATCGCCATCGGCGACCCGGACCACCCGGGCGCGGTCGCGCACGCGCAGGGCTTCGTCTACCGCGGCGCGCCGTCGCCGTCGATCGTGCCGCCCACGGTGAAGCTGGCCGACGACTGGGCCCGCACACCCCCGGACCAGTGCTCGATCTCGCCGCGCAACAAAGAACTCCAGATCTGCACCGAATCCCCGGACGGCCCGCCGACGAAGCGGGTCGTGCTCGTCGGGGATTCGCATATCCAGCAGTTCCTCGCCGCGTTCCGCCCCGCGGTCACCTCCGACGGCTGGGAGGTCTCGACCATGCTGAAGGGCGCGTGCCCGTACTCGTCCGGCTCCGAGCTGATGCCGGGCGACCAGCCCTGCCTCGACTGGAACAAGGCCGTCACCGACGAACTGCTCGACACGCGGCCGGACGCGGTGATCATGCTCGGCACCATCAACTCCAAGCCGGGGCCGAACGAGACGACGCCGAAGGGCTTCGTCGACGCCTGGTCCACTTTGGACGAAGCAGGCATCCCGGTGGTCGCCGTGCGCGACAACCCGCGCTACACGTTCAACATGGCCAGCTGCGTCGCGCAGAAGAGCCCGACCGACCCGTCGTGCTCGGTGCCGCGGTCCGCGGCGGTGGCCGCGAAACCGTCGTGGGAGCAGGTCGAGAACGTTCCGGACAACGTGACGTTCCTGGACTTCACCGACTACTACTGCGACGACAAACGCTGCCGCGCGGTCGTCGGCAACGTGCTGGTCTACATGGACGACAACCACCCGTCCGCGACCTTCAACACGACGCTCGCGCCGATCGCGGTCAAACAGCTCAAACAAGCCCTGGGGTGGTGACCGCGCGCGCAGCGGGAAAGGACGAGTTCGGCGGCTAGCCGTCGCGGAGCGTCCCGGGTTGGGCACAATGGGGCGGCGGGTTCGCCGCACGGGCACCTGAGGGGGAGCTGGTCTTTTTGACGCGCGCAGGGTGGGACGCATTCCAGGCCGCACAGTCCGAGGCGGCGGCGGGCCGGACGGCCGCGCTGACCGGCCCGGACGGCGTCGGATGGCTGCTCGTCCCCGGCCAGGCGTGGCAGCGGAGGCTGCCGGACGGGACCTGGCAGTACACGCCGCCGCCCGCGGATCCCGGCTACCGCGGCGCCGCCCGTCTCGTGCCGCCGCCCTCTCCCGGCCCGCCCGCGCCGGGGTACGGCGCGCCGCAGCAGTACCCCGGCGGCCAGCCGGGCCGCCCCGGTCCCGGCGCCGGGGGACCCCGGCAGCCGTATCCGGGCCCGCAGAGCAACCCGGGCGGATTCGCCGGACCGCACGGCAATCCCGGGGGGTACGCCGGACCGCAAGGCTATCCCGGCGGATACCCCGGACCCGCCGCGCCGCAGGGGAACGGATTCGGCGGCCCGCCTCCCGCTCCGCAGGGCTACCGGCCGCCGCGGCCCGGGTACCCGCAGCCGCCGGACTGGTCCGGGCAAGTCCCGCCGCCCGCCCCGCTTTCGGGACCCCCGTCGCCGCCCGCCACCCCGCCTTCCGCGCCGCCGGTTCCCGCGAGCGCCCCGGTGCCGAATCCCGCCCGGCCGCCGCGGATCCGGGTGGAGAACCTGGGCCGGACGGGGATGTTCGTCGCCGGGACCGACTCGATGGCCGAGTTCGTCACGCGCGCCACNGCGCCACCCGGGTGGTCGCCTGGGCGGACGCCACCCGGCACGGCACCGCGAACGGCGCCGGCGAACCGCCGCCGCCCGAACCGGAACGGCCGGGTTCGGACGGCTCCGGCGACACCGTGCTCGGCGACATGGCGCGGCACAGCCGGTCGGTCACGCTCGACCTGCTGGCCGCGGGCAACCGCATGTGGCAGCGCAAGGAGCGGTCCCGCTACGAAAAGGCCTACGAGGAGTGGCAGCAGGCCTACGCCGAATGGGAGAAGCGCGAAGCGGCCCGGACGACCGCGGGCACCAAGCAGCCGAACCCGTTCATCCTGCTGGTGGGGGAGGCGAACACCGGCCAGCGCCGGTTCACCCGGGCGCTGAAGGCGTCGCTGGCCGACGCCGAAGTCGGCTTCGGCAACGCCGAGTTCTTCGACTGCGCCGCCCTGATCGCCGAGTACGGCGACGACCCGGTCGAGCGTTCGGTGCCCGCGACGATCAACGAAATCGAAAACGGCGGCTCCGCGCTCATGCTCGCTGAGCGGGTCGACGCGCTCTTCGGCAAGGACGCCGCGGGCACCGTCCGGCTGCTCCGCAATTACGCGCGCGACCAGGACAGCTGCCGCCTGATCGTCTTGGACGGCACCGAAAAGGTTCTCGACCAGCTCCGCACCGAGGCCCCCGACCTGGTGCAGAACATGCTGCAGTACCGGCTGCCCCGGTTCGATCGGCCCGCCGAGGCGGCCGCGCTGCTCGACGTCCTCGCCCGGGAACGCTCGTTCGGCCTGCCCGCCGACGTGCGCGACCGGCTCGCCGCACTGGCCGGGGAACCCAGTGCCCGCACGGTGGAGGCCCTGCTGGACGCGGCCTCGCGGCAGGCGATCAGCCGGGGCGCGATGCCGGGCGCCCGGATCGAGATCGGCCACCCGGACATCGAGCCGCTCGTCGCCGCGGCCGGCCAGCGCGGCGGATCCTCGATCGAGGAGCTGCTCGCCGAGCTGGACGGGATGATCGGCCTCGCCGAGGTCAAGGAGCGGGTCCGTTCGCTGACGTCGGAGATGACGATCGACGCGCGGCGCCGGGAAGCGGGCATGAAGGTCGCGGTGCGCAGCCGCCACCTGCTGCTGACCGGCAATCCCGGCACGGCGAAGACGACCGTCGCCCGGTTGCTCGGCAAGATCTACCAGGCGCTCGGCGCGCTGCCCAAGGGCCACGTCGTCGAGGTGACCCGCACCGACCTGGTCGGCGAGTACGTCGGCCAGACCTCGCTGAAGACCCGCGCGGCGGTCCAGCGGGCCGTCGGCGGCGTGCTGTTCCTGGACGAGGCGTACAACCTCGTGAACGACAAGGACGACGACTTCGGCCGGGAAGCGGTCGCGGAACTGCTGGTGCAGATGGAAAACCATCGCGAGGACCTGGTGGTCTTCGCGGCCGGTTACCCCAAGGAGATGGACGCCTTCCTGGAGTCCAACTCCGGCCTGCGCTCGCGGTTCGCCGGGTCCGTCGAGTTCCCGGACTACTCCAACGACGAGCTGGCGCGGATCTTCCGTGCGATGGCGAAGGGCCAGGGCTACGAGCTGTCCGCGGACCTGCTCGCGGCGCTGCCCGAGGCGGTCCGGCGGATCCCGCGCGGCCGCGGCTTCGCGAACGGCCGGTCCGCGCGGGTGCTGCTGGAAGCGGCGATCGGCAAGCAGTCCACCCGGTTGACCACCGACGGCGGCGCGGACCTGGTCACGCTCGTCGCCGCCGACCTGCCCCGTCCCGGCGAATCCGGGGTGGGCGCGGTGGACGACTCCGGACCGCGGCGCAGTCTCCCCGAACTGCTGGCCGAGCTGGACGCGATGATCGGGCTCGGCTCGGTGAAGCAGCGCGTGCGGTCCATGGTGGACGAGATGGCCGTCGACGCACGGCGGCGCGACGCGGGCATGAAGGTCGCCGTCCGCAGCCGCCACCTGCTGTTCACCGGCAATCCGGGCACGGCGAAGACGACCGTGTCGCGGCTGGTCGGGCAGATCTGCCGCGAGCTGGGCGTGCTGCCGTCCGGGCACCTCGTCGAAGTCGGCCGCGGCGATCTCGTCGCCGAGTTCACCGGCCAGACCGCGCCGAAGACCCGCGAAGTGTGCGAACGGGCCGCGGGCGGCGTGCTGTTCATCGACGAGGCGTACAACCTCGTGCGCGACGACAACGACGACTACGGCAAGGAAGCCGTCACCGAGCTGCTGGTGCAGATGGAGAACCACCGCGAGGACCTGGTGGTCTTCGTCGCGGGCTATCCGAAGCAGATGGACGAGTTCCTGGAGTCCAACCCGGGCCTGCGGTCGCGGTTCGCCGGCCGGATCGAGTTCCCGGACTACACCAACGAAGAACTCGCCGGGATTTTCGCCGTGCTGGCGAAGAGCCAGGGCTACGAGCTGTCCGCCGACCTCGCCTCGGCGCTGCCCGAAGCGATCCGCCGCATCCCGCGCGGCCGGGGGTTCGCGAACGGCCGGTCCGCGCGCGGCCTGCTGGAAGCCGCGATCAGCGGGCAGTCCAGCAGACTCGCCGCCGCACCGGACACGCCGCCGGACCAGCTGGCCGTCCTGGTGGCCGCGGACCTGCCGGGCGAGGCCGGGGTGGCGGTCAGCGACGACGCCGGACCGCGCCGAGGACTGGAGGACCTGCTCGCCGAACTCGACGGCATGATCGGCCTGGACGAGGTGAAGGAGCAGGTCCGCGCGCTGGTCGCGGAAACGCGGCTGGACGCGCGCCGCCGCAAGGCCGGGCTGCCGGTCGGGGCGCGCAGCAGGCACCTGGTGTTCACCGGCAATCCGGGCACGGCGAAGACGACCGTCGCGCGCCTGATGGGTCAGCTCTACCGCGAGCTGGGCGTGCTGCCGTCCGGGCACCTCGTCGAGGTCGCGCGGCCGGATCTGGTCGGCGAGTACATCGGCCAGACCGCGCCGAAAACCCGCGAGGCGTGCGAGCGGGCGATCGGCGGGCTGCTGTTCGTCGACGAGGCGTACAACCTGGTCCAGAACTACTCGAACGGCACCGACTTCGGCGGTGAGGCGGTCGCCGAACTGCTGGTGCAGATGGAGAACCACCGCGAGGACCTGATCGTGATCGCCGCGGGCTACCCGGCGGAGATGGACCGCTTCCTCGACGCGAACGCGGGCCTGCGGTCCCGCTTCGGCGCGACCGTGCGTTTCGCCGACTACGACGACGCCCAGCTGGCCGCGATCTTCACCGCCATGGCGGGCAAACAGGGCTACCGGCTCGACGCCGGGCTCGCCGAAGCGCTGCCCGGATTCATGGCCGGACTCGACCGCGGAACGGGGTTCGCCAACGGCCGTTCGGCCCGCGGCCTGCTCGAACGCGCCATCCGGGCGCAGGCGATGCGGCTGGCCGGCCCGGACGTCGACCTGGAGGCGCTGGACGACGCGGAGCTGACGTTGCTGACGGTTCCGGACGTGTCCGCCGCGGGGTGAGCTCGTGCCGGGGGCTTGTGCCGGGCGGCTCGCAGGTTCGCGAGGGGCCCTTGAGGGACTCTGCGTCCCCTGCTGACTTGAGCCGCCGCACCGGGTGCGGTTGAGGCGCGTCGGCACCGGCCGAAGCGAATGGCGGGCCCGCCAGGCTCTTGTCGGGCCGGTGCGGCGGTGCAAGCCGGGGAAGAAACAGTGAAATGGGCATCAAACAGGCATTTCGACGGCGTTAGTGTCCTGTGCGGACGGGTAACAGGGCTGAGGCGACGCGGCTCGGGTTCCTGGCAGTGCATCCGATTCCTTCAAGAGCCCCGCACGGACGACCAGCCCCCATGCCAGCCCGGCGAGAGCCGCACCGGCTCCGTCGACCCGGGCCGACGCGAGTCAGCCGCACGCCCTCCAGCCCCGGGGTACCGGCGGAGCGGCCCGGCCGGAGAAGGCCGCGTCACCGCACTGGGCGACGCCGTCGCGGGGCGGTCCGGATGCGACGGCTACCCTGAACGTCGTGCCTTCTCCCGCCGCTGACTCCGCTCGCGCCCGCCGTGTCTCCCTCGTGACCTTGGGCTGCGCCCGCAACGAGGTCGATTCCGAGGAGCTGGCGGGCCGGCTGGCCGCGGGCGGCTGGGAATTGGCCGCCGAACCGGAGGACTCCGACGTCGTCGTGGTCAACACGTGCGGGTTCGTCGAATCGGCCAAGAAGGACTCGGTCGACACGCTGCTCGCCGCCGCCGACACCGGACGCAAGGTCGTCGCGGTCGGCTGCATGGCCGAGCGCTACGGCAACGAACTCGCCGACAGCCTGCCCGAGGCGAACGCGGTGCTCGGCTTCGACCACTACGCCGACCTGTCCGCGCGGCTGGACGACGTGGTCGCCGGCCGCGCGATCGCCGCGCACACCCCGTCCGACCGGCGCAAGCTGCTGCCGATCAGCCCGGTGCAGCGGCCCGCCGCGACGGCCGCGGTCGAGGTGCCCGGGCACGCGCAGCACGGCTGGGGCCCGCGGGTCCTGCGCACGCGGCTCGACGATTCCCCGGTCGCCGCGCTGAAGATCGCCTCCGGCTGCGACCGCCGCTGTTCGTTCTGCGCGATCCCGTCGTTCCGCGGTTCGTTCGTGTCCCGCCAGCCCGACGAGATCGTCGCCGAGGCGGCCTGGCTCGCCGAGAACGGCGCGAAGGAACTGTTCCTGGTCAGCGAGAACTCCACGTCGTACGGCAAGGACTTCGGCCGCGACGGCACCCGCGCGCTCGAACTGCTGCTGCCGCGGCTGGCCGAGCTCGACGGCATCGAGCGCGTCCGCGTGTCCTACCTGCAGCCCGCCGAAACGCGGCCGCAGCTGGTGCGAGCGATCGCGACCACGCCGGGCGTCGCGGACTACTTCGACCTGTCCTTCCAGCACTCCAGCGAGCGGGTGCTGCGCCGGATGCGCCGGTTCGGCTCCACCGATTCCTTCCTCGCGCTCACCGAGCAGATCCGCGAGTACTCGCCCGAGGCGGGCATCCGCACCAACGTGATCGTCGGCTTCCCCGGCGAGACCGAGGACGACCTCGCCGAGCTGGAGCGGTTCCTCACCGGGGCCCGGCTCGACGCGGTCGGCGTGTTCGGCTACTCCGACGAGGACGGCACCGAAGCCGAGACCTTCGAGGGCAAGCTCGACCCGGCCGTGGTCGCCGAGCGCGTCGCGCGCATCTCGGCGCTGGTCGAGGAGCTGACCGCGCAGCGCGCCGAAGACCGGATCGGCACTTTCGTGGATGTGCTGGTCGAGCACGACGGCACCGACGGCGACGACGCGGTCGGCCGCGCCGCGCACCAGGCCCCCGAGGTCGACGGGGAATGCGTCATCCTCGAAGACGAAGACACCAAGCCGTTCGCGGTGGGCGACCTCGTCCGCTGCGAGGTCGTCGACTCCGCCGGCGTCGACCTGGTCGTCCGCCCCGCGCCGGACGCCGGCCGGTGAGTGCCGCGCCCAGCGGGGCGGGCGAGGGCGTGCCCCGCGCCGCGTCCGAGGGCGGGGCGCAGGTGCCCGAGGCGACTGAAGTCCCGACGCTGAACCTGGCGAACCTGCTCACCATCTCGCGGCTCGTCCTGGTCCCGCTGTTCGTCGTCGCGCTGTTCACCGGCCACGGCGAGGACACCACGTGGCGCGCGATCGCCACCGGGCTGTTCGCCGTCGCCTCGGCCACCGACCAGGTCGACGGCTGGGTCGCCCGCCGCTACGGGCTCATCACCGACTTCGGCAAGATCGCCGACCCGATCGCGGACAAGGCGCTCATCGGCGCCGCGCTGGTCGGGCTCAGCGCGCTGGGGGAGCTGTCCTGGTGGGTCACGATCGTGATCGCGGTGCGCGAGATCGGCGTGACGCTGCTGCGGTTCTGGGTGATCCGGCACGGCGTGATCCCGGCCAGCCGCGGCGGCAAGGCGAAGACGATGGCGCAGATCCTCGCCATCGTGACCTATCTGCTGCCGCTGCCGGCCGGTGCGGACCCGGTGCGCTGGGCGCTGATGGGCCTCGCGGTCGCGCTGACCGTGATCACCGGCGTCGACTACCTGGTCCGCGCGATCCGCCTGCACGCCGCCGGCCGGCGCGCGATGGGCGCGTGATGACCGAGGCGCCCGAACTGGTCGCGACCCTCACCCGCCGGGGGGAAACCGTGGCCGCGGCGGAGTCGCTCACGGCCGGTCTCGTCTGCGCCACGCTCGCCAAGGTGCCGGGCGCGAGCGCGGTGCTGCGCGGCGGTCTGGTGGTCTACGCCACAGAGCTGAAAGCCGCGCTCGCCGGGGTCGACGAACAGTTGCTGGCCGAGCACGGCGCGGTGCACCCCGACGTCGCCGCGCAGCTGGCCAGGGGCGCGCGGGAGCGGTGCGGGGCGACCTGGGGCCTCGGCCTGACCGGCGTCGCCGGGCCGGATCCGCAGGACGGCGTGGTGCCGGGAACGGTGTACGTCGGGATCAGCGGACCGGGCGTGGACACGGTGCGTGAACTGGCCGAGACCGGTGACCGGGACACGATCCGGACCGCGTCGGTGCGCGCCGCGTTCGCGCTGCTCGGGGAACAACTAGACTGAAAACGGCGTTCGCCCTTGGCGTACGTACGTGTCAAGTCCTGCACTCGGGGTACCGCTCTGGGTAACGTGGGAGGCACCAGTTCGGGAAGGGAGGCGCGTGATGACCGTGCTGTTGCGCGAGGCGATCGGTGATCGGCTCCGTCATGCCCGCACCAACCAGCGTCGAACGCTGCGTGACATCTCCCGCGCCGCCCGGGTGAGCCTCGGCTACCTGTCCGAGGTCGAGCGCGGCCAGAAGGAAGCTTCCAGCGAGCTGCTGGCGTCGATTTGCGAGGCGCTGGAGCTGCCGCTGGGCGAGCTGCTGCACAAGGTCGCCGCCGACGTGTCGGCCCTCGACAAGGTCGAGGTCGCGCCGGTCGAAGAGGTGGAGACCGCGCCGAGGGAGACCGTGCCCGACCGGGGCGAGGCCGGGTTCGAAGGCGGCCGCATGGTCTCGGAGCTGATCGGCGACGACCTCTCCGACCTGCGGCTTCAGCCCGCGCCGCGGATGAACACGACGTTGCGGACCACGATCGGCGCGCCCAAGCTCGCGTCCACGATCGCGGCGTAACGCCGGCGCTGTTTCGCTGCCCGGCCCCGGGGCTCTCCCCGGGGCCGTCGGCGTGCGCGGGGTTCCCCTCCGGGCCGGGCCCGGCCGCCGGTCAGGGCTGACCCTGAATTCCCCCGGGGTCGCCTGGAACGGCGGAGGCCGACCTGACACGATGGAACCCGACGCCGGGGTCGGTACGTTGTGCGACTAGGGGAGCGACGCCCCGCCCCGAAGCAATCAGGGCCCGTGGGACGCAAGAAGGCAGGCGGAGGAGATGGCCAACCCGTTCGTGAAGTTCTGGAAGTACATGATGGCGGCGTTCTCGTCGAAGATCGACGAGCACGCCGACCCGAAGGTACAGATCCAGCAGGCCATCGAGGAGGCGCAGCGCAACCACCAGGCGCTGACGCAGCAGGCCGCCTCCGTGATCGGCAACCAGCGGCAGCTGGAGATGAAGCTCAACCGCCAGCTCGGCGAGGTCGAGAAGCTGCAGGCTTCGACGCGCCAGGCGCTGGTGCTGGCCGACGAGGCCCGCGGCAAGGGCGACGAGGCGAAGGCGACCCAGTTCGAGACCGCGGCGGAGAGCTTCGCCGCGCAGCTGGTCACCGCCGAGCAGAGCATCGAAGACCTCAAGACGCTGCACGACCAGTCGCTGCAGGCGGCCACGCAGGCCAAGCAGGCCGTCGAGCGCAACGCGACGATGCTGCAGCAGAAGCTGGCCGAGCGCACCAAGCTGCTCTCGCAGCTGGAGCAGGCGAAGATGCAGGAGCAGGTCTCCGCCTCGCTGAACCAGATGAGCCAGCTGGCCGCGCCGGGCAACACGCCGTCGCTGGAAGAGGTTCGCGACAAGATCGAGAAGCGCTACACCACCGCGCTGGGCTCGGCCGAACTGGCGCAGAACTCGGTGCAGGGCCGCATGATGGAGGTCCAGGAGTCGGCCACCCAGATGGCGGGCCACTCGCGGCTGGAGCAGATCCGCGCGTCGATGCGCGGCGACTCGGTCGCCCAGGTCACCGACGGCGGGTCGGGCTCGGCCGCGGCCGCGCCGGCCCCCGCCTCGGGCGACATCCAGCGGGAGATCCAGGCCCGCGTGCAGGCCGAACAGGGCAAGAACCCGGCCTGACCGGCCGGGCACGAGCGGCGCGCAGGGGGCGGGGCGGATGACCAAGCGGCGGGACTTCAGCGAGTTCAACGCCAAGCTCGAGAAGCACATCGAGCGGTTGCCCGACTACGCCCAGCGCGCCCAGGAAAAACTGCAGCGGTACTTCCCGCCTGCCGACGAGGCAGGCGGGAAGCCGCAGCAGAACAGCCGGCCCCAGCGCGGTCCGGTCTCCCCGCCGCCGGTGCCGCGCCGCCCGTCGGCCCCGGCCGCCTTTTCCGCGGTCGCCGGGCAGGTGCCCGCGGTCGCCGAGGTCCGCGCGAAATGGCAGCGCTGGAACGAGCCGAGCGCGAAGCACCAGCGCCGGATCCGCCGCACCTCGCGGGTGCTGACGTTGTGGGTGCTGGTCACGATCCTGCTCGGGATCCTCACCGTGCTCACCGCCACCGGCCTGCTCGGCGGAGCGGCGGCCGGCGCGGAGATCGGGCAGGCGGTGTTCTCCGGTTTCGCGACCCTGGTGTTCGGCACGTTCAGCGTCCGCACCGGGATGCGGTTGCGAGAGCTGAAGAAGCTCGAACTGCCCGCCGCGCCCAGCAGTCCGCCGCCGCTGCCCGCCGCCGGTTCGGCCGCGCGCGAGCCGATGGAGCGGTTGGCCGAGTCGGAAGCTTCGCTGCGTGAGCTCCTGAAGCAGCTTTCGGTCCCGACTTCGCTGGGCACCACGGCGGTTCCCGAGGTCTCGGTCGCCGACGCCCGTGCGACGGCCGACGAGGCCGCCCGTGCGCTGCGCGGCCTGGCCGACCGGATCCAGGCGATCGAACGAGGCCGCGATTCCGCGCCGGAGCGCGAACGTTCGGCGCTGCAGGCCGCGGTCGCGAAGCTGCGCGAACAACTCGACGACGGCATCGAAGGCTACGGCGGCCTGGTCGCCGCGGCCGGTCGCGCGGTGGCGGCGAGCAGTGACGGGATGGTCACGTCGCGGGAGGCGCTGACGGACGCGACGGACCGGCTCGCCGGGTTGGCGCTCGCACTGAAGGATCTTGGCTGACCCGCTGATCCAGCCCCGTCGCCGGGCCCCGCGGCCGGGCAATCCGCCGCGAAACGCCCGATCCGGGGGTGAATGTGGTCCGGGCCCGCGGCTTCGCGACGTCCCCGGGAATCGCAGTGGCCGGACCGAAACGCCGTCCTGATGGCCGAGTTTGGGATTCCGGTCGGCGCAACGGGACACCGCCGGCCGCGACGGTGCGTGAGTTTCCCCCGCACACCGCAACAATCGCGTAATCCGATCCTGCTGGTGACGGAAACGTCCGCGGTTTAACGTTTTTCTCATGAGGTCGGTGTTGGCACCCGCCAGGCCCGGCGTCGCGGGCTGAGGTTCGCGGCGCCGGACGTACACAGTGGACTCCTCCGATCCCGCCGAGGAAAGGACGCCCTCGTGACTACGCTCCCGCCGGAACCTGATCCCGTTCCCGTCCCTCCGCCCAGCTCGTCCGAGCGGGTCCGCACCGCGTTCGAGCGGCTCGCGAAAGCCGACCGCCCCGGACTCTGGGCTTCGGTGCGGACCATGGAGGAAGTGCTCGTCGAAGCGAAAACCGTCGACGAACGCGTCCACGCCGGAGAAGACCTGCCGCTCGCCGGAACCGTCTGCGCGGCCGACGCCGACGGCCCGCCCGCGATCGCGCGCCTGACCGACGCCGGCGCGGTGGTCCTCGGAACCACCGTCGCGGACCCGGAAAACGCGGTCGTCGGGCTTGAGATCGTCGACCTGGCACTGAATTCCTCCGTACGCGAGATCGCCGCCCCGCCCGGGGTGCTCACCCTCAAACCGACGCCCGGGCTCATCTCCGGGACGATCGTTTCGGTGTCCGCGCACCGCCTCGCGACCGCCCAGCGTGCCGTTGCCGCGATGCTCGGCCCCGATGGTCTGGACCCAGCGGTCCGCGAATGGCCCGCCGACGTCCGTCTCGCCGCCGGACAGCACCCGCGCCTCGGCATCCCCGCCGAAGCCAGCCTCCCGCTGCCCGCGAGAAGAGCGTTCGAGGTCGCTGCTGCCTCTCTGGAGGCTTCCGGGGCCGTGCTGGTCCCAGTGGACGTCAGCGCGCTTTACGGGGCCGGCAACGTCCCTGCGGCTCATTCGCTGCTGGCGGATCTGGACGCGGTTCTCCTGCCGACTGTCGGCGTTCTGGACGCGACGCTGAACGCCCTGGACCTAGCTGCGGTGACCGTGCCGGGAGACCGGCGGCCGTACGGAATCACGGTGGTGACAAGGGCGTTCGAGGACCAGATCGGGGCCGACCTGGCTTCGGTGCTGACCGGCGAGCAGTCGCCGGATCCGTATCCGTGCGAGAGCGTCGACGTCGTGGTGTTCGGTGCACATCTGTGCGGCCAGCCGTTGCACGGCGAGTTGCGCGGTGCGCGGTTCGGTGGTCTGGTCCGGACCGCTGAGCGCTACCGGATGGTGCTGCTCGACGGTGTCACGCCGCCGCAGCCCGGGGTGATCTCCGGCTCGGCCGGCGTGGACGGCGAGCGCTGGCGGCTGTCTCCCGCGGCGTTCGGCCGGTTCGCGGCGGGGTTGGCCGCGCCGTTCGTGCTGGGCCGGGTCGAGCTGGAGGACGGGAGTTCGCCGCTCGCGGTGCTGTGCGAACCGGCGGCCGCGGCGAGCGGGGAAGGTCTGGACCGGTACGCGTCTTGGCGGGGGTATCTGCGGTTCGTCAGCACGGGGGGACGGCGGCTCCCCGGCTGAGGCCGGACGGTCGCTTTCGGCGTCTGGGTCGAGCTGTCCGGCGCCGAAGCGGTGGACCGGCCCGGGTCTTCGCGGGCGGACTCGGGCTCGGCGCTGTCGGGGCTTCGCTACCGGTCGGCGAGTCCCCGGCCGACGCGGCGGACCAGTCCGGGCCCGTGCAGGGCGAAGCCGGTGTAGATCTGCACGAGGCTGGCTCCGGCGTCGAGCATGCGGCGGGCGTCGTCCGGGCCGAGGATGCCGCCGACGCCGATGATGGGCAGCTTGCCGTCGGTCTTTTCGTGGACGAAGCGGACGACTTCGGCCGAGCGCTCGGTCAGCGGGCGGCCGGACAGCCCGCCGGTTTCGGAGGCCAGTGCGGCTTCGGCGGGGGCGACGCCTTCGCGGGAGAGGGTGGTGTTGGTCGCGATGATTCCGGCGACGCCGTGCTCCAGGCAGACTTCGAGGAGTTCGGCGAGTGCGTCGTCGGTGAGGTCGGGGGCGACCTTGACCAGCAGGGGAGTGTCGCCGCCCAGTTCGGCTCCGGTCTCGCGGAGCTCGGCGAGCAGCTCGGCGAGTGCCGCTTTGTCTTGCAGCGCACGGAGACCCGGGGTGTTGGGGGAGCTGACGTTGATCGCGAAGTAGTCCGCGAAGGGGTGCAGGGCGCGGAGGGAGAAGCGGTAGTCCTCGACCGCCTCGTCCAGCGGCGTCACCTTGGACTTGCCGATGCTGATTCCCAGCGGGACAGCGGGCTTTCCGCGGGCGGCCAGGCGGTCGGCGAGGGCTTGGGCCCCGTCGTTGTTGAAGCCCATGCGGTTGATGACCGCGTCGGTGGCCGGGAGGCTGTAGAGGCGGGGTCGGGGATTGCCTGGCTGGGGGTGTCGGGTGACCGTGCCGACTTCGACGAAGCCGAAGCCAAGGGCGGGCCAGGCGTGCAGGGCGCGGCCGTTCTTGTCCATGCCCGCGGCCAGGCCGACGCGGTTGGGGAAGGTCAGGCCCAGGACGGTGGCGGGGTCGTTGGTGCGGTACAGCTTCGAGATCGGGCGGAGGGCGGTTCCGGCTCGGCTCGCTCGGCTCAGGAGGGTGACGGTGCGTTCGTGGACGACCTCGGGGTCGTGGTAGGCGAGCCGGTACATCGCTGGGCGGACGATCCTGTCGAAGAGCACGTCGTCCATGCTGCCGTATCGCTGCTGGTCTGGCTGGGGCGGATCGGGGTTGGTGTGGTTCGGGTCGCGCCGGGGGCGGCTCGTCGCCTGGGGGCGACATTGCTGTGGTCGCTGGCGTGGGGCACCCCGAAGCCCAATTGTGCTGACGGTTCGGGGGTACTTGTCAAGGCGGGAAAGATGCCTTGACAAGCACCCCCGAACCGCAGGGGGGCTTCGGATCGGGGTGCGGGGATGGCGTGGGTGCCTCGATTGTTGGCTTGCGGTTGGGGTCTGCTGGGCTTCGCGCCCCAATGGGGCGGCATCCCCGGAGGCTTGCGGGCGGGGCTGGCCGTGAAAGGATCCCTCACGGACCGGTGGCGGGTCGTGAGGGGAACCCTGAGGAACTCTGATTCCCTCGGGGTTCCCCTCACGGCACGTGGGCGGCTGGCGGAGAGGGCGGAGCCGCCGCGGGCCGGAAGTGCCGGAGGGGAGGGATCAGTTCCTCCGGGAAGCACCGGCTTTCCACTCGTCTTCCAACATGGCGTAGACCAGCTCGTCGGTCCATTCGCCCTTGACGATCTCGTTCTCCCGCAGGCGCGCTTCCTGGCGCATCCCCAGCCGTTCCATCAGCGACGCCGACGCGGTGTTGCGGCCGTCGCAGCGGCCGATGACGCGGTGCAGGCCCAGGTCTTCGAAGCCGAGGCGCAGGACTTCGCACGTTGCTTCCAGGGCCAGGCCTTTTCCGTGGTGGTCGGGGTGGAAGACGAAGCCGATCTCGCCTTGGCGGTGTTCGGCGCTGAGGTATTCGAGGTTGAGGTCGCCGATGAGCTGCCCGGTTTCGGCGAGTTCCACGGCGACGGCGAGGAACTGGCCTTCCTCCGTCAACGTCGCGCTGTGCACGCGCTTCGCCAGCGCGGCCGCGGATTCCGCGCGGCTGCGCGGTCCCCAGTACAGGTAGCGGACGACGTCCGCGCGGGACTGGAACGAGTTCAGGGCATCGAGATCGTCGTCCCGGAACGGGCGGAGGAGCAGGCGTTCGGTGCTGATCGGATAGTCCGGCCTGAGCATCCTCCCAGCCTAGCGACTTTCGCGGGTCCGGAGGAACCGCCAGTGATCGCCGAGAGCGGAAAGAACCGCGAACGGACAGGGAAATTCCCGGGGCGCCTCCTGAACGCCGTCAGCGTCCAGGCCCGAGCCGGACCGGTGCTCGGGAACCCCGGGAACCCGGTGACTGCCTGGTATTCGTCAGCAGGCAGCACGTGAAGCAGGCGATGAGCCGAAGGTGGCTCTTGGTGCGTCGCTGCTCAAAGTCCCAACACGTGCCATCCGCTAGCGGACAGCCACCTCACGAGTCCTGTGTGAATACAACTTAGGACCACCTCCTCTCTCGTGTACTGCCACGCTAACCGCGAACCTCTCGGTACGGCAACATCATTTGCGCGGCGGTCCATCGGCCGGGACGGGGCCGGGCTGGCAGCGCGGGCAGCACCAGGTCGGGCGCTGGTACCGGCCGTCGCCCTGCTGGCGCACCAGCAGCGGGCCGCCGCAGCGGAAGCAGCCCTGGCGGGTGCGTTCGTAGACCCAGGTGCGGCGGCCGCGGCGGAGGTCGCCGGTGGTGGCCTGCTCGTGCCGCCACGCGTTCGCGACCAGCAGCTTCCGGGCGAGCGCCACCGCTCGTGCGGGGTCCACTTCGGACACTGGGGTCCACGGGGAAACCCCTAGCAGGAAAGAGATCTCGCACTTGTACAGGTTGCCGACGCCGGCCATGATCCGCTGGTCCAGCAGTGCGTCGCCGAGTTCGCGGTCCGGTTTCGCGGCGAGATTGGCGGCGGCCAGCGCGGCGTGCTCGTCCCTCCACTGTGGATCGAGCAGGTCCGGGCCGAGGTGGCCGACGAGAGCGGGTTCCTCGGCGGTGGGCAGCAGTTTCAGGTCGTGCAACCGGAAACCGATCGCCTGGACGTCCTCGGTCATCAGCACGACGCGCGCGTGCTGGGCGGGCATCGCCCACTTCGCGCCCGCCGGCTGGATTTTCCACGAGCCGTCCATGCGCAGGTGGCTGTGCAGCGTCAGGTCGCCGGAGAAGCGCGTGAAGAGGTGCTTCCCGACGGTGCCGACGCTGTGCACCTCCCGGCCCGCGAGGTCCACAGTGGCCAGTTCGGGATGCCGGAACTGGCCGCGCACCAGCGTTTTCCCGGCGAGCGCGCGGTCGAGCAGCTTTCCGGCCAGGAATACGGTGTCGCCCTCGGGCACGGTTCAGCCCGCGGTTTCCGACACTTCCGCCCGCGCCGCTTCCTCCTCGGCGCGCACGCGGTGCCGTCCGGCGCGGCTGGAGCGCAGGATTTTGGCGAGGACCATGTTGAAGGTCAGCGCGATCTCTTGTGCGCCAGGGGAATGCCATTCGTGGATCGGGCTGCACGCGCCCTGGGCCTGCTGCACCGCGAGCCGGTCCGGGATCGCGGTCGGCATCACCAGCGAACCGAAGTTCTCGCGCAGCTCCGAGACCCGGAACTGGTGCTCGTACGACCGCACGCGCAGCTTGTTCACGAGCACGCCGATCGGCCGCAGGGACGGATTGCCGTCCTCGCGGATCCGTTCGATCGCTTCGAGTGCGCGCTGGGCGCCGGCCACCGCATACATTGTGGGTTCGGTCACAATGAGCGCGCTGTCGGCCGCCACGAGTGCCGATTTGGTGAGCCGGCCGAGCGACGGCGGGCAGTCGATGATCGCCAGCTCGTACGGGTCCTCGCGCAGCGGACGCTGGTGGAGTTCGTCGAGCGCGCGGGAAAGGTTTTCCAGGCGGCGGCCGTCGGAGTCGGGTTCGTTGAGCGACTCCAGCTCCTCGGCGCCGACCAGCACGTCGATCTCCTCGCTCCAGACGCTGGGCGCGATCGCGCGTTCGAGGACGGCCCGCGCGGGCGTCTCGAGCACGTCGGCGAGCGTCGCGTCGGTGAACGGCGGATCGAGCGAGGTGGTGGCGTTGCCCTGCGGGTCGAGATCGGCTACGAGCGTGCGGGTTCCCCTACGCAGCGCGGCCGACGCGATACCGAGCGCGACCGTCGTTTTGCCGACACCACCCTTGAGGCTGAGAACGGCGACCGTGTGCACTCGACACAGCCTACGGGCCGCGCGCCGGGGCGGTAGCCCGGAAGGTGGCGAACGCCGCTGCGGCGCCACGCGGGTCACGGCAAGTGACCGGCGGCCATTACCCTGTCGGCCATGAAGACCGACACCGTGGCCGCCCGGGGCTCGGGCGCTGTACGCCGGGCGCTCGAGGCCGAACTGCGGGCCGCCCGCGCCCGCGGCGTGGAGCAGCCGGTCGTCGTCGACGTCGGCGGCGGGAGCGGCGGCTGGGCGGTGCCGTTCGCCTCGGCCGGATGCCTGGTCACCGTGGTCGAACCGAACCCGAACGCGCTCGCGACGCTGCGTCGCCGCGCCGAGGAGGAGGGTGTCTCGGGCCGGATCACGGTGATCGCGGACGACTCCGACGCGCTCGGCGCGCACGTCCGGGCCGGATCGGCGGACCTGGTGCTGGCGCACGGCCTGCTGGAGGTCGTGGACGACCCGCGCGTCGTGCTCGACGCGCTCGCCGCGGCCGTGTCGCCGGGCGGGGCCGTGTCGGTGCTGGTGGCCAACCGCACCGCGGCCGTGCTGCATCGCGCGCTGGCCGGGCGGATCTCCGAGGCGCAGCAGCTGATGGAAGGTCCGGACGGCGTCGTCGCGGGGGACACCGTACTGCGCCGGTACGACAGTGCCGGGCTCACCGATTCGCTCGTGGCGGCCGGCCTGGAGGTCACGCTGCTGCAGGGCGACCGGGTG
The DNA here is from genome assembly GCF_001651785.1 of Amycolatopsis sp. M39. NCBI lineage: Bacteria > Bacillati > Actinomycetota > Actinomycetes > Pseudonocardiales > Pseudonocardiaceae > Amycolatopsis > Amycolatopsis sp. M39. The sequence goes on from NZ_LWSF01000024.1 coordinate 233,037, forward strand.
ATCTCGGACGTCGTGCCGGGCGGGGTCCGCGAGGACGAACTGGCCGAGTTCGAGCTGAGTGCCTCGGCGGTGCCCGCGTTGCGCGACGTCGCGGGCCGCTTGCACGCGATCGCCCGGCGGGGCTGATCCGCTCTCCGCCCGCCGCGATGACCGGCCCGGCCACCCGTAAGCGTGGTCGCCGGTGCTCGCACGCCAGGAATTGTCGGTGGCGGCGGGTAGCGTCCGGAGGCGTGGGGAGAAACGCCGAACTGCCGAGCGGGATGGCCCGCTACCGCGTCACCACGGGCGCGACCGAGCTGCCGGACGACACCGGCTGCTCGATTCTTCACGTGGACATGGACGCCTTCTTCGTCTCGTGCGAACTGCGCACGCGGCCGGAGCTGGCGAGCCAGCCGGTCGTCGTGTCCGGCGGCGGCCCGCGCTCGGTCGTCGCCGCGGCGAGCTATCCGGCGCGGCGCTTCGGCGTGCGCTCGGCGATGCCGTTCGCCACGGCCAAACGGCTCTGCCCGCACCTGGTCTGCATCCAGCCGACGCCCGGGCTGTACGGCGAGGTGTCGCGCGGAGTCATGGGGATTTTCCGGCAGTTGACGCCGCTGGTCGAGCCGCTGAGCCTGGACGAGGCGTTCCTGGACGTCGGAGGCGCCCTGCGGCGGCTGGGGACCACTCCGGGCGCGCTGGGCGCGCGGATTCGGGAACGAGTGGCGGCCGAGCACGGGATCACGTGCTCGGTGGGCGTCGCGAAGGTCAAATTCGTAGCGAAACTGGCCTCGGGGATGGCCAAACCGGACGGGATGGTGATCGTCCCCGCGGCCGAAACGCTGGAGTTCCTGCACCCGCTGCCGGTATCGGCGCTGTGGGGAGTCGGAAAGCGCACGGAGGAACAGCTGCGGCAACACGGCTGGCACACGATCGCGGACATCGCCGCCACCCCGCCCGCCCGGCTGCGGCGCGCGGCGGGCCGGGCCGTCGGGGATCACCTGTGGGCGTTGGCGAACGGCCATGACGACCGGGCCGTGGAACCGGAGTCGGCGGAGAAGTCGATCGGAGCCGAGCACACCTTCGACGTCGACGTCTTCAATCGGGCCGAGCTGGGTTTGGAGCTGTTGCGGCTGTCCGAACGGGTCGGGGCGACGCTCCGGTCGCGCGGACTGCGCGGGAGGACGGTGTCGATCAAGGTGCGGTTCGGCGATTTCCGCACGATCACCCGAGCGCGCACTGTGCTCTCGGCGACCGACGTGGCCCGCGACATCCACCGCACGGCGGTCGAGCTTCTGGCCGAGCACGCGCCGACGGGAGCGGTCCGGCTCATCGGGGTGCGGGTGGAAGGCCTCGACACCGGCGACGAGGGGGAGCAGTTGTCGTTCACGAACGACGAGCCGCGCTGGCGAGACGCCGAGGTGGCGGCGGACGTGGCTCGCCTGAAGTTCGGCTCGGCGGCGATCCGGCCCGCTTCGCTGCTTTCTCCCCGGGAGGAGTGAGGCAGGGGCGTGGGGTGTGCCCGGTCTGGCGGAGTGGGGCGGCGGCGGAGTGGGGTGTGGCCGGTCGGGCGGAGTGCGGCGGGGGCGAAGCGGGGCGTGGCCGGTCGGAAGGGGCGAAGCGGGGAGCGGGGGGCGTGCCCGGTCGGAAGGAGCGAAGCGGGAGCGGGGTGTGCCCGGTCGGGACGAGCGAGCCCCGGCACCTCAAGCGTCGAAGTCCACCGTCGCGCACTCGGAAGCCGGATGCGGCGGGCAAGCCGGTGCAAACCTCCGCCTCGGCGGGTCCGTGGGCGATCCTTCGCGGGTAATTCCCCGAAATGACTGCCTGGTCGGCAACCGCCCTCCGGCGCGGGGGCCGAGCGGTCTCCGAAAATCGGGGTCGGCGGTCGCGCTGAGTTAGCGCGCGGCGGGCTGTCCGCACGGTGAGGGATTGCCGGTCCCGGCAATGGGCAAGTGAAAAGTCGCGGACGGTATCGATCGGCGGAAGATCCCGCCGAAGGGGACGTCGGCACGCCAGGCGGTCGGCCCGAAGACAGTTTCTCTCCGTGACGAGGGACCCCGGACGGGGGAGGCCGACGGGGTCGCGGAGGGGCCTGGACTGCGCCGAAGGGGGTGACTTCCGTCGCGGTGACGCACTGTCAACCCGCGTTGGGCGGGATTTCCCCCGATTCGATCATTTCCGGATCGGGGATCGGGTAGTCGGACGAGCGCGGGGCTCGTATCCTGGACAGTGCCACCCCGCCTGGGGTTGGCTGTTGGGTCCAGGACGTTGCGCGGCCCGGCGCCCGCGACAGCTGTGCCGGAGGAGGAAAGATGCCACTCTCCGAGCATGAGCAGCGGCTGCTCGACCAGATCGAGCGCGAGCTCTATGCCGAGGACCCCAAGTTCGCATCCACGGTGCGTGGCACCCGGCTGCGCCGACCCGCGCGCCGTCGGCGCATCCAGGGGATCGCCCTGTTCGTGGTGGGCGTTGCCCTGCTGGTGCTCGGTGTGGTGATCCCGGTGTTGCGGGTCGCCGACATCCCGGTGGTCAGCGTGCTCGGGTTCCTCGTGATGTTCTTCGGGGTCATGATGGCCGTGACGTCGCTGCACCACAGCGACGCGGGCGGCAAGGACAGCCATGACGACGGAGGCGGCGGGGGGAAGCCGTCCGGCCGCAAAAGCTCCTTCACCCAGCGCATGGAGGAACGTTTCCGCCAGCGCTTCGAAGGCCAATAGCACGACGGTGAATCCGCGCTTCTCCCCTCGGGGCGGAGCGCGGATTCTCTGCGCGGGCGCGGGCTGCACCGTTGAGCGGGGCACGGGTGCGCCCGGCGCCGCGAACGTGCGCGCAAGGCGCGTGCTTGGTCTGCGCCAGCTTCGGTCCGGTGCACTTCCGGTTCGGAATGCGCGGCCAGGAAACTTGGTGCGCGGCGTCGACGGGTGATTGCCGACGATGCTCAGCGCGGCGCTGGATCCGGCCTGCCGCGGGAACGGCTCTGCGGAAGGCTGCCGGCCGTGCCGGTCCGGACGGAAGCCCGAGCTGAGCCTGGCCTGCCCGCTGCGGCGACCTTGCCTTGCGCGGCCGCGTTGCCGGTTCGGACCCGGCACGCTGGGGTGGTGCAGACCGGGCGGGAGTGTCGCTGTGGCTGGCCGGTGGCGTGCCGGTTGGGCTTGAGGCGTCAAGTCCGGGCGGGCCGGTCGCCCAAGGCAGGGCGGCGCCGAGCCGGGCGCGTCTTGAAACGCCGGGGCTGCTCGGGCTTTCCGGCGCCGCAGCTTGCGGGCGGTCGGGCCGGATCGGTCTGAACGACCGCTGTTCCGGTGCCGCAGCCGCGGCGCATGGTGCTGATGATCCGGCGTATCAGGGGATCTCGGCCTCGATCTGAGCAAGGTGCGCGGCAAGGATTTCTTCGAACGCGGCGCGCCGGTCTGCCCCGAGGGGGCGGATGTCGCGGGCGAAGCTCGACAGGGCGGGGAAGCGTTCGGGATCGGCGCCGAGCACCGCGACGCGGAACTGCTCCAGTCCCTGTTCGTACTCCTCGGCGGTGATGGTGCTGATGCCTGCCTCGGAGGCGATCAGTGCGGCGAGGAGGAGCACGACGCGGTGGTATCGCACCGGGACCTGCTCGTCGGGCAGGCCGGACGCGCGCAGGGCCTGCAGCAGTTCTTCCATGACCAGCCGGGATCCGGTGCCGCCGGACGCGTAGCGGCCCCACACCGTCGCGAGCTGAGGCTGCTCGCCGAAGGCTTCGTGCAGGCGCAGGCCCAGTGCGGTGATGCGCCGCTTCCAATCGCCTTCAGCGCGGTAGTCGTCCATGGCGGCCAGCAGGATCCGGTCGGCGACGGCGCGCAGCAGTTCGGTCTTGTTGCGGAAGTGCCGGTAGAGGCTCGAGGGGTCGGTCCCGAGCGCCGCGGCGAGCTTGCGCACGCTGAACGACTCGGCGTCGCTCGTGCGCAGCAGATCCGCCGCCGTATCCAGGATCTCCTCGGTCGACCATCGCCTGCGGCCCGTCATCTCGCCCCTTTCGCCCGCCCCAGCATAACCTGTGCACTTGTCGATGCACACACCGTGTGCATAATGAGGACAAAGCGCTGGGCGAGAACCGAGACGCACTCGGCGCATCGACTGGGGAAGAAGGAAACATGAGTGAGCTAGCTGCCGTGACACGACCGCCGGAGCCGGACTTCGCGGCGATCACGACCGAGGAACTGCTCGTTTACCGAGACGCGGAGAACCGCTTCCGGGCCTCGGGCGCGGCGCGGGCCATCCTCGGAGAGCCGGACCCAGGCGCCGCGATCGAGTGGCGGAAGATCGCGCTGCCCGGCCGCGACCTGCCCGTCCGGGTCTGCCGGCCGGCGCGGGCTGGAGACGAAGCCGGAACCGGCCTGCCGCTGGTGGTCCACGTTCACGGAGGCGGCTTCGTGGGCACGGCGGCGCAGTGCGACTGGACCAACAGTCACGTCGCCGCGCGCCTGCCCGCCGTCGTCGTCTCCGTCGAGCACCGCCTCCTCGCCCCGGGCAGCTCGCTCGCGGACGCCGCTGACGACGGCTGGGATGTGCTCCGGCACGTGCTGCGGCAGGGCGCGCAGTGGGGCGTCGACCCGGCGCGCGCGGCCGTGTTCGGGGAGAGCTGCGGAGCGCTGATCAGCGCTCTGGCGGCCGTCCGCGCCAGGGACGCCGGTCTGGAACTCAAGGCGCAGGTGCTGGTCAACCCCGTAGCCGACGTGACCGAGACGATGTTCGACTGTCCCTCCATCGCCGAATACGCATACAGCCCGTCCCGGGCCTTGCCGCTGCTGCGACTCTTCCAGCGGCTCGCCGTCCCGCTGGGAGCCGACGCCGGCGCCGTCTCGCCGCTGTACGCCGACGACCTGAGCGGGCTCGCCCCGGCGCTGGTGGTGGTGCCGACCCAAGACGCGGTCGCCGACCACGGGCGCTGCTACGCCGAGCGGCTCCGCGAGGCAGGAACCTCGGTGCGGCTCACCGAGTACCCGGGCGCGAAGCACGCGTTCCTGACCCTGCCCGGAGTGGAACCACAGGCCGAGGCCGCCCAGACAGAGATCCTCGCGTTCCTCCGCGCGGCCCTGGCGACGTGAGGGAGGAGCACGTGCACCGCATTCCCGGCCCAGCTGCACGACAACCCGGCCGTCGCGCTGACCGGCCAATAGCAGCAGTGACGAGAGAAGATCCTGACGACACAACCATTCCAGGCACGAGGGCCGCTCGCAGCGATGTGCGCGGGCTTTGCTCTCGCCATCCTCGCGACGATCGCCGCCCACGTCGGCCGCGGCAGCACTGATCTGCTGGCCGAGCACATCCGAGCCGGCGGCCCCGCCTCGGACTGGCCGGACCGCTGATCAAGGACACCTCCGGCGCGACCGGAACCGGCTTCGGCCGGGGCGGTTCCCTGCCTGACCGGCGTTCTCGCGGTCGCCTTGCGGCAGAGCAGAAGGCGAACGACGTGACGACGGAACGCGACCCGCGCGAGCCACGACTACTGCGCACCGCGGAGGACGACACAACGCAGCGAATCGGCATCGCCGGCGCGGGCGAGGTCGGCGAGGCCATAGTCGAGGGTATGCGCGGCGAAGGCGGTGCGCCCCGGAGGTCTTCCTAATCGGTAGTAGGGGTGTTTCTTCCGGCTCGTGACGCGGGTCGG
>NZ_LWSF01000025.1:0-64532 GCF_001651785.1 Amycolatopsis sp. M39
CTCCACTCACGATCGCGGCTTGACTTCTAAGAACCTGAGATGTCTTTCTCGAACTGTTGCGACACGTTAACGATATATCGGAAACGGTCGGTTGGCAACCCGGGGACCTGGACGACCGGTGAAGACAGCGGTCGGCGATACTCGAAGCACTAGCGAAAACACCCGAACGACCTGGGAGACCCGACCTCCGATGCTGGACCGTGCGGTCATCGACGCCCTGTTCCCCGCGGATCTGCCCGAGCCTGAGCACTGGGAACAGCGCTATCCGGCCCGGCAGCTGCCCGACGGCGCGAAGGTGACCCGGTTCGGCCCGTCGCCGACCGGCTTCGTGCACATCGGCGGCATCTACGTCGCGACGATCGACCAGGACGTCGCGCGCCGTTCCGAGGGCCGCTACCTGGTGCGCGTCGAGGACACTGACCAGTCGCGCGAGGTCGAGGGCGCGCTGGAGCAGTTCGAACGCGGCTTCGCGTACTTCGGGCTGCAAGCCGACGAGGACGCGGTGCGCGGCGGTGAGTACGGCCCGTACCGGCAGTCCGAGCGCGAGCAGATCTACCTCACCTACGTACGGCACCTTCTGCGCGAAGGCCGTGCGTACATCGACTTCGCGACGAAGGACGAGCTGGCGTCCATCACCGCGCGGCAGCAGGCCACGAAGCTCCCCACGGGCTACTACGGCTCGTGGGCGATCTGGCGCGACGCTGACCCGGCCGACGTGCGGGCGAAGCTCGACGCGGGCGAGCCGTGGGTGGTCCGCTTCCGCGCGCCCGACGACACCGGGCAGCGTGTGCGCTTCACCGACGCGATCCGCGGCACCATCGAGGCCGAGGCCAACCGCAACGACGTGGTGATCCTCAAGAGCTCCGACCAGAGCCCGCGGCTGCCGACCTACCACTTCGCGCACGCGGTCGACGACCACCTGATGCGGGTGAACCTCGTGATCCGCGGCGACGAGTGGATCTCCTCGGTGCCGACGCACCAGCAGCTTTTCGAAGCGCTCGGCTTCGAGCCGATCCAGTACGCGCACATCGCGCCGCTGATGAAGCAGGAGGGCGGCAGCAAGCGGAAGCTGTCCAAGCGCAAGGACCCGGAGGCCTCCGTCGACTTCTACCTCGAAGCCGGCTACCCGGTCCCGGCGGTGCTGTACTACCTGCGCGGCCTGGCGAACGGGCGGCTCGCCGAGATGCCGCTCGCCGAAGCGCTCGACGCGCCGATCAACCTCGACGAGTGCGGCGTCGCCGGTCCGCTCGTGGACCTGGTGAAGCTGGACGACCTCGCCGCCGACTACGTCGCGACGCTGTCCGGCGAGGAGATCCTCGCGTCGGTGCTGGAATGGGCCGAGCGGTTCGACCCGGAGCTGAAGGCAGTCCTGGAGTCCTCCCGTGCGCTGGCGTTGCGTGCGCTGGCAGTGGAGCGCGAGGGCGTCGAGAACCCGCGCAAGGACCTGAAGAAGTGGAGCGAGTTCCGCGCCGTCTACGGGTTCTTCTTCCCGCAGCTGCACCAGGCGGCGACCGGTCCCGACGACGAGCGGATCGCGGCGCTCGGCGTTCCGGCGGAGGTCGTGCGCGCGGTGGCGTCGGACTTCGTGTCGGCGTACCAGCAGCTCGACGACGGGCAGGAGTGGTTCCAGCAGATCCGCGAGGTCGCGGCGAAGCACGGGTTCGCCAAGAACGCCAAGGAATACAAGAAGAACCCGGACGCTTACCCGGGTTCGATCCGCGAGGCCTCGCAGATCATCCGGATCGCGATCACCGGGTCGACCCGCAGCCCGGACCTGCACGCCATCACGCAGGCGCTGGGCGCGGAGGAAACGGTGCGCCGCTTCGATCGGCTGACGCCGTCGTGAGTGTTGATCACGGTGAGAACCGTGATCAACACTCACGAGTTGAGGTAGGTCAGCACGGCGAGGACGCGCCGGTTGCCGGTGTCGTCGTCGGTGATGCCGAGCTTGCCGAACAGCGACGTCGTGTACTTGCTGATCGCGCTTTCGCTCAGGAACAGCCGCCGGGCGATCTCCGCGTTGGACAGGCCTTCCGCCATCAGCTCCAGCACCGAACGCTCGCGCCCGGTCAGTGAGCTGAGGCGCTGGTCCGGCGATCCGCTGGTGAGCAGTTTCGAGATCACCGCCGGATCCATCGCCGTGCCGCCGGCCGCGACGCGTTCGAGGGCGTCGACGAACTGCTCGGCCTCGAAAACGCTGTCCTTCAACAGATATCCGACGCCGCTGGCCCCGGCGACCAGCAGTTCGCGGGCGTAGAGCTGTTCGACGTGCTGCGAAAGGATCAGCACCGGCAGCCCTGGTGTCTCGCGTCGCGCGGCGAGCACCGCGCGCAGGCCTTCGTCGGTTTGCGTCGGCGGCATCCGGACGTCCACGACGGCGACGTCCGGCCGGTGTTCCCGCAGGACGGCGACGGTTTCCGGGCCGGTTGTCGCGGTCGCCACCACCTCGTGGCCGTACGCCTGGAGGAGCCGGACCAATCCGTCCCGCAGCAGGTAGAGGTCTTCGGCTACGACGATGCGCATGGCACCATCATCCACGCTCGGGTCGGCCCGCCTTCCGGGCTGGTGATCTCCAGAGTGCCGTCGAAGACCGCGAGCCGGCGGCGCAGCCCGCCGAGCCCGCCGTCCGGATTGATTCCGGCTCCGCCGCGGCCGTTGTCCTCGACCTCGGCGCACAGCTGATTCCCTTCCTGCAGCAGGGAAATCCGCACGTGCGAGGCGTGCGCGTGCTTCACCGCGTTGGCGAGCAGTTCGGCGATCCCGAAGTACAGCGCGGATTCGATCGGCGGATCGAGCGGCTGCGGCAGGTCGGTCTCGACGGCCACGTCCACCGGCATGTCCATGGCCATCGCGCGGACGGCGTCGGCGAGGCCGCGTTCGTTCAGCACCGGCGGGCTGATGCCGCGGACCAGTTCGCGTAGTTCGGTGAGCGACGTGGCGGCACCGGCACGGGCGTCGCGCAGCAATTCCTTGGCCTGCTCGGGATTGGTCTCCATCAGTTTCTCCGCCGTCGCCAGTGCGAGGCCGAGCGCCACCAGCCGGGCTTGCGCGCCGTCGTGCAGATCCCGTTCGATGCGGCGGATTTCCGCGGCCTGCGCGATGGCCGTGTCCGCGCGCAAGGCGGTCAGGGTGTCGACCCGGTCGGCCAGTTCCATCGTGGCGGACGCGCCCAGGAACCGCGTGGCCACCGGGATGACGCTCCGCCAGGCGTACGGCGCGGTCGCGATCGTGACCAGCAGGCCGGCGAGGTACCCGTCCGGGAGATTCGCCAAGGTCAGGACGGCCGCGACGACACCGAGCAGCGGCACGAGCGCGACCAGGCCGAACGAGAACGGCGCGATCAGCGCGAACCGCAGGTCCCGCCAGGTCGCCGGGTCGTAGCGCCAGTTCTTCAGCCGCTGCTCGCGCCGGGCGTCTTCGCGGGTGCGCGAGTAGGAGTGGCCGTTCCACCAGTATCCGGTGGACAGCTGGGTGATCGGCGCCAGTTCGCGGTATCCGGGCGGCAGGACGATGCCGGTCCAGTTCGCGACCAGGACCCGCGTCATCCGGCAGACCGGACGGGCCAGTGCCAGCGTCCCGATCGCCGCCCAGATGAACGGCGCGATCCACGACCACGGGCTGCCGCCCCACAGCTGCCACAGCCCGGCCGCGGCCGCCCAGACGGCCGGGATCAGCAGAGCCACCCCGGCCGCCTGGGCGGCGCGGACGAATCCCACCCCGCAGTCGCGCACCCAGGACCGTAGCTGTCGCATCGTTTCTTCCCCTTGTCTGTCCGGCTTCTCGGTCCACTGTGCACCACGAAACGCCGGATTCCCGCCGTTGCGGGACAGGAGTGGGTCCAGCCCCACCCTCTCGTGCGGCCAGACCCATACCGGGTCCGGCCGCGGCTTCCTAGCGTTGCTGGCACAACGGGAAACCACAAGGGAGAACAGCAATGCAGACTATCGAACGCCCCGCCCTCCACGGTCGGTTCGGCTTGGTGAAGGGGCTCGTCGTGGCTTACGGGGCGATGGGCGCGGCCGTCTTCGGCACGATCGTCGCGCTGGCCGTCGCCGACGGGACGGCGACCAGCTTCATGTGGACGCGGTCCGCTCTGGTGCCGGTGAGCGCGGTGATCGTGTACTGGCTGGTCCTGCTCGCGGCGAAGGGATCGGCCAGGGCTTATCAGCGAGCGCGGTTCGTCTCGATCGTCGCGCCGATCGCGCTGGTCGGCGTCGACCTGATCCCGGGCGCGTGCCCGACCTGGTTCCTGCTGCTGCAGACGGCCTGTGCCGTGCTGCTGGCCTGCGCGGCGGTCCCGCTCGTCCGGATGCGGGCTAACTTCCCGAAGTGACCTTGGGGACCAGCCGGATCCGGGTGTCGAGGTTGCGTTCGACGGCCGAGCGGCTCGACAGCAGGGGGAACGAGCCGCCGGACGCCCACAGGTCGTTCAGGTCGCGGTAGTGCGGGCTGCGCGGATCGCCGGACTGGCCGGGCGCGTTGATCGCCCGCGACGCGTCCCAGTCGCCGACGTCGAGCGCCATTGTGAAGGTCGCGCCGTTGAGCTGCTGGTAGGTGAACGGGTGGAAGAACGACGGGTGGACGGTCTGGTAGTCGCCGCCGACCGGGATCGGGCCGACGTTCGGGCCGCCCGCCGGGTGCACGAACTCCTGGTACTGCAGCGATCCCCAGCGCCACTTCGCCGGGTCGCTGCCGAGTTTTCCGGCGACGTCGCGGAAAGCGAGCTGGAGAGTGTCGAGGATCAGCTTGTCGCGTTTGGCCGCGCCGCCGGTGCCGAACCACGCGTCCGGGTCGGCGAAGGACGCGAGCACCAGGCTGAAGTCCGGATTGATGGTGCGGGAGAGGACATCCGCGGCGGCTTGGGGGAGCGTCGCGTGCGCCCAGCCGCCGTGGAGGTACTTCAGCAGCCAGGTTTCGTACAGCGGGGCGGCCGCGGAATCCACCGAGGCGACGCCGTCGAACCCGCGCAGCACGTCGAGCGCCTTCGCGGTGTCCGGATCCGTGGCGGAGAGGTTCCGCAGGAACGGGGCGAGCCGAGGGGCCAGCAAGGACTTTTCGTCGCGCTGGATGGCGAGCGAATCGGCGACGCGGGCGCGCGGCGTCGACTTGATCAGCTCGTCGATCCGCTCCTTGCGGTAGGGCAGCTGCCATTCGTAGTTGGACACCACCGGGAAGCCCGGCGGGAGGTTGTAGTCGTTGGCGGAGGAGAAGAATCCGGCGGGCGGATTGTGCTGCCACGGGAGTTCGGAGTTGGCGTGGAAGCCGTTCCACTCGTAGCGGCCGTCGCCGGGGACGGGCAGCAGGCCGTCGTATCCGGCTCCGGTGCGGCGCGGGGTCAGCGCGCCGGGGACGTAGCCGATGTCGCCGTGGACGTCGGCGTAGACGAGGTTCGATCCAGGCGTGCCCCACTCGCGCATTCCGGCGGAGAACTCGCTGAAATCGCGGGCCCGCTGGTAGTTCAGGCTGCCGAGGTAGGCGGCGCTGCCCGGTTCGGTCCACACGGTGCGCACGGCGAACGCCCGGTTGGCTGCTTCGTCGATCTTCACGATCGGGCCGTGCCGGGTGAAGGACAGTTCGCGGGTCACCGGCCGGCCGCCGAGCACCGGGATGGTTTCGGTGAGCTTGGTGATCGGCTCCCAGCCGCCGCGGTAGCGGTACCGGCTGTGGTCGGCGGGATCGAGGTCGTAGACGTAGAGATCGGTCTGGTCGACCGGCAGGTTCGTCAGGCCGAACGCGACGGAATCGTTGTGCCCGATGGCGATGCCCGGGTTCCACGGCTCGCCCGCCCCGGTGAGGTTCAGCCCGGGCGCGGAGAGCTGGGCGACGTAACGACCGGAGGGCAACGAGTCGGAGCGGCGGTGCGGGTCGTTGGCGAGGATCGGCCGTCCGGTGGCGGTGCGGCCGGGGCCGATCGCCCAGGAGTTGCTGCCGCTGGTGGCGTCGGCGATGTCCTTGTTCCCGGCGACGCCCTTCGGGAACGTGACGCCCGCGGTGGCCTTGTCGTACACGGAGAGCACGTCGTCGGGGACTGAACAGGGGTCGAGTCCTTCCGGCACCGCGGCCTCGTGGTCGGGGTGCAGACTGCGGAGGTACTTGCTCGCGTTCGGCCCGGCGTGGCACACCATGTGCGCGCGGGCGACCTCCCACGTGAGGTTCTCGCCGATCGCGTGCGAACGGATGCGGACGATGTCCTCGGGCTGCCACCGCGACGGCTGGTAGCCGAGCCTGCCGAACTCCGGCGGGGCGGCTTCGGGGTGCTTGGCGAGCCAGTCGAGGTAGGAGTTGATCCCCGCGGCGAACCGGGTGGCGGCGAGTTTGGCTTCGGGACCGTAGGCGGCCCATTCCTTCCGCAGGTCGCCGCGGTAGAGGAAGAGCCGGGCAGCGCGGTCCTGGTCCACATAGGACTCGCCGAGGACCTCGCTGAGCAGGCCGAGACCGCGGCGGCGCCAGGTGTCGAGCTGGAAGAGCCGGTCGCGGGCGACGGTGAATCCCTGTGCGTAGAACAGGTCCGCGGTGTTGGCGGCGTAGATGTGCGGGACGCCCCACTTGTCGACGAGCAGGTCGACCGGGCGGGAAAGGCCGTCCAGTGCGACGGTGTTCCCGGTGCTCGCCGATGCGGCCGGCGCGGTGCCGAGCAGCGTCAGAACGAGTATCAGGACGGTAGCTTTGGACCGCATTTCCCCACCCCCGGCAGTAGCGACGACCAAGCGCACGCTAACGGCGGCCGGGGGCGGGGCCTACCCCTGAACGGGACGAGTAGGGGCAATCGCCCCGATCAGCCTCGCGCGACGCTGCCGATCGCCTCGTCCAGAATGGACAGTCCGAGGTCGATCTCGCTGTCGGCGGCGGTCAGCGGCGGCGCGATCCGGAACACCCCGCCCATCCCGGGCAGCTGCACGATGTTCATGTGCAGCCCGAGTTCGAGGCACCGCTGCGTCACGCGCGCGCCGAGTTTGTCCGCGTCCGGCCCGCCGCCGCTCAGTTCCAGTCCGGCGAGCAGTCCCCGCCCGCGGATCTCGCCGACTGCCTCGTGCCGCGCCGCGATGTCGTCCAGCCCGGTGCGCAGCCGGGCGCCGAGTTCGCGGGCGCGTTCGTCGAGGCGGTCGCGGATCAGCACGTCCAGCACCGTATTTCCGACCGCGGCGGGAAGCGGGTCCGAGACGTGCGTGGTGAAGAACAGGTATCCGCGTTCGTGGGCTTCCTGCTCGATTTCCGCGCTCGTCAGCACGGCGGCGAGCGGCAGCCCGGCACCGAGCGTTTTGGACACCGTGAGGATGTCCGGGACCACGCCGTCGTGCTCGAAGGCGTACCAGGTTCCGGTGCGGCACAGGCCGGTCTGTGCTTCGTCGAGGATCAGCAGCATGCCGCGTTCCCGGCATTTCCGGTGCAGCGCCGGGAAATAGCCCGGCGGGGGAACGAGGATCCCGCCGGAGCTGAGGATCGGCTCCACCAGGCACGCGGCGAGGCTGCCGACCGACTGCGCGTCGATCAGGTCGAACGCCAGGTCCAGCTGGTGCTCCCAGTCCGGGCCGGGCACCGGGATGGCGAAGTTGCCGGGTGCGCCGGGGCCGTAGCCCTTGCGGCCCGCGCTGTAGGTGGCACTCGCCGCGGCCTGCGTCATCCCGTGCCAGGACCGGGCGAACGAGACGATCTCGTGCTTGCCCGTCACCAGCTTGGCCATCCGCAGCGCGGCCTCGTTGGACTCGGCGCCGGTGGTGAGCAGCAGCGCCTTCTCCAGCGGGGCCGGCAGCGTTTCGGCGAGCCGCCGGGCGAGGTCGACCACGGGACGGCTCAGCATCCCGCTGAACAGGTGGTCGAGCTTCGCGGCCTGCTTCCGGACGGTCTCGACGATCTCCGGATGCGCGTGCCCGAGGATCGCGCTCATCTGCCCGGACGTGAAGTCGAGGATCCGCCGCCCGTCCTCGGCGAAGACGAAACTGCCCTCGGCGCGGTCGATGATCTCGCCGGTGAACGAGCCGGGGCCGGCGTAGCGGACGAGGTGCCGGTCGACGTCGGACCAGAAGGTGTCGGTGGCCATGGCTTCGACGGTAGAGCCGCGCCGAGCGCCGTGTCCATCTCACAGTTTCCGCTTGCCTGTGCGATGGCGTCGAACAACGATGGGGTCATGTTGAACCCGTGGCGGCTGCGGCTGCTGAGCCGGCTCGCCGTGCTGGGCACGGTTCGCGCGGTGGCGCAGGACGTGAATCTGAGCGCCTCCACGGTCTCGCATCAGCTCGCGCTGCTGGAGACCGAAACCCGCACCCGGCTGCTGGAACGCACCGGCCGCCGCGTCCGGCTGACTCCGGCCGGGGAGAAACTGGCCCGGCAGGCGCGGGCGATCCTGGACCATCTCGACGCGGTCGAGGCCGAACTGCGCGGCGACGAACCGGCCGGGCTGGTGCGGATCGGCGCGTTCCAGAGCGCGATCCACGCCTTCGCCGTGCCCGCCGTGATCCGTCTGGCGCGGACCTATCCGCGGCTGGAAACCGAACTGGCGGAACGGGAACCGCACGAAAGCGTCCCGGCGCTGCGGGCGGGCGACAGCGACGTGGTCATCACCACCACCGACTTCGCCGACCTGCCGCTCGGCCCCGACCTCGAAATCATCCGGCTGGCGACCGACCCGATCGTGCTGGTCACCGCGCTCGACCGGCCGTGCCCGCCAGGGCCCGCGGTGCTCGCGGACTACGCGGGCGAACCGTGGGCGCTCGACATTCCCCCGTCCTACATGGCGAATCTGACGCTGCGGCTCTGCCGCGAATCGGGATTCGAGCCGCGCGTGGTGTGCCGGTTCAGCAACTACCTGATGACGTTGCAGCACGTCGAGGCCGGGCTGTCGCTCGCGTTGCTGCCCGGGCTGGCGGTGGACCCGCGGTACCGGGTCGCGACGAAAGCGCTGGCGACGCCGGTGACGCGCACGATCGTCGCGGTCACCCGGCGTGGATCGCCGCGGCGGGCGGCGGTGAACGCGGTGCTCGACGCGCTGCGGCAGCCGGTCGGGCTTCCGGCGGCGGTGGAACAAGCTTAGCCGGCGATTTCCGCTGCTGGGGCGATGTTCCGGACCAATCCCGCGGACCGCCCGGCGTAGTGCGCCAGAGCTTCGAGGTCTCCGGTCATGCCCGGCACGGGAATCATGTCAGCGTAGCGATGCCCTGGGTTTCCGGCCGCCTTCGCCGGGACGGTCCGTTCGCGGTTGGCCCGCCGATTGCCCTTGCGTGAGCGTCGAATTGCGCAAGACGCGGTGCGGCGCGCCGGGCCAGCCGCCTTGCGCTCCGAGGGCGAGTACTGCGGCGAGCACGGGAATCGGGTCGACCGCGTCCACCAGCACGAGCGTCGACGCTTGCCTCCGCCGCTTGTCGTGCTCCGGCGACCGAACCTGCGGTGTGGATCAGCTGCGTGTCCTTCACACGTGCGGAGATCCTGGCGGGACCTCCTCGGCGAGGCAGGCGTCGAGCACGTCGCCGATCGGGAAGCCGAGCACGAGGTTGACCGCGAACGGACGGTCGGTGCGGCGGCGCACCTCGCGGATCCGGCGGATCGCCTCGTCCGGGTCGGTCCAGGTGAGCGCGAGCGTCCCAGACCGCTCGCGTTCGAGACCGCTCGCGGAGCCGATCGGCACGTCGATGCCGAGCGTGGCGCAGACCTGCTTCGGAAATCGAAGCACGAGGAGGCGCGGCGGTGGTGCCTGCGGATCGTGGGGGAGCTGCAGATCGACACCCTCGGGTTTCGCGCTCTGCGGCAACGGTACGACGGGATGTCTTCGAGCGTCTTGCGGCGATTCCTGGTCGAACTCGGCGAGGCCGGTTTGGTGCACCAGACCGGCGAATCGCCCTACGCGTTGACGACGCCGGGCCGCGAGGCGTTCGGCGCGCTGCGGCCGCTCGTGTCGCAGGCGGACGTTCTCCCGGTCGCCGGGCAGTGATCGGCGGCAGGGGCGTACCCCTGCCGCCGAGGGATCACTTGCTGTGCTGGGAGCGGCGGCGCAGGAGGAACGCGCCGCCCGCGGCTGCCGCGGCCGCCCCGCCGATGGCGAGTGCGGTGGCCGGGCTTCCGTCCCCGCCGGTGTTCGGAACGGCGACGGCGTAACCGCCGCCCGCGCCGGTCTTGTCGTAGATCGAGCCGGGCAGCTTGTCGCCGTAGCGCTTCTGCAGTTCGGCTCGGTAGGCCGCCAGCGTGACGCGGGTGCCCGCCGGGACGCCGGAGACTGCGCCGTCGAGGACAGTCACGGTGTCGCCGTTGACCGAATACCAGGCGTTGACCTGCGGTTCGTGCAGCAGATAGCCGCCGTGCGCGGCCGCCGCGTGGGCCTGTTCGTCGTTGCCGGAGGCGACGTTGATGACCTGCCACCCGTTCTGGCTCGGCTGGGCCCACACGGTCGCGGCGCGGCCGTCGGCGAGGTGAGCCGGGGACGCGACGTACGCGAGGGCGGCCGGGACGTCGGATTCGCCGTTGACGAAGGCCGCGGTCGGTTCGTAGACCGGGATCTGGGTGCTGGCTTCAGCCGCGGCGCGGGTGGCGTGCGCGGCTGCCGGCGCGGCACCGGGGAACTTGGTGTGCGCGAGGCGGGCTGTGGTGTCCGGGCTGGCGAGCAGGCCGGAGATCGCGGCGGTGTCCGAGGAAGACGGTCCGGTCGGCGACTGCGCGGCCGACGCCGGGTTCGCGGCGAACACGGCGGCGGCGATGGCTCCCGATGCGACGGTGGTGCGGAGGATGGTTCGCAGCATGAGTCAGCCCACCATTCCGTAGACGGTGTGGGTCCAGGCGAATTGGTTGTTGGAGACGTAGGAGCTGTAGTTCATCGAGTTGTAGCGGTTGTTCGACGGCCACGGGTCGCCGTATTCGACGATGCTGCGGCCGTTGGAGTCGTCGTAGCCGTAGAGGACGTGCATGTGGCCGCCGCCGGAGGTCCAGCCGATCCGGGTGCCGATGGGCTGCCCGGCGTCGATCTGGTTCTTGATGCCGGAGAAGGAGAGCCGGTAGCCGTTGGAATTGTAGGTGCCGACGCTGCGGAACCCGAGGTAGCGGAAAACCCGTTGCTGGTCGCTCAGATAGCCCTGGTTGTTCGCGCAGTCGCTGCCGGACTCGTTGTGCGCGATCTGGCAGAACCGGGTCTGGGTCAGGGAATGGCCCCAGAACGCGGCGATGGTGTTGCCGCTGGCGTCCCAGCACCACTGGTCTTTCTGCTGGGCCTGCATCGAGATGTTCGTCTCGCCCGCGTCCGCGGCGGCGGGAACGGCGAGCGCGGCGGTCGCGGCGGTCGCGACCGCCGCTATTGCGCGCAGAATCGAAGAACGCACTTTCACGGGATCCTCCAACGGGGAAGCCCGGCCGGTCCGGGGGAATTCCCGGGCCGGTGGGGAAGGGGAGATGCGTCGGGAACGGTACGCGCGCGAAGTTTGCGGCGACTACCGACGAACGGGGGTATTCCGTTGCCGAAGTGCCGCGGCGGATATTTCTACGCCGGTCGATTATTTGCGCGCCCGGCGTCGACTATAAGGGAATTCATCCCGGAAAGCATTAAGCAATCCGACTTTCGTAGGGTGTTTTTCCGTTGAACCGCGCCCGTCCTTCGTCGACCGCCGTTCCGGCGACCCGGCGGCCGGATCGCGCCGGCGCCCGCCGCTGAGCCGGTTCGCCCGCCGCTCCCGAGGGGGTGGGGCGGCGGGTTCGCGCGTATGAGACACTTGATCGGTCATGACTGCCCTCCCTCTTGTTTTCGACGCGCCCAAGCGCGGCCTGCCGCCGCGCCATCTCGCCGACCTCACGGTGGCCGAGCGAGCCGAGGCCGTCGCCGAACTGGGAGAGAAGCCCTTCCGCGCCAAGCAGTTGTCGAACCACTACTTTTCGCGTCTCACCGTCGACCCGGCGGAGATGACCGACATCCCGGCCGCCTCGCGCGAGAAGCTCGTCGCCGACCTGATGCCGCCGCTGCTCACCGAGGTGCGCGCACTGGCCGCGGACGGCGGTGCGACCCGCAAGACCCTGTGGCGCGCGCACGACGGGACGCTGCTGGAAAGCGTGCTCATGCGCTACCCGGACCGCGCGACGCTGTGCATCTCCAGCCAGGCCGGCTGCGGGATGGCCTGCCCGTTCTGCGCGACCGGCCAGGGCGGTCTCGACCGCAACCTCTCGACCGCGGAGATCGTGGACCAGGTCCGCGACGCCGCCGCAGTCATGCGCGACGGCTCGATGCCGGGTGGCCCGGGCCGGCTGTCGAACATCGTCTTCATGGGCATGGGCGAGCCGCTGGCGAACTACAAGCGGGTGGTGGCCGCGGTGCGTCGGATCACTGATCCCGCTCCGGGCGGTCTGGGTATCGGTCAGCGTTCGGTGACGGTGTCGACGGTGGGGTTGGCTCCGGCGATCCGGAAGCTGGCGGACGAGCGGATGCAGGTTCGGCTGGCGGTGTCGCTGCACACGCCGGACGACGAGCTGCGGGACACGCTGGTGCCGGTGAACAATCGCTGGTCGGTGGACGAGGTGCTTTCGGCCGCCCGCTACTACGCGGATACTTCCGGACGGCGGGTGTCGATCGAGTACGCGTTGATCCGGGACATCAATGACCAGCCGTGGCGGGCGGAGTTGCTCGCGAAGCGGCTGCGGAAGCACTTGGGCCAGTTGGTGCATGTGAACGTGATTCCGTTGAACCCGACTCCGGGTTCGAAGTGGGACGCGTCGCCGAAGCCGGTGGAGCGGGAGTTCGTGCGGCTGGTCAACGCGGGCGGTGTCGCGTGCACGGTCCGCGACACGCGTGGTCAGGATATTGCGGCGGCGTGTGGTCAGTTGGCCGCTGAAGGCTGAGTTGCTGGTTTCGATGATGGAGTGTCTGTCGTGATGTATGCCCCCAGCCTGCTGGAACCGGCTGCGGAGGAGCTGCGGCTCGCCGATGTGGTGGGTCGTGGTGCGACCGAGGTGGCTCGCGAGGCACGGACGCTGCTGGGCGAGCGGTTCAGTTCGGTGACGTTCATGTACGTGCTGATGCGGGCGTTCGAGGTCGACTACACGGTGGCACGTGATGCGTCGCGGTGGCATGAGTTCCATGGCGGGCCGCGGGCGTTGTCGGATGCCGATCTGGAGAAGCTGCTGGCCCCGTGGCTGGCCCGCTGACCACTCCGATCGCCGTCGGGGGACAGGGCGGCGGGCAATCGGCTTCCTAGCGATCTCGTTGNATCTCGTTGGCTTGGTGTCGACGAGATGCGTCTTGGTTGCCGGCCGGGTCGGCACCTCGGGCTCCATCGCTGCCGGGACTTCGACTGAGTGCGAGGCGGCAACGGCCGGAACTGTACCGGGCTCCCGGTGGAGTCGGACGCCGACGAGACGCGGTCGGAGAACGGGTCCGGCAAGCTTTCGACGCCGCATAAGGCAGCGCAGCGCAGGTGGTGCCGGAGCAGGTAGCCGATGGCTCGCTCGGCTGTTGGGGCACCCGTGGATCGGTTGCCGGTGCGGCTATTCGATCAGGTCCGCGCGGTAGCCCAGCAGTATGTCGACACCGTACTGAGTCGCGGACCGACCCTGGAGAAAACCCAATCAGCCGTTCGGAGCCGTATTTCCTGGTGCCGCTGGACGAACTGGGCTTCGACGACGATGGCCTGATGGCGTCGCCGCACTCGCTCGCGTTTGTTCGGATTCCCGAAGAACTCATTGCGCGAGGTCCGCGCGGCCGCCGATCCCGGTCACGCCCTGGGGCCAATCTCAGGGCCAACGATCTGTTGCTCAAGTTGGCTGCAGCTGGCCGACGTCTGCGGGTGACGAGACCGGCCTCCTCGTCAGCCGGCCCCTGAGAGCTTTTACGCAGCTAGAGGACGCTGGTGAACCGGTACGAAAGCCCTGAGCAGTCCGTGCGGTCGTGACCGCGGCGCAGTCGCCTTCGGCTGCGCCGTCCGAGCGCAGGGCCCGGAAGGCCGGGCAGTCAAGCCTGGCGGCTGCCCTGGTCCTCGCCCATCGTCGCTATTTTCCCTCTTGAGAAGAGGCTGGAGAATACCCCTGCCAGGACAGCGGAGGTGATCGGGGTAAATCCAAAGAATGCTGCGAAAGCCATGGATATCAGAAGAACGACTGCCCTGGTCATCGATGCGATCTTGTGCTTCTTCTGTGAGCCCCATGAACGCGCCCAGAACAGTTCCTTTGAAGCTCCCTCCTGTGGGGCCGGGGGTGAGGAAGCGGCCCCGGCCGGGAAGTACCGGCGGTAGCCGAGCGGCATGTCGACGTCGTACTGGTGGTGGTCGAGGTGGTGGAACCGGTTTGTCTCCGGTGTTGGGTTGGTCATGGCTCCGCCCTGGGGGTTCGTGTGCTGGGATTTGGTGCGCCGATCGTTGCGCCGGGATCAGCAGGAGCGCGGCAGCCTGCCCGCTGATGTACCCCGTGACGATGGATTTCTTTTCGCGCGAGAGGGCTGCAAGTATTGCGACGGATGCGATGAGGATTTCGACGACCACTCTCTTCGGTATAGGTGATGACGCCGCGTCCGGCCGAGATTATTCAGGTTTGCGAGTGGTGTGCCGGAGTATCGAAGGTTCTCGAATGTATTTCTCACTCAATCGATTTTTGGACAAGGCGATAAGATGCGCCGGAAGGAATGCTTCCCGTCGCCGGTCGGTGTTTTGGTCACAGCGGAAACCGCCAACGCGGATCTGTGCCTCGCATTCTTCCCCTGGAACCAACTGAGTGCGGCACGAACCGAGCCGGAAACAACCAGGCCCGAGGTCTACAGGCCGTGCACGACACCAGAACGGCGCGGCGGAACACGATCATGCAAACGGCTTCATCGCCGCCGCCGCCCGCTTCGGCACAGCGAACAGGCCCAGGTGACCGAAAACCCCCATTGCGTCACTCCGGTGGAGCGAAGGCGGTGGACTGGCCCTATCCGGTTGGGTGAAACACCCACGGGAGATGTCTGGGTCTGACAGGGCCGCGGATTCGGCTGTCAGCGAAGGATTTCGGTGCCGTTGTCGAGGGCTCGGCCGGTGATGTGCGCCAGATCCGTTGCGCGGTGGGAGAATCGACCGGTGGTCGCGGGCAAAGGCGGTGCCGCGCGGTGTTCTGGACCGGACCTCTCCTGTGTAGCGAAAGCCGGCAGGAGGTCTGGTCGTGGCGAAATCCGCGGCGAGTCGGCTCGCGCACGCGCGGAGGTCCATGAACGCGCTCCGCGCCGGGGCGTCGCATGCTCATCGACCGGCGACCACACCGGCGCGAGGTGGGTGCCCTCCGGTAGCTCAGGGGGTGCCGTGGCTCGGGATCAGAGTGTGACGAGGTAGGTCCGGCTGTCCCAGGGCGGTTCGCTGAACGGATCGGGTTCGGTGGTCAGGACGTGCCCGCCGAAGTGGGAGAAGAGCGCTTGCAGGAGCGACACCGGGATGGGGTGCATTTCGATGCCTTCGGTGCCGTCGCGGAGGTCGGGTGCGGGCGGAACCAGCGGGCGGGGCGGGGTGTGCTGGGCGGGCTCGGCCTCGTCGGCGCACTCGACAGTAACCCGGGCGGTGGGGCTGCCGTATTGCGCCCACCAGGCGACGAGCTCCTGCATCATGTCCAGTTCCAGCACGTAGCCGCCTGGGGACTGCGGTGCCCGCACGGACAAGGTCAGCTCCGCGGATTCTCCCGGCCGCAGGGGATAGGGAAGGTCGGTGCGGCCGTCGTCGCGGACGGTGGTGGCTTCGTCGCGGAGCCAGTGGTTGCCCAGCCGGATTTCCTCGTCTACGGGCCACACCTGTGTTCCGCGGTTGGTCACCCGCGCTCGAACCAGGCCCGCGGCTCCGGGGCGGATCGACGCGGGCGCCTCCAGAATCGTGATCTCGGCCTGGCATGCCTCGGCTCCCAGAGGTCGTCCAGACCACTGTGCGCTCACTGCCTGGATCGCGAGCAGTCCGCCCGGGCGGATCACCCGTGCCAGCTCGGCCAGTACGGCGATCTGTACCTGCGGCGGCGAGTGCTGCAGGACGGTGAGGCTGATCGCGCTGTCGAAACTGTCGTCCTCGAACGGCAGCCGTCGTCCGTCGATCCGAAGGAACTCCGTCCGCCCGGGGTCGGGGTTGAATTCGCGCGCCAGCCGCAGCATCGAGTCGGCGATGTCCACTCCCACGACCTTCGGCACGTGGGTGCTGAGCGCTTTGCTCAGCCGCCCGACGCCGCAGCCGAAGTCCAGCACCCGCTCGCCCAGTCCGACTCCGTGCCGGTCCATCAGGTCTCGCACGAACGCCAGATCCCGCACGCCCGCGCCCAGAAATTCCTCGACCGTCCACTTTCCGCCGCGTCGCTCCGGGTAGGACATCACCGCCCACAACGGATCGACGCGGCCCATTCTCTCCCACACCTCACGCAACGCCGCCGCCTGATCCGCCACTGGCACATTCCTCCCCGGCGCGTCATCCCGGCTGTCCGCTGACGGCCTGCAGTCGTTTCGTTGATCGCCGCAAGCCGCCGAAGCGTTTCCCAGTGCGGTAAAAACGAAGTGGAAGACGGCGCGGACTTCGGTTTTCTCGCACGCAGAACGTTTTTTCGGCCGGTCATCGCTTCGCCGTGAGCCAGGACATGCACCACGTCGAGACCGCAACGGTTTCCGGTTCACCGCCGCGCCGGCAGCAGGTGCGCGGGTTGACGTCAACGGCCGCCAGACCGAGGTGGACGTGGCCCGCGCCCTGCTGGGCGAGCGGTTTGACTCGGGAAGCTTCACCTACGCCCTGATGTGCGCCTTCGCGGTCGGCTACCTCGCGGCCCGCGAGGTCTCCCGGTGGCACGAAATCGCCGCGGGCTCCGGCCCATCAAGTGCAGCAACCGGTCCTGTCGGGACCCTGACTCGCTGACCGTCCGCGGCGCGGCGAAGAACCGGTGCGTCGTGTCGGCAGCGACGGGGGATTCCGCCAGACCGGCGTAGATCGTTTCGAGGTCCTCGCTGATCCACGCGACCAGACCAGGGTCGAGACGGTTGTCGACGCCAAGGGATTGGGCCAGATCCCCAGCGTGGACAGCGGAACCCGTGGTGCGCACTGCCCGCGCTTGGTGTCCGGTCACCTGGCCCAGCGGGCTCTCCCGGGTGCCGCCGGCGAGGAGGTCGACGTAGTTGAGATTGCCTCGGACCAGGTGGTTGACGAGTTGACGCACGTTCCATCCCGCGCAGGGCGTCGGGGCCGTCCACTGATCGGAGCGGACGGATGTCCGGCGAACCGGCCGATGATCACGCCCGCCAGTCTCGCGCCGCGACGACGCTCTCGCTGGCGCAAATCCGACGTGGCATTACCCCGCGTTTTCGATGAACGCAGTCAAGGCGGCCACGACCGCGTCGGGCTGTTCGTCCGGGATGAAGTGTCCGGCGTCAGGGATGACGACGCCGGTCACGTCGTCCGCCCAGGGGCGGAGGGAAGCGGCCATGTCGGGGATCGATCCATGGGAGCTGGAGATTCCGAGGACGGGCACGGTCAGGTGCTGCCGGTCGAGAGCGTCGCGGTTCTCGCGTGCTGATTCCGCGGCATCGCGGTAGTAGGCGAGGGACGCGCGGAGCCCTCCCTCGGCGGCGATCGCGGCGGCGTAATGGCTGACCTCCGCATCGTCGAAACGGGGACCGGGATTTGGCCTTCAGGAACCAGTCGACGTAGTCGCGTTCGCGACCGGTGAGCAGCGTCTCGGGGAGGTCGGGCACCAGGTGGAACGCGAAGTGCCAGGTCTTCCAGGCTCGGTGGTCGGTCGGGATGGACTCGGGGAGGGTGACTCCGGGGATGCCCGCGTCCAGCAGGGCGACCCCGTGCAGGCGCTCTTCGTGCTGAAGGGCCAGCGAGAAAGCGACCCAGGCCCCGATGTCGTGGGCGGCCAGCCAGTACTGCGGCACGTCGAGCGCGGTCACCGCGGCCTGGACTCGCGAGGCGACGGTGTGCGTGTCGTAGCTGTCGTACGGGCGGGCGGAATGGCCTTGTCCGGGCAGGTCGATCGCGAGCACGCGGAATCGTTCGGCGAGGGCGGGCATCGTCTTGCGCCAAGCCCACCAGGTCTGCGGGAATCCGGCGAGCAGGACGACGGCGGGGCCGGCCGGCTGACCGCCGTCCACGGCGTGGATCCCGTCGACCCAGCGGTGGGCGAATCCGGCCAGGCCGGGCAGCGGCAATGCGGGGAGCGGGTTCATGGCCGGAGCCTAACTCATCTTGAACCGATCAGTTCAAGATGAGTTAGCATGGCCCGCGTGATGGCAGGAAAGAAGCAGTTCGAGATCGACGCCGTGCTCGACGCGGCGATGGTCCGGTTCTGGCGAGCGGGGTACGCCGACACTTCTCTGGACGATCTCTCCCAGGCGACTGGGTTGAACCGCAGCTCGATCTACTCCTCGTTCGGTGACAAGGACACGCTGTATTTGCGCTGCCTGGACCGCTACGCCGCGCGTTATGGGGAACGGTACGACCAGGCACTGGCAAGCGCGGCTGAGGATCCGCTGCGGGCGGTACGGGAGTTCTTCGAAGTCACGCTGCAGCGCATCGCCGACCCCGAGCTGCCGGACGGATGCCTCGTCGCTCAGACCGCGATGGCGATCCCGGTGCTGAGTCCGGACATCGCCGCGCGTGCGACCGAAGTGCTGGGGCTTCAGCAAGCGCGGCTGCGGGCCGCCTTGCGGGCTGCGAAGCTGGCTGACGTGGATGACTTCGCCGTTCATCTCGCGGCGGTCAATCAGTCGCTGGCGGTGATGAGCAGGGCTGGGGCTGGTGCGGAGCAACTGCGTGCGATCGTCGACATCAGTCTGGGGGCGTTGCGGGCCCGCACCCTTCAGCGAGAACCGAAGCCTCCCAGCCGAATCCGTCCGGGTCCGTGATCCGCCCCGCGTCCCCGCCGACGGTCAGGAGATGCGAGCCCGAACCCGCTTCCGGCACCCCGGCGTCCTTCGCCAAAGCCTTCCGGCCGTAAAGCGCCAGCTTGATCGGGCTCGTCTCGAATTCCACATACTTGCGCCCGTAGCTCTTGCCGACCGCAAACCCGTGCGAGACGTAAAACTGTTTGGCCGCCGCCACATCCGACGCGCCCAGCAGCAATACCATCTGGTCGTACTCCCGAACGCCCGCGCCGGAGTCCTTCTTCGCGGAAGTCGCGACCTTCCAGATCGCGCCGTCGGGAGCCCGCACCACTCCGCCGAAACCCCACAGCGACTTGGCCGCCGGCTTCAACGCGGTAGCGCCCGCGGCGAGAGCGGCGTCCAGGTAAGCGACGGCGTTGGCGGGCTGGGAAACGGTGAGCGACAAGGTAAATCCGCGGAAACCGGTGCTCGGCGCGGCGGCCTGCCGGAAGCGGAGACGGTCGCCCAGGTCGAACGCGGCGGTGTAGAAGCGCTCGGCGGCGGCGACATCGGGAACGTCCAGGGTGACGAAGTCGAAGGAGGTCATGCCGTAAACGCTAAGTCCGGCGCCACCGCGGATGCTTCTTGATTCCTGATCGCTTAACGAGCCCGCGCCAGCCACGCTTCGCGCCGGCGCGGTGACGCCCGGGACAGCCAGGCGTCCTCGACGACCTCGGCCAGTTCCTGCCGCGTCAACGAGCCCAGGTGTGCGGCGCGGATCAGCACCGACAGGTGGCCGTCGAAGTGCGGAGTGGTGAAAAACGGGCTGTCCGGGTCCTGGACCACCGCTTGCTTGTCCGATTCGGACGGCACCCAGAACACGATGACGTCCGGATACCGCTGCCCGGTCTCCGGGTCGAAGGCGTCCGGCCGCGGCGTCCGGAAGAACACGAACGACTTGCCGCCGACCTGGTAGACGGGGTTCTCGCGCGAGCCGCGCACCACCGTGACGTGGGGCATTCCCAGCGCCAGCTCGTGCACGTCCTCGACCCGCGCCCGCATGACCTGCACGATACGACTCCAGTCGCGCCGCGTCAGGTATGAACAGGGCATGGTCACACTGGATCGGCTCGTCAACGTCCTCGGTGGGTACGGCGCGCGGTTGTGCTGCTGTCCCGTCGCGCGCGAAGTGGCGTTGCGGGACGTGGTGATGGACGACCCCGCCGATCCGCGCGAGTTGCGCGGCGACGTCTACCTCGCGGTCGGCGTCGATTCAGTGCGGGAAGCCGTCGAACGGGCCACCGCGGCGCGGGCGTCGGTCGTGCTGGTGCGGGGAGCGACGCCACCGGGACCCGAAGCGGACAGCCAGGTCGCGGTGCTGCTCGTCGACCCGGAAGTGTCGTGGGGACAGCTCGCGGGCGTGGTCTACGGCCTGGTGCTCGAAGGCCGCGAGACGGAATCCGGCCGCGGCCCGACCGACTTGTTCGCGCTGGCCGACAGCCTCGCCGACGCACTCGGCAGCGCGGTCACCATCGAGGACCAGCTGTCGCGAGTGCTCGCGTACTCCAGCCTTCAGCAGGGTGCGGACCGCGTGCGGCTGGAGACGATCCTCGGGCGGCGAGTGCCGGACCAGGTGCGCGAGTTGTTCGAGCGCCGCGGAGTGTTCGCGCATCTCGCCGTTTCGGACGAGCCGTTGTTCGTCGAGGCCGATCCCGGACACGGGCTCACCGGGCGCATGGTCGTCGCGGTCCGGGCCGGGCGCGAGACGCTCGGGTCGATCTGGGTGGAGTGCGAGGAGCCGCTGTCCGACGTCCGGCGCACCGTCCTGCACGACAGTTCCCGCACGGTCGGGCTGCATTTGCTGCGGTCGCGAGCGAGCGCTGACCTCGAACGGCAGGTCGAATCGGACCTGGTGATCCGCCTGCTGGAAGGCACTCCGGACGCGGCGGCGGTGCTGAGCAGGCTCGGCTTGCCGCCCGGCCGGTTCCGCGTGGTNGACCACCGGGTTCGGCTGGTCGCGGCCGGGCCGGAGCACGCTGTTCAGCAACACCGTCTACACCGTTCTGCCCGGCGAGGACGGCGAAACCGCCCGCGAGTGGATCGACGGGATCCGTGCCGCGCTGCCCGCGCAGGTCACGGTCGCGGCGGGAATCGGCGCGCCCGCGTCCACCGCGGAGCTGCCCGCGAGCAGGCGGGAATCCGACGAATGCCTCGCGCTGCACGACGTCCGCCCGAAGCCGGGCGCGACCTTCGCGTACGACGAGTCCTGGGACGACATCCTGATCCTTCGCCTGCGCGCCGCGGCGGCAGCGGGACGAGCACCGGCGCGCGGCCCGATCGCGGATCTGGCCCGGCACGACGCGGCCAACTCGACCAGCTACGTCGCGACCCTGCGCGCGTGGCTCGAGACCCAGGGCGAGCTCACCGAGGCCGCCGAACGGCTCGGCGTGCACCCCAACACCATCCGCTACCGGCTGCGGAAGATGGCCGACGTGACGCCGCTGCGGCTCGACCTGCCCGCGAAACGGCTGGCGATGATCATCGAACTCGCTGTCGCCGATCCGCAGGATTGACCGATCCGGACAAACCGGCTTGATCCGTTTGGCCGAACTCGACAAAGCCCGTCCGCCGGATCCGGGTCATCCTGGCCGCACCAGCACAACCAGCGGCACGGCTTCGGCGGAGGAACACATGAGCGATCTCGACCGGTTGGACGGCGGGCCGCGTTCGGTGATCGTGGTCGGCGCGGGCATTGTCGGCCTGTCGACCGCCTGGTTCTTGCAGGAACGCGGCGTGCGGGTGACGGTCGTCGACCGCGAGGGCATCGCGGCGGGCTCGTCCTGGGGCAACGCGGGCTGGCTTTCGCCGGGGCTGGCGATCCCGCTCAACGAACCCGCCGTGCTCCGCTACGGCCTGCGCACCCTGCTCGACCGGCAGGCTCCGCTGCACGTCCCGGCCACTCCGGACCCGCGGCTGTGGCAGTTCCTCGCCCGCTTCGCGGCGAACTGCACCCACCGGTCCTGGAACCGGGCGGTGCGCGCGAACCTGCCGTTCAACGAGCAATGCCTCGAAGCATTCGACATCCTGACCGCGAACGGCGTCGACGCACCGACCGTCGACGCACCCATCACCGCCCTGTTCGAGACGTCGGCGAAGGCGCAGACGCTGGTCAAGGAACTGGACCGGCTCGGCGACGCCGGGCAGAAGGTGTCCTGGACCCAGCTCGCCGGACCGGAGCTGCGCGAGCACTTCCCGCAGGTCACCGACCGGATCGGGACCGGCATCCGGCTCGACGGCCAGCGGTACGCCGACCCCGGCCGGTTCGTCGAATCGCTCGCCCGCGCGGTGGTCAGCCGCGGCGGCACGATCCGGCACCGGTTCGAGGTCGCCGCGATCCGCAGGCACGAGTACGCCTACACCGTGCTGTCGGCGAACGGGCAGACCGTCAACGCCAACGCCGTCGTGCTCGCGACCGGCGCCTGGCTGGGCGAGCTGGCGCACAAGTGGGGCGTGCGCGTCCCGGTGCGCGCCGGCCGCGGGTACTCCTTCACCGTGCCGGCCGACGAGCCGGTGCCGAGCCCGATGTACCTGCCCGACATCCGGGTCGCCTGCACGCCGTACCGCGGCGGGCTGCGGGTGGCCGGGACGATGGAGTTCCGCAAGCCGGACGACCCGCTGTACCCGGCGCGCGTCGACGCGATCATCGCCTCGGCCCGGCCGCTGCTCAAGGGCCTGCGCTGGGACCAGCGCACCGACGTCTGGGTCGGCTCGCGTCCGGTCAGCGCCGACGGGCGGCCGGTGATCGGCCAGACCGGCGCGCCCGGGATGTACGTCGCGGGCGGGCACGGCATGTGGGGCCTGTCCCACGGCGCGATCACCGGGAAGCTGCTCGCCGAGCAGATGGTCACCGGCAGGCAGCCGGAAGCGCTGCGGCCGTTCGACCCGCTGCGGTGACCCGCGCGTGTCCGCCGAACCCGTCCCGCTGACCGGGGACGAGCACGCCGAACTGCTCTTCCTCCGCGCGGAGAACGCCTTGCTGCGCACCGAAAGGGACATCCTGGTGAAGGCAGCGGGCTGGTTCGCCGCCGACGCGGGCGTGCTCGACCGCCGCACCGAGCCCGAGCCCCGCTGACCGCCGCGGGACTCCTCGAAAGTCCGTGGGGGCTGGGCGCCTCCTGCTTGCCCGGCCCCCACGGACGTCATCCGAAAGGCACCTCTCATGTCGACGACCTCTTCGCGTCCCTGGCTGACNGGCTGACCGCCGACGCGCACGCCCGCCTCGCCGCGGAACTCGCCGCCCTGCAGCGCGAACCCGACCTCGACGAGGGGGCGGGCGAACACGACCGGCTCGACCGCAGGCAGCACCGGCAGGCACGGATCCGGCAGCTTCAGGACCTGCTGCAGAACGCCGTCGTCGGCGAGGATCCGCCCGACGACGGGGTCGCCGAGCCGGGGATGGTCCTGACTGTCCGCTACGACGACGGCGGGGCCGAGACGTTCCTGCTGGCCGCGCGCGACGAGGTCGGCGGCGGGCTCGAGGTCTACTCGCCGGATTCGCCGCTCGGGCGGGCGTTGCACGGAGCGAAGCCGGGGGAGCGGCGCGAGTACGAGGTGCCCAGTGGTGCGCTCGTGCGGGTGACGCTGGTCGAGGCTTATCCCTACGGCCGCTATCGGAACGACGGCTGAACCCCGATTTGTGATTACCCTGGCAGGTGTGACCGACGAAGAGCTCATCATCGAGTTCGCCCTCGCCCGGCTCGACAACCCGAGCCTCGACCTTGAGGAGGTCGCGGCGCTGCTCGTCCGCCGCGCCGGACCGGACCGCATGCTCGACTTCGCCGCGCGCAACCTCGAGACGCGCGGCGAACTGCGCGCCGCGATGTTCGAGTCGGCGGTCGAACACGTCTTACGCGTCGTCCTGACCCTGCGCGGCCCGGCTGACTGAGCCGTGGACAATTCGCTGACCTGCGTGGACAACCCCGGCCATTGACCGTGGACAGTCAGCGGTTGAGGACAGGGCGGGCGGCGCGCTGGGATGAGCGCACCGGGATTTCCCGGCTGTACTCCATTCCGATTCGTCCGAGGGGACACCCATGAAGATCGGCAAGACGCTGATGGCCGCCTCCGCGCTGGGGATCGCATTCGCCGGGATCGCCGCGCCCGCCGCGTCGGCGGACACCGCGGCTCCGGTGAGCGCGCAGAGCAAGCACACCGCGAGCATCAAGTGCACGAAGCCGTCCGGGAAGAAGGCCAACTACTCCTGGGGCGACGGCTTCACGAACGTGACCGTCTACTTCAACAACCACTGTTCGCACAAGGTGTCCGCGGGCATCGTGGTGAAGGACATGGACGGCGCCCTGAGCGTGCAGTGCATGACCACCAACGGCGGCACCAGCGGCAAGAAGAAGTTCCACATCGGCGCGGACCACACGGTCGCGCGCATCCAGAAGGGCTGCAAGCTCTGAGCCTCGGTCGCTGAACCGGCTGGCGGGCCCGGGGCTGCACCGCTCCGGGCCGCCTGGCAACCTCCAAGGGTCGATGTCGATCATTGGAGGTGGCATGAGCGAGCCCGCGGCCGGGCAGCCCGGGACCCGCCGGGGTCGCAAGCACATCGTGCCCGACGCCGGCGCGGGCCCGGTGGCCCGTTTCGCTCGCGCTCTGCTGGACCTGAAGCGGGAAGCGGGCGACCCGTCCTACGACCGCATGCGCACCGAACTCGGCGCGGCGGCGTCGAAGTCCGCTCTTTCGGCTGCCACGCGCGGCCGCAGCATGCCGTCCTGGCCGACGACCTGGGAGTTCGTCCGCAGCCTCGCGGTGACCGGCCTCGGCCGCGACGAGGAGACGGTGCGCCGCGCGTGGCTGGCGCGCTGGGAAGAGGCGGCCGAGGGGCAGCCGGCGGATCCGGCGTGGGGTGCGGCGTCGCCGGCGGGCCGGGGGCCTGACCCGGCAGAAGGCGCTTCGTCCGCCGAGCGGCCCGGCGCGGGGGATTGGACGTCTCCGGCGGGCCGGGGGCCTGACCCGGCAGAAGGCGCTTCGTCCGCCGAGCGGCCCGGCGCGGGGGACTGGACGTCTCCGGCGGGCGAACCTTCTCCCGCGCCGCAACCGTCGCCCGATGCCGATCCGGCGATCGCCGCTCCGTCCGCCGCTCCCGAACCGGCCGCGGCCAAGACCCGCCGCTGGGGTTCGATCGTCGTCGTCGCGACGGTGCTGGTCGTTCTCGGACTGGTGGCCGCCGTCGTGGTCCTGGCCACTCCGTCCTCCCGGGACAAGGAAGCCGCCGTCCCGCACTACCCGCTTCCCGGCGACTCGTCCGGCTTCGGCGGCGACGGCCTGCCCGGCGACGTCACCTTCCCGGACGGCGCGAAAGCCCGCTACGGCCAGACGTTCACGAAGATCTGGCGGCTGAAGAACACCGGCTCGGTGCCGTGGCGCAGCCGCTATCTGCAGGTCGCCGGCGGCACCACCGTGCTGTGCCCGTCGCCGCCGCGCGTCCCGGTCCCGGACGCCGAACCGGGGCAGCTGGTCGAGGTGAGCGTCCCGGTGACGCCGACCGGCACCGGCGTCTGCCACGTTTTGTGGAAGATGGTCGACGAACGGGGCGCGCTCGTGTTCCCGGACCGGACCGGGATCTTCTATCAGGTCACCGTCGCCGCGGAGTAACCCGGTAAGCGGAGAACCTTCCTGACCGGCTTCGGCTCGCTGTCGGGCAAGCGACGCGACTAGGGGGTTTCCCGTTTCCCATCGAGCAGGCACCGGGAAACCCTCGCTTCACGCTCGTGCCGCACTGTCGTGATCTGCAAAATCTTCGCTGTGGACGATGTCATTCAGCGCACGCGAGCCGAGGCTCTTTCGGGCGCTCTGAGGCGCGACATGCGGAAAAGGATTGGAAAGCACGAGGACGACGGAGCAGCTGACTGTTCCACGCCGGTGAGCGCGAGTTCGTGCTGTTTCGCGCTGGCCGGCTGTCAATTCATGACTCCATCCGTTGTAAATCGCCGAGTTCGTCTGCCCAAGCGGGGTGTCGCTGTGCTGGACTGTGCGAAGTGCCGCGGTTCCAGCACCGCGCGGAGGCTTTCGACCAGTCCTTCGCCACGGGCATCAGGCAACGGGGAGGGATCGGTGGCGGATAGCCGCGCACAGTTCGGTGCCGAGCTTCGGCGGTGGCGCACCGGAGCTGGAGTATCGCTCGCAGATCTTGCGGTCGTGGTGCACTACAGCAAGGGCTATCTGAGCAAAATCGAGAACGGGCTGAAACGAGCGCATCCCGACCTCGCGCGCCGGTGCGATGTCGAATTGCGGGCAGGAGGCCGGCTTGCTTCCTTGGTCAAAACCGGGGAGCACCGGACCGAACGGGCCGACGAGGCTGACGACGGAGAGGCCTGGATGGTGAATCTCGACGGCAGGGACGGCAGCTGGTTCCGTCCGATGGGGAGACGCGAGGCGATCGTGCTGGGTGCCGGGCTGGGGTTCAGCGTGGGGGCGCCCGCTTTGGCGCGTTCGGCCGGGGGAACGGCGTTGTCCGTGTTTCGCCTGCAGTTCGACCAAATGCGGGCTCTGGGGCAGGTCGCGAGCCCCGGCGCGGTCATCCCCACCGTCATCGCGCAGACGCACACCCTTCGCGAGCTGGCCAGGCAGGCGGTCGGCAGCGACCACTCGGAGCTTTTCCTGCTCGCTTCCCGCTCCGCAGAGTACGTGGGCTGGATGGCGCAGGAAAGCGGGGACGAGCGGGCATCGCTGTGGTGGACAGATCAGGCAGTGCGCATGGCAGAATCCGGAGGAGACCGTCATCTGGCCCGCTACGCGCTCGTCCGGAAGGCCGTCGTCGCCCTGTACCAGGAGGATGCCGGGAAGACGATCGCACTGAGCCGCGAGGCACAGGCAGGGCCGACGCCGGCGCGAATCCAAGGCCTGGCCGCACAGCTGGAGGCGCAAGGGCACGCGCTGGCCGGTGACTACGAATCGTGCATGCGAGTACTCGACCGCGCGCGTTCGCTGCTGGTGATACCGGACGACCGCGGCGATTCCGCCCTGCCGGTGCTGGGCGCCATGCACCTCGAGGACCCGGTGGCCATGGCGGCAGGGTGGTGTTTGCTCGATCTCGGCCGCCCTCGGGAAGCCGCCGCAGTGCTCGACCGGCAACTCCAAACGGTGCCGGAGCATGCGCTGCGGACGAGAGCCCGCTACGGCGTCCGAAGGGCACTCGCGTACGCGATGCAGAACGAGGTCGAAAGAGCCTGTGAAATCACCGCCGAGTTGCAGGGGCCGTTGCAGGCGATCGGCTCGGCGACCGTGGCCCAGGACCTCCGTCGGTTGCGGCGGACGCTTGCCCGCTTCCACGGACACAAATCGGTCCGAAACATCTATCCGCTCCTGACCGGCCAACTGGGCTAGTCGCACTGAGCGTGCCCGTTTGTTGAGTTCTTTGTGTACGGAGGTTTATTTAGCATGCCTAAAGTATTTTTGAATTACCGGACCGGGGACGGCGAGCAGTTGGCGACGATCATCGACCAGGACTTGCGCCGTCGATTCGGCGACGAACACATCTTCAAGGACCATCGGTCGATTCAGGCAGGCGCAGTGTTCCAGAAAGCGCTGGAGAACGGCGTCTGGGGCAGCAAAGTCTTGTTGTGCGTCATCGGACCCACCTGGCTGACCGCCGCCGACGGGACCGGACGGCGCAAGATCGACAATCCGGAAGACTGGATTCACCGCGAGCTGGTGATGGCATTCGACCACGGGGTGCGGGTGATCCCTGTGGTCGACGAACGTGCGAAGTCGCCGCTGCCGGTCAAAGAGTTGCCTCAGCGGCTCAAGCGGCTGGCGGATCTGCAGTACCAGGTTTACCACCACCGGGATCCTGACACCCTGCTGANGCTGAACCGGATCGCTCAGGATGTGCTCGATTTCGTCCCTGAGCTGAAAGATCTTACTGAGCCCGCGAAGCAGACAGGCGAATCCGCCACGCGGAACGAAGTCCATGGCGGAGGCGTAGGCGGGGTTTGGCGCGACCCGTCGATCGGGACGATCATCAGCGGCCCGGGAAACCAGTACAACGGCGACGTGGTCGGCGGTTCGCAGTTCAATGGTCCGACCCATGCGGGGACAGGCACGTTCAACAACGCACGCACCATCAACGTCAGGGAAGACGACGGCTCGGCGGAGGGCGAGGGGCGGCGTTGACTGCGGGCGAGCGCGAGTCGCCCGGCCCGCTTCCCCGGCCAGGCGTGGGTTCACCGGTCACTCAATACACCCAGATCAACAACATCGACACCCCCGGCCCGCACAACCGGCGCCGGCCGTTCGGCCTGCTCCACGAGTCGGATCTGGGCTGGCTTTATCGAAGGTTCGAGCCACCGGAAGGCTTTCCGCAGGCTCAGCACAAGCTGGAGAAGTGCCGGCTGGTCCTCATTTCCGGGCCGGCCGGGGCCGGGATGCGGACCGCGGCGAAGATGCTCCTGCGCACTTACGCTGATTCCAGTCATCTTTTCCGGGTCTTGCCGACTGAAGTGGAGGAAGACGCGTTCGACCCGGACAGCGTTGCCGACGGAGACCTGCTTCTCCTTGACCTTTCCTCGGTCGAGAGCGAGCACTACGCGAAGCTCAAGGAGAAGGCGCTCTATCTCCGGGCGCACACGAAAGCCAGATCGACCAGATTGGTGATTATCGTCGATCGGGCGGTGGAGGAGCAGTTCGAATTCGACGAGAGCCGCCAGTTCCTGGTTCCGCTGGGGCGGCCGGACCCGGCGGTGGTGCTGCGGCGGCATCTCGCTGCGGACGGGCTGTCCGGCGACCTCGATCCGGCGGAGTACCAGGCCTTCTGCGCTTCGTTGGTTTCGTCGAGTATGAACAATCTGGCACGTCTTGCCGAGAGGGCGCGGTCGTCGGCGCGAGGCGGCCAACGGCTGCTGGATCTGCTCAGGGAAGCACAGCAGGCGGTTGCCGACCGGACTGAAGAAGCGCGGAAGCTTCTCGACGGCAAGAAGGACGGCGTGGTCCGCGCGCTCGCTCTGGCCTTGGCGATGCTGGAGGGCGAGCATCGCAGGGTGGTCTTCGCGGCTGCGGCCAAGCTGCTGACGCAGGTGGAGCATCCGGAGAGCGAGGTTCCGTTGCTGGAACGTATCTCGCTGTCCAGCTACCTGGGCGAGGTCACCGCGGTGCCCGCGGACGAGCATGGCGGGATCCGGTTCCGGGAAGCTGGATACGGCGCCGCGGTCGCCGCCTACTTCTGGCGGGAGTACCCGCGATTGCACAATGTTCTCCACGACTGGAGCGCCAGCCTCGTGGGCATGGAGGAGCTGAGCAGGTCGTCCCGGCTTCGGCTGGCTGACCGGATGGCGATTCAACTGCTTGATGCAGATCTGCAAGACGATCTGGCGCAGCTGGTCAGGAACTGGCCGCCGGCGCGGGATTGGCCAGATCAGGTGCAGACCGTCCTGTCGAGGGGGCTGGCACATTCGCGGCACGGCCGGTTCTTCCGGCAGCAGTTCTACACTTGGGCGCGGGCGCGCGACTTGCCGGGCCAGTTTGCCGCGGTGCTGGCCGATCTGTGCGCGGCGGAGATGGCGGCGGAGTACCCGGAAGAGGCGCTCACCAGGCTCAACCACTTGGTCAAGCGAAATCGAGACCGCGTCGACAGTTATGCGCTGGAGCGGCTGCTCCAACTGGTCGCGAGCGATCTCCGGCTCTACCGCCGTCTCGCCTGGCGGTTGCGGCAGCATCCTCCCCGGCCGGATCGGGGGCGATCCGAGACAGAGCTGGCGCTGCGAGTGCTCAGTCCGAAGCTGGTGCTGAGCACTGACGTCCGAGGCCGTCGCTTCGGGTCCGATCCCACTGTGCGCAGGTGCATCGAGGCGGTCTGGCGCGCGCTCATGACGAACCTGCCCGCGCCGCAATGGCAGGAGCATCTGCGGACCTGGCTGAGCGAATGCGCCGGTGCGGACGCTCCGGACGCGGCCTTGCTCGTTCGCGAGGTGCTCGCCGGAGCGGGCGGCGATCCCCGGACTCTCGCCACCGTCTATGTGACTGCCAGAGATTGGGCGCGGAGCGGTGATCGCGTGTCACGTGCCCGCTTCGCGCTCCTTGTCATCCAGCTGATCAACGAAGCGCAGGGCGTGGTCGATTCGGATACCACCACGCTCCGCGAGAAGAAAGGCCGATCATGACTTCATCGGACAAGGCCACGCTCTCTATCGCACTGCTTGTCTGCGCCGGTGTTCCGATCGGTCTCACGATCGGACTGGACTCCCTGCTGTGGCTTCTGCTCATGCTTCCGCTGGTGATCATTCCAGTAGCTGTCCACAAGCGGATCAGCGCCCGGATCGCCTACGAGTCCGAGGTCGACCGGCGCATGACGGCGCACCTGGCTGCTGTGCAACCGCCCGCGCCGGAGCCGGTGCCGGAACCAGCCCCGGTTCGGTTCGAGCGGACGGAGGTGACCGCGACTGCGTTGCCGAGCAGGCGCGAGGACTACCGGTTCCTGTTCTCGGCGACGGTGTGGTGGCGGTTATGCCCGGAGGTGCGCGGGCCGGTGCACGCGAGTCCGGGTGCGGTAGCGATCAACGAAGTCGTGGAACGAGCGAAGGCGATCACGGCGGGTGAACTGCCTCTTGACCACGAACAGGTCCGGCATCGGCTGAACAGCGTGTTAGGCAAGGTAGGGCCGGACAAATCCGGATTCGTCGAGGTTTCGGCTGCCGACGTGCGGCTCGATCTTGAGACTGCCGACCGCGAGCGGCTTGAGCTGTTCGCGAAGACGCGCAAAGACGCGCTGGTGTGGGAGTACGAGCGCAAGCATGAGGAAGACCGGCGGCGTTATCTCGGAGAAGACGTTCTCAGCGACACCGGCAGTGCGGTCGTCTGGTGGCTGGTGAAGCAGAACAACGACGTGGCGAATGTAGTGAAGGACATCAACACTCTCGCCGAGCTGACGGCGGCCGCCAACAACGTGCGGGCGGCGACGGGTCGGGAACTGGGCTATGGGCAGATGGCGTTTCCGGAGGACGTGTCCGCGTCCGAGCGCACGCCAGCGGTCTCCGACCCATCACCACGGGACAGCGTGGTCGATCTTGTCGAAGCTCTGATGAACGGGATTGGCCTGGACGCAGACGCACCCGAACGGGATCTGCTGGCTGAACGGCTGGCCAGCTCTTTCGCCGGGGCGGGCAAACCAGACCTGGCCGATCAGGTCCGTGAGGCCTTTGGCGCGTTGGACCCGGACCCGTCGCCGTCCGGACCGGTTCAGGAGGAGCTGCCCCAGGACGGATCGGCCCAAGGCCGCTCGCCTTCCCCGGCGTACGACGATCACGCTCAGCAGGCTCAAGACAATGTGGCTGCGCGGGCATGGTTTCACCGGGACGAAGAAGGTGCCGACGCTGATGCTGGGTCGCCTCGCGACGTCATGGCTGTCCGAGCTCCTGACGACAAGGCGGAGTTCGGCCGGGACGAGACGCCTGATCCGGTTTCGGACAGCGGGGGCGACGGCACACAGCCAGGGGCTCCGGATGCAGAGCAAGACAACTCGGACGGGAGGCCGGGCTCCGGCTCGCCGCAAGACGGCGCTGAACCGGCTTTGCTCTGGCCGGATCCTGGTGCGCCGGGGGAGCGTACCGACCGCGTCGCCCACCCCGGGAGCTCGGGCGCGGACCAGGAGTGAGCCGGACAGGCAGAAAGAAGACCAGACCGGCCGGACCGTGTTTCGTCGCGGCAGGACTGCCGGACGAAACACGGTCCGGCCGGTGCGGAGCGAC
Organism: Amycolatopsis sp. M39; assembly: GCF_001651785.1. Lineage (NCBI taxonomy): Bacteria > Bacillati > Actinomycetota > Actinomycetes > Pseudonocardiales > Pseudonocardiaceae > Amycolatopsis > Amycolatopsis sp. M39. Next base: position 31,489 of record NZ_LWSF01000025.1, read on the forward strand.
GCCTCGGATTGAGCGTTACCGCTGGTCACCGCCCCGGGCAAGAAATTCGTACCCTTTTTCCCGTTCGCTCGTTCCGCTCCGGTCGATTCCATTGTGGACAATTTCCGCCCGCACGGCCCTCGGTCGCGGGACGAATTGGCGGGCCGGGAATGAGCGGTAGCGGTCACAGTGCGGAGGGTGTTCAACGACTACCCTCCGCAGGATCACCCCTCCGAGTGGGGCGAGGGGCAATCCGCCATCGGTGCCCCGGTTCTGGTGGCTCAGCGTGAGAAAAACGCGGCGGCAACGCCGCGTTACATCACTCTTTAGTGGTTAAATTGCGATAATTGTGGTCACCGGAACCGCCGGGCGGGCGCGGTGCGCGACGGATCTTGCTTTGCGTTTCCTGGGCGTCTTGATAATGTCGCGCTCTGCCAGGGACCGACAGTTGTGCTCGGTCACGCGTGGATTCGGGGATCCGTGCGGCGGCTCCATTCTTGATGTTCGGAAGGACAATTCATGCGTTCTGCCCTGCTGCGCGGACGGACCGTCGCGGTCGCTGTTCCCGCGCTGGCTTTGCTCGCCACCGCCGTCGCCCCGTCGGCGCTCGCCGCCGAGGCGCCCGCCGGCTCGGCCTACGGCGCGTCCGCCTCGGTCTCGCTGCTGCCCGGCGTGCTCGGCGACAAGGGAATCACCGTCGACACCGGCAAGATCGCGCCCTCCTCGACCGAGGGCCCGGAGTCCGCGCAGGTGGTGAACGTGCCGCTGAAGGGCCTGGTCACGGCCAAGGCGGTCAGCAGCTCGGCGAAGCAGGACGGCAGCAAGGGCCCGGTCGAGGCGAAGGCTTCGATCGTCGACGCCGCGCTCCCGGTGCTCGCCCCGCTCGCCGGCTCCACCCCCAAGGCCCGCGTGATCAGTTCCGAGTGCAAGTCCACCCCGGACGGCATCACCGCCTCGTCCGAGCTGGCCGGCCTCGACCTCGGCAAGATCGGCAAGCTCCCGGTGTCGACCAAGCCGAACCAGAAGCTCGGCATCGACGGCGTGCTCCAGGTGATCGTCAACGAGCAGATCAAGCACTCCGACGGCAGCCTCACCGTCAACGCGCTGCACATCAAGCTGCTCGGCGGCGCCGTCACCGGCGCGCTCGGCAAGGGCGACATCGTCCTCGCCTCGGCCACCTGCGCCAAGGTCGCGGGCAACCCGACCACCCCGCCCACCACGCCGCCGACCACCCAGCCGAGCAAGCCCGCCCCGCCCGCCGAAGGCCCCGGCCAGGTCACGGTCGTTCCGGTCGGCGCGCCGGAGACCGGCGACGGCACGCTGGCCGCGGTGACCGTGCGGTGACGCGTTCCCGGTTCGGGCTTTTCGCGCTGCTGCTGGCTTTCGTCGCGAACTTCGCCCTGCTGGGCTGCGGTTCGGCGGATCAGGTCCCGCCCGCCGCGGCCCCGGCGAGTTCCGCGGCGGCCGCGCAGCAGGTCGCGGACCCGGTCTCGCTCGACGTTCCCAGCATCGACGCGCATTCGTCGCTGGTGCCGCTCGGCCTCAACGACGACAAGACTGTCCAGGTGCCGCCGGTGGACCAGCCGCTGCAGGCGGGCTGGTACCACTTCGGACCCAAACCGGGCCAGGTCGGACCGGCGGTCGTCCTCGGTCACATCGACGGCAACCACCAGAAGGGCATTTTCTGGCGGCTGCACGAGATGAAGAAGGGCGACAAGGTCGTCATCGGCCGCAAGGACGGGTCGAAGGCCTCGTTCACGGTGACCAAGGTGGACCAGATCGCGAAGAAGACGTTCCCCACCGAAGCCGTGTATGGCAACACGACCGATTCGCAGATCCGGCTGATCACGTGCGGCGGCGCGTTCGACGCCGAAAAGAAGAGCTATCTCGACAACATCATCGTGTACGGCACGCTCGACGGCTGAGCCGCGCCGACGGATACCGGGGCCTCGTCGTTTCGCGCTCGGGCGAAGCGGCGAGGCCCTGCCGTCATTCCGCGGAGAGTTCGCCGGTCGCCGCCCGGCCCGCTTCGGCGGTGCGGCGCAGGAATCCGGCGATCAGCATGAGTTCGTCTTCGGTGTATCCGGCACACAGGTCGTCCATCGCCGAGTTCATCCCGCCGTACACGCGAAACAGTTCCTGGGTGCGTCCCGGCACCGCCCGCACGGTGACCGCGCGCCGGTCGGCCGCTTCGGGATCGCGTTCGCGCACCACCCATCCGCCGCGCTGCAGGCGGTCGAGGATGCCGGTCACGGTCGCCGGGTGCAAGCCCGCGCGGCGGGCGAGCGCGCTCGGGCTCAGCGGTCCGGCGGTCGAGATCAGTTCGAGGCAGTCGAGGTCGACGTCCTTGAGCTTCAGCCGTCCGCCGACCTGGTGGTTCAGCAGCGACAGCTGATTGCGCAGTTCCCGCAGCGACTCCTTGAGCGCCACTGTGGTGCGCCGCCTGCGCCGCGCTGTCTCCGTTCCGGATGCTCCGGACGCCATCTGCTCCGCCCTCCCGTTTCTCGCTGGTCAGCGTAGCCGGGTCAGGCGGCGGCGAGCAGTGCTTCCCCGGCCGGCGTCAGCACGGCGGGCACCGGCTGCCCGAACGGCCCCGGTTCCCGCGCGCGCAGCAGACCGGCGCGCCAGCGCGTGCGCGGTGAACTGGTCGCCGCACGGCAGGCCGCCCACGAACAGATCCGGTTCGCAGCCGCAGGTCAGGCGTCCGCGCCCGGCGGCGACGGCACGCAGCATCGAAATCCCGCGGCGGGTGACGGTGGGGCCGGTGCTGTGCACGGCTGCCTCCTCGAAGCTCGCTCTCGCCGATACGTCGAACGAGCCGCCCGGATTTCGACCTAACCTGGCGGGGAGAAGCGGACCGGAAAGAACGCGGGAGCCCCCATGCTGATCGACGACCTGCACACCGTCCTGCCGGACGACCGGATCGTGCGGGACCCCGATGTGCTGCGCAGCTTCGCGCACGACGAGGCGGAGTGGGCCCCGTACGGCGAACCGGCGGTCCTGGTCCGCCCGCGCACCGCGGACGAAGCGCGGGCGATCGTGCGCCAATGCATCAAGCACGGCACGCCGGTGGTGCCGCGCGGGGCGGGAACCGGATTGTCCGGTGGCGCGAACGCGCTGGCCGGCTGCGTCGTGCTGGCGACCGACCGGATGACCGAGATCAAGGAGATCGACCCGGTGGAACGGCTCGCCGTCGTCGAACCGGGAGTGGTCAACGACGATCTCCGTGCGGCCTGTGCGGAACACGGGCTGTGGTACCCGCCGGACCCGGCCAGCTCGCCGTGGTCGACGATCGGCGGCAACGTCGCGACCAACGCGGGCGGCGTGTGCTGCGTGAAGTACGGCGTGACCCGCGACTACGTGCTCGGTCTGCAGGTCGTCACCGGCACCGGCGAACTCGTGCGGCTCGGCCGCCGGACCGCGAAGGGCGTGGCCGGGTACGACCTCGCCGGGCTGATGGTCGGTTCGGAGGGAACGCTCGGCGTCATCACCGAGATCACCGTGCGGCTGCGGGCGAAACGCGCGCCGGAGGCGACCGTCGCGGGCTACTTCGACTCGACGGTCGCGGCGGGGGAGGCGGCGGCGGCGATCCGCGCGGCCGGGATCGTCCCGTCGGCGCTGGAGCTGGTGGACCGGCATTGCCTGGCCGCGGTCGACGCCTGGAAGAACATGGGCTTGTCCGCCGACGCGAACGTGGTGCTGCTCGGCCGCAGCGACGTGCCGGGCGGGCACGAGGCCGCGGTGATGGTGGAGTGCTTCGAGAAGGCGGGCGCGACCTGGGCCGCGCAGTCGACCGACGAGGCCGAGGCGGACGCGTTGTTCGCCGCCCGGCGGCTGGCGTACCCGGCGCTCGAACGGCTCGGCCCGGTGCTCACCGAGGACGTCTGCGTGCCGACGCATCTGGTGCCGGAAATGCTCGCCCGGATCGATCTGGCGGCGCAGCGGCACAATACGCAAATCGCCAATATCGCGCATATCGGAGACGGGAATCTGCATCCGCTGCTGATTACGCCGGCCGGGGACGACGACGCGCAGCGCCGCGCGCAGGCCGCGTTCGACGACATCGTCGCCGACGCGCTCGAACTCGGCGGGACAGTGACCGGCGAGCACGGCGTCGGCCTGCTGAAGCGGCCAGGGCTTGAGAAAGAGCTGGGACCAGCGGTTCTCGACCTGCACCGCGCGGTCAGGAACGCCCTCGACCCGCACGGGATTCTCAACCCGGGAAAGGTTGTCGGAGGTCCCGTGCGGCGGTAACTCGACCGAGTGAAAGTAAACAGTCCACAAAGGATAGTCATCCGTTTGTGACCCTTGTCTCCCAGTCGTTTTCTTTTGTTGGTTGCCTACCGCAAGCAACTTGCTTAGCCTAGCTAAGGGAACGGCTGGGAGAGGGGTTTTCGACAGTGGCGGAGCGCAGGACGTATTCGATCGCGGAACTCGGTCCGCGGTACAAGTGGATCGCGCTGTCCAACACGACGCTCGGGATGCTGATCGCGACGATCAACTCCTCCATCGTGCTGATCGCGCTGCCCGACATCTTCAAGGGCATCGGCATCAACCCGCTGGAGCCGTCGAACACGAGCTACCTGCTGTGGATGATCATGGGCTTCCTCGTGGTCACCGCGGTGCTGGTGGTGGCGTTCGGCAGGCTCGGCGACATGTACGGCCGGGCCAGGATGTACAACCTCGGCTTCGCCGTGTTCACCGTTTCCTCGATCATGCTGGCGATCACCTGGTTCGGCGGCGACGCGGCCGCGCTGTGGCTGATCGGCTGGCGGATCGTGCAGGGCGTCGGCGGCGCGTTCCTGATGGCGAACTCGTCGGCCATCCTCACCGACGCCTTCCCGGCCAACCAGCGCGGGCTCGCGCTCGGCATGAACGGCGTCGCGGCGATCGCGGGCTCGTTCCTCGGCCTCGTGGTCGGCGGCGTGCTCGCGCCGGTGAACTGGAACCTGATCTTCCTGGTGTCGGTGCCCTTCGGCGTCATCGGCACGGTGTGGGCGTACCTCAAGCTGCACGACACCGGCGTCCGCCAGCACGCGAAAATGGACTGGTGGGGCAACATCACCTTCGCGGTCGGCCTCATCGCGGTGCTGGTCGGGATCACCTACGGAATCCAGCCGTACGGCACTTCGCAGACCGGCTGGGGCAGCCCGATGGTGCTGTCCTGCCTGATCGGCGGGGTCGCGGTGCTGATCGCGTTCGTGGTGATCGAGACGAAGGTGCCCAACCCGCTGTTCCGGCTGTCGCTGTTCCGGATCCGCTCGTTCAGCTGGGGCAACCTGGCGAACCTGACCGCGTCGCTCGGCCGCGGCGGGCTGCAGTTCGTGCTGATCATCTGGCTGCAGGGAATCTGGTTGCCGCAGCACGGTTTCACCTTCGAACAGACGCCGCTGTGGGCCGGGATCTACATGCTGCCGCTGACCATCGGCTTCCTGGTGGCCGCGCCGACGTCCGGCATCCTGTCCGACCGCATCGGCAGCCGCGTGCTCGCCTCCGGCGGCCTGGTCATCACCGCGGTCACCTTCCTGCTGCTGACGCTGCTGCCGGTGAACTTCGACTACTGGGCGTTCGCCGGGATCCTGCTGCTCAACGGCATCGGCATGGGCATGTTCTCCTCGCCGAACCGGGCCGAGGTGATGAACAGCCTTCCGGCCGACGCGCGAGGCTCCGGCGCGGGCATGATGACGACCTTCCAGAACGCGGCGATGGTGCTGTCGATCGGCTTCTTCTTCAGCCTGATCATCGCCGGCTTGTCCGACCACCTGCCGATCGCGATGTCGCAGGGCCTGACCGCGCACGGCGTGGCCCCGGACGCCGCGAATCAGGTCGCGCACCTGCCCGCGGTCGCGGTGCTGTTCGCGGCGTTCCTCGGATACAACCCGATCCAGCAGCTGCTGGGCGGCCAGCTGGGCAGTCTGCCCGCGGACCAGGCGAGCTTCCTGACCGGACGCAGCTTCTTCCCGAACCTGATCTCGGGCCCGTTCCAGGACGGCCTCGCGGTGGCGTTCGGCTTCGCGATCGTGGTGTGCCTGATCGGCGCGGTGGCGTCGCTGCTGACGAAGGACACGAAGAAGCCGTCGGAGTCGGTGGGCGAGGAATTGGCCGCGGTGGCCGGGGAATCCGGCGGCGGGCCTAGCGAGCTGGTTTCTCCCCGGAGCGACCGGTAGCGGGTTCCGGCCAGAGCACGGCTTGGGCGACGATCACGTTCTCGCCGTTGAAGGTCAAGGCGGGGCCCTCGTGCAGGCGATAGCCGAGCGCGAGGGCTTCGCTGACCCGGCGGCAGAAGGCGGAGTCGTCGGGACCGGTGAGTACTCGGTAGGCGGGAAGACCGTCCGGGGGCGTGTTCATGCGGTCATGGTGTCGTGAGTGGCGATCGCGGTTCTAACCGGGATCGCCGCTCACGAGGCCCTCCGCACCAGCCATGCCGTTCCCAGCGACCCCACCGCGCCCACGCTGATCGCCGCGAACCCCACCCGGAACGCCCCGTCGACATCCGGCAACCGACGGGCGATCAGCACCGCGAACACCGCGCCCCCGAGCGATCCGCCCACCCGCAGCAGGATCGTCACTTGCGCGGCAGCATCCGGAAGCCGGGACGGTTCAACAGTCTTGTACGCCGCGATCCCCATCGGCATGCTCACCAACGCGACCGAAGCCCCATACCCCGCCAGCAAAACCTGCACCACCAGGCCAGGCGCGTCCACCGGCAGGAACGCGAACGGCACTGTGCTCACCGCCGCCAGCACCGCGCCCGCCAACGCGACCGGCGCGGCACCGTACCGATCCACCGCCCGCCCGGTCACCGGTGCGATCGCGGCCGTAGCACCGGCGAAGCCGAGCAAACTCAGCCCGGTGCCGACGAAATCCAGGTGCCGGCCGAGCTGGAAGTACAGCGTCACGACGATCCCGCTGCCGAAGATCAGCGCACCGTTGAACGCGGCAGCCAGGCTCGCCGCCCGGTAAAGCCGGTTGCGGTACAGGGAAAAGTCCAGCAGCGGACGCGGATGCCGACGGCACCGCAGCACGAACCAAACCAGCACAACGAGACCAGGAACCAGAATCGGCCATTCGAGCCGTCCGGTCGCGCCCCACGTGGTGACGACGTACAGGACCAACGGCAGCCCGGCGGAGACCAGGGCCAGGCCGGCGAAATCGATCCCGCCAGTGCTCTCCCGAGAGCCGCGGGGCACGTACCGGAGACCGAGAAGCAGGCCGGCCGCCCCGATCGGCAGGTTGATCAGGAACAGCCACGGCCACGAAAGCCCGTGCAGGATCAAGCCTCCGGCGAGCGGGCCGAGTGCGGGCGCGACGCTCACCGCGATCCCGAGCGTCGCCATGACCCGGCCCAGCCGCGCCGCGCCGACCTGGTGGCCCAGAACCGTTTGCCCGGCCGGGATCAGGACTCCGCCCGCCAAACCTTGCAGGAACCGGAAAACGATGAGCAGCACGACGTCCGGCGCGACCGCGCACAAGCCGGATGCGACGGTGAACGCGGCCAGCGCGACGAGCCACACCCGGCCGGCGCCGAAGCGCCGGGCGAGCCAGCCGGTCAAAGGGAGCGACAGGGCCAGCGCGAGCAGGTAGCCGCTCGCGACCCATTGGGTCACCGAGAGATCCGCGCCCAGATCGCTGCTGATCGAGTCGAGGCCGATCGTCACCACGGACGCGTCGAGTCCGCTCGCGAACGCGCCGGACACGATGATCCAGCAGATCCGCCACGTCGCGCGGTCGAGGGGAGCGGCGACAGCGGTCAACGCGAAGCTCGGAGGGTGCGCAGCGCGGTCGACCAGTCGGCAAGTTCCCCCAGCATCCGCGTCAGGATGCCTTCGTGGTGCTCGGCGGGGGTGAAGGTGCCGGGCTCGGCCAGGTCCGGAATGGCGAAGTCGGTGAACAGTCCCAACGCGACTGGAGAGCGCACGCAGGCGCCCTTCACCTCGGCGAGCGTCAGCCGGAGGTGCTCCACCGCGCGCGTGCCGCCGTTGGTTCCGTAGCTGACGAAACCGGCGGCTTTGCCCGCCCATTCGGAAAACAGGAAGTCGATGGCGTTCTTGAGCGCCGCGGGCAGGGAGTGGTTGTACTCGGGGGTCACGAAAACGAAGCCGTCGGCGAGCCGGGCCCAGCGCTGGGTGTGGTCGTTGCGGTAGCCGCCGATCGCGGCGGGCATCGGCTCGTCCAGGAACGGCGGGTCCATTCGGCGACCTGCGTCGCCCGGCGGCCGGGGCGGGTGCTTCCGGAGATGACCGCGATGCGAAGCGGAGAAGTCATGCCGCAAAGGTACAACGGTCGTTGTAGTTTTTGCAACGACCGTTGTACTTCGGCATACTGAGCCGGTGCGGACGGACAAACAACGTGCTCTGCTCGACGGCGCCCTGCGGGTGTTCGCGCGGGACGGCTACTCGCGCGCCAGCATCGACGTGCTCGCGGCCGAGGCAGGCGTGTCGTCGCGGACGATCTACAACCACTACGACGACAAGGCCGGGCTCTTCCGCGCGGTGATCCTGGACAGCTCCGACCGGGTCGCCGAGCGGCAGATCGCGGTCGCGGACAAGCTGCTCGGCCGGATCGCCGACCTGGAGGCCGACCTCGTCGAGTTCGGCCTCCGCTGGGCGAAACGCGATCCGGAGACCGCACCGCACTGGGCGCTGGTGCGCCAGATCCAGGCCGACTTGGAGCACATCGACCCGGAGACGGTCGCCGCGTGGAAGGAGCGCGGCCCGACCCGGGTACGGCTGGCGCTGGCCGGGCATCTCCGCAGGCTCGCCGCGGAAGGCCACGTGGAGCTGGAAGACCCGTCGCTGGCCGCGGTGCACCTCGTGCAGCTCACCGCGGGCAGCGCCGCCGCGGCCGAACCGGGGGAGGACTGGGAAGCGCTGGTCCGGTCCGGCGTCGGCGTTTTCCTCCGCGCTTACGCGCCGGGCGTCACCGGCCGAAGCTGACCGAGCGGATCTTCACCGGATGCTTGGGCGCGCCGTCGAGCGGGCCGTTCGGGTCGGTCGGGACGATGCCGTCGGCGACCATCCGGTCCAGGACCTCCATGCCGCGCACCACCTTGCCGAGCACCGAGTAGTTCGCCGGAATGTGCGCGAACGAGTGCACGATGAAGAACTCCGACCCGTTGGTTCCCGGACCCTGGTTGCCCATCGCGACAGTGCCGCGCTCGTAGGTCTCCTCGCCGGTGACCTCGTCCGGGAATTTGTATCCCGGGCCGCCCTTTTCGACCTCGTAGATGTCGCCGCACTGCAGGACGCCGAGGCGCGCGGAGTTCGACAGCCGCCAGCACCGCGAGCGGTCGTAGAAGTGCTGCAGCACCAGGCTCGCCATGTTCGCGACGGCGCACGGGGCCGCTCCGCCGCTGTTGAGACGGACGGTGACCGGGCCGTAGTTGTAGTGGAAGGTGACGTCGATCGTTCCGCGGGTGAGCGCGAACGGCAGCGGGCGCAGCACGGGACGCGCCGCCGGGTTCTCCGGCGTCGGCGTGAAGGTGCATTGCACTACCGGCGGCCGCACCGGAGGGGCAGCGCTGGCCGGGGCCGCGGTGCCCAGCGAAAGACCGGCGATGACGGCGGCCGCGAGCGCGGCCCAGCGTGGCTTCATGGGCCCGGAAACTAGCGAATCAGGGGTCGCCGGCGCCAGGGCTTACTTGCGCCAGGCGGTGCGGCTCTTGCGCAGGTCGAGCAGCAGGAGCAGGACGATGAACGCGGCCAGCCCGACGAGCCACACGTTCTCGGTGTTGTTCTCGTGGTTGCCCTTGATCATCAGCAGCAGGATGACCGCGGACAGCCAGCCGGCGATGCGGGTGGCCTTCGGGAACGAGCCGTGCCAGCCCCACTCCGCCGACGGCTCGTCGCGCGGGTCGACCTCGGGGCGCTTCTCGACCGCCTTGCCTGCCACGACCACTCCTTCAAACTCCCCTGATGTTGTGCCTTCGCATGATCCCACACCGCTGGCCGCCGCGCGGACACGACCCGGGCCATAATGCTTGCTGATGACTACTTCGCGAAGCGTCCTCGTGCTGGGCTCCACCGGGTCCATCGGGACCCAGGCGCTCGACGTCGCCGCACGTAACCCGCATTTGTTCACTGTCGCCGGCCTCGCTGCCGGCGGTTCCGATCCGGCGGCACTCGCCGAGCAGGCGATCGCGCACGAAGTAGCGGCCATCGCCGTGACAAAGCCCACGGCAGTCGAAGACGTGCAGCTCGCCCTGTACGCCGAGGCGCAGCGCAGGGGGTACGCGAAGGGCGAGTTCCGCCTCCCGCGCATCCTCGCCGGTGCGGACGCGGTGGCCGAGCTGATCGACTCGGTGCCGGTCGACGTCGTGCTCAACGGGCTGCCCGGTTCGCAGGGCCTCGACCCGACGCTGCGCGCGCTGGCCACCGGCGCGACGCTCGCGCTGGCCAACAAGGAATCCCTCATCGCCGGCGGACCGCTGGTGCTCGCCGCGGCCAAGCCGGGACAGCTGGTGCCGGTCGACTCCGAGCATTCGGCGATGGCGCAGGCGCTGCGTTCCGGCGGGGACAACGAGGTCGCGCGGCTCGTGCTCACCGCGTCCGGCGGCCCGTTCCGCGGCCGGAAGCGCGCGGACCTCGGCGAGGTCACCGTCGAGCAGGCGATGGCGCATCCGACGTGGTCGATGGGACGGCTGATCACCATCAACTCGGCGACCCTGGTGAACAAGGGCCTGGAGCTGATCGAGGCGTCGCTGCTGTTCGGCATCGAACCGGCGCGGATCGACGTGACGGTGCACCCGCAGTCGATCGTGCACTCGATGGTCACCTTCACCGACGGCTCCACGATCGCCCAGGCCAGCCCGCCGGACATGCGGCTGCCGATCGCGCTGGCGCTGAACTGGCCGCACCGCGTGCCCGGCGCGGCCGCCGCGTGCTCCTGGGACACGGCGGCGAGCTGGACCTTCGAACCGGTCGACAACGAGGCGTTCCCGGCTGTCGAGCTGGCTCGCGAAGCGGGTGCTGCGGGCGGTTGCCTTCCCGCGGTGTACAACGCGGCGAACGAGGAATCGGTGGCCGCGTTCCTGGCGGGCAAGGCCAAGTTCCTCTCGATTGTGGACACAGTGTCGCAGGTGGTGTCCGACGCGGGCGAATGGCGGCGCGAACCCCGCGACGTCGCGGACGTGCTGGCCGCGGAGCAGTGGGCTCGCACGCGGGCCGCCGAGCTGCTGGGATGAGCGCGACCGGTGCGCGCGGCCGCGCCGGGCGATGCAACACTGGCTTCACGCTGGCGGCGGATACTTGAACCCGGAACTTTCTCGGGTGGTCTCACCGCCTGGAGCCGTGGAAGACGAACGAACCTGCCGCCACCGCATCGCGGGCCGCGGCTGAGGGGTGAGGTGCAGGGCCCGTGCTTGCCTATGTGATCGGCGTGGTGCTCTTCGCGCTCGCGATCTGTGTTTCGGTCGCGTTGCACGAAGCGGGCCACATGGTCACCGCCCGGATGTTCGGCATGCGGGTCCGCCGGTACTTCGTCGGCTTCGGGCCGACGGTGTTCTCCTTCCGGCGCGGCGAGACCGAGTACGGCCTCAAGGCGATCCCGCTCGGCGGCTTCTGCGACATCGCGGGCATGACCGCGCTCGACGAGGTCACCCCCGAAGAGGCCCCGCGCGCGATGTGGCGGTTCAAGGCCTGGAAGCGGACCGTCGTGATGTCGGCCGGTTCCATCACGCACTTCCTGCTCGGCTTCATCGTGCTGTTCGTCATGGCCGCGACCATGGGCCTGCCGAACGTGGACATGAAGCCGATCGCCGCCCAGGTCTCCGATTGCGTGCAGAACGCCACCACGGTCGACCAGGCCAACAACCCGGTCTGCAAGCCGGGCGACCCGGCGCCAGCCAAGAAGGCCGGGATCCTCCCGGGGGACCAGGTGCTGTCAGTGGCGGGCAAACCCACTCCGACCTGGGACGACATGGTGAACCAGGTGCAGTCGCTCTCCGGTCCGGTGCCGGTGGTGGTGAAACGCGACGGGGCCGAGCGGACGTTTACCGTCGACATTCCGAAGGTGACTCGGCCCGCCGTGAACGGCGGCACCCATTCGGTGGGCGCGGTGGGCATCGCCCGCGCCACGGCCATCCACTACAGCGTGGGCGGCGCGTTCGGCGGCGCGGCGTCGTTCACCGGCGACATGTTCGCCCGCACGTGGGACGGCCTGATGGCCTTCCCGAAGCGCATCCCGGCGGTCTTCAACTCGATCTTCGGCGGCGAGCGCGACCCGGACACCCCGGTCAGCGTGGTCGGCGCGAGCAGGCTCGGCGGCGAGGCGGTCGAGGCCGGGCTGTGGCAGGTCTTCCTGCTGCTGCTGGCCAGCCTGAACTTCTTCATCGGCGTGTTCAACCTGCTGCCGCTGCTGCCGATGGACGGCGGGCACATCGCGATCGTCTGGTACGAACGCGTCCGCGACTGGCTGCGCGGCCTGCGCGGCAAACCCGCGGGCGGCCCGGTCGACTACACGAAGCTGTCCGCGATCACGATGGTCCTGGTGGTGATCGGCGGCGGCGTCACGCTGCTCACGGTCACGGCCGACATCGTCAATCCGATCCGCCTGCAGTAACCGCGCGTACCGGCCGGGGCACGCGGGCGTCCCCGGCCGCCCGACCGGGGGTAACGCTGCTCACCGCGTCGGCTGACTTCGTTGAAACGCGCCCGGGTGGGGTGGGTACGCTGGAAGCGTGACCGTCGCGTTAGGTATGCCCGCTCTGCCCCCGCCCGTTCTCTCCGAGCGTCGCAAGACCCGCCAGCTGATGGTGGGGTCGGTGGGAGTCGGCAGCGACCACCCGATCTCGGTGCAGTCGATGACCACGACGCTGACTTCCGATGTCAACGCCACCCTGCAGCAGATCGCCGAGCTGACCGCGGCGGGCTGCGACATCGTGCGGGTGGCGTGCCCGTCGGCCGACGACGCCGAGGCGCTGCCCGCGATCGCGAAGAAGTCGCAGATCCCGGTGATCGCCGACATCCACTTCCAGCCCAAGTACGTGTTCGCCGCGATCGAGGCGGGCTGCGCCGCGGTGCGGGTGAACCCGGGCAACATCCGCAAGTTCGACGACCAGGTCAAGGAGATCGCGCAGGCCGCGAAGGACCGCGGCACGCCGATCCGGATCGGCGTCAACGCCGGGTCGCTGGACAAGCGGCTGCTGGAGAAGTACGGCAAGGCCACTCCGGAGGCGCTCGCCGAGTCGGCGATGTGGGAGGCGTCGCTGTTCGCCGAGCACGACTTCCACGACATCAAGATCTCGGTCAAGCACAACGACCCGGTGGTGATGGTGCGGGCGTACGAGATTCTGGCCGAGCAGTGCGACTATCCGCTGCACCTCGGGGTCACCGAGGCCGGGCCCGCGTTCCAGGGCACGATCAAGTCCGCCGTCGCGTTCGGCGCGTTGCTGCGCCAGGGCATCGGCGACACCGTCCGGGTGTCGCTGTCCGCGCCGCCGGTGGAGGAGGTCAAGGTCGGCACCCAGATCCTGCAGTCGCTGAACCTGCGGCCCCGGAAGCTGGAGATCGTCTCGTGTCCGTCGTGCGGGCGTGCGCAGGTCGACGTGTACACGCTGGCTGACCAGGTCACCGCCGGGCTGGAGGGGATGGAGATCCCGCTGCGCGTCGCGGTGATGGGCTGCGTAGTGAACGGCCCGGGCGAGGCGCGCGAGGCCGATCTGGGTGTCGCGTCCGGCAACGGCAAGGGCCAGATCTTCGTGAAGGGCGAGGTCATCAAGACCGTGCCGGAGCACGCGATCGTGGAGACCCTGATCGAAGAGGCCATGCGCATCGCCGAGGAATCCGGCGAGTCGATCGGCGAGGGCGCGCCGAGCGTCACCGTCGGCTGAGTTCTCTCTCCGCGAAGGGGCTCCTCGGCTTCGGTCGGGGAGCCCCTTCGTTTCAGCGGCGTTCCAGCAGGACGACCGGGACCTGCCTCCCGGATGCGGCTTCGAACTCGGCGAATTTCGGGACCTGCGCGATCTGGCCCGCCCAGATCTCGGCGCGTTCCTTCCCGGCGGTCAGCCGTGCTTCGACCGGGATCTCTTCCGCGCCGGCTTCGACGACGGTCCGCGGATTCGCCATGAGATTGCGGTACCACGCGGGATCGCGCGGACTGCCGCCGTGCGTGCCGAAGACCGCCCAGCTGTCGCCGACCGGCCGGTAGAACAGCGGGCTGATCCGCGCCTTCCCGGTTTTCGCCCCGACGTGGTGCACGAGAATCAGCGGCATCCCCCGCTCCGGAAATCCCGGCAGGTACGGCGGAACGGGCCGGCCCGCCGCGAATTCCTCCGGACTGCTCCAGGCGACGTATCCGGCGTTCTCCCGGAATTCGGCGAGGATCCGGACATTCCAGTCGTCGAGGGTGGGCACGACCTCTCCTTCGCTAGGCGGAGCACTTGCTCCGCAAAGTAGCACACTAGACGGAGCATGTGCTCCGGGTAAGCGAGTATGCTCGGCGCATGGCCGTGGCTGAACCGCACACCCCCACCCGCCGTCGCGCCCCGCGCGCGGACGCGATCCGCAACCGGGAGGCAATCGTCGAAGCCGCCGCCGAGGTGATGGCGGAACAGGGAGCCGCGGTCGACGTCCGCGAGATCGCCCGGCGCGGCGGGGTCGGCATGGGGACGCTGTACCGGCATTTCCCGAAGAAGGAAGACCTCGTCCGGACGGTCCTGGACCAGGACTTCTCCCGGTGGGCCGAGTCCGCGCGCCAGGCGGCGGTCGAGGCGGAGGACCCGTGGGCGGCGCTGACGGACTTCTATCGGCAGGCGTTGTCCGGTTGCGCCCGGCACCGCGCGCTCATGGAGAGCTTCGCGCTGACCTGGACCGACCCCGATCCGACCGGGATCCCGCAGCTCCGCGCGGTTCTGGAGGAGCTGCGGGCCCGTGCGGCGCAGCTGCTGAGACCCGGGGTTACGACGGATGATTTGGTGCTGCTGCTGATTTCGCTGGGGTATGCGGCGCAGTTCACCGACGCGTGCCGGCCGCACATGTGGAACCGGCTGCTGCTGGTTTCCCTGGACGGATTGCGGGCGGAGCATCGGGAGCCGTTGCCGGAAAGCTAACTGCCGGAGGCGATGGTGATCCCGTGGCGCGGATCCGGCACAGCGCCGAGCGCCGTCCGGACTGACGGCTGGTCGCAGAATTCGTCGCGGATCGCCTCGGTTGTGAAGGCGATCTCGAAGACGACGCCGCGTTCGTGCGTCCGCCAGGACCATCGCACAGCGCGGTCGGTGATCGCGGCTTTGCGCAATGCGTCGGAGTAGGTGCGCCGCCAATCGCTCGCCGGGACTTCTCCGTCGAGCACTTCGATGGATAACCACGGATCCGACACAGATCAGGCCTTCCCCGCTTCGGCGTCGCTCAGCAGAAGCAGTGCGTAGTAAGCCAGGAAATGCTCCACCGCATACGGACCCCCCGTAACCTGCGGCAGCGCGGCCTGCGCATGCTCGCGCGAAGCCGCGTCGATCGCCGCGACCCGGTCGTCCCCCTCCGGCAACGCCGCCGCGATCCGCTGCCAGCACCACGCGCGGTGGAGGTTGAGCCCGTGCAAGTGAGCGATCAACCCGTCGGAAGCATCGGTCACCACCGCCGGGGTGAACAGCGCCGCCGGGTTCCGGTCGGCGATTCCGGGCAGGAAAGCCTCCAGCCAGGCGCCGAAATCGGGCACCAGCTGGCTCATCAGCTCGGCTTCGGCCAGGGCCGGGCTGAGGAAATCGGCTCCGGACGGTTCCCAGGCACCGGGGTAGCCGCGGTCTGAGCCGAACCAGCGCCAGGCCGTTTCGGTGAGGGCCCGCAGCAACTGCGGCTCGCCGCGGGAGGCGAGGTAACGAGCGTGGGGAAGCGCGCGAGAGAGTCCGAAAGCGCCGTTTTCGTGCAGCCCGTACCGAATCGGGTACGTGACCTTCGGCAGCCAGTCGCGGAAGCGGGTCACGAAAAGCCTGCTCAACGGTTGCAGTGCGGCAGACCAGCGCGCGGCGTCCGGATCGTCCCAGGTGGCGGTCTCGAACGTCACCGCCACCAGGATCGACCAGCCATACGGACGCTGGGTCGTGCGGTGCCGCTCCGGCGCGAAGTACGCGGCTTCGGCGGCCAGCGCAGGCTCGGTCAGGTGCGCGTTCAGCAGGGCGCGGATCTCGTCGGCGGGGACGAGCGCCGGGTATCGGCGCAGCAGGTGCACCAGCACCCAGAACATTTCCACGCACGAATGCCAGTCGAAGCTGCCGTAGAAGCACGGATGCAGCTCGCGGATCGCCGGTACGGGAGTGTCGTCGATGCGCCAGTGGCTCTCGTAATGCGGATACTCGCGCACGACGTTGGTCAGCGCGACCTCCGCGAACTCGCCGGCGTGCGCGGCCAGCAGCCCGGCCACGTCAGCCGCGCAGGTGATGCTGGGCGGCCTCGCGGATCTGGATCCGGACGTTCTCCAGCGAGGCCGCGACCTCGTCGATCTGCCGGATCGCGATCTGCACCGACCCCTGGATCGTCGTCGCGGAGCCGGTTTCGCCGAGCAAGCCGAGCACCTGGGCCTGCAGATCTTCCAGTTCGCCCTTGGTGGCGAGGGCGATTCCGGTCGGCACCTGGTCGGCGAGCAGTTCGAGCTGCTGGGCCTGTTCCTGGATCGTCATCGGGCTTCTCCTCATCGTGGGGACCGCTCTCCCGTGGTAGCAGAATTCGCCCGGGGCGGGGTTAGCCTGGTCGCGTGAGTCACAGCTGGGCCGCCCGGCCGCCGCATCCGGTGCTGCGGGGCCTGGTCACGCGCTACATCGGCTACGCGCAGGAAAACGTCGGCTTCGCAGTGCACCGCGGGCTGCCCTCGCGGCACATCACGCTGGCCATCAGCCTCGAAGAGCCGATCCGGTACGCCGGGCTGGCCGGGGCGGGAGCGCTGCAGAGCGTGGTCGGCGGCCTGCACACCGCACCCGCGCTGATCACGCAGGGCCGGGTGCAGCGCGGGGTGCAGCTGGAGCTGGATCCGCTGGGGGCGCGGACGCTGCTCGGCGTCACCGCCGCGGAGCTGACCGGCCGGGTGACCGACCTCGCCGACTTCGGCGGCGACCTCGCCCGCCTGCCGGACCGGCTGGCCTCGGCCGGCGATTGGCGCGCCCGGTTCGCGATCCTCGACGAGGTGCTGGCCGCGCGTGCGGTCGAGCGCGCCGAACAGCCGCCGGAGCTGGACCGCGCGTGGCACGAGTTGCGGCGCAGCGGCGGGCTGGTGCGGGTCGGCGAACTGGCGAACGAGGTCGGCTGGAGCCGCCGGCATCTGGGGGAGCGGTTCCGCGCGGAGCTGGGATTGGCCCCGAAACAGGCGGCACGCGTGCTGCGGTTCGAGCGGGCGGTGCGGTTGCTGCGTACCGGGCATCGCGATCTGGCCGGGATCGCTTATGCCGCAGGGTATTACGACCAGGCGCACTTCTCGAACGAATGGCGCGCGCTGGCGGGGTGTTCGCCGCGGACTTGGATGGCGGAGGAGCTCCCGTTTCTCCAAGACGAAACGAAGACCGCTGCCGCAGAATCGGGAGCATGACGCCACAACCAGCGGTCTGGCCCGCTTTCCGCTACAACGACGCCCGCGGCGCGATCCGTTTCCTCGCCGACGTTCTCGGCTTCGAAGAAACCCTCGTGGTGCCCGGGGAAAACGGTGTCGCGCACGCCGAACTCCGCTGGCCCGAAGGCGGCGCGGTGATGCTGGGCAGTTGCGGCGGCCCAGCAGACGGCGTGCACGACGAGATGAAACCCGGGGCCAGCGCGGTGTACGTGGTCTCGGACCGGGTGGACGAGATTCACGCCCGTGTGCGCGAAGCCGGTGCCGAAATCAGCATGGAGCTGCACGACACCGACTACGGCTCGCACACGTTCACTGTCCGCGACCCCGAGGGGAACGCTTGGACTATCGGGAGTTACCGCGGCGCTGAGGGGACTCGGGAGTGGTTATCCCGGTGAGAACCGGGATTGCCGCTCACGACTACCCCTCGGGATAGAACACGAACAACGTGCAGCCGCTCTCCGTCGCCGGAACATGCCACGACCCCGCCGGGGCATGAATGAACGTGCCTGCCGGATAGTCGCGGGCACCGTCGTTGAAAGTCCCGGACACGACGAAGACCTCTTCGGGACCGGGCTCGTGCACGTCGCGTTCGGGCCACGTGCTGCCGGGATCGAACTCGACCACGTTGGCGTGCGCGCCGTTTTCGCCCTTCCACAGCGGACGGAGGCGGATGCCGGGGAACAGGTCCTTCACCGGGGCTTCGCCGACCGGGACCGAGATGTAGCCCGGCTGAGCGAGGATTTCCGAGTGCATGGGTCCCAGCTTGGCTTCCCCGGCACCGGCAGGACAGTGTCAGAAAAGACGTCATCGGGTACTTTCTTGCCATGCATCGCGTGGTGGCTCTCGTCCAGCCGGTGCAGTCGACGTTCGAACTCGGCTGCGGCGCGGAGGTGTTCGGCACGACCCGGGGCGGGGTGCCGCAGCACTACGAATTCGAGGTGTGCACGGAAAACCCCGGGCCGGTGCCGACCACGGCCGGATACGAGATCCACGTCTCCAGCGGGCTTTCGGCGCTCTCGAAGGCGGACACGGTGCTGATCCCCGGCTGGACGCCCGTCGAAACGCCGCTCTCGCCGAAGGTGCGCCGGGCGTTGCTCCGCGCGCACGAGCGAGGCGCGCGGCTGGTCACGATCTGCTCGGGCTCCTTCGCGCTGGCCCAAACCGGGCTGCTGACCGGAAGAACCGCGACGACGCACTGGGCGCGGCTCGAACAGTTGCGGCGGGATTTCCCGGAAGTCCGGGTGGAACCGGACGTGCTATACGTGGACCACGGCGACGTCGCCACCAGCGCGGGTGCGGGAGCGGGCATCGACCTGTGCCTGCACCTGGTCCGGCGCGATCACGGGGCGGCGCACGCGGCGCTCATCTCGCGGCACATGGTGATGCCGGCGCATCGCGAAGGCGGCCAGGTGCAGTACGTGCCGCGGCAGGCGTCCGCGTACGCGTCCTTGGACGGGCTGCTCGACTGGGCGGGGGAGCGGTTGGGCACGCCGCTGTCGGTGGAGGATTTGGCTGCCCGCTTGCGGATTTCGCCGCGGACGCTGGCGCGCCGGTTCGCCGATCAGTTCGGGACGAGCCCGGGTGCGTGGCTGTTGTCGAGACGGGTGGCCGAGGCGCGGANAGGCGCGGAGGCTGCTGGAGGAGACCGATCTGCCGGTGGACGCGATCGCGGCGCGGGTCGGCTTGGTGTCCGCGGTGAACCTGCGGCGCCGGTTCCGGGCGCAGGTGGGGACGACGCCGGGGGCGTATCGAAGGGCCTTCCGGATAGGGTGATCGGCGCGCACCGGCAGGGCGGTCCGGTACGCGCCGACCACCGGGTTACGCGGTGGTGGCGTGCACCGTCACCGCGGGGCCGGCGCCGTTTCCGGTGACGGCGGCGATGGTGAACGTGTACGCGGTGCCGGACTTCAGCCCGTCCACGACGCGGGTCAGGCCCTTCTGCGTGGGCTGGCTGACGATCGTGTCTCGTCCGGTGATCTCGATGGTGCGGCCGTCGGACACGGTGATCCGGTAGCCGATCACCGGGGTCGACCCGGTTTCCTTCGGCGGCGTCCAGCGGATGCTCGCCGCGTCGGTGCTCGGCAGCGCCTTCGCCCCGGTCGGGACGGCAGCGAGCTGGGTCCCCGGTTGCGCGACGGTGACCGGCGCGGACGGCAGCGACGGCAGGCCAACCCCATGCCGATTGCGCGCGGCGACCGTGACCGTGTACGTCCGGCCGTCCGTCAGCTTCGGGATCACCGTGTATCCGGTCTGCGCGAAGTCCTTGGCAGACACCGAACTGGTGACACTGTGCTTGCCGTCCGAAGCGGTCAGCACGTAGTCCTGCACCGGCGCGCCGTTTTCCGCGACAGTGGGGTTCCAGGTCGCGTACAGCCGGCCGGACACCGAGAAGGTGCCGATCCGCGTCGGAGCCTGCGGAGCGGACGCGCCGTCGGTCCGGCGGTTCAGCACCCAGCGGTGGCCCGGTTCGATCCCCGCGTTGTCCACAATGGACTTGGGTGCGGCCGCCGGGTTGTTCAGCAGGTGGTTGCCCGAGGTGATGACACCCTTCTTGGTGCCGTCCGGATCGCCCTGCTCCCAGTAGTTTCCGGAGATGACGGTCGGGTCGTTGTTGCCGAGCGAATCGCGGTAGTCCACGTGCGTGGAGGCGACGTTGGCGTACGCCGCGTGGTAAAGCACGTTGCCGGAAACGGTTTCGTAGGTGCAGCCGTTGTCGGTGTAGACCGACTTGCCGAGGCCCCACTGGTCGTAGATGACGTTCCCGGTCACCTTCTCGCCCTCCGCCTGCGACGGGCCGGTGATGCCCTGGGTGTAGATGCCGCCGCCGTCGTCGAGGGAAAGCATGTAGTCGTGGATCAGGTTGTCCGACACCACGTTGCCGCGCGAGACGTTCGGCGTCGCGGCCTGCTTGATCTTGTCCGGCCAGCCGCCCCAGCCCATCGAGATGCCGGAGTACGCGACGTGGTCGATCTGGTTGTGCGACACGACATTGTCCTGCGAATACCCGTTGACGATCGGCACTCCGCCGGTGAATTCGCGCGGCATGCCGTACAGGTGGTTGTTGGTCACCTTGACCCGCGCGGTCAGGTCCGCGCCAGCCGCGGCGGGCTTGCTGACCCCGCCGATCTCGACGCCGTTGCCGGAGATGTCGGTGAACACGCTGTCGGACACGCTGCTGTCCTGCGCGCCTTCGCCGAGGTCGAGCCCGGCCGCGCCGAGGTGTGCGAACACGGTGTCCCGGAACTCGATCCGGTGCCCGTGCGACATCGAGACATTGCCGGGTTCCTTCGTCCAGTCCGCGTACGGGCAGGTGCCGCCGGGGGTGAACTGGCACAGACCCTGCGTGGCCCAGCCGCGTTCGCCGGTGATCCGGTAGCCGGCCTGGATTTCGGAGAAGCCTTCCGGCGACGACGGTTCGAGCCAGGTCGCGTAGGAGAACTGGATGCCGCGGAACGAGATGTCGTGGATCGGCGCTTCGGCGGTGCCGCGGCCGTCCACGAGCTTCTCCAGCGCGGGCATCTCGACATCGGCCCAGTGCAGGTTTTCGCCCTTGCGCGGCAGGTAGTACACGGTGTGCGCGGACCGGTCGAGATACCACTCGCCGGGAGTGTCCAGCAGCTCGAACGCGTTCTCCGCGTAGGACGGCTGCCGTCCGTTGGTGAGATCGCCCGGGCCGACCATGTTGACCGAACGGCCGGGGATGTCGGCGAACATCACGCGCCGGGTCGAGTTGTCCCAGCACGGCTGCGCCATGGTGATCGTCGTGCCCCGCGCCGAGGCGATCGGGCAGCGCGGCTCGGTCCACTGGCCGAGGCCATTGCGCTCGACGTTCCACAGTTCCTCGCCGCTGGTGTACACCAGTTCGAGGTCACTCGGGTTTCGCCAGTGCGCCATGGTGTCCGCGGACGCGGTGTACCCGGTGCCGGTCGCCTTCACCGTCACTGGAAGCCGTCCGGACGCTCGCTGCGCGCGGACGCCGTCGACGTACAGCTGGCGAGTGTTCTCCAGCCCGGCGGGCGCGGGAGCGGAGTAGAGACCAGGGCGTCCGGCGACCGGATGCCAGCCGGTGACCTGCTTGCCGCCGCTGACCACGGTGCCCGGCGAGCCCTGCCAGACGACCCGGTGGCCGTCCGCGGGTGAATCGGCCGCGTCGAGTTCGAGCGGTTTGTCGAGCCGGTAAGTACCGGAGGCGACGTGCACGGTCAGGTCGGAGTTCAGGTGCGGTGCGCGTCGCCGGACCAGCTGCTGGGCGCGCGGCAGCGTGCGCACCGGAGACCAGATGGCGCCGGACCCGGAATCGTTGCCCCACGGCGAGACGTACACGTCCTGGCTGCCCGGCCACGCCGCGGCCGCACCGGCGGGCAGCAGCGCGGTCGCGGTCAGCGCCGCTACCGCGAGCCCGAGGGTGCGCGCTGGTCTGAACTTCATCCGGGACCTCCGTGTTCGCCAGTGAACGACGCTGGGGCGCGCCGCAAGAAAGATAGGATCTATTTGCGGTCGTGTCGAGAGGTCTTCCTGGGATATTCCTGGCATTCACGGTGGTGAACAGGGTTGATCTGGTCGGCGGGTGCTGTCCCGGTTAGCGATCAGTGATCCGATGAATCATTGCTGACTCAGGTTCGGCGCGCGTACAACGAAGCGATCCCCGGGAGAGGTGGTCGCGATGAAGCGAAGTCGGATCGGTGTGCTGGCCGCGGCGATGGCGGTGCTGGCCGGAGCGCTGGCGGGAACCGCAGCCGCGGACAGTCACTCGATCGAGTCCTGGACGCCGGTGGCGAGAACGCCGCCGATGGGCTGGAGCAGCTGGAGCGCGCTGCGCCGGAAGTTCACCGAGGAAACGCTCAAGGCGCAGGCCGACGTCATGCACGACCGGCTCGCCGCGTACGGCTACCGCTATCTCAACATCGACGCGGGCTGGAACGACCACGTCGACGAGTTCGGCCGGGTCGCGCCGGACCCGAAGAAGTTCCCGGACGGCATCGCGTCGCTGGCCCGGTACCTGCACCAGCGCGGCCTCGAATTCGGCATCTACCTGGTGCCCGGCGTTCCGGCGCAAGCGGTCGCGGCCGATTCGCCGGTCGAGGGCACGCCGTACCGGGTGCACGACATCGTCATGGCGGGCGCGGGCAACACCGCGGACGACAAATCCGCGAAACTCGACTTCGGCAAGCCCGGCGCGGCCGCGTATGTCCGTTCGCAGGCTCGGCTGCTGGCGTCGTGGGGCGTCGACTACATCAAGATGGACTTCGTCGGACCTGGCGGCGGAAAGATCCCCGCGGACAACCGCGAGGACCTCCGGCAGTGGCACGCGGCGATCCGGGCCAGCGGCCGTGCGATCCACTGGGAACTGTCGAACTCGCTCAGCATCGCCGAGGCCGCGACCTGGCAGCGTTACAGCAACGGCTGGCGGATCGAAGGCGACATCGAGTGCTACTCGCACTGTGTTGGCCTCACGAACTGGGACGTCCGGGTCAAACTGCGCTTCGCCGACGCTCCCAAGTGGACGCGCTACGCGGGCCCGGGCCACTGGAACGACCTGGACTCCATCGAGATCGGCAACGGTGACGCGAACGGCATCACCCCGGACGAGCGGCAGAGCGTCATGACGCTGTGGGCGATCGAAGCCTCGCCGCTGCTGCTCGGCACCGACCTGACCAAGCTTGACCCGGCCGATCTGAAACTGCTCACCAACCGCGAGGTGCTGGCCGTCGACCAGGCAGGACGGCCGGCGCGTCCGGTTTCGCAGGCGACCCAGCAGCAGGTGTGGTTCAGCCCCGACGGTCGCGGCGGGGTGACGGTCGCGCTGTTCAACCTGGGCTCGACAGAGGCCCCGGTGACCGCTTCCTGGCCGGACCTGGGGCTGCGCGGCCCGGCAGCGGTGCGGGACCTGTGGACGCACCGGAACCTGGGAGTGAGCCGGGACAGTTTCACCGCGACGCTGGCACCGCACGCTTCGCGGCTGCTGCACCTGGTTCCGCGGCAGCACTGATGCCCGGCGGCCGTTCCAGCCGTCCGTGAGGGGAACCCTCACGGACTCCAGGGGGAGGCTCCGGAGGCGCCTCCCCCTGGAGCCGGGCGTTGTCGGCGGCGGAGCCCGCCGGGGCGCCGCCGTTCGGGTGCGAGGGCCGTTCATCTCAGCGTGTCGGCCGGCTCGCGTTCCGTTCACCCGGTTCATCTGGCACTCTGGACCCCGTGTTGCGGCTTGCAGGTGCACGGCTGCTCGATGATCGGGACTATCCGGCGGTGCGCGCTGCACTCGCCGCCGACCCGGTGGGCAGCTGCATGGTCAGCGCCCGGGTCGAGGCGGCCGGTCTCGACCCGTGGCGTCTTGGTGGCGAGCTGTGGGCGGCTGATTCCCGTCCGGTGCGCGCCGGACGGCTGACCGGGTTGTGCTTCGCCGGGCCTAACCTGATCCCGTTGCGCGGCAACGCTTCGGCGCTGCGGTCCTTCGCCGACCGGGCCCTGCGCCGCCAGCGCACCTGTTCCTCGCTCGTCGGGCCCGCGCCGCAGGTGCTCGGGCTCTGGGACGAGCTGTCCCCGGAATGGGGACCAGCCCGCGAGGTGCGCGGCGACCAGCCCCTGATGGCCCTCGAAGGCGACCCGCTGGTGCCTGCCGATTCGCAGGTCCGCACCGTCCGGCCGCACGAATTGGACCGCTACCTGCCCGCGGCGGTGGCGATGTTCGTCGAGGAGGTCGGCGTCGACCCGCGCGCGGGCGACGGCGGAGCCAGCTACCGCGCCCGGGTCAGCGAGCTGATCTCCACCGGACGCGCGTTCGCCCGGTTCGAGGACGGCGAGGTCGTGTTCAAGGCCGAGATCGGCGCGATGTCCGCGCGGGTCGGCCAGATCCAGGGCGTGTGGGTGCATCCGGACCGGCGCGGCGGCGGGCTCGGCACCGCGGGCACCGCGGCGGTGGTGAACCGCCTGGTCCACGGCCTCGGCCGGACCGCAAGCCTGTACGTGAACGGGTTCAACGCGCCCGCGCTGGCGGCGTACCGGCGGATCGGCTTCCAGCAGGTCGGGCAGTACGCGACGGTGCTGTTCTGAGCTGGCTGCGCCGCGGCCGGGCGAGGTCGTAGGCTGGGGACATGTCCGTTCGCGCCCCGTTGAAGCCCGGCGTCCAGACGCCGCGCCGTGCCGTCCCCGCCGACATCGTCCGCCCCGAGTACGTGGACCGGCCGGCGCCGAAACGGGACACCGGCAACGGAGTGCGCACGCCCGAGGTCATCGAGGCGATGCGGGTCGCGTCGAAGATCGCCGCACAGGCGCTCGAAGAGGGCGGCAAGGCGGTCAAACCAGGCGCGACGACCGACGACATCGACAAGGTCGTGCACGAGTTCCTGCTCGACCACCGCGCGTACCCGTCCACGCTCGGCTACCGCGGCTACCCGAAGTCGTGCTGCACCTCGCTGAACGAGGTGATCTGCCACGGCATCCCGGACTCGACCGTGATCGAGGACGGCGACATCTGCAACATCGACGTGACGGCCTTCATCGGCGGCGTGCACGGCGACACCAACGCGACGTTCCTGGCCGGCGACGTCTCCGAAGAGGTGCGGCTCCTGGTCGAGCGCACCCGCGAGGCGACCGCGCGCGCGATCAAGGCGGTCCGCCCGGGTCGGCAGCTCAACGTGATCGGCCGCGTCATCGAGGCGTACGCGAAGCGGTTCGGCTACGGCGTGGTCCGCGACTTCACCGGCCACGGCGTCGGCCCGGCGTTCCACACCGCGCCGACAGTGCTGCACTACGAGGAGCCCTCGGTGCAGACGCTGATCGAAGAGGGCATGACCTTCACCATCGAGCCGATGATCACGCTCGGCACCATCGACTACGACTTGTGGGCCGACGACTGGACGGTCACCACGAAGGACAAGAAGTGGACGGCGCAGTTCGAGCACACCCTCGTGGTGACGGCTGACGGCGCGGAAATCCTGACGCTTCCGTAGGGCTCGTGGTGAGTGTTGATCCCGGTTCTCACCGGGATCAACACTCACCAGCCTTGCGCCCGCGCGATCAGCTCGTCCAGGAACCCCGCCGCCTCGTCGGCCGCCCGTCCCGCGTCCCGTGTCTCGATCGCGTCCACCAGCTCCCGGTGCCGGATCATCTCCGCGTGCTCCGGATTGTCCGAAGTGGACGCCACGCTCGCGGTGATCGCCTCCATCAGGCCGCGGTACAGCTCCAGCAGCAGCCCGTTGTGCCCGCACCGGACCACGACCTGGTGGAATTCCGCGTCGCTGCGGGCGAAATCGTCGAGGCGGCCCTCGTCCCAGTCGGTGTCGCGGCGGTTGAGCAGGACGCGCAGCTCGGCCAGGTCCTCCTCGGTGCGCGCGGTCGCGGCCAGCCGAGCGCCCTCGACCTCCAGCAGCCGCCGGACGTGCAGCACCTCGCGCAGTTCCGTCCCGCACAGGCGGCGGATCGCGCCGGACACCTCGCTCGTCGCGCGCACGTATGTGCCGTCACCCTGGCGGACCTCCAAGATCCCGGTGTGCGCCAGCGCGCGCACGGCCTCGCGAACCGTGTTGCGCCCGACGCCCAGCTGCGCGGACAGCTCCGGCTCGGTCGGGATCCGGTGCCCGATCGGCCATTCCCCGGCGGTGACCGCCTCGCGCAGCTGATCGATGACTTGGTCGACGAGTCCGGCTCGGCGGGTGGTGGCCAACGGCACAGCCTGATCCCTTCATCCAATCATCCTACGTATGAAAGAGTAGCGCACATGTCCGCCGACTCCCGAGACTCTCGAACCGTGTCCACCGCCACCTATTCCGACCGGCTTGAGCTGGAGCTGGAAGGCAGCCTCGAAGAGGAGGTGCCCGCCGGTCGCCGTCCGGGCGTGGTGGCGGGCGGCGTGCTGCTGGCGGTCGCGGTGGTGCTGACGGCGATGAACCTGCGGCCGGCGATCACGAGCGTCGGCCCGCTGCTCGCGGAAATGCGCGGCAGTCTCGGCGCGTCCGCGGTGTGGGCGAGCATCCTCACGACCCTGCCCGGCCTTTGCTTCGCCGGTGCCGGCCTGGCCGCGCCGGTGCTGTCGCGCCGCTTCGGCATCGGCCCGGCGATCGGCCTGGCGCTGGCGGTGCTGACCGCGGGCCTGGTGGTGCGGGTGCTCGACGGACCGTACGTCGTGCTCGGCGGCACGCTCGTCGCCACCGCGGGAATCGCGCTGGTCAACGTGCTGATCCCGGTGGTCATCAAGGATTCGTTCCCGGCTCGCGTCGGGCTCATGACCGGCGTCTACACCGCGGCGTTGCAGGGCGGCGGCGCGGCGGGTTCCGCGCTGAGCCCGCCGCTGGAATCGGCTTTCGGCGGCTGGCGTGCCGCGCTCGGCTCCTGGGGCGTGTTGTCGGCGATCGCTTTGGTGGCATGGCTGATCGCTTCGCGCGGCACGGGCCGTACGCCGCGGCCGGCCGCGGGCTCCGCTCCCGCCCGGTCGCTGATGCGCAGCCCGCTGGCGTGGATCGTCACGATCTTCTTCGGCCTGCAGTCGTTCATCGCCTACGTCGTGATGGGCTGGCTGCCGCAGGTGTTCATCGACGCGGGCGTCAGCAAGGCCGACGCCGGTCTGCTGCTCGGCCTGATCTCGGTGATCGCGGTGCCGATCAGCCTGGTGATCCCGCCGATCGCGGCGCGGCAGAAGAGCCAGAGCCCGTGGATCGTGGGCATGGGCGTGTTCGGCGCGGCAGGCATGCTGGGCCTCGTCGTCGCGCCCGGGTTCTCGCCGCTGCTGTGGAGCATCCTGCTCGGCATCGGGATGAGCGTGTTCTCGCTGGCCCTGACGGTCATCGCGCTGCGAGCCCGGACCGGCGCGGAAACGGCGCGGCTGTCCGGGATGGCCCAGGGCTTCGGATATCTGCTGGCAGCGGTCGGACCGTTCGTGTTCGGCCTGCTGCACGACGCGACGGGCAGCTGGACGGTGTCGTTGATCGTGCTGCTCGTGGTCATGGTGACGCAGATGGTGTTCGGGGCCTTGTCCGGGCGGCGCCGCTTCGTGTGAGGCCACTCACGAGCAACGCCAGCTCAAGATCCGTGACCTCGGTCCAGCGAGCGGCCCTTTCCTCCGCGGCCGCAACGACTCCCCGGTGGTCAGGTCAGTCCCCGCACCTGCGCGGGGAACCCTGGCAACGCGACATCCTTGTTGCCTGATTCCGGAATCGCCGCCCCGGGCGATCACCTCCCGGCGTCCCGGGGTCAGTCCAGCGGCAGATTCAGCAGCGCGTTCTCCACCAGTTCCGGCATCGCCGGGTGGATCCAGTACTGCCCCCGCGCCATCGACCGCGCGTCGAGGCCGAAGCTCATCGCCTGGATCAGCGGCTGGATCACCGTCGACGCCTGCGGGCCGATGATGTGCGCGCCCAGCAGCTGCCCGGTCGCCGGATCGGCCAGCAGCTTCGCGAAACCGGTGGTGTCCTCCATCGCCCAGCCGTAGGCGATGCCCGCGTAGTCCTGCTTCGAGACCACGAAGGACACTCCGCGCCCGGTCGCCTGCGCCTCGGTCAGCCCGACCGACGCCACCTGCGGCGAGGTGAACACCGCGTGCGGCACGAACCGGTGGTCGGCCTTGATGCGGTCGTCCGGGTGCGCCAGATTGTGTTGCACCACACGGGCTTCGTGGTTCGCGACGTGCTTCAGCTCCAGCGGCGACGAGATGTCCCCGAGCGCGTAGATGCCTTCGACGGACGTCTGCTGGTAGTCGTCCACCACGACGTGCCCGCGTTCGGTGGTGGCGACGCCGGTGGCGGCCACGTCGAGCAGATCGGAGTTCGGCCTGCGGCCGGTGGCGACCAGGATCAGGTCGGCCTCGACGGTCTCCGCTCCCTGCGGGCCTTCGAGATCCAGCGCGACCCCGGTGTCCGTGCTGCGCGCGCGAACCGTCTTCCGGTCCAGCCGGACGTCGAATCGTCGCGAAGCCAGCTCGGTGAACCGGGCGCTGATGTCCGCGTCCTCTTGCCGCAGCAGCGCGCCGGAACGGTTCACCATCGTGACCGCGACCCCGAACGAGGCGAAGACGTGCGCGAACTCGGCCGCGATGTATCCGCCGCCGAGGACGACGATCCGCTCCGGCAGCGCGTCGAGCCGCATGATCGTGTCGGAGGTGTAGTAGCCGGTTTCGGCCAGCCCCGGCACGTCCGGGATCACCGGCCGTCCGCCCGCGGCGAGCACGAACCGGTCCGCGGTGACGACCTCGTCCGGACGGCCGCCGGCGAAGCTGACTCGCAGCTCCTTCCTGCCGGTGAACCGGCCTTCGCCGCGGTAGACCTCGACGTTGCGGTTGTCCTCGTGGTTCTCGCGGTACTCCGCGCCGCCCTCGGCGATCGGGTCGATCCGGCCGAAGATCCGGTCGCGGACGTCCGGCCAGCGCACCGCGGTGAGCTCCTCGTCCACGCCGAAGCGCGAGCTGCCCGCGGGCGTCGCGGCGACGTCGGCGGTGTAGACGAACATCTTCGTGGGGATGCAGCCGACGTTCAGGCAGGTCCCGCCGAACACGCCCTTCTCCACGATGGCCGTCCGGAGGTCGGCGAACTCCGGCCCGAGGATCGAGTTTCCCGATCCGGTCCCGATGATCACCAGGTCGTAGTGCGGCACGGCGGTCCTTCCCGAAAGCGGTTTGCTGCCAGCCTAGTCAACCCCGGACGCCTGCCCGGGTGTTCCCGGATCACTCGCCGTTGGCGGTGAAATGCATCCGGTCGACCGGCGACTTCCACGCCCCGCCCCACTGCCAGCCCGCCCCGGCGAACGCGCGCACGACCGGGCCGCCGGCGGTGACCATCCCCGGCCGCACGTTCGCGCGGTCGACGTAAGCGGAGGCCAGCTCGGGGAGGACGAGGTCGTCCTTGGTGTAGGGGTTGCAGAACGGATTGACGTCCACCGCGAGCCCGTACGCGTGCGCGGACCAGTTCTTCTGCCCGCGCACCGGACGGCAGACGAACGCGCTGGTGTCGTTGCCGTCGCCGGTCGGCGGAACGTCGAGTTCGGCGGGGGAGGTGATGCGCATTTCTTCGATGGGGAACTGCTGCGCGTACAGCTCGCTGAACGCCTTGACGACCGCTGGAGCGGCGTCCTTGTTCACCAGCAGCTCGCCGGTGTGTGCGCGATGGTCGAAGCCCCAGAAGGAAAGCGTGACGTAGCGGAGGTCGGCCACCGGCACCGGACAGGCGGCCTGCCAGGTGCTGCGCTTGAGCACGGCGTCGGGGACGTCGGCGATCTTCGCGGCGTACGTCGTGCTGGACGGCGGTGGAAGGAAGTCCTGGGTCGGCAGCGAGCGGTTCACCAGTTCGGGTGGAGTCGGCAGGATCTGGCCGAAGCCGTCCGGGCGCAGCGGCAGCGGACGGGCACCCACCTGCCAGGTGACGGCGGGCGCGCTCGTCGCTGTCCGAGTTGCCGGAAGTGCCGGACTGGACGGCGCCGACGGCGCGCTCAGCGGGCTCGGCGGGGGAGCCGCGGGGGTGCTGGTGGCACATCCGGCCAGCAGAAAGACCATCAGCGCGCCGGCCGTCGCGGCTGTTTTCCGTCGCATGTCTCCAGCTAAGCGAATGCGCTCGGTGTATAGAGAGTCCACCCGTTCCAGTGACACCGTTTTGGGCTTGGCCCGTTTAGGGTAATCGCGGCCGTGTGTGCACGCGCCGGAGTCGGTTGGTTCCCGTGCGCGTCCAGGCTGTGCCGTCGTAGTGCCGATGAAGGGAAAGCCCATGCCCGCGAAGTTCCGTCGTCCGGTCCTGCTCGCGGCGGGCTCGCTGCTCGCCGCCGCGATCGCGGTCCCGGTCGGCTCGGCCTGGGCGTCGACGCCGTCCGACCCGGGTTCGCACGCGCAGCCCCGGATCGTCGGCGGCAGCGAAGCTTCGCTGGCCGAGCACCCGTACGCGGTGTACCTCACCGACCAGAGCGGTTCACAGTTCTGCGGCGCGGTGATCGTGAGCCCGTCAGCGGTGGCGACTGCCGCGCACTGCGCGAAAGCCCTGTCGCAGTCGTCGGTCCGCGTGGTCGCGGGCCGTCAGGACAAGCGCGGCGGCGACGGCGTGGAACTCGGCGTCTCGCGGGTCTGGGTGAACCCGGACTACAGCGACCCGACGAAGGGCGACGACATCGCGGTCCTCACCGTGCGCGGACGGCTGCCCTACCGCGCGGCGAAGGTCGCGGACAAGAGCGACCAGTCGCTGTACGCGGAAGGCACGCAGGCGACCGTGCTCGGCTGGGGACGGCTTTCCGAAGGCGGGCAGCGGTCGGACGTGCTGCGCAGCGCCCAGGTGCCGCTGGTCAGCGACTCCACGTGCAAAACGGCCTACGACACCTACGACCCGGCGAGCATGGTGTGCGCCGGCTACCCGCAGGGCGGCCAGGACGCCTGTCAGGGAGACTCCGGCGGCCCGCTCGTCGAAGGCGACACGCTGATCGGCATCGTGTCCTTCGGCGACGGCTGCGGGAAACCGGGCAAGCCCGGGGTGTACACGCGGGTTTCGCGGTTCTCCGACGACATCGCGGCCCAGTCCCAGGCGCGGTTGTTCGGCTGAGCTGTGTTAAGCAAGGCGGCGTGACGACTCTGCACCGCGCCGCCGGGCCCGACCTCGCCGCTGCCGACCTGTACGAAATCCTCCGGCTGCGGTCGGACGTGTTCGTGGTGGAACAAGACTGCGTGTACGCCGACATCGACGGGCTCGATCTGCTTCCGGAGACCGAGCATCTGTGGCTGGCTTCCGGCACCGAGGTTCTCGCGTGCCTGCGTGTCCTGGCCGAGCCGGGCGGCGGCCGGCGGATCGGCCGGGTGGTGACCGCGAAGTCAGCGCGCGGCCAGGGGTTGGCGGCGCAGCTGATGGCGGCGGCGCTGGACGGTGCGACCGCTGCGTTCGTGCTGGACGCGCAGACCTACGCGCAGAAGCTTTACGCGCGGTTCGGTTTTGTGGCTGAGGGCGAGGAATTTCTTGAGGACGGAATCCCGCACATCACCATGCGCCGCCCGGCTTAACCGCGGGGTGCGGTCGCGGCGATCACCTTCACCGCACGGTCGACGTCCGCCTCGGACAGGTCCGCGCGGGCGGTGAGGCGCAGCCGGGAAACGCCGTCCGGCACGGCGGGCGGCCGGAAGCAGCCGACCTGGATCCCTTGCTCGGCGCAGGCTTCCGCCCACGCGGCGGCCGCTTGCGGCGACGGCGTCCGCACGGCGACAACGGCAGCCTCCGGGAGATCGACCGGCAGACCGGCGTTCTTCAGTCCCATCGCCAGGTTCCCGGCGCTCTCGATGACCTTTGCCGGCAGTTCCGGCTCGGACTTGAGCACCTGCAACGCCGTCAACGCGGCAGCGGCACTGGCCGGAGCGAGCGCGGTGTCGAAGATAAAGCTGCGCGCCGTGTCGACGAGATGCCGGATCACGCGGCGCGGACCGACCACGGCGCCGCCTTGAGCACCCAAGGCGTTGGAAAGCGTGAGCGTGGTGACGACGTCCGGCGCGGACGACAGTCCGGCGGCATGCACCGCACCCCGGCCGCCTTCGCCGAGGACACCGAAACCGTGCGCGTCGTTGACGACCAGCGCAGCGCTGTGCGCACGGCAGATCTCGACGAGTTCGCCCAGCGGCGCGAGTTCGCCGTCGGTGGAGAACACCGAATCGGTGACGACAATCGCGCGCGGTTTGCGTCGGGTGGCCAGCGCGTGCTTGATCGCCGACGGCGTCGCGTGCTCGACGGCCGCGATGTCCGCGCGGGACAGCCGGCAGCCTTCGACCAGCGACGTGTGCACGTACTTGTCGGTGACGATCGCCGATTCGGAGCCGGACAGTGCCGTCACCGCGCCGAGGTTGGCGGTAAAACCGGAGGAGAAGACGAGCGCCGCCTGGGCTCCGCAGAACCGGGCCAGCTCGTGTTCGAGTTCCGAGTGGAGTTCGGTGGACCCGGTGAGCAGGCGCGATCCGGTAGCCCCGGCACCCCACCGCAACGCGGCCGCGGCGGCGGCTCCGGCGACGCGCTTGTCGCGGGCGAGACCGAGGCAGTCATTGCCCGCGAGGTCAAGTGTGGAGTGCTGCGCCGGCCGCGGGTTCATCCGACGGGACAGACCGGCTTCCGCGCGCCGCTGGCCTTCGGCTTCAAGCCAGTCGAAGACGTTCTCAGGCGGCAGCGGCGGAGTGTCAGTCACTGAGGCAGTGTCGCATCCGGCCGGGTGCCGCGTTTCCCGCCCCCGCCTCGGGAAGGCCGGGAAGCGGGACGGGACAACGGAAAAAGGCTGGTGCGGCGGGTTTGGGCCGGGCCGGCTGGCCCGACCTTTGCTTGGCGACGGCCGGGGTGTGGCTTTGGGGCGGGCTGGCTGGTGGCGGGGCGTGTGCTTGGTGATGGTCGCTGAGCCGAGGTGTGGGCTGGCTGGTGGGCGGGGCGTGTGCTTGGCGATGGTCGCTGGGCCGGGGTGCGGGCTGGCGGAGTGTGGCCCGGCGTGCGATACCCGTAGTTGGCGGCTGCTGCGTCGGGTTGTGGCTTTCAGCGATGCGGGCTGGCTGGCTCGCGAGGCACCTCCTTGGCGGCGGCCGCTGTGGCGGGGTGCGGGGTGGCGGAGCGTGGCACGTC
>NZ_LWSF01000025.1:64565-122292 GCF_001651785.1 Amycolatopsis sp. M39
TGGCGGCGGCCGCTGTGGCGGGGTGCGGGGTGGCGGAGCGTGGCACGTCTAACGTGTGAGAGTCGGCGGACGCGGTCCCTCCTTGGTGACGGCCGCTGTGGCGGGGTGCGGGGTGGCGGAGCGTGGCATGTCCGACGTGTGAGAGTCGGCGGGCACGGTCCCTCCTTGGCGGCGGCCGCTGTGGCGGGGTGCGGGCTGGCTGGCGCGTGAGACCCGTGCTCGGCGGCGATCGCTGCGTCGGGTCGCGGCTGCTGGGGTGCGGTGACTGCTGCGGCCTGACGGTGAGCCCAGGTCCGGCCGCTGCGGTGTGCGATCCGGTTCAGCAGGCGAAACCTGCCCGGAAACGAAGAACGGCCCCGCCGAAGCGGGGCCGTTCTCCAGGAATCAATCAGGCGTCGTGACCGCGGCGCGGGCCACGGCTCGGGCGCTGCGGGCGGCCGGAGCCGCCACCGCCGAAGCGTGACTGCTGACGGCTGCGGCTGTAACCGCCGCCGCCGCGGTTCTCGCGGGAGCCGTAGCCACCTTCGCGTGCGTAACCGCCTTCGCGGCCACCCTCNCGCCCTCGCGCGAGTAGCCGCCCTCGCGGGCGTAACCGCCGTCGCGGGAGCCTCGGCCCTCGTACGAGCCGCGGTTGTAGCCGCCTTCGCGGGGACCGCGGTCCTCACGGGATCCGTAACCGCCACGGTCTTCGCGAGAACCGCCGTAGCCGCCGCGGCCGCCTTCGCGTCCGCCGCGGTAGCCGCCGCCCTCGCGCGGGCCGCGGAAGCCGCCGCGGTCGCCGCCGAAGCCGCGGCCTCCGGAACGGCGCGGGGACTCCCGGCGACGCTCCACGACCGGCTCGCCGCTCGGCTCGCGGGCACCGGTGATGCGGGACAGGTCCTCGTCGTGAGTGCGGATCATCGTGGTCTCGGCGCGCACGCCGGCCCGATCGGTCATCCGGCGGACGGTGCGCCGCTGGTCGTGCGTCACGAGGGTGACGACGATGCCGGACGCGCCCGCCCGGGCGGTGCGGCCGGCGCGGTGCAGGTAGTCCTTGTGGTCCGCGGCCGGGTCCACGTGCAGCACCAGCGAGATGTCGTCGACGTGGATGCCGCGCGCGGCGACGTCGGTGGCCACCAGGACCGCCGCGTGGCCTTCCTTGAAGTCGGCGAGGACGCGGTTGCGCTGGCCCTGGGTCTTGCCGCCGTGCAGGGCGACCGCGTGCACGCCGCTCTCGCGCAGCCGCTCGGTGAGCCGGTCCACGTGGTGCTTGGTGCGCACGAACATGATCGTGCGGCCCTCGCGGGCGCCGATCCGGGTGATGATGTCCTGCTTGTCGGAGTGCGAAACCTGGAACAGGTGGTGGTCCATGGTGGTGACGCTCGCGGTCGACGGCGCGACCGAGTGCGTGACCGGGTCGGCCAGGTACTGCCGGACCAGCTTGTCGACGTCGCCGTCGAGCGTCGCGGAGAACAGCAGCCGCTGCCCGCCGGGAGGGGTGAGGTCCATGATCTCGCGGACCTGCGGCATGAAGCCCATGTCGGCCATCTGGTCGGCCTCGTCGAGCGCGATGAAGTTGCAGTCGCCGAGCGAGGCGGTGCCCTGGCGGACGTGGTCCGACAGCCGTCCCGGGGTGGCGATCAGCAGGTCGACGCCGCGGGCGAGCGATTCCGCCTGGCGGCCGAAGGACATGCCGCCGACCGCGGTGCGGCACCACAGGCCGAGGGACTTGGCGAGCGGGGTCAGCGAGTCGGCGACCTGCATGGCCAGCTCGCGGGTCGGCACCAGCACGAGCGCGCGGGGGCGCTTCGGGCGGGCCTTGCCGCCGTCGAGCCGGGCCAGGATGGCCAGGCCGAAGGCCAGCGTCTTGCCGGAACCGGTCTGGGCGCGGCCCAGCACGTCGCGGCCGGCCAGCGCGTCCGGGATGGTCGCGGACTGGATGGGGAACGGAGCGTCGATGCCCGCCTCGGCGAGCGCCCGCAGCAGCGGCTCGGGCAGGCCCAGCTGGGCGAAGGTCTTCACAGCAGGGGTTTCCACCGTGTCGTTGTGGAGAACGTCTCCACCGGCCGGCCGGTGCCGAGGCTTGCGCTCGGGGCGGTCCCCGCGGGAGCGGGAGGACTGGCCGGGTTCGTACGTGACTGTCACAAATGCCTCTCGGACGTGGCACGTCGCAAGGGAGGCCCGGGCTGCCCGCGCGCAGGCAGGGCAAGATGGTGTGGCGATGGGCGTTCACAGGGACGGACCCGGTGCGCCGAGCCATGGCGTGGCACACCGACGGAAATTGCTTCGGATGGCCGCGAGTCCTTCTGCGGACTGTGGAGGCGACGGACACCAACTCATCCACGCCGCCGTTGCGGTCTTGACACACTCTACCTGAGAGATCGCGGTTGCCCCGCACCCAGGTGCGCGGTTGTGGGCGGGGTCGCAGGTGTGGCCTGTCGCACACCCGCGGCCCCGCCCGGAGCTTCAGCCGAGACCGGCCGCGTTTTCCAGTTCCCGCACCAGGTCATCGGTGCCGGCGACCTGTTCGGACAGTCCGCGGCCGCGGAACCAGCCGGCGAGGTTCGCGACGTCGCGGGCGAGGAATTCCCGGCCGCGCGGGTTCGCGATTACGTCGACCGCCTGGGGCAGGTCGATCACCATCAGGTGGCCTTCGTGCACCAGGAGGTTGTACGCGGACAGGTCGCCGTGCGCGAGACCTTGCCCCGCCAGGAGTTCCAGCGCCGACACGGCCTGCTCCCACAGATCGGCCAGCTCGTCCGGTCCGGGCCGCAGCTGCGCCAGCCGCGGCGCGGCGGTGCCGTCGGATTCGCCGAGGAATTCCAGCAGGATCTCGGCGCCGTGCCGCTGCACCGGATACGGCACCGGCGCGCCGATCGTCCACAAGCGACTGAGGACGGCGAACTCCGCCACCGCCCACTGTTCGGCGATCAGGTTGCGGCCGAACGAGGTGCGCCCCGCCATCGCCCGCATCTCGCGGGACCGGCGCATCCGCCTGCCCTCGAGATAGCCCGCGTCGCGGTGGAACAGCTTGTGCTCGTCTGAGCGGTATCGCTTGGCTGCCAGCAGAACTCCGTCTTCTCCGGGAAGGTTGCGGCGCAGCAGATGCACGTCCGCTTCCTTGCCGGTCTTGAGCACGCCGAGATCGGTGTCGACCGCGGCGAGTTCGGTGACCACCCAATCGGGCCGCGGATGCGGGCCTTGGTCGGCGTCGTCCCAGTTGGTCCATCGGTCGGCGCCGTCGGGCAATGCGGTTTCGGTGTAGGCGTCTTCGCGAAGCTGGGCGAGGCGGACTCGCTCGGCTTCGGTGAGCCGTCCCCGGCGAGCGGGGGCGGGCCCGTCGTCGTAGCGGGGGCGACGGCGCATCCGGCGGTCGGTGTAGTCGGAGGCTTCGGAAAATTCGTCGAAATCGTGCTCGCGCACTGGTGGGTTCTCCTAGATCAGGGTGCCCACCGGGCGAGCGCGTGCTCTAGCCGAGGCGGGCGGGCGGAAGAGGGCAGGACAGCGCCCGGACAAACTCCACGACGCACCTCCCTTGCTTCCGGCAGCCGGCGGCAACCCGCCGGACGCCGACCACTTTGCCGCCCGTCTCGAACCCGCGCAACTGATTTATTTCGCGCCCGCCCGGCACGCGCGTGCGGTGACGCGGAGCTTCCGGAACTCGCCTCTGTGATCGCTCCGGCCGGTCGGCCGGAACGCGTGACTGATCTATTTCGTACCTGCCCATCGTGTGAGTGTGGCGTCGGGGAGCTTCTGGTTGGCCGGTCCCGGGACTCGTCTGCGCGGTCACGCGATCCGGGCGGGCGAGGGGACTTGGTTTGT
Organism: Amycolatopsis sp. M39; assembly: GCF_001651785.1. Taxonomy (NCBI): domain Bacteria; kingdom Bacillati; phylum Actinomycetota; class Actinomycetes; order Pseudonocardiales; family Pseudonocardiaceae; genus Amycolatopsis; species Amycolatopsis sp. M39. The sequence continues at coordinate 68,367 of NZ_LWSF01000025.1, forward strand.
CGGCTGGGCCTGGTGACTGATCATTTCCGCGCCTGCCCGGCGTGCGGGTGTGGTGTCGCGGGGCTTCTGGTCGTCGCTTCCGAGCTTGCCGACGTGATCGCTCTGTCTGGGTGGACGAGGAGGCCTAGCTCGTCGGTTGGGTCGCGTGACTGGTTATTTCGCGGCTGCTCGTCGTGTGAGTGTGGTGTCGGGGGGCTTCTGGTTGTCGCTTCCGGGACTGGCTCGCGTGATGGCTCCGTCTGGGTGGACGAGGGGCTGGGTTTGCCGGTTGGGTCGCGTGACTGGTTATTTCGCGGCTGCCCATCGCGCGAGTGCGGTGTCGAGGAGCTTCTGGTCGTCGCTTCCGGAACTGGCCCAGACGATCACTCCGTCCGGGCGGACGAGCAGGCTCGGCTCGTCCGCTGGATCGGCCACGTACGCGAGCCGGTCGTCCAAGCCGGATACTGCGAACCGGCCGTCGGGGGAGTGGTCGACGAGGACGAAGCGGCCGTCGTGTGCGTGGTCGGCGAGGCGGGTTCCGGACGTCAGTTCGACGTCTCCGGCGATCGATCCGACCGGGGCGGGGGCGTCGTCGGCGACGTCGTAGTGCTGCAGGATTCCGGACGACAGCGCGACGATGCGGTTCATCGCGGCGGGCACTCGGAGCAGTTCGCCGCCGACGATTTCGCGCAGTTGTTCGGTGCGTTCGTCGCCGCGCAGGAGAGCGATCTGGGCACGGGTCCAGTCGAGCACTGCTGCACCGACCGGGTGGCGTTCGGTTTCGTAGGTGTCGAGCAGTCCCGCAGGCGCCCAGCCTTGGACGGTCGCGGCGAGCTTCCAGCCGAGGTTCGCCGCGTCGCCGAGACCGAGGTTCAGGCCCTGTCCGCCGAGCGGGGAGTGGACGTGTGCCGCGTCGCCGGCCAGGAATACGCGGCCGTGCCGGTAGTGCCGAGCCTGACGCGCGTTGTCGGTGAAGCGCGTTGCCCGGCCCTGGATTCCGGTGATGATGACCGGGACGCCGGTGACCTCGCGGACGGCTTCCTGCAGCTCTTCGACCGGCACCGGGGCGTCGCGGTCCTCCGGCGGCTGCCGGAATCGGCTGAGGAAGATGCGGCCGGGGACTGGGCCGTACGCGTAGACGCCGCGCGGCGTCCAGGTCCAGCCCGGGCGCAGGCCGCTCGCGTCTGCGAAGTCGGCGATGGCCTGGTAGCCGGTCATCTCCGGATCTGTGCCGTCGAACTCGATGCCGAGCTGCTTCCGGATGACACTCCGCCCGCCGTCGGCCGCGACGAGCCAGCCCGCGGTGAACTCACCCGCGCTCGTGCGGACTGTCACGGACTCGTCGGCGGCCCGCACGCCGTGCACTTCGACGCCGCGCCGGAGGTCGACGCCAAGCGTGGCGCAGTGTTCGCCGAGCATCAGCTCGACTTCCTGCTGCGGCACGCCGAGCCCGTTCGACACCGCCCGGTGCGCGGCGAGCACGGGATCGCTCTGGTCGATCAGGTCGTTGTCGAACAGGAAGCCGGCGAAGTGCCCGGCGGCCAGGAACCGGCGGCCGCCCCGTTTGGCCGCCTCGACGGTCGGGCCGAATTTGCCGGCCGACGCGAGGAACCGCCGCTGCGCCGCCTCCGCCGCGGGCAGCAGGCCGCGCCGGTCGAGGAGTTCGGCGCTGGCGACGTTGACCGATCCGGCCTTGATGTTCGGATCCGGCTCCGGCAACCGGTCCAGCACCGTCACCGCCACCCCGCGCAGCGCCAGTTCCCCGGCGAGGAACAGCCCGGTGGGCCCGGCCCCCGCGACGATCACCTCGGTGCGCTCCATGTCGTTCTCCCCTCTACCCTTGTCCGACGGCTTAACCAAGTGCGCTTACTGAGTAAGCTTACCAGGTAAATATAACACGGAAGGGTGGACTCATGCCCAATCGCGGCGATCGAGGCGGAGCCAAGACGCGGGCGCGGATCGCCGAGGTCGCGACCGGGCTGTTCCTGGAACGCGGGTTCGACGCGGTCACGATCGCCGAGGTCGCCGCCGCGGCCGGGGTGTCCAAGGTGACGGTGTTTTCGCACTTCGAGCGCAAGGAGGACCTGCTGCTGGACCGCCTGCCGGAGGCGATCGAACTGGTGCGGTCGGCGGTCCGCGAACGGACTGGCGGCGTGGTGGACGCGCTCCGGCAGCTCGCGCTGACGCTGCAGGAAGACGGGCACGTGCTGTCCGGCGTGGGCGGCGACATCGAGCCGCTGATGAGGACGGTCGGGGAGTCGCCCGCACTGATCGCGCGGCTGCGCGCGTTCGGGTACGAGATGGAAGCCGAGCTGGCCGCGGAACTCGCCGCGGACGCGCGGTTCTCCGGGGACGCGGCGCTGGTCGCGGCGTTGGTGGTGGCGGCTTACCGGACTGTGACAGTGGAGACGATCCGGCGGCGGCTGGAGGGGCAGGACCTGGCTGAGCTGAGGGTGTCGCACCGGGAGCGGTTGACCCGGGCGTTCGATGCGGTCGATCGCCTGGTCGGCGGCTGAGGCAGGCTGCTGCGTCCATGGCTCGCGTCGGTAAGGGAACCGCCAGGGGCCGGGTTCGAGCGGGAGCCAGTCTCGGCCGGACTGGCTCGGAGGCACGAGGAAAGTTCGTCGCGCGCGGGCGTTCGATGCGCTGGACCGTTTGGTCGGCGGCTGAGGCGACGCTGGAGATCCAGCGTCGCCTCAGGCGGGTCAGCGGTTGACGAATGCGAGATGCGCCGCGTCGTAGCGCTCGCCCGCGAAGTTCTCCGGTGCGGCGACGGCGTCGATCGCGGAGAGATCGTCGGTGGTGAGGTCTACGGTCAGGGCCGCGAGGTTTTCCTCCAGGTACTGCTTCCGCCGCGTGCCCGGGATCGGCACCACGTCCTCGCCGCGCGCCTGCACCCACGCCAGCGCCAGCTGTCCGGTCGTGACCTCCTTCGCGGTGGCCAGCTCCTCCAGTTTCGCCACGATCGCGAGATTCCGGTCGAGATTGCCGTCGGCGAAACGGGGCTGGTAGCGCCGCACGTCGTTGTCCGCCATCGTCGCGGTCGAGCGGTAGCGGCCGGTCAGGAAGCCGCGGCCGAGCGGGGAGAACGGGACGATGCCGATGCCCAGTTCCCGGCAGGTCGGCGCGATTTCGGCTTCCAGGTCGCGGGTCCACAGGGACCATTCGCTCTCCAGCGCCGCGATCGGGTGCACCGCGTGTGCGCGCCGGACGGTCCGCGCGCTCGCCTCGGAAAGCCCGAGGTGGCGGACTTTCCCGGCTTGAACCAGTTCGGCCATCGCGCCGACGGTTTCCTCGATCGGCGCATCCGGATCGACTCGGTGCAGGTAGTACAGGTCGATGTGGTCGATGCCGAGCCGTCGCAGCGAGGCGTCGCAGGCTTGGTGCACGTAGGCGGCGTCGCCGCGGACTTGGGTCGGTTCGCCGAGGCGGTTCGCGATGCCGAATTTCGTGGCGAGCACGACCTCGTCGCGGCGGTCGGCGATCGCGCGGCCGATCAGTTGCTCGTTGTGGCCGGAGCCGTAGAAGTCAGAGGTGTCGAGGAAATTCACCCCGAGGTCGACGGCGTGGCGCAGCGTCTCGATCGACTGCGCGTCGTCGGTCGCGCCGTAGCCGTGGCTCATTCCCATGCAGCCCAGGCCCTGTGCGGAAACCGTCAGTCCGCCGAGGTTCCGGGTCGGGACGTCGGTCATGGTCGCTCCTTCTGCGCTGGATCCTGTCTCCGGCGACGCTAAAGCCTGGAGCGCGCTCCTGGTCAAGCATTAGGCTCGCGGCGGTGGACTACGACGCGGTGATCGTGGGCGGCGGGCACAACGGGCTCGTCGCCGCTGCCTATCTGGCCCGGGCCGGCCGGTCGGTGCTGGTGCTGGAACGGCGTGCGGAGATCGGTGGCGCGGCAGTGTCGTTCCGCGCTTTCCCCGGCGTGGACGTCCGGCTCTCGCGCTATTCGTACCTGGTCAGCCTGTTGCCCCAGCGGATCGCGGCCGAGCTGGGCTTGGGCGTCCAGCTGCGGAGGCGGCGGATGTCGTCCTATACCCCGGCCGGCGGAACGGGTCTCCTTGTCGACACGGGCGACGGCGAGCGGACCGGCGCGTCGTTCCGCGCGGTCACTGGGTCCACTAAGGACTATGCGGCCTGGCAACGGTTTTACGCCTCGGCGGCACGGGTGGCGGAAGCGACTTTCGCTTCGCTGACCGAGCCGTTGCCGACGCGTGCCGAGTTGCGGCGCCGGATCGGCGACGACGAGGTGTGGACGACGTTTTTCGAGCGTCCGGCAGGGGAAACGCTGCGCGAGTTGTTCGACGACGACGTCGTGCGCGGGGTCGTGCTCACTGACGCGTTGATCGGCACTTTCGCCTCCGCGGACGACGAGCGGCTTCGGCAGAACCGTTGCCTGCTCTATCACCTCATCGGCAACGGGACTGGTGACTGGGACGTCCCGGTCGGCGGGATGGGCGCGGTCACCGATGCTCTCGCCGACGCCGCTCGTCGCGCTGGGGCGACGCTGGTCACCGGCGCGGAGGTGCTGTCTGTGACGCCGGACGGAGAAGTTCGTTACCGCGCAGGCGATGCCGACCGCGTCGTGGTCGGCGGGCATGTGCTGGCGAATGTCGCGCCGCGCACGCTCGCCCGGTTGCTCGGCGAGGAGTCCGCGGCGTCGCCGGAGGGTGCGCAACTGAAGGTGAACATGGTGCTGCGCCGGCTCCCTCGGCTGCGTGAGGCGGCGGTTGATCCGCGCGACGCGTTCGGCGGGACATTCCACGTCAACGAATCGTTTGCCCAGCTCGAAACTGCTTACCAGGAGGCCGCGGAGGGCCGGATTCCGACCGTGCCGCCGTGCGAGATCTACTGTCATTCGCTGACTGATCCCTCGATTCTCGGCCCGGCTGAGCGGTCGGCGGGCGTGCAGACGCTGACATTGTTCGGCCTGCACATGCCGGCTCGGCTGTTCGAGGCGGACAACGACGGGGCGCGCGCGCAGGCGCTGCGGGCCACGGTGGCGTCGCTGGACAGCGTGCTCGCGGAGCCGATCGAGGACTGTCTGCTGCTGGACGACGACGGGAAACCGTGCATCGAAGCCAAAACGCCGCTGGATTTGGAGGCGGAGCTGGGATTGCCACGCGGGCACATCTTCCACCGCGACCTGTCGTGGCCCTACGGCGAGGACGAGACGGCGGGGACCTGGGGCGTCGAGACCGCGCACGAGCGGGTGTTGCTGTGCGGGGCCGGCGCGGTCCGTGGTGGCGGGGTCAGCGGGATTCCCGGGCACAACGCGGCGATGGCGGTGCTCGGTCGACGTTTCGGCGGCGGACAGGCAGGGTGAAGACATGCGCGTGATCGTGATCGGCAGCGGAATCGGCGGGGCTTCGACGGCTTACCATCTGGCGCTGCTTGGAGCGGACGTCGTCGTGGTGGACGCGGATCGGGCCGGGGTGGCGACCGACGCGGGCGCCGGGATTGTCAGCCCTTGGACCTCCGCCTGGGACGAAGCGGTTTATCCGCTCGCGGCCGCTGCTGGGCGGTACTACCCGGCGTTGGCGGCGGAATTGAGCGAGGCTGGGCATGAATCGTCGTACGAGGTGGTCGGCGGGATGGTGGTGTCGGCTCTTGAGGACGAGCTGACCGCGGCTTATGACCGGCTTGCCGGGCGGGTGGCGGACGCGCCGGAGGCCGGGGTCCTTGAGCGGCTTGACGAGGGGCAGGCGCGGGAGCTTTTTCCGCCGTTGGCTCCGGGGCTGGCCGCAGTGCGTCTGTCGGGGGCCGGGCGGGTGGACGGGCAGGTGCTGCGTCGTGCGCTGATCTCCGCGGCGATTGACCGGGGCGTTGAGTTCGTGACCGCTGAGGCTTCGTTGGAGCCTGGGTTGCGGGTGCGGGCCGGGCGGAGGAAGTGGCCGGGGATGCGGTGGTGCTCGCTGCCGGGGCCTGGTCGGGGCAGGTGGCTGAGGCGTTGGGGGTGCCGGTGCCGGTTGTGCCGCAGCGGGGGCAGATCAGTCATTTCGACCTGCCTGGGGTGGAGACCGCCGGCTGGCCGGTGGTGTTGCCTCGGAGCAGCCATTATCTGCTGGCGTTCCCCGGCGGCCGGGTGGTGGCGGGAGCTACTCGGGAGAGCGAGGCCGGGTTCGACCATCGGGTGACCGCGGCTGGGCAGCGGGAAGTGCTGGAGCAGGCGTTGGCTGTTGCGCCTGGGCTGGGGGATGCGGGGCTGGTGGAGACGCGGGTCGGGTTTCGGCCGGTGTCGCCGGATGGGCTGCCGTTNCTGCCGTTGCTGGGGCAGGTGGCGCCGGGGTTGTATCTGGCGACCGGGTTCGGGCCGGCTGGGCTTACCTTGGGGCCGTTCGCCGGGAAGTTGGTGGCGGAGTTGGTGCTGGGGGCGGACGTTCCCGGGGAGTTGCTGGCCGGGTTGGGGGCGGGGAGGTTTTCTTGAGGGGACGGCTCGTCGCCTGGGGGCGACGCGCCCGCCTTGGTCGCGTGGGGCACCCCGAAGGTTGAGTGTGCAGGGGGCTTCGTATCGAGGTGCGGGGGAGGGGCTGGGCGCCTCGCTGGTGGGGTGCGCTGGTGGCGGATGGTCAGTCGGTGAGCAATTCCAGGGCGTGGTCGCCGGTGCGTTCTACGGTCAGGCCTGCTTTGGCGATTACGCGCACTAGTTGGTCCACAGTGGACGGTTCGCTTCGCGAGGTGGCCAGTACTGCGGCCAGTTTGCCTTTGTAGGCCTTGTTGAAGTGGCTCACTGTGGTGCGGTTGCCGTTGGCGTCTTCGGTTACTACGCGGACGGTCACTGCGTCCGAGCGCAGCTTTGCGAAGGCGGCGTACGTGCCCGAGCGGAGGTCTACTAACAGGCCTTCGACGTCGTGCAGCACTGGTTCCAGGACCGGCTTCCACAGTCCTCGCACGGTGCCTAGCGCGGGAACCGTGTTGCCCCCGGAGAGGCGGTAGGCCGGGATGGGGTCTGTTGCTGCTACGACGCCGAACAGAGAAGACGTGACGGCCAGCCGCTGGTGTGCTTTGGCTAGTCCGGCGCGGGTGAAGCTCTTGATGTCGAGCGCGTCGTAGAGAACGCCGGTGTAGCGGCGCAGCGCGGGCATCGTCGGGGAAGTCCAGAGGTGGGCGTTGCGGGTGACCTCGTCCGCTTGGCGCGCGGAGATGCCCAGCGCGGCGAGGCTCGCGGGGACGTCCGCCGCAAGCTCCACGAGGGCGTCGGCCAGTTTGGCGCGCACGGGGTTCAACTCTGGGAACGACAGGGCGTCCAGGTCCAGCGGCGCGCCTTTGCCGCCGCCGGCCTTGGTTTCTGAAGGGGGGAGGAGCACCAGCACCCCCGGAGCGTAACCGCCCGGTAATCCAGCTGCGGCGGCCGTGTGCCGCTCCTTACTCTGGCTCGCATGGAACTCACCTGGCGCCCGCTCACGCTCGCCGACGTCGAGGCCGTCACCCGGCTCTGCGCGGTCGCGGAGGAAACCGACCGGACCGGTGAGCACTGGGACGAGGGCGACGTGCGCCAGGAAATGTCGGGCCCCTCGGTCGATCTGCCCGGCGCGAGCATCGGAGCGTGGGATGGTCCGCGCCTGGTGAGCTACGCCCTGGTCGTCCCGCGCGCCGCCGCCGAGCCGGTGCACCAGCCGCACGTGGCGTCGCTGACCGACCCGGAACACCGGACGGACGAGGTCGCTTCGGTGCTGACCGAGTGGCTCGTGCGCACGGCCCGGAATGTCCACGCCCAGCACTTCCCGGACGCGAAGCTCGAACTCCACGCCGGTGCGCACGAGAACGAGCGTTGGTACATCTCGCTCCTCGAACGCGGCGGGTTCAAGCAGGAGCGCATCTTCGTGGAGATGCGCGCGGACCTGACTTCGCTGCCTCCCGCCCCGCCGCTCCCGGACGACCTTCCGCTGGCCGCCTGCGAAGAACGCTACGACGCCTTGGTTCTCGACGCACGCAACGCCGCGTTCGCCGGTCACTGGGGCAGCACGTGGCTCTCGGCCGACGAGTGGAAGCACCGGTTCCGCGGCAACAAGGACTTCCAGCCGGACTTGTCGTTCCTCCTCCTCCTTTCTCCGGAGCGCGACCGGGTGGTGGCGTTCGTGATGTCGTCGTTCTACGAGGCGGACGCACTGGCGACGGGGGTGCGAGAACTGCACGTCAACTACGTCGGGACCCTGGCGGAGGCGCGCGGGCGAGGACTGGCGTCGGCCCTGCTGGCCCACACCCTCGAAGCCGGGCGTGCGGCTGGCTTCGAGAGGTCGTCGCTGTCGGTGGACGTGGACAACACCCATCGTGCGCTCGCGGTGTACGAGCGGTGCGGGTATCGCACGGCCGAGCGGAATTACGGGTACGTTTTGCCGCTCAACTGACCCCGCTCGGCCGGGGACCGCTGCTGTGCGGGCTCGCTTGGCCTGTGGGCCGCGGTCGCCGGTGACCGCGGGCCAGTGCGGGGGTTGCCTTTGCTACGCACCGCCGCGCACGACCGCGATCGCCGCCGCCCGCGCCTGGTCCGGCCGCGCGCCTGCGTCTGGTTCTGCCGGGTCCGCTACCGCCCGAACCGTCCGCGCGCCTGCGTCTGGTTCTGCCGGGTCCGCTACCGCCCGAACCGTCCGCCCGCCCGCGTCCGGTTCTGCCGGGCCCGCCACCGCCCGAACCGGCCGCGCGCCCACGCTCGCCCTCGGCCAGGGCCGGCCGCGGTCACCCAGCCCGGGCGCGTCTCACCGCATCCTCAATGCGCCCCCTTCGCGGACACGCAAAACACGTTCCCCTCCGGATCCTCCAGCACCGTCCACTCCAGGCCCGGCGCCGAATGCCTCCCCAGCTCCGCCGCGCCCAACCCGACCAACCGCCGGACCTCCGCCTCCCGGTCGTCGGCTCCGAAGTCCACGTGGACGCGGTTCTTCCCGGTCCGGGGCTCCGGCACCCGCTGCAACCCCAGCCGGGGCCCGCCCGACGCGGGGCCCTCCAGCATCACGAACTCGCCGTAGTCCGCGGCCACCGGAACGCCCAGCGCCGCCGTCCAGAACTCCGCCAGGCGCTGCGGCTCGGCGCAGTCGACGGTGATCATGCCCATTTCCAAACCCATGCCCGCACGCTAACCGCGACCACCGACAAAAACCGCGCCCGCCGATAACCCGCATGCGTCGCGGCCAGGGGGTTGACTACTCTGTGCGAAACATCTAAGGCCCGCTCAGCGCAGGGAGTTCCCAGTGATCACCAGGATGTCGTCGTTGTTCCTCCGCACGCTGCGCGAGGATCCGGCGGACGCCGAGGTACCCAGCCACCGGCTGCTGGTGCGCGCCGGCTACGTCCGCCGGGTCGCCCCGGGTGGTTACTCGTGGCTGCCGCTCGGGCTGCGCGTGCTGCGCCGCGTCGAGGAGACCGTGCGCCAGGAGATGAACGCGATCGGCGCGCAGGAGATCCAGTTCCCCGCGCTGCTGCCCCGCGAACCCTACGAGGCCACCAACCGCTGGACCGAGTACGGCGACAACCTCTTCCGCCTCAAGGACCGCAAGGGGGCCGACTACCTCCTCGGCCCGACCCACGAGGAGCTGTTCGCGCTCACCGTGAAGGGGGAGTACAGCTCCTACAAGGACTTCCCGGTCACGCTCTACCAAATCCAGACCAAGTACCGCGACGAGGCGCGTCCCCGGGCGGGGATCCTGCGCGGCCGCGAGTTCGTCATGAAGGACTCCTACTCCTTCGACCTCGACGACGAGGGTCTTGAGTGCTCCTACCAGGCCCACCGCGACGCCTACATCAAGCTGTTCGACCGCCTCGGCCTCGAGTACGTCATCGTGGCCGCCACGTCCGGCGCCATGGGCGGTTCGGCGTCCGAAGAGTTCCTCGCGGTCGCGGAGAACGGCGAGGACACCTTCGTCCGCAGCACCGAATCGGGCTACGCGGCGAACGTCGAAGCCGTCGTCACGCCCGTGCCCGCCGCCCGGCCGCTCGACGGCCTGCCCGAGGCGCAGGTCCACCACACCCCGGACACGCCGACCATCGAGACCCTCGTCGCGTTCTTCAACGCCGCCGGGCTCGGCCGCGAGTTCACCGCGGCGGACACGCTGAAGAACGTCCTGGTCAAGACGCGCCGGCCGGGTGCGAAGGAGTGGGAGCTGCTCGGCATCGGCGTCCCGGGCGACCGCGAGGTGGACTTCAAGCGCCTCGAAGCGGCGCTCGAACCCGCCGAAGTGGAACTGCTCGAAGAAGCCGACTTCGCGAAGAACCCGTTCCTCGTCAAGGGGTACATCGGCCCGAAGGCGTTGCAGGAGAACGGGGTCCGCTACCTCGTCGACCCGCGCGTGGTCGAGGGCAGCGCCTGGGTGACCGGCGCCGACCAGCGCGACCACCACGTGCTCGACCTGGTCGTCGGCCGCGACTTCACCCCGGACGGCACCATCGAGGCCGCCGAGGTCCGCGAGGGCGACGCGTCGCCGGACGGGAACGGCACGCTCGTCGCCGCGCGCGGCATCGAGATCGGGCACATCTTCCAGCTCGGCCGCAAGTACACCGAAGCTTTCGAGGTGGACGCGCTCGGCCCGGACTCCAAGCCGGTCCGGATCACCATGGGCTCCTACGGCGTCGGCGTCTCCCGCCTGGTCGCCGTGCTCGCCGAGCAGAACCACGACGAGCAGGGCCTCGTGTGGCCGCGCGAGGTGTCGCCGTTCGACGTGCACGTGGTCATCGCGGGCAAGGACGAGACGGTGCGCGAGGGCGCGGAGAAGATCGCCGCCGAACTCGACGCCGCCGGTCTCGAAATCATCCTCGACGACCGCAAGGCCACCCCTGGCGTGAAGTTCGCCGACGCGGAGCTGGTCGGCGTCCCGACGATCCTCGTCGTCGGCCGCGGCCTCGCGAACGGGCTGGTCGAGGTCAAGGACCGGCGCACCGGCGAACGCGAGGAAATCGCCGTCGACTCGGTCGTCGACCACCTCGCGAAGCTCGTCCGCGGCTGAAGCCGTGGGCTGGTTCGGACGCAAACGCCGCGATGACGGCGGATACCGGGACAACGCCGCGCTGGGCGGTTTCGGCGGGTACGAGCCGTCCGACGCGCCGAAGTTCCCGAGCGCCGGGTACGGGAGAACCGGCCCGGCGCCGTCCGAACCAGCCCCGCAGCCGCAGGACACTCCGGATCCCCTGCGGCAGACCCTCACTCCGGCACAGCTCCGGCGAGGGACGCCCCGCAAGGCCAACCTCCGCCTGGTCAAGGCGGTCCCGATCGTCATCCTGATCGGGGTGTTCGGCTACACCGCCTTCTCCGCCAAGAGCCACCGTTCCGCCCGCACGGACGACACTCCGCGCGCCCCGTACACCTATCAGCCGGATCCCCGCGTCGTCGTGCCGCCGGTGGTCGCGGGATGGCAGTCAGTGGCAGGCAAAGACGGCAGCTACGCCTACGACGTGCCGCCGTCCTGGGAGCCGGCTCCGACCACGCTGCACGGCTGGGACCCGGCCGCCGGATCGCCCGGGATCAACCTGTCCACCAGCGCGTTCCTCGGCAAGGGAAGCTGCAAGGAGGATCCGGTCGGCCAGATCGGCGGCTCGGGTTTCACCGCCGAGAAGACCGGCGACGCCGCTGAAGCCGCTCGCAAGGCCGTCACTGACCTGGGCGTCAGCGCATACACCGGTCAGGGCGCACCGGCGGCGAAGGTGACGCCCGGCGCGCCGGAGAAGACCGAGGTCAAGATCGAGAACAAAAGCCGCGAGGGCACGCTCGTGGTCGCCGAGGTGGCCCCGAGCAACGCGCCGTGCCAGCCGCGGAGCGTGCTGGTCGGGGCGCTCGCGCTCGACGCCGGCGAAAAGTCGGCCGTGCTGGTCGCGTATTCCGAACAGGGCCGCCCGGGCTCCGCGTCCCGGGACGACCTCGTCCGGATTCTGCACAGTTACCGCGGCGTCCCGGCGGCGGAGCGGTCCACGACCACGCCGCCGCCGACCACGCGCTGACGCCGCAGCGCCAGTTTCGCGAAGTCCATCAGCCCGGCGTTGGGCAGGTACGCGCGACCGAGCGCGATCCCGATCCGCGGCAGATCGGCCTCGTCGCGGTAAGCGAGGTACAGCGGCTCGTGCCGCGGCTGGAACTTCGCCTTGAACGCGTGCAGGGAACGGAATCCGTAGTACGGCTCCATCATCGAGCCGAGCGCGTCGAGCATCCGGTCGACCATCTGCCGCGGCGTGCTGTCGTTGCTGCGGACCAGCGGCGCGCCCGAGAGCGACACGAACTTCGCGCCCTCCTCGCGGAACGCCAGGCAGGTCGAGGCGATCAGGAACTCCATCACCGGCCGGAATCCGCCCGCGCGGCGGCGCATCACGTCGAGCGTCCAGCCGCCGACCTCGCCGTCGCCGGTGTGCACCGGCAGCCACGACGTCACGCCGTGCACCGTGCCGCCGGAGTCGACCGCGAGACCGACCCGGGTCGCCGGGTCCATCGCCTGGTCCACGCCGCCGAGCGTGAAGCCCATTTCCGGCAGGCCCTTGTCGCAGATCCATTCCTCGGACAGCGTTCGCACCTGTTCGCGGATCGACCACGGCTGTTCGGCCAGCCGCACCAGCCGGAACTCGATCCCGTCCTTCTTCGCGCGGTTCAGCGCGGTCCGCACGTCCTGCCAGGCCTTGCCGCGGAATTCGAGGTTTTCCAAGTCCACCAACGTGTCCTCGGCGACCTGGACGTGCTGCCAGCCCAGTTTCGCGGTCTGCGCGACGGTTGCCGCGGTCGCGGAGAACACGCACGGCACGAGCCCGGTGTTCTCGCACATCGCGGAGAATTCCCGCAGCGTGCGGTCGCTCGTCCCGTCCGGCGCGACCGGGTCGCCGAGCGCGACCGCGACGCCCGCGTGCCGCTGGTAGGCCAGGTACGACGCACCGTCGGAGGCGACGAAGTAGGTGTTCTGCGGCCAGGTCGTCATCCACGAGATGGTGCTGCCGCCGTTGCGGCCCAGCAGAAGCCGGGCGAAGGCCGGGTCCGGCCCGCCGCGGAACAGCTTGCGCCGCCTGCGTCGCGAAGGCACCCGGAACGCGCGCCGCGCGGAGATCAGCAGCACCAGTTCGACCGTCCACAAGAGATTGTCCACAATGAACAGCGGCGGGCTGCTGAGGTTGTAGTCCTCGCGGATGAGCTGGGTGATCGCGACGAGCCCGGCCAGGACCGCCATCTGCGAGGCGGCGAGCACGCACAGCGCGATCGCGCACCGCCAGGCGAACCGCGAACCGCGGCGCAGCCCGTTGAGGATCGGCACCGCGACAACGCACAGCGGGAGAAGTTCGTTGCCGGACAACGAGATCGAGTCGGACGAACCGAACGGGCCGTCGCCGGGGACCAGCCACATCACCACTTCGGCGACGACCAGCAGCACCAGTCCGGCGGACGCGAGCAGCCGCCATTCGCGCAGCGACGGCTTGTTCGCGTTGCGTGCGGCGGGCCCGGCGAGCCGGCGGCCCAGCGGCAGTGCGAGAACGAGTGCGAAGAAATGCACGAGGTCGGCGAGCGTGCCGACATAGACGATCGCTACCCCGGCGTACACGCAAAGCCCGGCTCGCAGGCGCAGTCGCCACGGCGTGCGCAGGGTCGCGCTGGTGATGGCGATCGCGGCGAGCGCACCGCCGGAGAAACCGACGTCGAGCGTGCCGGAGATCCGGTCGGCCCACGCCCAGCCGGAATTGCGGGAAAGTTCAAGGAACTGCACCGCCACGACCGTGGACACCACTTGCCCGCCGATGGTCACCGCCATCGCACGCCGGGTGCCGAGGTGCCATTCGGCGAATCCGGCCATCAACGCGAAACTGCCCGCCATCGGCAGGTAGAACCACGGGCGCAGGGCGTAGAACGGCCCGGTGAACAGCGTCCACCAGCGGCCGTGTTCGAGCGAGGGAAGGCCGTAGGCGTAATAGTGGAAAGCGTGCTGGTGCTCGGCGGCATGCCAGAGCGAACCGGTCGCGACGCCGGTGATCAAGATGGCGAGCACGACAGTCGTCGTGAACGGAATCCGGTGCCACAGCACTGCTAGCCGTCCGCGTGCCTCTCCGGCCGTGAGGCCGGTTCCCCCCTGTGCGATCGTCATGGGGAAAGTTTGGCGCGGCGATCTTAAGCGGTCATCGGCCGTCGGACCTACTTCTCCCCCTAAGGGACTGCTACCCCAGGGGGACCCGACCCTGGTCCCAAGACTGACGCTCGGCGTACGGCAACACTCTCACCAGCGCAAAGAAGCTGGCATTCGGCTAATGAGCGGCGTATCCGACCCGGAACAGGGGTTGACACCGAATGCCGCCCGAACGAGTGATTCCGGTCGCCTGCCTCACGGCGTCCCGAGCACTGCCGCGCGGACGGCGGAAAGGTCGGCGAGGTCCGGCAAAACCAGGTGCGCGCCGGCGGCAGTCAGTTGTTCGGCGGAAAACCGGCCAGTAGCGACACCGATCGCCACCGCGCCGTAATCGAGAGCGGCCTCGATATCGTGGGGAGTGTCCCCGAGGATTACTACGGATTCAGCAGGGAATTCCGTGCCATGCTTCGTTTCCGCTGCTTTTACGGCGTGCGGGACCAGATCCGCGCGGCGGGCCGAAAGCGAGCCGTAGCCGCCGATCTCCAGGTCGAGATGTTCGTCGAGACCGAGCGCGGCGAGCTTGTGCAGCGAGATCTCCGGCAGGTTTCCGGTGATGAGGCTCTGCACGACGCCCTCACGGCCGGCGAAGTCGGCGAGTACGGCCGCCGCGCCGTCGAGCGCCCGGCCTTCCTCGGGCAGCGTTTCCCTGGCGCGTTCGACGGCCGCGATCAGCTCCCGCCACATCCGCTGGATGGTGTCCTCGTCCGGTTCGATCCCGTGCGTCTTCAGCACGTCGGCGGTGATCGCGCGTTCGGTCCGGCCGCCGAAGTCGGGGGGCGTGCGGAACTCCGCGCCGGTCGCGGCGGCGAGCGCGGAGCCGTACCAGCCGATCCCCAGCCCGGTGTAGTCGACGAGCGTGTGGTCGATGTCCCAGAGCACCAGCCGGTGCGCGCGAATGGCCGTCACGGCAGCGATGCTACGGCGGGTTCAGCCGGTGAGGTAGCTGAAGCGGACGCGGCGGACGGGGTTGTCGACGTTCGTGTCCACCAGGCACACCGACTGCCAGGTGCCGAGCAGCAGCACGCCGCCGAGCACCGGCACGGTCGCGTACGGCGGGAGGAACGCCGGGAGCACGTGGTCGCGGCCGTGTCCGCCGGTGCCGTGCTGGTGGCGCCAGCGGTTGTCGCGGGGGAGCAAATCGTCGAGCGCGGCGAGGAGGTCGTCGTCGCTGCCCGCGCCGGTTTCCAGCACGGCGAGCCCGGCCGTCGCGTGCGGCACCCACACGTGCAGCAGGCCGTCGGTGGCGTCGGCGTCGCGCAGGAACCTTTCGGCCTCCCGGGTCAGGTTGTGCACGACCGCGGTGTTGCCGGTGTGCACCTCGATCTCGGTGGAGTACATACCGTCAGGGTAGGCGTCAGGAATCGAGATAGCGGAGCACGGCGAGGACGCGCCGGTTGTGCCCGTCCGACGGCGGCAGGCCCAGTTTGCCGAAGATGCTCGTCACGTACTTCTCGACCGAGCCCGCGGACAGGAACGCCTCCGCCGCGATCGCCGAGTTCGACCGGCCCTGCGCCATCAAGCCGAGGATCTCGCGTTCGCGCGGTGTCAGCTCGGCGAGCGGGCCGGCCTGGCCGGTGGTCGCGAACAGCTGGCGGACGACTTCCGGATCGAGCACCGTCTCTCCGGCGGCGACGCGTTCCAGCGCGGTGAGGAAGTCCGACACCTCCGCGACGCGGTCCTTCAGCAGGTAGCCGACCGCGCCTGCTTCCCCGGCGAGCAGTTGCTTGGCGTAGTTGGTCTCGACGTACTGCGAGAAGACCAGAATCGCGCAGCCGGGCCGTTCGGCGCGCAGGTCAATCGCCGCGCGCAGGCCTTCGTCGGTGTGGGTCGGCGGCATCCTGATGTCCACAATAGACACATCGGGCCGGTGCTCGCGGACGGCGGTCCGGAGGTCGTCGGCGTTCTTCACCGCCGCTGCTACCTCGTGGCCGCGCAGGCCCAGCAGTTCGACTAGGCCCTGGCGCAGAATGGCCGAGTCTTCCGCGATCACGATCCGCACGGTTTCCCCCTCATTTCACCGAGTTTAGCGGGGCAGCGGGAGCGTGGCGGTGACGACGGTCGGGCCGCCGTCCGGGCTCGACACGGTCAGGTCCCCGTCGGCGGGGCGGAGGCGTTCGGCGATGCCCGACAGTCCCCCGCCGGGGATGATCGCGGCACCGCCTGGGCCATGGTCGATTACGGTCAGGCGCAGGACGTCTTCGCGGTCTTCGACCAGGACTGTGCAGCGTCCGGCGCCGTGTTTGGACGCGTTGGTCATGAGTTCGGCGGCGGCGAAGTAGACGATCGTTTCCAGCGACGGTGGCGGGCGGCGGCTCAGTTCCACGGTGACTGCCGCGGAGAAATCGGCGGAGCTGGCCAATGTGGACAGTGCGAGATTCAGGCCTTTGTCCAGTGCGGCGGGATGGATGCCGCGGGCCAGGTCGCGCAGTTCGGTGAGGGCTTGTTTGGCGTTGCCGTGGGCGGCCTCGACCAGGGTGCGGATCTGGTCGAGGTCGACGGGGCCGGCGGCCAGTTCTTCCTTTGCCAGCCCCAGTTTCATGGCCATGGCGACCAGTTGGGCTTGGGCGCCGTCGTGGAGGTCGCGTTCGATGCGGCGGAGTTGTTCCGCCGCGTCGTCGAGGGCGGTGGCGCGGGTTTCTTCGAGGAAGCGGACTCGTTCGCGCAGGTCTGGGTCGGCCACGAGGGTGCGGAGGAGGAGGCGGTCCACTCCGGTGATCAGGTGCACGAAGGCGGGCCAGACCGCCAGGACCAGGATGCCGGAGACGCACCAGACCAGGGAGCCTGTCCAGGTGTCGCTCTGGATGTTGAAGACCGGGAGGCCGTGGCCGGGTCTGGTCTCGAGCAGCCAGGTGAAGGGGTAGGTGAAGGAGGCCAGGCCGTACAAGCCGAGGGCGCCGGTGCCCAGCAGGGCCAGGAGGGCGGTGGGCAGGCGGACCAGGAGGTAGGCGACGGATCGCCAGGCTGTCCGGTCGGACAGGCGGGCGGTCAGCCAGTTCCACAGGCCGGGTTTGAGGTCGGTTCTCGGCGGGGCCGGGAGGGGGAGGTTCAGGAGCCGGGCGGCCAGGCGGCGGTGGAGGCCGCCGAAGAGCCTGGCGGTCTTGAGGACTCCGGTGAGGATCAGGAGGCCTGCGAGGACGGGGGTCAGGGCCAGGCCGAGGGTTGTCCCCGCCAGGAGAAGTAGTACGGAGAGCAACGGGAGCAGGCCGGTTGTGGCGATCCAGGTTGCTTCGGCCAGGGCCTGGCGGGGAGTGGCGGGCCAGAGGCGGCGGAGGGTGGGGTTCATGGGGTGACCGGTGCGGTTCCGCGGGGCGCGGGGCGGGGTGGCGGTCACCTGGTTGAGTTTGCCGGGTTGTGGGGGCGGGGGGGTAGCGGGGTGGCCCGTGTGGTTGGGCGGGGGGTAGCCCTACCTCGTCGCCTGGGGCGGACATTGCCGTGGTCTTGGCGTGGGCGCCCCGAAGCTTGATTGTGCGGGAGGGCTGCGCGGGCGGTGCAGCGGCCTGCGGCTGTACGTGAGGGGAACCCTGAGGGAATCAGGGTTCCCCTCACGTACGCGTCAGTCTGTTGTGGGAGGTTGGTCCAGGCGGACGTCGTCTTCTTTGGCGCGTTGTGCTGCTTCGCGCATTTCGATCATGTCCGTGAACCAGTCGCCCGTTTCGCGCGCTATGTCGCGGACTGCGCCAGTAATTATCGTGGCGATGTTGCCGATGTGGGTGGCCGCGGACTCCGTCAGCTCCTGCACGGTGTCCTTGCCACTTTCGAATGGGCCGACCATGGGCTTCCTCAGGCTGCTCGGAGTTGCCGTTCCGGGTCCACGGTAGCGGGCGCGGCCGGTTTTCCGGGGAGGGCCAGCCGCGCGATCTTCTTCGCTACCGACCACAGTTGCTTGTGCAGGGGGCCGGTGTGGTAGGGCAGGCCGTAGCGTTCGCAGATTTCCCGCACCTCGCCCGCGATCTGCGGGTAGCGGCGTGCGGGCAGGTCCGGGAACAGGTGGTGCTCGATCTGGTGCGACAGGTTCCCGGACAAAATGTGGAACAGCGGGCTGCCGGTGATGTTCGCGGAGCCCAGGATCTGGCGCAGGTACCACTGGCCGCGCGTTTCGTTCTCGGTCTCCTCCTCGGTGAAGCTTTCGACGTCCGCCGGGAAGTGGCCGCAGAAGATGATCGAGAACGCCCACAGGTTGCGGACCAGGTTGGCGCTCGCGTTGCCCAGCAGCGTCAGCGGCGCCAGCGGGCCGGTGAGCAGCGGGAACAGGACGTAGTCCTTGCCGATCTGGCGGGAGGCCTTGCGGACGATCCGGCGCAGCACCGGCACGTTCTCCGCCCACGTCCGCTCGCCCTTCACGACCCGGTCGACCTCCAGGTCGTGCAGCATCACACCCCACTGGAACAGCAATGCGAGCAGCGTCGCGTACACCGGGTTGCCCAGGTAGTACGGATGCCACTTCTGCGCTGGGTCCATCCGGAGGATTCCGTAGCCGACGTCGCGGTCCTTGTCGACGATGTTGGTGTAGGTGTGGTGGATGTAGTTGTGCGAGTGCCGCCAGTTCTCCGCCGGCGCGACGGTGTCCCATTCGAAGCGTTGCGAGCTCAGCTCCGGGATGCGCGTCCAGTCGTACTGGCCGTGCATCACGTTGTGGCCGATCTCCATGTTGTCCAGGATTTTCGCGCCCGCCAGCGCGGCGACGCCGGCCAGCCACGCGGGCGGCAGGAAGCCGGCGAACAGCAGGCCGCGGCCGGTCACCTCCAGCGCGCGCTGGGTCTTGATGATCTTGCGGATGTAGTCGAGGTCTTCCTCGCCGAGGTCGTCGACGATCCGCTGGCGCAGTGCGTCGAGTTCCCGGCCGAATTCCTCGACCTGTGCGGGGGTCAAGCGGTCCTGCAAGCCGGTCATGCTGCTACCTCCGGTGGTCAGGCGTCGATTTCGACGTCCCCGACGGGGACGCTGATGCAGAGCTGGATCTCTTCGTTCTCCTCGCCGGAGACCTCGCCGGTGCGGGCGTTGCGGACGCGTCCGGCGGTTTTGAGCTGCGTGCAGGAGAAGCAGATGCCCATCCGGCACCCGTGTTCCGGCGTCAGGCCCGCGTCCTCGGCCTGTTCGAGCAGCGGCTTGCCGGAGTTGTCGCACTCCCGGCCGCTGCGGGCGAAGCGCACTCGGCCTTCGGCTGCCTCGGCGGCGAAGGTCAACGGCGCTGCCGTGAACTCTTCGGTGTGCAGTTGTGCACTCAAACCCTCGCTTTCGAAGAGTTCGCGGGCGGCGGTCATCAGTGGAGCAGGGCCGCAGAGGAAAGTCTCGGCCTCGCGGAACCACGGCGCGGCCTTCTCCAGGTGCGCGACGGAGAACAGGCCGTGCAGGTCGCCGCCGCGGCGGGCGTGGGTGTGGGCGTGGACCACGCGGAACGCCGGGTGCCGGGTGGCGAGTTCCGCCAGTTCGGCGCGGTAGAGCGCGTCCTCGGCGGTGTTCGAGTAGTGCAGGAACACGATCTCGCCGGGGTGTCCCTCGGCGACGAGCGTCCGGGCCATCGCGAGCACCGGCGTGATCCCGCTGCCGCCGCTCATCAGCACGATCCGGTCCGGGCGCGGCGAGGGCAGGGTGAATTCGCCGTCCGCCGGCGAAAGTCCGACCACCGCGCCGGCGGCGGTGTCCTGCAGATGCCGCGACACCAGGCCCTTCGGGTCGGCTTTCACGGTGAACTCCAGGTCGCCGCTGCCCTGCGCGCCGCACGGCGAGTAGCAGCGAGTGCGGCGCACGCCGTCGATCTCCACCTGCATCCGCACGTACTGGCCCGCGCGGAAGCCCTGCCATGCCCGGCTCGGCCGCACCGTGAAGGTGACGGTGTCCGGCGTCTGATGCCGCACGGCGGTGACGCGGCCGCGGATCTCGCGCCGCACCAGCATCGGGTCGACCAGTTCGAGGTACCGGTCCGCGCCGTGCGGGGTGAGCAGCGCCTCGGCGAGCGAGACGAGCCCGCGCACGCGGCGCGGGAGCAGTGCGGTCATCACCCCTCCAGAAGGTTGAGTGCACAGTCGTACACTGACTAGTGTGGGGGCACGGCCCCGGGGCCTGTCAACGCGGAAGCGAGGTGATGTGACGTGGGCCATGCGGCGATCGCCAGTACGCTGCTCGACGTGTCCGCAGCCGAGGAGCCGGCCGGCCCGGTGAGCCGGCAGGAGCGCAAACAGCGCACCCGTCAGGCGCTGCTCGACGCGGCGCTCGACCTGCTCGCCGACCGGAGTTTCGCCAGCCTTTCGCTGCGCGAGGTCGCGAAGGGCGCGGGCATCGTGCCGACGGCGTTCTACCGGCACTTCTCGTCGATGGAGGAGCTGGGCGTCGCGCTGGTCGAGGAGACCACGCGCACGCTGCGCGGGCTGCTTCGCGGCGCGCGCACCGNCGCACCGAGCAGAGCGGCTACGGCGGCATGATCCGGGCTTCGGTGCACACGCTGCACCGGCACGTCCGCGAGCACGAGGACCACTTCCGGTTCGTCACGCGCGAGCGCTACGCCGGGCCGGGCGCGGTGTCCCGGGCGATCGCGGTCGAGATGCGGATGTTCTCCAGCGATCTGGCGCTGGACCTGGCGCGCTTCGATCCGCTGCGCACCTGGCCCACCGAGGACCTGCACCTGCTGGCCGACCTCATCGTCACCGCGATGCTCGGCACGGTCGCCGAACTGCTGGACATCCGTCCCGGCGACACCGCCGCCGACGAGCGCACGTTGGTCGCGGCGGAAAAACGGCTCCGGATGATTCTGCTCGGCGCGGCGCACTGGCAGTCTTAGCGCCCGTGGCCTTCCTGCAGCTGACCGCGATCATCGTCGACGACTACGACGAGGCGATCGCCTTCTTCACCCGCGCGCTCGGCTTCGACCTGGCCGAGGACTCGCCGTCGCTCACCAACGACGGCCGCCCCAAACGATGGGTGGTCGTCCGCCCGCCCGGCGGCGAAACCGGCATCCTGCTGGCGCAGGCCGACGGCGAACGGCAGTCCCGTGCGGTCGGCGACCAGCACGCCGGCCGGGTCGGGTTTTTCCTGCGGGTGGACGACTTCGCGGCCAGCTACGAGCGGATGCGGGACGCCGGGGTGGAGTTCCTCGGCGAACCGCGGACCGAGCCCTACGGCCGGGTCGCCGTGTTCCGCGACCTCGCGGGCAACCGCTGGGACCTGCTCGGACCGGCCGCCTCCTGAGCCTGTTCTACGATCCCGGGGTCCAGCAGATCGTGGAGGAACGCTATGCCGAGCGGGTCGGAAGTCCGAGCCGAGTTCACCGACCCAGTGCTCAACCTGGCGTTCGACGAGGCGCTGCTGCGCGAGGGGCCGACAGCGCCGGTGGTGTGGCTGTGGCGGAACCCGGTGTGCGTGGTTGTCGGCCGCGGTCAGCGAATCGCCCGCGAGGTCCGCGTGGACGAATGCGCTCGTGACGGCGTTCCGGTGCTGCGGCGAGCCAGCGGCGGCGGCACGGTGTTCCACGACCCGGGCAATCTCAACGTGACGCTCGTGGTGCCCGGCCCCGCGCCGCGTCCGTTGGAAATGCTTGGTCTCGTGATGGCCGCCGCGGTGGAGAAACTCGGCCTTCCGGCCAAGATCGGCGACCGCGGGATCTTCGTCGGCGACGCGAAACTGTGCGGGTTCGCGGTATTCCGGACCAAAGACGTGCTGCTGGCGCATTCGACGCTGCTGGTCGACACCGATGCCGCTCGCGTCGGCGCGTATCTCACCGGTCCGCCGCCGGACCCGAAGCCGCTGGATTCGCACCGGAGCAAGGTCGCGTCCCTGCTTGACCACGGGGTGCGGTTGCCGCTGGCGGAAGTGGAAGACACCGTCCGCGCGGCCGCGGCGGGACTGCTCGGTCCGCTCCCGCCGCGCGAACCGGCGCCGGGGGAGCTGGAGCGGCAGCGGGCATTGCTGTGGAGCCGCTACGAATACCCGGACTGGCATGCCGAGGGACGCCAGCGTTCGTAACGGAAGTCCGTGCGGGCAACCCTGAGGGAGTCAGATTCCCTCAGGGGCCTCCGCACGGACGGATCAGTTGCTGGAGGAGGAGAACAGCACCTGCGGCACTGCGCTGGCGGCGCGGCGGCGCGGCTTGGCGGCGGACTTGGTCGCTGCCGGGGCGGCCTTCGCGGGTGCGGGTGTCTTGGCGGTCGCTGCGGCGGTCTTGGCCGGGGCGGTCTTCGGGGGTGTGGGTGTCTTGGCGGTCGCTGCGGGGGTCTTGGCCGGGGCGGTCTTTGCGGGTGTGGGTGTCTTGGCGGTCGCTGCGGGGGTCTTGATCGCGGCGGCCTTCGTCGGCTTGGGCGCGGGCTTGGCTGTCGCGGCGCTGGTCGTCTTCGCGGTGGTCTTGGTCGCGGCCTTCGCCCGCTTGGCGGCGGCGGACTTGCGCGCGGTCCGGCCGGCAGCCCCGGTCGCGCCACCCGTTCGGGCGGTCTTCGCGGTACCGGCGGCAGCAGTCCTCTTGCCAGCAACGGCTTTCCCGGCCTTGCCCGCCGCGGCCGCTTTCTCCGCCGCCGGCTTCGGCTCGGTCTTCTTCGCCCCGGCAACGAGCCGCGGCCGCAGTTTCCGTCCGCCCGTCCGGCGGCCTGCCTTGGCGTACCGCTCCAGCAGCCGCCGAAGCGCGGTCGCGTTGCGGGCGCCGAGGTCGATGTCGTACTCGACGCCGTCCAGCGCGAAGGCGACGGTCTCGGCCGCGCGTCCTCCGGTCAGGTCGTCCTGAATGCGGACAGCAGTGTTCCTCGCCAAGGGAGCCTCCCGTGCTCGATCGTGGTCGTGCGTGCAACCGGCACGGCGACGACCCGGATTCCGCGGTGCCGCCGGTTTCTTGCAGCTCTCGGACGAGAATACCGGCAGGCTTGCGCGAACCTGCGCGGTGGTGTGCGCTGTGCTCATGGCAGCTGAGACTTTCGACGTCGTGGTCATCGGGGCGGGTCCGGTCGGGGAAGTGGCCGCCGAACGGGCCGCCAAGGGCGGGCTCAAGGTGGCGCTCCTCGAACACGAACGGTTCGGCGGGGAGTGTTCGTACTGGGCCTGCATCCCGAGCAAGGCGTTGCTGCGCCCGGGAAACCTGCTCGCCGCGGCCAAGCGGATGCCCGGCGTGCCGATCGGCGACGCGCTCGACGCGGAAAAGGTGCTCGCCCGCCGCGACTGGTTCACCGGCAAGGGCGACGACTCCGGCCAGGTCGAATGGGCGCGCGGCGCGGGCATCGAACCCGTGCGCGGCTACGGCCGGATCACCGGCGAGCGCGAGGTCACCCTCGACGACGGCCGCGTTTTCACCGCCCGGCACGCGGTGATCGTGTGCACCGGCAGCGTTCCGCGCACGCCGCGGATTCCGGGGCTGGACACCATCAAGCCGTGGGGTTCGCGGGAAGCGACGTCGGCGACCGAGGTGCCCGGACGGCTCGGCGTGCTCGGCGGCGGTGTGGTCGGCGTCGAGATGGCGCAGGCGTGGGCCCGGCTCGGCGCGCGGGTCGACCTCGTGATCACCGGCGAACGCCCGCTGCCCCGGCTGCCCGGGTTCGCCGGAGACCTGGTCCTGGACGGATTGCGCGAGGCGGGCGTCCGCGCGCACACGAACTCGGGCTTGACCGAAGTGTCCAGTGTGGACGGTGGTGCGCGGCTGAAACTGTCCGGCGGCGGCGAGATCGTCGTCGACGAGCTCCTGGTCGCCACCGGCCGCGCGCCCGCGACCAGCACAATCGGGCTGGACGTCCTCGGCCTGCCCACCGACGGCCCGCTCCAGGTCGGCGAAAGCGGCCGAGTGTCCGCTGTGGAGGGTGGCTGGCTGTACGCCGCGGGCGACGTCACGGGCCGTGCTTTGCTGACCCACCAGGGAAAATACGCCGCTCGCGTCGTCGGGGACTCGGTCGCCGCCCGCGCCCGCGGCGAGGAGATCTCGACCGAACCCTGGAGCCGATACAGCGCGACCGCCGACCATCACGCGGTGCCGCAAGTGGTGTTCACCGATCCGGAGGTGACGTCGGTCGGCCTGACCGAGGCGCGCGACGGGTCCGCGGACCGGGTGGTGGACATCGACATCGCGGTCGCCGGTTCCTCGCTGCACGCCGATGGGTACCAGGGCAAAGCGCGCATGGTCGTCGACACCGAACGCGGCGTCGTGCTGGGTGTCACGTTCGTCGGCCAGGACGTGGCGGAACTGCTGCACTCGGCGACGATCGCGGTCGTCGGCGAAGTGCCGCTGGACCGGTTGTGGCACGCGGTCCCCGCCTTCCCGACGATCAGCGAGGTGTGGCTGCGGCTGCTGGAGGCTTACGGGCTCTGAACGACGGTGCGGTCCGGTAGCGTCGGGGGCATGACCAGTGCCCCCGTTCCCGGCCGGCGTGAACGCAAAAAGGCGGCGACCCGTCAGGCGCTGGCCGACGCCGCCCTGCGGATGTTCCTGGAGCGGGGCTACGACCAGGTGACCGTGCGCGAGATCGCCGACGCCGCCGACGTGTCCACCACCACGCTGATGAAGCACTTCCCGACGAAGGAAGCTCTCGTTTTCGACCGGGAGCCCGAGGTGGACGAGGCGCTGGTCTCGGCCGTCCGCGACCGCCCGGAAGGCACGTCGGTGCTGGAGGCGCTGCGCGCGCACATCCACGTGCGGGCGACCTCCGGCATCCGCGCCGAGGCCGAACCGCTGCTGCGGCTGGTGCGGGAGACGCCCGCGCTCGCCGAGTACTGGCACAAGATGTGGATGGGGCACGAGCACACGCTGAGCCGCGTGATCACGGAGGAAACCGGTGCGCCCGAGGACGATCCGCGGTGCGCGGTGCTCGCCCATTTCGCGTTGGAGACGGCTGCGCTGGCCGATCGTTCGGACGATCCGCCGCGGGTTGTCGACGTGGCGTTCGACCTGCTGGAGAACGGGTGGCAGTGAGCTGTTCGCTCGGTGTGGCGGTGGCGGGTTGGGTGTGGTTGGTGGCTGAGCTGTTCGCTCGGTGTGGCGGCGGTGAGTTGAGCGTGGTTGGTGGCTGAGCTGTTCGCTCGGTGTGGCGGTGGCGGGTTGGGTGTGGTTGGTGGCCTAGCCGTTCGCTCGGCAGGGCAGTGGCGAACTCGACGCGATCGGCCGCTGAGCTGTTCCCTCAGGACGGCAGCTGCAAGTCGAGCGCGCCTTTCGCCGCGCGGGCGAGGCCGGGATCGTCCGCAGTGGACGGTCCGGGTTGCCAGACCGCCTGCACGATCCGGACGCCGTTCCCGTCGATCTTGCTGGCGTAGGCGGCGCCGTCGAACTGCGGCGGGCCCGAGGGCCACTTGCCGGTTTCCGTGGCGACGTCCAGGATTCCGCCGCCGCCCGGATTGTCGGCGACCTGCTTGAGGTGATTGGCCTGCCCGGCATCGGAAAACTCGACCACCGCGACGGTGACCGCGGCCGTCCGTCCGTCCACGAGCGCCGTGTAGCTCGCGCGGCGGACCGCGGAGCAGCTGGTTTGCTGGAGACTCGCCTGGACGTCCCCGAAAGCGTGCGAGGCGCACTTCTGGTCGGCGCTGCTCGCCCGGGGTTCGAAGGCGAGGGCCGGGGCCGGGGGGACGCTCGGCTTCGCGCTGCTCGGTGCCGGACTCGGCACGCTGCTCGGCGGCGCACTGCCGGCGGGCGGTGCCGCGGCGGTGTCGTCTCCGCCGTTTGTCGCCACGACGATCGCCGACACCACCAGGGCGACCAGCAAGACGATCGCCGCGATCGGCACCCACTTGACCGTCCGGGAGGCCGGTTTTCCGGGCCCGGCCGGGGCGTCCGGCCCGGCTCCGGCTGCCCCGGCGCCGGTTCCCGCCGCGGCGGTCGCCCCTGCCCCGGTGCCGGGTCCTGCGGCGGCGGTTGTCTCCGCTCCCGCTCCGGTGGCTGGTGCTCCGGTTCCGGGACTGGCTGGTCCCGATCCGGTTCCTGCCCCCGCACTGGTACCGGGGTCGGCGGCCGGCATCGCTCCCTCGCCCGCGGCCGGAGCCGGTTGCGGCGGACTGCTCGGCCAGGGCCCGTTCCCGGGCACGACCGGCGGAACGGCTCCGCGTGGACGTCCGGCGTCCCGCGGTTTCGCCGGTGACGGCATCTTCTCGGTCGGAGCCTCGGGCGGGGCAGCGGACTCGGCAGGCGCTTCCGAAAGCGACCCCAGTTCGATCGGCGGAATCTCCGGCCGAGGCGGCCGCACCGCGATGATCTTCGGCCGCGGCACCGGGGGAGCGGCGGAAGGGTTGCTGGGGGAAGCAGCAGCCTTCGGCTCCATAGCGCCCGAAGCGGTAGTGCCGTTGCCAGGGAAGACGGGAAGGCCCCGGGCATCTTCGGCACCGGCTGGGTTTTGCGGCCCCGCGGTGTCGCCGGTGACGGCATCCGCGGTGGATCGTCCAGCCGCGATCGCGGCATCGGTGCCAGCGCTGGCGGAACCAGCCGGACCCGAACCGGCAGCGTCGGGCTTGGCCGAGCCGGAACCGGCGGCACCGGATGCGGCTGCCCCCGATCCGACGGCGCCGGACGGAGCGGCGCCGGAAGCGAAAGTGTTCGACCCGGTGGCGCCTGACCCGGCAGCATCGACCCGGGCCGAGTCTGGAGCGGAGTTTCCCGGACCTGGCGAGCCGGAACCGGACCCAGCCGCACCGGGCTCGGCGGCGGCTCCGGCAGGGCCGGACGTCGCCGCCGTCGACGCAGCAGCGCCGACGGTGCCTGCGGAGACCCCGGCCGTTGGGCCGGCAGCGGCGCCTGCGGAGACCGCGGCCGTTCCTGGGCTGGCAGCGGCGGCTGTGCTCGGCCCGGCGTCGCTTCCAGGAGCTGCCAGAGCGGGGCCCGTCGAGGAACCGGAGTTCGCGGCGGCAGTGCGATTGCTCGCCGGGCCAGCGCTGGCAACGCCAGCAGCACCGGCCGAACCAGCCGAAGCAGCGCCAGCGGACCCACCGGGAGACCGGGGCCCAGGAGGAACCGGAACGTCGTCCGCGAACCGGACGAACCCTTCTCCGCGCAAAACCTCGTCCGAAAGCTCCGGCGCATCCGGCGCCAGCGCCGCGATCAACGCCCGCGCCTGGTCCACCGACCGCGGATGCCGCGCCGTGGCCAGGGAGACCGTCGCCGCCAGCATGGTCGTCGGCGTCGGGTGCAGGACCCGGACCGGGCCCGCGAGGTCGCCCGGCGGCTGGTCGACCGTTTCCACGTACGGGCCGACCGCCACGATCGTGCCGACCGGGCCTCCGCCGAGCTCCGCGATGCGGCGTTCGCATTCCTGGGACAGGTCGAGCGCTTCGGTGGCGGGGTTGACGTCGTCGCCGTGGACCAGGGGCCAGCCGTCCGCTTTCCACGGGCCGCCCAGCGGCGCTTCGAGGCGCAGGGCCGGGTCGGGCAGGTCCACGCCGATCACGACCAGCACGCCCGCGGGCAGCACGACGACCGCCTCGACCGGACGGTCTCCGGCCGGGCGGGCGCCGACGAGCGCGACGCCGCCGATCACCGTGCTCCCCCGGCCGAGGGAGGCCAGTGCGGCCCGCACGTCTTCCGCGACGCGCGAGGGCTGCTGCCCGAGACGGACCAGTCGCACCGAAATCTCCTGTCGAATCCGCAGCGTTTCCGGTGCACCACGCTAGCGTGCCGGGCCGCCGGAACCATGCTCCGCGCCCTCGCGTCGGCGTGCCTCACCACAATGGGTCGTCCGCTGCGACTTGTGGTGTTCATGTGGCCAAACGGCACGGTTGGGGTGCAGAATGTGCTACACAGGTCGGGAACTGCCGTGGAGGCTACGCAACCTGCGCAAGGTTCGAGAGGTCGTAGGGGAAGACGTCCCTCGTCGAACAAGCGGAGGTCAGCAGTGAGCACCCGTGGCAGCACCCGAGGCGTGGTGTACGTCCACTCGTCGCCGTCTGCGGTATGTCCGCACGTCGAGTGGGCTATTTCGGGCACCCTTGGCGCCCGCGTCGAGCTGAAGTGGACGGCCCAGCCGGCCAGTCCGGGACAGCTCCGGGCCGAATGCAGCTGGAGCGCGCCCGCAGGAACCGCGGGCAAACTCGCCGGCGCGCTCAAGGCGTGGCCGATGGTGCGCTTCGAAATCACCGAGGAACCCAGCGCGGGCGTCGACGGCGAGCGGTTCTGCTTCGCGCCCGGACTCGGCCTCTGGCACGGCCGCACCAGCGCCAACGGCGACATCGTCGTAGGCGAGGACCAGCTGCGCGCGCTCGTCAGCATGACCCGCGGCGGCGAAACCCTCGCGCACAAACTCGACGAACTCCTCGCCGCGGCCTGGGACGAGGCGCTTGAGCCGTACCGGCACGCGGGCGACGGCGCCCCGGTCACCTGGCTGCACCAGGTCGGGTGAGCGAGGACGGTACCCTCACCCGGGTGAGCGTTCACCCGGCCCCGCCGTCCCGTCAGCGGTGGTTGATCCCCGTGCTCGTGGTGGTGCTGTCCATCACCGTCGCCGGAGGTCTGCTCGCCCGCGAGCTGTACCGCCGCCCCGATTCCCCGCGTGCGACCGACAGCGAGGCCATGGCGCCGTCCGCCACGACCAGCGGCGGTTCGGCCGACAAGTCCGGCGCGGTCGAGGTCGGGGTCACCCCGGACGCCCAGAACCACCCGCAGGACGCCGCCGTCCGCACCGTGCTGAAGGCCTATTTCACCGCGCTGAACCAGAAGAACTACGAAGCCTGGACCGAGACGGTCAGCGACGCGCGCCGCAGCAAGACNCAGCAAGACGCCGGAAGCGGACTGGCACCGCAACTTCCGGTCCACGAAGGACGTCGACGTCATGCTGTACCGCATCGAACCGGGCGCGCAGGGAACGCTGCGGGCCCTGGTCGGGTTCACCAGCACCCAGTCGCTCGACGAGGCCCCGGTCGACTTCCCGGAGAAGTGCATCCACTGGCGGCTGGTGCTGCCGATGAAATTCGAGCACGGCTCGTACCGGATCGACACCGTCGACGGCACGGCCACCGAACACGACAAGTGCTGAAAACCCGGTGAAACGCTGAAGGGCCCCTGCGGGAGAAATTCCCGCAGGGGCCCTTCAGCGTGAAAAGGGGACTCAGCTCGCCGGCGTGAACAGCAGCGCGGTGTTGTGCCCGCCGAAACCGAACGAGTTGGACAGCGCCGCGGCGAGTTCGACCTTGCGGTTCTCCCCGGCCACGACGTCGAGCTGCACCTTCGGGTCCAGTTCGGTGAGGTTCAGCGTCGCGGGCACGACTCCCTCGTACAGCGCGAGAATCGTCGCGATGCCCTCGACCGCGCCCGCCCCGCCGACGAGGTGGCCGAGCGCGCCCTTCGGCGCGGTGACCACCGGGTGCTCGCCGATCGCCGACCGGATCGCGGCCGCCTCGCCGATGTCGCCGACCACAGTGGACGTCGCGTGCGCGTTCACGTGGCCGATGTCCGAAGGGGACAGTCCGGCCATCGTCATCGCCGCGCGCATCGCCGCGATCTGCCCGATGCCCTCCGGGTGGTTGCCCGTGATGTGGTAGGCGTCGGAGGTCAGGCCGTAGCCGGCCAGCTTCGCGTAGATCCGCGCGCCGCGGGCCTTCGCGCGGTCGGCACGTTCGAGCACGACGACGCCGGAGCCCTCGCCGAGCACGAAGCCGTCGCGGCTCACGTCGAACGGACGCGACGCCGCGGCCGGGTCGTCGTTGCGCGTCGACACCGTGCGCGCCTGGGCGAACCCGGCGACGGTGATCGGGTGGATGCACGCCTCGGAACCGCCCGCGACCACCACGTCGGCCCGGCCGGACCGGATCATCTCGAAGCCGTTCGCGATGCCCTCGGCTCCGGACGCGCACGCCGACGCGGGCGAGTGCACCCCGGCCCGCGCCTTCAGGTCGATGCCCACGTGCGCGGCGGGACCGTTCGGCATCAGCATCGGCACGGTCAGCGGCGAGACCTTGCGAAGACCCTGCTGGTGCAACAGATCGTTCTGGGTCAGCAGGGTCACCGGCCCGCCGACCCCGGTGCCGATCGAGACGCCGAGGCGTTCCGGTTCGACGTCGGCGTGCTCGTCGGTCTGCTCGGCGAACCCGGCGTCGGCCCAGGCCTGGCGGGCGGCGATGATCGCCACCTGCTCGCACCGGTCGAGCCGGCGGGCCTGCACGCGGGGCAGGATGTCGGTCGGCTCGACGGCGAGCTGCGCCGCGATCCGCACCGGCAGGTCCAGCTCCGCCGCCCAGTCCGCCTCGATCGTGCGGATCCCGCTGCGGCCGGCCAGCAGACCGTCCCAGGTGGACGCGACGTCCCCGCCCAGCGGCGTGGTCGCGCCCATACCGGTGATCACGACGTCGATGTTGCTCATGGGTGTCTCCCCAAGGTCGGCTCCGGACCGGGGCCCGGGTACGAAGAGGACTTACTTCGAGTTGGCGGAGACGTAGTTCACCGCGTCGCCGACGGTCTTCAGGTTGGCCAGCTCGTCGTCCGGGATCTTGACGCCGAACTTGTCCTCGGCCTGCACGGCGATCTCGACCATCGACAGCGAGTCGATGTCCAGGTCGTCCACGAACGACTTCTCGGCGGTGACGTCGTCCTGAGCCACGCCGGCGACCTCTTCGACGATCTCGGCGAGGCCGGCGAGAATCTCAGTGTTGTCAGCCATCGGTGTTGTTCCCTTCTCGGTTCTTCTGGAGGTCCGCTCGCGGGCACGGCGCCCGCGGGGGAAGTATCGCTCAGGGCAGGACGAACGCCTGCGCGGCATAGGAAAGCCCGGCTCCGAAGCCGACCGCCAGCACCACGTCGCCGCTTTTCGCCGTTCCCGCCTTGCGCATGTGGTCCAGCGCCATCGGGATCGAAGCGGACGAGGTGTTGCCCGAGTACTTGATGTCGTCGGCCACCACCATGTCCTCGCGCGCCCCCTTGGCGCGCAGCTTCTTGGCGATCGACTCGACGATCCGGAGGTTCGCCTGGTGCGGCGCCAGCACGTCCACATCGGACGGTTGCAGCCCGGCGGCTTCGAGCGCGCGCAGCGCGATCGGCGCGATCTGCGTGGTCGCCCAGCGGAAGACCGACTGGCCCTCCTGGTAGATCCACTGGTGATCGCGCATGTAGATGAGGTCGACGAGGTCGCCCGCGCTGCCCCACGCGACCGGGCCGATGCCCGGTTCGTCGGACCCGCCGACCACCGCGGCTCCCGCGCCGTCGGCGAAGATGATCGCGTTCGCGCGGTCGGCCGGGTCCACCACGTCGGTGAGTTTCTCCGCGCCGATCACGAGGACCTTCTTCGCCGAGCCCGCGCGCACGAGGTCGGAGGCGACGCCGAGGCCGTAGCAGAATCCGGCGCACGCGGCGTTGAGGTCGAACGCGCCGGGGCTCGGGACGCCGATCCGCGCGGCGATCTGCCCGGCCGCGTTCGGGATCTGCGAGGGCATGGTGCAGTTGGGCACGATGACGGTGTCCACTTCGGACGCGTCGACGCCCGCGTCGGCGAGCGCTTCGGACCCGGCGGCGACGGCGTAGTCGACCAGCACGTCGTCCTTCTCGCCGAACCGCCGCTCGACGATGCCGACGCGGTCGCGGATCCACTGGTCGCTGGTGTCCATGACCTGCGACAGGTCGTCGTTCGTGACGATCCGGTCCGGCTGGTAGCTGCCGAAGCCNTCCTCCTCGCGCAGCGCCGCCAGCTCGGCGGGCGACTTCAGCGCGGTGGTAGTGGTGACGACGCCCTTGAGCTGCCGCTTGACCAGTCCGGTCAGGGTGCCCGCGGGCGCCAGTTCGACGGTGCGGTCCACGCCGAGCGAGACGAGCCCGTCCATGGTGAGGTCCCAGCGGACCGGGCGGGTCACCTGGGCGACGAGCCTGCGCAGGTACTCCGCGCCGCTCGGGACGACCTGACCGTCGGCATTGGACAGCAGCGGGCGCGCCGGGTCGGCCGGGGAGAGGCCGGCGGCGTGCTCGCGCAGGGCGTCTTCCGCGGGCGCCATGTAGGGCGTGTGGAAGGCGCCGGCGACCTTGAGCGCACGGATCTTCGTGCCCTCCATCGGCTCGGCGACGATGCGCTCGATCGCGGCGGCGGACCCGGAGGCGACGATCTGCCCGGCCCCGTTGCGGTTCGCGGCGGCGAGGCCCTGGCTTTCCAGCCACGCGGCGACTTCCTCGGGGTCGCCGAGCATCACCGCGGCCATCGACGTCGGTTCGAGCGCGCACGCCTTGGCCATCTCCGCGCCGCGGACCGCGGCGAGCGCGACGGCGTCGGAGGGGCTGAGCACGCCGGCGATCGCGGCCGCGGCCAGTTCGCCGACGGAGTGGCCGGCGACCGGGGCGTCCGCGGGGACCGGCAGGTGCTCGAAGGACAGCAGGGACAGCGCGACGATCAGCGGCTGCGCGACAGCGGTGTCCTGGATCTCCTCGGCTCCGGCCTCCGTGCCGAGCCGGATCAGGTCGAGCCCGCAGCGGGCGGACCACTCTTCGACGCGCGCGCGGGCACCGTCGAGCTCGAGCCACGGAGCGAGCATGCCGGGGGCTTGGGAACCCTGGCCGGGGGAGAGGACTGCAACTGTCACGGTGTCTATGAGACCACGGGACCGGTCAGTGCTTCAGATGCGGGCGGTCACCAAGTCCGTGCGGCGTAATTGGAGGAAACCTCCAAAGACCCGCCGGAGAACCCGGTCCTTAACCCATCCGCCTTGTGGGATTCAACCAGCGCTTGCCGTGAAGTCCGTCACCCGCCACGCGCTCGCCACGCCCCTGTCACGGCTTGCTCGCGCCTCGGAGCGGCGGGCCGGAGATCAGCGGCGCTTCCACCGGACGCGGGCTCGGGTACGGGATGTCCCCCATGTGGCGTCCGACGCCACCAGTTGTCCTCGGCTGCCGGTCGCCGGAGCAGGAAGCCAAGCGGCCCGGCCGGGTGCTCCGCATCTCCGTAGCGGGCTGCGCCCAACGGCCGCGAAGCGGCACAACGCACCGAACGCCCGCATCGGGTGCGGCAGCGGCGCCCGGCTCAGGCGGTCACCAAAGCCCGCGGGCGCGGGCGAGCCTGCCCACCGTCAGCGCGACCCGCAGCACCAGCGCGTCGCGGGCGTCGGTCGGGTTGCGGCCGGTGAGTTCGGCGGCTTTGCGCAGCCGGTACCGGACCGTGTTCGGGTGCACGAACAGCGTTTGCGCGCACCGTTCCAGCACTCCGCCAGTGTCCAGATAGGTCTCGACCGTCCGCTGCAAGGCCGCTCCGGCTTCTTCCAGCGGCCGGGCCACCAGGTCGACCAGCAGCCGTTCCGCGCCGGGGTCGCCGGAGAGTGCGCGTTCGGGGAGGAGATCGTCGGAGCGCACTGGGCGCGGCGCGGCGGGCCAGCCGAC
Organism: Amycolatopsis sp. M39; assembly: GCF_001651785.1. Taxonomy (NCBI): domain Bacteria; kingdom Bacillati; phylum Actinomycetota; class Actinomycetes; order Pseudonocardiales; family Pseudonocardiaceae; genus Amycolatopsis; species Amycolatopsis sp. M39. The sequence goes on from NZ_LWSF01000025.1 coordinate 101,637, forward strand.
CACCGCCCGCAGCCCGGACAGGGCTTCGGCCGCGCTGTGGTGCGCCTCGGCCAGCGTCGGCACTGTCGGACCGGCCACGACCGGGCCGTCGGCGAACACCGTTGACATCCGGGCGAGGATTTCGCGTTCCTTCGGCCCGCCCTCGGTGGGGCCGCCGATCACGATCACCAGCCGCGAGCCCTGCACCGACAGCAGTACCGCGCGGCCGACGCGCGCGGCGCGGGCGCGGACGTCGAAAACCACCGTCGGCGGGTCGTCGGAGGGCGGATTCCCCACCAACACGGTCGCTGCCGCCGCCGGATCCCAGCCCAGCGCCGCGGCCCGCGAAAGGACGGATTCTTCGGCGTCCCCGCGGACGATTCCGTCGACCACGAGCGCTTCGAGCCGGGCGTCCCACGCGCCGCGCGCTTCCGCCGCCGCGGCGTAGGAGTTGGCCGCGGCGAAAGCGATTTCCCTGCCGTAGCGCAGAATTCCTTCGATCAACGCGGCACGTTCGGCCTCCGACGCGGCGAATTCGGGGAGCTGCTCCTCGAATACCTCGATCGCGAGCCGCACCATCGCGACGGCCTGGCGCAGGCTGATCCAGCGCGACACTTCGGTCGGCGCGTCGCGGAAGGCCTCGGTGGTGAGCTGCAGCGCTTCTTTCGAATCCCGCAGCCACGCGACGAATCCGCTGGCCCCGGTCTGCGTGATGAGCAGGACGCTGGCGCGCTGGTCGGCGGGCAGCCGCGCGAACCACACCAGGCGGCGTTCCATTTCCGCGACGCTCGCGCTCGCCAGCCGCCCGGAGGCGTGCTCCAGGCTGCGCAGGGTTTTCGCGGACAGCCCGTGGTGCTTGCGCGCGGGACGTCCCGTGGTGTCGGCCATGTCGGATCCGATCCTACGTGCCGCCCGCGACCCGCAACTTTAGGCGGACGCGGCGGCGACCTCAGGCGGTGGGCGGAGTTCGGCCGAAGTGCCTAGGATCCCGGGTGGGGTGGCAGGGGATCGCCCCGGGCGAAAAGAGAACAGGGGGACGGGCCATGCCAGAGCCCGGACTGGAGATCGACGGGATCTCGAAGCGGTACGGCGCCGTGGTGGCGCTCGAGAAAATGACGTTCGAGGTGCGGCCGGGCGAGCTTTTCGGATTCGTCGGCAGCAACGGGGCGGGCAAAACGACCACGATGCGGATCGCGCTCGGCGTGCTGAGCGCCGACGCGGGCCAGGTGCGCTACGCGGGCGAGCCGATCACGCACGAGACCCGCCGGCAGATCGGTTACATGCCCGAGGAACGCGGGCTTTACCCGAAAATGAAGGTCGGCGACCAGCTCACGTATCTGGCCCGGCTGCACGGAATGCCCGCCGCCGCGGCGAAGGCGTCGAGCGAGCGGTGGACCGAACGCCTCGGCGTGGCCGCGCGCCGCGAGGACGAGGTGCAGAAGCTCAGCCTCGGCAACCAGCAGCGCGTGCAGCTGGCCGCCGCGCTGGTGCACGAACCGCGGATTCTGGTGCTGGACGAACCGTTTTCCGGGCTGGACCCGGTGGCCGTCGACGTGATGAGCGACGTGCTGAAGGAGAAGGCGGCCGAGGGCGTTCCGGTCGTGTTTTCCAGCCATCAGCTGGATTTGGTGGAACGGCTGTGCGACCGGATCGGGATTGTCCGGAGTGGACGGATGGAAGCGTCCGGCACGGTGGCGGAACTGCGCGCCGGCGGGACCGTCCGGCTGCTCGTCGACGCTCCCGAGGCTCCCGAAAACTGGGCGGCCGGGCTGTCCGGGGTGACCGTGGTCGGGCGCAGGGCAGCGGTGACCGAACTGGAACTGGCCGACGGCGCGGACGACCAGGCGGTGCTGCGCGCCGCGCTGGCGACCGGCCCGGTGCGGGAATTCGCCCGGAAACTGCCGTCCCTGACCGAGTTGTTCCGTTCTGTCGTGTCCGAGCAGCAGCAGGAGGCCGCGGCATGACCGGGGCAGGAGTCCAGATGAGCCCGATGTCCGCGGTCGGCCTCGTGGCCGGGCGGGAAATCAGCACGCGGGTCAATTCCAAGGCCTACCGCATCACCACGCTGGTGATGGTGGTCATCGTCGTCGGGCTGGCGCTCGTCTTCAAGCTCTTCAACGGCAGCGGGAGCGCCGACGCGACGGTCGGCTACGTGCCGGCCGCCGCGCAGCTGGCACAGCCGCTGAGCGCGACGGCGAAGTCGATCGGCCAGACCGTCGCGACGCAGCAGGTGCCCGACGAGAAGGCGGGCCAGGACAAGCTGCGGGACGGTTCGATCGACGCGCTGCTGGTGCAGGACGCGAAGCGCTTGCACGTCCAGGTGAAAAAGGACCTGGACGCGAAACTGAAGAACACGTTCACCGTGCTTGAGGGGCAGCTGGCGCTCAACCAGCAGATCGAGTCTCTCGGCGGCGACCCGGCGAAGGTGCGCCAGGCGACCGCCGAGGCGACGATCGACGAACTGCCGCCGCTCGAGAAACCGTACGACTACAACGGGCAGCAGCTGGTGCTCGGCATCATCGCGGGCATCCTGATCTACCTCTCGCTGATGCTCAACGGGCAGAGCGTGGCCCAGGGCGTCGTCGAGGAGAAAACCTCGCGGGTGGTCGAACTGCTGCTCTCGACGATCAAACCGTGGCAGCTGATGGCCGGGAAGGTGCTCGGCATCGGCGTCGTCGGGCTGATCCAGATGCTGGCGATCGGCGTGGCCGGTGTCGCGGCCGGGCTCGGGTTCGGCGTGCTCACGATCTCGGCGAACGCGGCGATCGGCACCGTGATCTGGCTGATCGTCTGGTATCTGCTCGGGTTCTTCATGTATTCGATCGTGTTCGCCGCGCTCGGCGCGCTGGTGTCGCGGCAGGAGGACGTGGGCGGCGCGACCATGCCCGCGCTGATGTTCGTGATCGCCGGGTACGTGGTGGGGATTTCGATCCTGCCGTCGAATCCGGGGAGCCCGCTGGCCGAGGTGCTGTCGGTGATCCCGGTGTTCGCGCCGACGCTGATGCCGATGCGGCTGGCGATGGGCGGCGTGCCGGTGTGGGAGGCGGTGCTGTCGGTCGGCCTGGTCATCGCGCTCATCCCGGCGCTGATCTGGCTGGCCGCGCGGATCTACCGCAACGCGGTGATGCGCACCGGCGCGAAGGTGAAGCTGCGGGACGCGCTGCGCGCTGCCTGACCGCGGAGTTCCGGACAGCGGGCCGCGGCGGAATGCCGCGGCCCGCTGGTTCTTCTCCGAAAGCCGCTACTCTCGGTGGACCTGTCGGTCCGGTGCGGGACCCGGGCGGCGGGAGCCCTCACCCATGTGGGTTAGCGGTATCGGGTGAGTTGCGTGAACGCCGCCCTCGCGAGGGCGCGCCGTTCCGGTCGTCGGCCGAACACCGGTTATCGACCTTCGTACGGCATCTCGCCCGCGCGCTATTGCCGCTGCGCGGTTATCCGGCACGCGAGCGGAAGGCCCGCAATTCGCCGCCGCGGGCTGCCGCGCAACGCGAATGCGCACCGCACAGACCGGGCCTGCACGGGATTCCGTCCGGACATCTCCGCCGCCGTCCGCTGGCCGGCGCGCAAATCCGTCGGCGGCCCGCCGATGGCCCGACCATGAAGACCAGATGAACGGCGGAGAAAACCCGAACCGCATTCGTCTCGGAAGCGCCGTCGCGCGGCAATAAAGAGCGGGAAATGTTCGAGGCCGCCCGGCGCTTGCGGTTTTCGCTGCGCCGAGCGGCCTCGTCTCCCCGGTCCCCACCGGTAGGACAAGTATGGCCGCGATTGATCTTCCCGCGCCAGTCGTCTCACTCGATCGTGGTGCACAGCACTCGGGTGCAGTGGGTACCTGTCCTGCGACCCGGTGCGACAGGACGGTGCCGGAATCCACGTCGAACCGCGGCGAAGGGAGCCAGCGTGGGTGAACAACTCAAGGACGGACTCGGACAGGCCTGGAATCTGGTGGCCACGTTCGTCCCGAAACTCGTGGGCTTTCTGATCATCCTCCTGATCGGCTGGCTGATCGCGAAAGCCGTGTCCAAAGCCGTCGGGCTCGTTCTCGGAAAACTCGGTTTCACGCGGATGGTGGAGAAGACCGGGCTGACCGGAATGGTGAAGGGCGCGAATCTCGACGCCACCGCGGTGCTCGTGAAACTCGTCTACTACTTCATTCTGCTGATCGCGCTGCAGCTGGCGTTCGGGGTGTTCGGGCAGTCGAACCCGGTGAGCCAGCTGCTGAACGACATCATCGCGTTCCTGCCGAGGATCCTGGTCGCGGTGGTGCTGATCATCGTGGCGGCGGCGATCGCGAAGGTCGTGCGGGACCTCGTCGCGGGCGCGCTGTCGGGCCGCCCGGCCGGACGGCTGCTCAGCACGATCGCGTACTGGCTGGTGATGGCGTTCGGCATCATCGCGGCGCTGGGCCAGGTGAACATCGCGACGGCGGTGACCGGCCCGATCCTGATCGCGGTGCTGGCGACCGTCGGCGGCGTGATCGTGGTCGGCTTCGGCGGCGGCCTGATCAAACCGGCCCAGGAACGGTGGGGCGGCTGGCTGGCCAATCTGCAGGGCCAGATCGGCTCCGGCAACGGTGCGCGCGAGCCGGGCCAGGTGAGCGGGCAGCACGCGCAGGCCGGGCAGGCCCGGACGCAGAGCTACCCGCAGTCGCAGTCGGGCAGCCTGCCGCAGCCGGGCGAGCAGACGCGCCAGATGCCCGCGGACGGCGGCCGGCCGCCGGAGCCGCCGACCCCGCCCGCCGGGTTCGGGCGCGTGGACCGCTGAGCCGGCACCGGCAAGGAGGGTGAGGCCGTGCCGTCGCCCGGAGTCGAGTCCGGCTGACGGCTTCGCTGACGGCCTTCCCGGTCCGCTGACCGGGGCGAGCAAGGGGCCGCGCTGCTTCCAGCAGCGCGGCCCCTTCCCTCTGCCCGGCGTCCACTCAGCGGGACTGTCTTCAGTCTCACATCGGCACGGGAATGGAGGCTCCGTGCTGCATGTTGGGAAGCGTAGATCGGAAGGGGTGCCGACGTGGACTTCCTGTTGCAGCACGGCGTGACCGTGTTCGGCCAGTGGATCTCGATCGCCGAGCTGGCCGGGCAGGTGTTCGCGCTCGCGGTCGTGTTCCTCGCGCAGCGGCGGACGCTGTGGACCTGGCCGGTGCAGGTCGGCGCGACCGTCCTGCTCTTCTCCGTTTACGCGTCCGCGCATCTCGGCGGGCTCGCCGGGCGGCAGGTCGCGATCCTGCTCATCTCGCTCTACGGCTGGTGGGCCTGGAACCGCCGGACCGACCCGGTGTACGGCGTCGTCGTGCGCAAGGGCCGCTGGACCGAGCGGGCCGTGATGCTCGGTGCGTTCGGGCTGGGCACGGTCGCGATGGCGCTGACGCTCCAGGCACTCGATGCCTCGTGGGCGCCCTGGCCGGACGCCGCGATTTTCGTCGGGACGCTCGTCGCGTTCGCCGCGCAAGGCGTCGGGCTCGTGGAGTTCTGGGGCGTGTGGCTGGTGGTCGACGCGATCGGCGTGCCGCTGCAGATCAGTTCCGGCCTGTACTTCTCGGCCGCGATCTACCTCGTCTTCGCCGCGCTGGTCGTCCACGGCTGGGTCACCTGGAATCGCTCGGCGCGCACCGCGGTGGCCGGCGGGAAGGCCGTCGCCGCGGCGCGCTGAGGTCAGGCCCCGAGCGCGAGCTGCCCGTCCGGGGTCAACTCGGCCCGCGTCCACTGCCCGACCGCGCCGCCCGGCGCGGACACCGGGCGGACCAGGCCTTCCCGGACGAGATCGTGCGCGGTCGTCTGGTCGCAGCAGGGCAGGCCGTCGACCCTCAGGTCCGGTTCGCAGCTGCGGGTGAGTTCGGCTCGGCCGGCGGCGATCGCGCGCAGCATCGCCAGTGCGCGGCGGTTCGGCGTGACGGACATGGTCTTCCCCCTCGGATGTTCCGAAGGCAGGAGACGTGATGTCCGTCACTGGATACCGGATTACGCCGATCGCGCCGGCCGGGGAAGGACGTCGGGGGCTCAGCGGAGCGTGGCGTGGGTGGGGCGCAGGTCGTCCACCCGCCGGACCCCGAGCAGCTGCATCGTGCGAATCATCTCGGTGCGCAGGATGTCCACGCAGCGCTGCACGCCGCGTTCGCCGCCCGCCATCAGGCCGTACAGGAACGCGCGGCCGATCAGCACCGCGTTCGCGCCGCGGGCGAGCGCGGCCACGATGTCGCCGCCGGACAGGATGCCGGTGTCGACCCAGACCTCGGCGCTGTCCTGGATCTCGTCCAGCGTCGCGGGCAGCAGCTCGATCGGCGTCGGGGCGCGGTCGAGCTGACGGCCGCCGTGGTTGGACAGCAGGACCGCGTCCGCGCCGTGTTTCACCACGTCGCGGGCGTCGTCGACGTTCTGCACGCCCTTGATCACGAGCTTGCCCGGCCAGGTCTGGCGCACCCAGTCGAGGTCGTCGAAGTTCAGCGTCGGGTCGAAGAGCTTGTCCAGCAGGTCCGCGACGGTGCCGCCGAAGTGGTTGAGCGACGCGAAGTTCAGCGGCTCGGTGGTCAGCAGGTTGAACCACCACGCCGGGTGCATCGCGCCGTCCGCGAACGTTTTCAGGGTCAGCGCGGGCGGGATGGTGAGGCCGTTGCGGACGTCGCGCAGCCGCTGGCCAGCGACCGGGGTGTCGACCGTCAGCAGGAGCGTGTCATATCCGCTCTCCCACGCGCGATTCATCAGATCTTCGCCCGCGCCGTGGTCGCGCCACACGTACAGCTGGAACCATTTGCGCGCGTCCGGCGCGGCCGCCGCGAGGTCCTCGATCGACGTGGTGCCCATTGTCGAGAGCGCCATCGGCATGGTGTTGCGCTGCGCCACCCTGGCCACCGCGCGCTCGCCCTCGGTCTGCATCATCCGCGTGAACCCGGTGGGCGCGAACGCGAACGGCAGCGCCGAGCGCGTGCCGAGGATCTCCCTGCTGGTGTCCACATCGGACACTCCACGCAGCACGTTGGGCTGGAATTCCACCCGGCGGTAGGCCTGCCGGGCGCGGCGCAGGCTGTCCTCGAGCTCGGCCGCGCCGTCGGTGTAGTCGAACGCCGCGCGCGGGGTCCGCTTGCGCGCGATCGTCCGCAGGTCGGCGATCGTGTGCGCGGCGGCCAGGCGCCGGTCGGTCGGGTTGAGCACGATCGGCTTCGGCCGCAGGATCTCTTTGAGCTCGCTGGGCCGGGGCAGGCGACGCTGGGTCACGCTCGACCACCTTTCGTCAGGCATCCGGATACATCCGATGTCTACCGTACTGTGTCGATCGTTGCCGATCCGACCACAGCCACGGTCGCGTGCCGCTGCGGGGCCGGCCTGCTTGTGGCCGATCAGCACAGCAGGGGCCCCTCCCGGACACTGTCCCGGAGGGGCCCCTGAAATCAAGCGACGGTCACGCGTTGCCGGAGTCGGACGTCTGCGGCCCGGCGGCCGCCACGTCGTCGAGCCGGTAGCGGCGCGCCGCCTCGGCGACCTTCGCCTGGTCGAACTCGCCGCGCTTGGCGAGCGCGGACAGCGCGCCGACGGTGATCGACTCGGCGTCCACCAGGAACTTGCGCCGCGCGGCCGGGCGGGTGTCGGAGAAGCCGAACCCGTCGGTGCCGAGCGTGAGCATGTCGGTGGGCACCCACGGGCGGATCATGTCCGGCACCGCGCGCATCCAGTCCGACACCGCCACGACCGGGCCGGAAACCTCCGACAGCTTCCGCGTGACGTACGGAACCCGCGGCGTCTGGTCCGGGTGCAGCAGGTTCTCGTGGTCGATCTCGACCGCTTCGCGGCGCAGCTCGCCCCACGACGTGGCCGACCACACCGCGGCCCGCACGCCCCACTCCTCGGCCAGTCTCTTCTGCGCCTTCAGCGCGTCCGGCATCGTGACGCCGGAGACCAGCACCTGCACCTCCGGGCCGTCGCCCGCCGGGGCGTCGGAGTACCGGTAGAGGCCCTTCAGGACGCCGTCGACGTCCAGGTTCTCCGGCTCGGCCGGCTGCTGGTAGGGCTCGTTGTAGATGGTGATGTAGTAGAAGATGTTCTCGCCGTTGCCGTCCGGGCCGGTCTCGCCGTACATCCGGCGCAGGCCGTCCTTGACGATGTGGGCGATCTCGAAGGAGTAAGCCGGGTCGTACGCCACGACGGCCGGGTTCGTCGCCGCCAGCAGCAGCGAGTGCCCGTCCGCGTGCTGCAGGCCCTCGCCGGTCAGCGTGGTGCGGCCGGCGGTGGCGCCGAGCACGAAACCGCGGGCCATCTGGTCCGCCGCCGCGTACAGGCCGTCGCCGGTGCGCTGGAACCCGAACATCGAGTAGAAGATGTAGATCGGGATCATCGGCTCGCCGTGCGTCGCGTACGACGTGCCGACGGCGGTGAACGACGCGGTGGATCCCGCCTCGTTGATGCCCTCGTGCAGCAGCTGGCCCTTCTCGGACTCCTTGTACGCCAGCATCAGGCTCGCGTCGACCGAGGTGTAGGTCTGGCCGTGCGGGTTGTAGATCTTGGCGGTCGGGAACATCGAGTCGAGGCCGAAGGTGCGCGCCTCGTCCGGGATGATCGGGACGATCCGCTTGCCGATCTCCGAGTCCTTCGCCAGCTCGCGGATGAGCCGGACGATCGCCATCGTGGTGGCGACCTCCTGCTTGCCCGAGCCCTTGCGGACGCCCTCGTAGACCTTGTCGCCGGGCAGCACGAGCGCCTTGGCGGTCTTCGGGCGGCGCTCCGGCAGGTACCCGCCCAGCGCCTTGCGGCGGCCGCGCATGTACTCGATCTCCGGCGAATCCGGGCCCGGGTGGAAGTACGGCGGCAGCTTCGGGTTCTTCTCAAGTTCCTCGTCGCTGATCGGGATCCGCTGCGCGTCCCGGAACAGCTTCAGGTCGTCGAGGGTGAGCTTCTTCATCTGGTGCGTGGCGTTGCGGCCCTCGAACGACGGGCCGAGGCCGTAGCCCTTGATGGTGTGGGCCAGGATCACCGTCGGCTGGCCGTGGTGCTCCATGGCCGCCTTGTACGCCGCGTACACCTTGCGGTAGTCGTGGCCGCCGCGCTTGAGGTTCCAGACGTCGGCGTCGGACAGGTCCTTGACCAGTTCCTTCGTCCGCGGGTCGCGGCCGAAGAAGTGCTCGCGGACGAAGGCGCCGTCGTTGGCCTTGTAGGTCTGGTAGTCGCCGTCCGGCGTGACGTTCATCAGGTTGACCAGCGCGCCGTCGCGGTCGGCCGAGAGCAGCGAGTCCCATTCGCGGCCCCAGATGACCTTGATCACGTTCCAGCCCGCGCCGCGGAAGTAGGACTCCAGTTCCTGGATGATCTTGCCGTTGCCGCGCACCGGGCCGTCGAGCCGCTGCAGGTTGCAGTTGATCACGAAGGTCAGGTTGTCCAGGCCCTCGCCCGCGGCCACGTGGATCAGGCCGCGCGATTCGGCCTCGTCCATCTCGCCGTCGCCGAGGAACGCCCAGACGTGCTGGTCGGAGGTGTCCTTGATGCCGCGGTCGCGCAGGTAGCGGTTGAACCGCGCCTGGTAGATCGCGTTCATCGGGCCGAGGCCCATCGACACCGTCGGGTTCTCCCAGAACTCCGGCATCAGCCGCGGGTGCGGGTACGACGGAAGGCCGCCGCCCTCGCCCGCGTGGCTGAACTCCTGGCGGAACCCGTCGAGCTGCTGCTCGGTGAGGCGGCCCTCGAGGAACGCGCGGGCGTACATGCCGGGGGAGGCGTGGCCCTGGAAGAAGACCTGGTCGCCGCCGCCGGAGTGGTCCTTGCCGCGGAAGAAGTGGTTGAAGCCGACCTCGTACAGCGCCGCCGACGAGGCGTAGGTGGAGATGTGGCCGCCGACGCCGACGCCCGGCCGCTGCGCGCGGTGCACCATGATCGCCGCGTTCCAGCGGATGTAGCGGCGGTAGCGGCGCTCGATCTCCTCGTCGCCCGGGAACCACGGCTCGTTCTCGGTGGGGATCGTGTTCACGTAGTCGGTCGACGTGAGCGCCGGGACGCCGACATTGCGCTCCCGGGCGCGCTCGAGGATGCGCAGCATCAGGTACCTGGCCCGCTGCTGGCCCCCTCGGGCCAGCGCCTCGTCGAAGGAGTCCAGCCATTCGCTGGTCTCTTCCGGGTCGATGTCGGGAAGGTGCGCCGCGAGTCCGTCACGGATGACGCGTACGCGAGCCGGGGTCTCCTTGCCGGAGGCGCCGTCGTTCTGCGGGGCCAAGGGGTCTCCTTGTAGCTGGTTGTAGCCGTTGTAGCTGGTGGGCGGGAGTGCTCGCCGACGTCCATGGTCGTCCCGGTTGGGGTTCCCGTCACCTGTACTGCCCGGTAACATCGGCCGCCCGAGTGTCGCCACTCCCCGCGCACGGTGTATCGCGCGCGCGTTTTCTCTTCTCCACCCTAAAGGAGGCTCCCCGGGAGAGCTTCGCAGTGGTGGGGTACTGAGTGCCACCCGGAGTCGGGCGAGGCGGCGGCGGGCCCCTACGCTGCAGACACGACTTGCCAAAGATCCGGTGTGGACGGTTGCGCGCAGCGCCGCGTCAGTGTTCGCTGTTCGACATCCGTGTATCCGAGTGCGGCGGACCTACTGCCGCGCTCCGTCGTAGTTGGAGGAGTGAAAGCAGTGGTCGCCGCGGGAGACGCAGGCAGTGCCGGCGTCGCCGAAAGCCTTGGCATCAAGCCGGACATGGTGGTCCAGGAGATCGGCTGGGACGAGGACGTCGACGACGACGTTCGCGCGGCGATCGAGGAAACGATCGGCGGTGAGCTCCTCGACGAGGACGCCCAGGAGGTCATCGACGTCGTGCTGCTGTGGTGGCGCGACAACGACGGAGACCTCGGGGACGCGCTGGTAGACGCCCGCGGTCCGCTGGAGGAGGACGGCGTGATCTGGGTGCTGACCCCGAAGACCGGGCAGCCCGGGCACGTCGAGCCCAGCGACATCGCCGAGGCGGTGCCCCAGGTCGGGCTCGCCCAGACGGCGAACATCAGCGTGGGCCCTGGCTGGCTGGGCACCCGGCTGGTGTCGCCGAAGTCCTCGAAGGCCAAGCAGCGCTGAGGCCGCGATAGGGTGGGCGGCACGCTCGTGTTCGCTCTGGAGAGGAATCGCCGGTATGGCCGTCGAGGTCGGTTCGCAGGCCCCTGACTTCACGCTCAACGACTACAACAAGCAGCCGGTCACGCTGTCGCAGTTCAAGGGCGACAAGCCGGTCCTGCTGGTGTTCTACCCGTTCGCCTTCAGCGGGATCTGCACCGGCGAGCTGTGCCAGCTGCGCGACGAGTTCGGCGACTACGACGGCAAGGGCGTCCAGGTGCTGGGCGTCTCGGTCGACACGCCGTTCTCGCTCAAGGCGTGGGCCGAGGTCGAGGGCTACCAGTTCCCGCTGCTGTCGGACTTCTGGCCGCACGGCGAGGTGGCGCGGAAATACGGCGTGTTCAACGACCAGGCAGGGCTCGCCGTCCGCGGCACCTTCCTGATCGACGCCGAAGGCGTGGTCCGCTTCGCCGAGGTCAACGCGCCGGGCGAGGCGCGCGACCAGGCGGGGTGGAAGAAGGCGGTCGAGGAACTGACTGCCTGATTGTTTTCGTCCGCCGGGGCGGGGTTTCCCCGCTCCGGCGTGCGGGCGCATAGCTCAGCGGGAGAGCACTCGGTTTACACCCGAGCGGTCGCAGGTTCGATCCCTGCTGCGCCCACCGTGGTTGATCTGACCCCATCCGGTGAAAGCTTCGCCGGATGGGGTTTGGTCGTTCTCGCATTCGTCGGCTAGCCCGGCCTGAGTGTTTTAAACAATCTGGCGAGGAAGCCCAAGAATTGCTGCCGATATCCGACGAGCCGGGATAGGGCAGTTGTAACAAGCCGTTCTGCCCGGCCGACTCCGCACGTGCTGATGTCGATTCGCGCGTCAGCGAAACCGTCACGCGATGCTGGAGGTTCTCATGCCCTACACCCCGCCGCCGGACTACGGCCACCACCGGCAGGCCGATGCCGAAGCGGCGAAACGGGTCCAGAAGCAGCAGAAGGAGCTGGCGGACCAGCAGAAGCGCGAAGAGGCGGAGCGGAAGCGCCGCCGCCAGGAGGAACAGGCCGCCGAGATGCGCCGCCGGGCGGGGCAGACGCGGCAGGGGCGCTGAGCCGGGCGAGTCACGGTTCGGTCTCTGTCGGCGAATTCGTGTACCAGCTGTTCGGTTCATGCCGACTTGTGCGTCGGGGGTGCCGCAATTCAACCGGAAATTGTTGACCAGAACGGGTGCGGAAATGCCAAGTGACGTCATTCAGGCGAGATCGTCTTTGTCTGCGGGAGATATCGCGCGGGTGTTCCAGAACGCTTTGGGCGGCAGGCGCGTCGTCTTCGGCAAGATCGACCAGGACGACGATCCGTTCGCCGACGTGCTGCGCCAGCCGGTCTTCAGCGCGGTCGCCTCGCACGACAAGAACATCGGCAGCTGGGCGGTGCAGATCTACGTCTACGACGAGGACGACAGCCGCTTGGTGGAAGTGCACGCCGTGTACCACTCGGGCTTCAGCCGGGCGATGGGCGGCACGAAGAACACCTACTCGAAGGCGGCGAGCGTCAAGAACGCCCGGGCGGTGGTCGAAGCGCTGCGCGACTCCGACCCGTCGGCGGCGCTGGTCTAGGAACAAGAGAAGGCCTCCTGGGCCGGGATCCCCCATCGTTCCCGGCCCAAGAGGCCTTCTCGTCCCTCCCCTTGCCCCGTCGGGCCTGCCCCCTCGACAGGCCCGGCCGCAGCGCACTCCGCGGGTGTACGCGAGACAAGAGGCGGTGTCGGCGGTGCTGGATACTGCGTCAAACGGGTGATCTTCCGCGCCGCGAGGTCACCGCGAGAGGACGGCGACCTCGCCGGTCAACCGGTCGATTTCCTCCTCGGTGTTGTAGTAGTGCACCGAGGCGCGCACCAGGTCCGGCAAGCGGCGGGCGGTGAAGTCGTACTGCGCCGACGACGCGTGCGTGACGCTCGTGTTGATCTTCGCCGCGTTGAGGCGGTCCTTGATCTCGTCCGCGGGCAGTCCGTCGACGCTGAAGGTCACGAGGCCGCATTTGCGCGCGCCGGCGTCGTGCACGGTGACTTGGTCCAGGTCGGCCAGGCGGGAGCGCAGGGTCGCGGCCAGGGCGGTGACGCGGTCTTCGATCGCGGGCAGGCCCCACTCGATCGCGTAGTCCACGGCCGCGCCGAGGCCGAGTATGGCGGCGTAGTCGCGTTCCCACACCTCGAATCGCTTGGCGGTCGGGTCGACGACGTACTCGGCAGGGGAGGTCCACTTGGCCGAGTGCAGGTCGAGCATCGCCGGTTCGAGACGGTCGCGCAGTCGCGGATGCACGTACAGGAAGCCGGTGCCGCGCGGGCCGCGCAGGTATTTCCGGCCGGTGGAGGTCAGGGCGTCGCAGCCGATGCGTTCGACGTCGAGGTCCAGCTGGCCGGCCGACTGGCACGCGTCGAGCAGGAACGGGATGCCTGCCTCGCGGGCGACGGCGCCGATTTCCTCGGCGGGGTTCACCAGGCCGCCCTGCGTGGGGACGTGGGTCACCGCGATGAGCTTGACGTCGGAGTCGATGCGGCGGCGCAGGTCGTCGACGTCGAGCTGGCCGGTTTCGTCGCTGTCCACGACCTCGACGGTCGCTCCGGTGCGGCGCGCGATCTGGAGGTAGGCGATGGCGTTGCTGGCGTATTCGGCGCTCGCGGTGAGAATCCGGTCGCCCGGTCCGAACGGCAGCGCGTAGAAGATCGCCTGCCACGAGCGGGTCGCGTTGTCGCTGAGCGCGATGTCGTCCGGAGCGGCGTTGAGCAGCCGCGCGACCGAGGTGTACACGCCGTTGATGCGGTCCTTGGCCTGTTCGGCCGCTTCGTAGCCGCCGAGCAGGGATTCGGTGCGCAGGTAGTCGATCACCGTGTCGGTGACGCGCGCGGGCGGGAGGGCGGAGCCTGCGTTGTTGAAGTGCGTGACTCCGACGCACCCTGGTGTTTCGTATCGTGCGCGGTCGACATCGAAAGAGCTGGCCATATGAACTGAATACAGTACGGGCGAACTGTGTGCAATACTCCTCGCATGGTCAGAAGACTCCTGCGCGGTGAACTTGTCGAGGAGATCACCGCGCGCGTCCTCGACGGACGGTTTCCCGCCGACACCCGGATCAACGAGGTCCGCCTGGCGAACGAGCTGGGCGTCTCCCGGACGCCGTTGCGCGAGGCGCTCATCGGACTGGCCGACCGCGGGCTGCTCGTCGCCGCGCCCGGCCGCGGCTTCCTGGTCGCGCCGCTCGACCCGCAGGAGGCGCGCCGGCTGTACCCGCTGGTCGCCGAGCTGGAAGCGCTCGCGCTGCGCTGGACGTCGCCGCTGGAGCTCGCCTCGCTGCCGGACGCGCTCGACCGGATCTCCGACGAGACAGCCGATTCCCGCGATCTCCCCGCGGCGGACGACCGCTGGCACGCGCTGCTCACGTCCCGCTGCGGCAACCCGCATCTGCTGCGCTTGATCGAGCAGACAAAACCGTTGCTCAAACGCTACGAGACGGCATACTTCGGCGGGCGGGACCGAGTGGCGGAGAGCGTGGCCGAACACCGCGAGATCGCGGCGGCCTTGCGGGCCGGCGACCTGCCCGGCGCATCCGCGCTGCTCGTCCGGAACTGGGTGAAAGCGTTGACGTATTTGCAGGGGAGCTGATCCGGTGCGGGTTTTCGCGCATCTGTCCGACATCCACCTCGACGGCAGCGAGCGCGCCGACGCACGGGCCGCCGCGGTGACGCGGTACCTGCGAAACCTCGAAAACCCGGTCGACGCCGTGTTCGCCACCGGCGACATCGCCGATCACGGACTGCCCGAGGAGTACCGTCGCGCGGCCGAACTGCTGGACCTCCCGATGCCGGTGGTGGTCTGCCCTGGCAACCACGACGTCCGCGCGCGGTTTCGCGAGGCGATGCTGGGACAACCGGCCAGCGACGCACCGGTGAACTCCGCGACCAAGGTGGCCGATCTGCTGCTCGTGTCATGCGATTCGACGATTCCGGGCAAAGGCGCCGGCTACCTCGCCGACGAGACGCTCGCCTGGCTGGACGACACGCTCGCCAGCCATGACGGTCCGTCGTTCGTCGCGTTCCACCATCCGCCGCTCGACGTCGGAGTGCCCTTGGTGGACGCGATCCGCCAGACCGGCGAAGACCGCCTCGCCGCCGTGCTGAAGCGGCATCCCGGCATAACGGCGCTGTTGTGCGGACACGTGCACACCGGCGCGGCGACCGAGTTCGCGGGCGTGCCGGTGCGGATCGCGCCGGGCGTGGTGTCCGGCTCACTGCTGCCGGTGGAACCCGGCGCGGAACGCGGCTGGGACGAGGGCGGGCCATTGGACTTCGACAGCCCGCCGTCGCTCCTGCTGCACGTGCTGTACGACGACGGCAGGCTGACGACGCATCAGCGCGCGGTCACCGAGTAAAGACCGGCAGCGTGACCCGCGACGGCCGGGTCTCGTCGTGGAACACCTCGAACCGGTTCGGCGCGCCGCGCACCGCGGACGAAACCCGTTCTCCCGTACCGTGATTGCGCGCGAACCGGGGGAACGCGCCGCCCGCGACCTGAACGCGCAACCGGTGCCCGCGGCGGAAGCGGTACGCGGTCGGGTCGAGTTCCACCTCGGCCCGCACCACTGCGTCGGCACCGGCTTCCGGCACGCCGGGACGCAACCGCAGGATTCCGTCGGTGACGTTGCGCGAGATGCCGCCGGGGTCGACGTCGCACAGCCGCACGTACACGTCAGCGTCGGGCAATTCGGTCCGTACGAACACCGTGGCGGACACGTCGCCGATCACGTCGACGTCGTGCGCCAGCGGTTCGCCGGTGAACACCAGCACGTCGTCGCGCGCCTCGATCTCGGAATTGTCGCGCTGCTTGGACTTTCCCGTCAGCAACGGCCCGCCGACGGCCGGGGTCGGATCCGCCGGGTCGTAGGTGAAGGGCGTGGGCAGTGCCTCGCCGGGCACTGTTTCGCCGAGGCCGCCGACCGGGCGCAGGTGTGCGTGCGTGGGCTCGGAAGCGGGCGGCCACTGGTCGAAATCGAGCCAGGTCGACGCCCGCTGAAGGAAGATCCGCACGGGGGAGCGCTGCAACTGGGTACGGTCGCCGGCGAGGTGCGCGCGCAGGAAGCCGAGCTGGTCTTGGATCAGTGTGCGGAAGCTGGCCGGTTCGCCGTGCGACCACGGGCCGACGGTGATCCGCGGCGACCGTCCGGCGTCCTGCAGCGTGCGGAAGTCCCGCAGCTGCGCGCGGATGAACAGGTCGTACCAGCCGGTGACCATGCTGACCGGCACGTCGAGTTTCGCGACTTCGGCGCTGTGGTCCGACATCCGCCAGAAATCGTCGTCCGGGTCCGCGTGCTCGGTGACGTCCTGGAGGAACCGCACCGGCTTGCCGATCGCCGCCACGTCCGCGCCCGCGATCGGCAGGTACGCCATCGCGTTGCGCGTGCGCCGGGTCTGCAGCGGGTTCGGCAGCGCGGCGAACCGCTCCTCCTGCTTCCCGATCAGGCTCGACCAGGACACCATGTTGTCCGCCGCGAGCACCCCTCCCGGATAGAACGTGCTGACGAATTCCGACGCGGTGATCCCGAGGCACATGGCCTCCAGCGGCGGGTCGAGATACGGGCCGACCGCCCATTGGGTGTGGCCGAGGTAGCTCGCGCCCGCCATGGCGATCCGCCCGTCGCACCAGGGTTGCGCGCGCAGCCATTCCGCGGTGGCGATCCCGTCCTCGCGTTCGGTGTGGAACGGGCGGAATTCGCCTTCGGAGCCGAAGGTGCCGCGGGTGCTTTGGAGGACTGTCTGCAGGCCGTGGCGCGCGAAGGTTTCGCCGAAGAGTTTGGCGAGGGGGCCGGTGCGGCCGTAAGGGGTGCGGATCAGGACTACTGGGCCGGTCGTCAAGCCCGCCGGGGTGTAGCGATCGGCTAGGAGGTGTGCGCCGTCCTGCATCGGGACGCGGAGGCCCTCGGCGGCGGCGGGGGCCGGGCCTTCGGCCGCGGGGAGACCGAGCACCCGGTCGACGATTCGGTTCAGCACGTCATCGAACCTACGCGAGTCGCTACCGTTCCGCTCCTGCTGGGAAGCGGTGGCGCCCCGGCTTCGTATCGGGGCGCGGGGGAGGCATCGTCGCTGGTCGTGAGGGGAACCCTGAGGGAATCAGCGTCTGTGAGGGTTCCCCGCACGGACCTAGGCGGCGAGTGCGTCCGTCACCCGGAGTGCGGGGTTGCTGAACGGGGCCAGCAGTTCCGGGCCGACGCCTGCTCGCGCCAGTGCCGCTGCGAGTACCGCTGGGCGGGCTCGGTCGCCGCCGTCGGCGATCTTCAAGGCCACTGCGGTTCCGTTCGGCAACGCGGCGAGCTGCACGGCCTCGAAACCGTCCTTCGCGATCAGCCCCGGCACGGCCCGCATCAGCCGGGTGACGTCGCGCCTGCTTCCTGCCACCAGGTCCGGATGCCGCCGGATTCCGGTGGCCACCAACGATTCCGGCGAACCCTCGGGCGCGGTCGCGATCTGCGAAGCAGCCCTCGCCAGGCCCCGCAGGGAGAGGGCGAACAGGGGCGCGCCGCAGCCGTCCGTGGCCACGCGCGGCACGGTTTGCCCGGTCAGCTCTTCGACGGTTTCCCGGATCGCGCGCTGCAACGGGTGTGCCGGATCGAGGTAGCTGTCGATGTCCCATCGCTGCTCTTGGCAGACGGCCAGCATCGCGGCGTGCTTGCCGGAGCAGTTGTGCGCGAGCCGCGCCGCCTGCCGTCCGCCGGCGATCCAGGCGTCCCGTTCGATCGGGTCGTACGGCAGGTCGGCGGGGTTGCCCAGGTCGGTTTCGGCGAAGCCCCGGCTTGCCAGCACAGCGGCCGCCGCTTCGAGATGCCGCGGTTCGCCGGAGTGGCTGGCCGCGGCGATCGCGAAACCGGACGGGCCGAGGCGCAGTCCGAGCCGGGCCATCGCGGCGGCCTGCAATGGTTTCGCCGTCGAGCGCGGGTACATCGCGACGTCGGGGTCGCCTGCCTCGAACAGCGTCGAACCATCGGGAGAGAGCACGACGACCGAACCGTGGTGCACGCCTTCGACCATGCCCTCGCGCAGAAGATGGACCAGCGGGACGTGCCGCGGTTCGCGTTCCTGCGGGATCACGACGCTTCCGCCTTGTCGAACGCGCTCATGTCGATCCGCTTGCGCACGACGAACCAGCCGGCCACCAGCGCGACGACGATCACCGGCAGCGCCATCAGGGTGATCCGGCCGGTCTTGTCGAAGCCCATCAGCACGACGACCGCGGCGAGGAACGCGAGCGTCGCGATTTCGGTATAGGGCGAGAACGGGAGCCGGAAGCGCGGCCGGGTCGCCTCGCCGCGTTGGGCCTTCCGCACGAACAGCAGGTGGCTGAGCACGATGATCGCCCAGGTGCCGAGGATGCCGACGGCGGCGAAGTTCAGCACGATCTCGAACGCGTCCTTCGGCACCACGTAGTTCAGCCCGACGCCGACCACGCACACCGACGAGGTCAGCAGGATCCCGCCGTAGGGCACCTGGTTGCGGTTCATCACGCCGGTGAACTTCGGCGCGGACCCGGCCAGCGACATCGAGCGCAGGATCCGCCCGGTCGAGTACAGGCCGGAGTTGAGGCTCGACAGCGCGGCGGTCAGCACGACCAGGTTCATGATGCTGTCCGCGCCGGGCACGCCCAGTTTCGCCAGCACGGTGACGAACGGGCTCTGGTCGGCCGAGTAGGCGTCCCACGGCAGCAGCATCGCCAGCAGCACGACCGAGCCGACGTAGAACACCGCGATCCGCCACATGATCGAGTTGATCGCCTTGGGCACGATCTTCTTCGGGTTCTCGGTTTCGCCCGCCGCGACGCCGACCAGTTCGCACGAGGCGTAGGCGAACACCACGCCCTGCACGATCAGGATCATCGGCAGGATGCCCGCCGGGAACACGCCGCCGTGGTCGGAGATCAGCTGCGGGCCGGGCACGTGGCCGTCGATCGGATGTTGCGTCACCAGCAGGACGATGCCGACGATCAGGAACAGCACCAGCGCGGCGACCTTGACGATCGAGAACCAGAATTCCATCTCGCCGAACAGCCTCACCGACACGAGGTTCAGCGACAGCACGACCGCCAGTGCGATCAGCGCGAGCACCCACTGCGGGATCGGCGTGAAGAACGACCAGAAGTGCGCGTAGAGCGCGATGGCGGTGATGTCCGCGATGCCGGTGGTCGACCAGTTGAGGAAGTGCATCCAGCCCGCGACGTACGCGCCCTTCTCGCCCATGAACTCGCGCGCGTAGGACACGAACGCGCCGGACGACGGCCGGTGCAGGATCAGTTCGCCGAGCGAGCGCACCACGAAGAACGCGAAGAGCCCGCACACCGCATACACGATCGCGAGCGCCGGACCGGCCTGCGCGAGCCGTCCGCCCGCGCCGAGGAACAGGCCGGTGCCGATCGCGCCGCCGATGGCGATCATGGTGATGTGCCGGGATTTCAGCGCCTTGCGGTATCCGGCGTCGCCCGCGTCGGCGGTGTCCGCCTCGGCAGCCGCGGGCAGGGTTTCTTCAGTCACGCGGTGGTACCTGTTTCTGCTTCGCCGGCGCGCGCCGGTCGTACGATCGTGGTCAGGGTCTTCTCGACGTGATCGAGATGTTCGGTCATCGCGGCCGCCGCCGCGTCTTCTTCGCCTTCGGCGATCGCCGTGACGATGCGCCGGTGCTCGACGTTCGACTGGGTGCGCCGTCCGCCGAGGTGGTTCAGGAACGCGGACTGGCGGGCCAGCGCGTCGCGGATCTCCTCGATCACCTTCGCGAACACCGGATTGCCTGATGCCCGTGCGATCGTGACGTGAAACTGTGAGTCGAGCGCCACCCAAGCGGCGTCCGCGGTCTCGGCGTCCATCCGGTCGACGAGATCGGCGAGCCGGGCGAGCTGGTCGGCGTCGCGGCGGCGGGCGGCGTAGGCGGCCACCGGAACCTCGACGTGCCTGCGCACCTCGACCAGGTCGCGGGCCGAGTAGTCGCCGAACGTAGGGTTCTCCGGCGGGCCGCTCGCGGTGACGAACGTGCCGCGGCCGGTGCGCGAAACGGTCAGCCCGAGCGCCTGCAGCCCGCGCAACGCCTCGCGCACGACCGATCGGCTGACCTCGAACTCCCTGCTCAGCGCCGCCTCCGACGGCAGCTGGTCGCCGACGGCGTACTCGCCGTGCTCGATCGCCTGCCGCAGATGGCCGAGGACGGCTTCCATCGCGCTGACGCGCCGGGGGAGCGGTCCGGCTGCCCGGCTGTCAGACAGGTTCACGCGACGGATCGTCGGTTCCGGCCCGGCCGCTGTCAAGCGGAGCCATGGTCCCTTGCTCGGCGGTTGTGGGCTGGTTCACGCTCCCGGGTGACTCTGGACGGTCCGGCTGTCCGAGGCCCCGGTTTTGTCGGTGCCGGGTGCGACCGTGTCCGGGTACTGAGGGGCGCACCGGCGATCACCACGCCGAACGCGCCCGGCGCGTCGCAGCCGCGCTCGGCCTACGGAAGAGAGAGGATCCAGACGGAACGCTCGGACCGCGGCGGACTAGGGTGGGCAGCCCGGGCCCGCCGCGTCGACCGGAGCCGGGAAGCCGTCTGCCTAGGGGAGGTTTTCGCTGGTGTCGAACGATTCTTTCGTCCACCTGCACGTCCATACTGAGTATTCGATGTTGGACGGTGCG
>NZ_LWSF01000026.1:0-32063 GCF_001651785.1 Amycolatopsis sp. M39
ATGATCGATCTGGCCACGCTGCTCATCTGGCTTTGAGGACAGGCCCTAGGGCGGCTCCGCCCCGGAGGCCGTCAAACGGCCTGCGGGGTGGAGCCGGAATGTGCTGTTGACGTTTTCGTGCTCAGCCGGGGGAGTTCCCGCAGCAACAACCCGGCCACCACGGAGATCAGTGCGGCTCCGCCGTTGTAGATCGCGACAGTCGTCCAACTGCCGCTCGACTTGAACAAAGCCGCCGAGATCAGCGGGGCGAACGAGCCGCCGAGCACCGCGCCCAGCCCGTAGGACACGGCGAGTCCGCTGTACCGGATCGAAGGCGGGAAAGACAACGCGAAGAACGTAGGCTCAGCGGCGGAGTTCGCGCTGACCGCCAGGAACAGCAACACGAAACCGGCCACCATCGGCAGGTAGCTTCCGCTGCCCAGCAGCGGGTAGAACGCGAACGGCGTCAGCACCAGGGCGATCGCTGACACCACGAAAACCTGCTTGCGCCCGAACCGGTCGGCGAGCAGGCCGAACAGCGGGGTGCTGACCATGTACATCGCGGTCACGATGAGCAGCATCGACAGCAGTGTCGTCTTCGGATGGTGCAGCACCGAGGTGCCGTAGGTCAGCGAATACACTGTCACGACGTAGAAATTCACGTGCGTGCCGAGGCAGCACAGCATCACCAGGAGCATCGGACGCCAGCCGCGCTTGATCGCGTCGACGAGCGGCACGCGCTTCACCGCTGGGGCGTTCTCCACACGGACGAACTCGGGGCTTTCGTCGAGCTTGACCCGGATGTACAGGCCGACCAGCACCAGCACCGCGCTCAGCAGGAACGGGATGCGCCAGCCCCAGGCGAGGAATGCGTCGCCGGGCAGTTCGTTCAGCACCAGGAACAGCAGGTTCGCCAGCAGCAGACCCCAGCCCGCGCCGGAGTTGACGAACGCGCCGGCCAGGCCGCGGCGGTTGTCGCCGGAGCTTTCCACGCTCATCACGAAACCGCCCGCCTGTTCGCCGCCGAGGGCGAGGCCCTGGACCAAGCGGCAGAGCACGAGCAGGATGGGCGCGAGGATGCCGATCGTGCGGTAGGTCGGCAGCAGGCCGATCGCGAAGGTGCCTATGCCCATCAGCATCATGGTCAGGAACAGGACGCGTTTGCGGCCGACGCGGTCGCCGAGGTTGCCGAAGATCGCCGCGCCGATCGGGCGCATCACGAAGGCGATCGCGAACGTCGACAGTGACAGCAGGACCCCGGCGGCGGGATCGACCTGCGGGAAGAACAGTTTTCCGAAGACCAGCGAGGCGGCGACCCCGTAAACCAGGAAGTCGTAGTACTCGACGGTGGTGCCGACCATGCTCGCCACGACGGCGCGGCGGCCGGAGCGGGCGCGGGCAGCGGGTTCCGGTGCGGACGGGGATTTCGGCGTCGTCATTGAACGCCCCTCTCCGAATGGGGTGCGGCGGACCGGGAAATATGATCAAAACAGAGCCCCGAGCGGGGTCGCCGTAGCGTAAGCAGGACGTTCGCGGTAATCAATTCGGAGTTCTCGAAGCGCTGCTTCGGGTTTGCGAAATAGGTTTCCTCCGCCCGTGCGCGTAGCGTCCCGTGGATGGGAGACACGCATTCCGGGCCGCTGGCGGGGGTACGGATCGTCGAACTGGGCGGGGTCGGGCCGACGCCGTTCGCCTGCATGCTGCTGGCCGATCTCGGCGCCGAGGTGCTGCGGATCGAACGCCCGCCCGGTTACGATGGCGGCGCGCCGATCGAACCGCGCTTCGAGCTGATGAACCGAGGCCGCCGCGGGGTGCCGTTGGACCTCAAGACCCCGGACGCGGTCGCCGCCGTGCTGCGGATGGTCCGGCAGGCTGACGCGCTGGTCGAGGGGTTCCGTCCGGGCGTCGCGGAGAAGCTGGGGCTCGGGCCGGGCGAGTGCCTGGCGGTCAACCCGGCGCTGGTCTACGGCCGGATGACCGGCTGGGGCCAGGACGGTCCGCTGGCCAGGGCCGCGGGCCACGACGTCAACTACGTGTCGCTGACCGGCGTCGTGCACTCGATCGGCGAGGCGGGAGGTCCGCCGGTGATCCCGTTGAACCTGGCCGGCGACTTCGGCGGTGGGTCGCTTTACCTGGCGCTCGGCGTGGTGTCCGCGCTGCTGGAAAGCCGCACGTCCGGCCAGGGCCAGGTGGTGGACGCGGCGATGGTCGACGGTTCGGCGTCGCTGATGACCGCGTTCTACGGCTTCCGCGCGGCGGGCTACTGGACCGACGAACGTGGCACGAACCGCCTCGATTCCGGCGCGCCCTGGTACCAGGTCTACGAGACCGCCGACTGCGGCTGGATCAGCCTTGCCGCGAACGAGACCCGGTTCTGGCGCAATACCCTCCGGATGCTCGGCTTCGCCGAGGACGAACTGCCCGGTCAGCACGACCGGGAGCATTGGCCGGAGATGAAAAAGCGCTTCGCCGAGGTGTTCCGGACGAAGACGCGGGACGAATGGTGCGCGCTCGCCGAAGGACAGGATGTCTGCCTCGCGCCCGTGCTGTCGATGGCCGAGGCTCCGAGGCATCCGCACCTGCGGGCGCGCGGCACGTTCGTCGAGGTCGACGGCGTCGTGCAGCCCGCTCCGGCGCCGCGGTTCAGCCGTACGCCGGGAGCGATCCAGCGGCCTCCCGCCGCGCCGGGCGAGCACGCGGCGGAGGCGCTGGCCGACTGGGGCTTTTCCGCTGAAGAGTCCGCGGCCCTGCGCACCGGGTTCGGAAAACCCGAATCCCGCCTTCGGGAATCGTCAATTGGCTTTCCGGGCCGGTCGCATTAATCTGATGGAAACCGCGATGGGAGTACGAGAAAATGTGCGCGAATTTCCTGGAAGAGGCGCAGTCCGAGTGGCTGAAAACCGTCAACGACTTCATGGACAACGAGGTCACCGTCGAATATGTGCGCAAGTGCGATTTCGAACGGCAGTACCCGTACGAGGCGTATGCCAAGATCGCGAAGCAGGGCTGGCTCGGCATTCTGATCCCGGAGTCCGAGGGCGGCTCCGGCGGGGACATCTTCGACTACTCCCTGATGGCCGAGGGCCTCGGCAAGTTCGGCTTCGACTTCGCCTGCTCGGTGCTGGTGCCCACCTTCACCGCGATGAACATCATCAAGTACGGCACCGCCGAGCAGAAGGCGCGCTACGTCAAACCGTTCATCGACGGCGAGATCCGGTTCTCCGTCTCGATCTCCGAGCCGGACGCCGGTTCGGACGCGGCCAACACCAAGACCCACGCGCGCCAGGACGAGAACGGCGACTGGATCGTCAGCGGCTCGAAGCTCTGGTGCAGTGGCGCGGCGGCGAAGGACACCGTCATCGCGATGCTGGTCCGCACCGACAAGAACGACAAGCACAACGGCCTGTCCGTGCTGCTGATCCCGAACGACACCCCGGGCCTGGACATCCGCAAGCTGCCGACGCTGTCCCGGCACGCGACCGGCACCACCGAAATCTTCCTTGACGAGGTCCGGGTGCCCGCGGACGCGCTGCTCGGCGAGGTCGGCCAGGGCTGGAAAATCATCACCGAGCACCTTGAGCTGGAACGCTGCGCGGTCGCCGCGGCCTACACCGGCAACGCGCAGGAGGCGGTGGACAACGCCAACCGGTACGCCCACCAGCGCACCCAGTTCGGCAAGCCGATCCGCGATTTCCAGGTGCTCAAGCACATGCTCGCGGAGAACCAGACGCGCGTCGACGCCGCCCGGCTGCTCTGCTACCGCGCGGCGCGGATGAAGGCGGACAACCTGCCGGCCGCCCGCGAGACGTCGATGGCCAAGCTGTACGGCTCGGAAACCCTGAAGCAGTGCGCGCTCGACGGCATGCAGATCCTGGGCGGCTACGCGAACCTGCCCGAGGGCGACATGGAGCGCTACCTGCGCGAAAGCATCCAGTCGACGATCGGCGGCGGCACCTCCCAGATCCAGCGCACGATCATCGCGAAGTCGATGCGCCTGCCCGCCTGAACCTGTTCTGAGGAGAGAAGATCAATGGGGATCAACAACCGCGTCGACCTGCCCTTCGACGAGCTGGAGGTCGGTCAGACCTTCCGCACCGGCGGGCGGACGATCACCGAGGCCGACGTCGTCAACTACTGCGCGCTCACCGGCAACTGGATCGAGATCCACTCCAACAAGCACTACGCCGGGCAGACCCGGTTCGGGAAGCGGCTGGTGCAGGGCTCGCTGACGTACTCGATCATGACTGGGCTGATCCAGTTCGGCCCGTCGATCCAGGCGAACTACGGGATCGACAACCTGCGCTACCTCAAGCCGGTCGCGATCGACGACACGATCTACGTGACCGCAGAGGTCACCGCGAAGAAGGAAAAGGACGACAAGTACGGCGTCACCACGTTCTTGATGAAGGCGCTCAACCAGGACGGCTACGTGGTGCAGCGCAGCGAGTGGAGCCTGCTGATGCTGCGCCGCCGCGAGGACCTCGAAGCGCTGCTGGCGGCGTCCCTGCCGACGGAGAAGCAGCCGGAGAAGAAGTGAGCGCGGGGGAACCGGTCGCCGCGATCGTCGGGATGGGCGACGCGTACGCGTCGAAGGCCGACCGGAAAGACCCATTGCAGCTGGCCACCGAGGCGACGATGGCCGCGCTGGCCGACGCCGGGATCGGCAAGCACCAGGTGGACGCCGTGTTCACCGGACGCTCGCCGTGGGCGGACAAACGGTCCCAGTGGAGCAACATCTTCATCTCGCACCTGCAGATGCCGGTCACGCTGAACAGCGAGATCACTCTGCACGGTGCCGGGCTGACCTCGACCATCGCGGTGGCGTCGCAGATGATCGCGGCCGGTGCGGCGGAGTACGTGCTGTGCGTGCAGAGCGACGCGACCGAATTGTTCGTGGACGCCGTGGCGATGGGCTCCGAAGCGGATTCGGACCCGCAGTACGAGGTGCCCTACGGCCCGACCATCCCGTCGCTGTACGCGCAGGCCGCGCACCGGTACTTCCACGAATACGGGCTGACCGAAGAAGATCTCGCCGACGTCGCCATCGCCAACCAGCGGTGGGGCGCGCGGCATCCGCACGCGGCGAAGCGCAAGCACGGCGAGATCGACCGCGAGAAGGTGCTCTCCTCGCCGTACGTCGCCACGCCGCTGCGCCGGTGGATGTGCTCCACCTGGGGCGGCGGCACCGGCGGCGCGCTGGTGGTCGCCTCGCCCGAACGCGCGAAGGAAGCCCGCGACCCGGTGTGGGTGCGGGGCTACGGGTCGGCGACCACGCACGAGTACCTCACCGACCGGATGAACATGCGGTCAGGCCGGTTCGCCGGGCTGGGCGAGTTCCCGAATCTCACGCACACCGCGACTGTCGAGGCCGCGCGCCAGGCGTTCACCCGGTCCGGGCTCACTCCGTCCGATGTGGACATGCTGCAGCTGTCGGTGAACTTCGCGCACATGGGCCCGATCGTCCTGGAGGACCTGGGTTTCGCGAAGAAGGGCCACGGCATCGACGTGTACCGCGAAGGCCGCACCGGCGTCGACGGCGACCTGCCGACCGACACCAACGGCGGCTGGCTCTCTTTCGGGCAGCCGGGGATCTCGTGCAACATGGACAGTCTGGTCGAGGCGGTCCGGCAGCTGCGCGGCACCGCGCTGGGGCTGGCACCGAAGCGGAAGCCGCGCACAGTGCTGGTGCAGGGCGCGGGCGGAATGCTTGCCGCGGCGGGCGTGATGGTGTTGTCCGGCAACGACGCTGGGAGGCCGTAATGAGCGAAGACTGGCCGCAGCCGTACCGGCTGCCGGACGCCGAACCGTACTGGACGGCGCTCGGCGAGGAACGGCTCACCTATCAGCGCTGCGGTTCGTGCAGCGAGGTCGTGTGGCCCGCGCACTCGTACTGCCCGCACTGCTCGGCGCGATCGCTGGACTGGGAAGAGTCGCGAGGTCGCGGCACGGTGTGGTCCTACAGCACGATCACGCGCGGTCCGACGCCGGTGTGGGCCGCGATCGTGCCTTACACGGTCGGGTTCGTCGAGCTGGCGGAGGGCTACCAGCTGTTCACGCAGATCGAAGCGGAACCGGACAAGGTCGAGATCGGCATGCCGGTCGAGGTCCGCTTCGTGCGGCGCGGCGAGCAGACGCTCCCGGTGTTCGCCCCGGCAACGGAGGAATGACATGGCAGGCCCGCTCGACGGTGTGCGGATCCTGGACCTGACCTCGAACTTCATGGGGCCGTACGCGTCCCTGTTGCTCGCGGATCTCGGTGCCGACGTCGCGAAGGTGGAGTCCCCGGAAGGGGACACCACCCGCGGCGTCGGCCCGCGGCGAAATCCCGGGATGGCCGCGATTTTCCTGCACCTGAACCGGAACAAACGCAGCCTCGTGCTCGATCTGAAGCATCCGGACGGCCGCGACGCGCTCGTGCGCATGATGCGCTCGGCCGACGTGCTGCTGCACAGCCTGCGTCCGGCCGCGATGCACCGGCTCGGACTGTCCTATGCGGACGCTCGCGAGATCAATCCGCGGCTGGTGTACTGCGGCTGCTTCGGATTCGGCCAGAACGGTCCGTACGCGAGCAAACCGGCGTATGACGACCTGATCCAGGCCGCGGTCGGGATGCCCGTGCTGCAGAGCCGCGGACAGGGCGAACCGGAGTACGTCGCCACCGCGATCGCCGACCGGGTCGTCGGCATGGCCGCCTCGAACGCGGTGACCGCGGCGCTGTTCCACCGCGAGCGCACCGGGCACGGGCAGGAGGTGCAGGTGCCGATGTTCGAGACGTTCGCGCATTTCGCGATGGGCGACCACCTCTACGGGCACACCTTCGTGCCGCCGATCGGGGACTGGGGCTACGCCCGGATGCTGAACGCGGACCGCCGCCCGTATCGGACTCTGGACGGCTACCTGGGCGTCAACATCTACACCACCCGGCATTGGCAGCGGTTCTTCGCCGCGGTCGGCCGCGCGGATCTGGCGGAGGATCCGCGGTTCGCCGACATCCACGGCCGGACCGAGAACATCGGCGAGCTGTACGCGTTCCTGGCCGAGGTGTTCGCCACCCGGTCCACCGGCGAGTGGCTGAAGGTGCTCACCGAGGCGGACATCCCGGTGATCCGGATGAACACGCCGGAGACGCTGCTGAGCGATCCGCACATGAGCGACATCGGGTTCTTCGCCGAGCAGGACCACCCCTCAGAGGGGCGGCTGCGCACCATCGGCATCCCGCAGCAGTGGAGCGAAAGCGCTCCTGAGCTGCGGTACCCCGCGCCTCGGCTGGGCGAGCATTCGGCCGAACTGCTGCGGGAGTACGGATTCGGCGAGGACGACGCGGGCGCGCTGCGCGAAGCGGGCGCGGCCGGAATTGGAGTGCGCGATGACGCGTGAGCTTCCCCTGAGCGGGATCGTCGTGGTGGAGCTGAGCGACAGCGCGTCGGCACCGTTCGCGGGCAAGATCCTGGCCGAACTCGGCGCCGAGGTGTGGAAGGTGGAGCGGCCGGCCGGCGACTCCGCGCGCGGCTGGGGACCGAGCGAATGGAAGGGCGACGGGGCGGCGTTCCACGCGCTCAACCGGGGCCGCCGCTACCTGCGCCTCGACATCAAGGACCGCGAGCAGCTCGCCACGCTGCACCGGCTGATCGCCGAGCGCGCCGACGTGTTCCTGCACAACCTGCGGCCCGGCAGCGCGGCCAAGTACGGCCTCGACGCGGAGAGCCTGCGGGTGACCAAGCCGGAACTCGTGCACTGCGAGATCGGCGCGTTCGGCAAGGCCGGGCCGCTGCGCGAACTGCCCGGTTACGACCCGCTGATGCAGGCGTTCTCCGGGATCATGGACATCACCGGGGAGCACGACGGCGGCCCGGTGCGCGCCGGGGTGTCCATTGTGGATTTCGGGACCGGGATGTGGGCGGTGATCGGCATCCTCGCGGCGCTCAACCGGCGGCACGTGAAGCACACCGGCGCCGCGGTGGACGCGTCGCTGCTGGAGACGGCGATCGCGTGGAACTCGGTCGGCATCGCCGGCTATGCGGCCGACGGCTACCCCGGCAGCAGGCACGGGTCCGGCGTGGCGTTCATCGTCCCGCACCGCGCGTTCGCGGCTTCGGACGGCGCACTGATCATCAGCTGCGCCAACGACGCGCTGTTCGCCCGGCTGACCGCGGCGCTCGGGCACCCGGAATGGGCGGACGAACCGAGGTTCGCGACGAACGCCGCGAGGCTGGAGAACCGCGCCGAAATCGATCGGCTGATCGGCGAGCGGATCGCGACCGGCACCCGCGCGCAATGGCAGGACCGGCTGCGAGCGGCCGGGATCCCGTGCGCGCCGGTGCAGACGACCCCGGAGCTGGTCAGCCACGAGCAGACCCGCGAACTCGGCATCATCGGCGCGGCCGACGAGGGCGAGATCGGCGTCGTCGGGCTGCCCTTGTCCTTCGACGGCAGGCGCCCGCCGCCGCTGCCCGCGGTCCGCCCGATCGGCGCGGACAACGACCTGCTCGGCTCGGTGCTGCCGACCCGGGCCTGACCCCGTCCCCGGACAGAAGTGGAAAGTGTCATGGCTGCGCCGTATTCGGAAAAGCAGTGGAGCGCGATCGAGTCCGCGACCGACAGCGAGGCTCGGGCGGTACAGGACGAGCGGTTGCGGGAGCAGGTGGCGTATGTGGCTGCGCGCAGCGTGTTCTACCAGGAGAAGTTCGCCGGAATCGACCTGGCGAAGGTGCGGACGGCCGAGGACCTGGCCCGGTTGCCGTTCACGGAGAAGCAGGAGCTGCGCGAAAGCCTGGCCGCCGCACCCCCGCTGGGGGCGCACGTGGCGGCGAACCCGGACGAGATCGTGCAGATCCAGGCCTCCTCGGGGACCACGGGCAGCCCGTCGTATGTCGGGCTGACCCGCGGCGACATCGAAACCTGGTGCGAGCTGGGCGCGCGGGCGCTGTACGCGAACGGGTTCCGGCCCGGCGACCGGCTGCTGCACGCGTTCGGGATGAGCAAAGGCTTCGTCGGCGGATTGCCGGTGGTGCAGATCCTGCAGCACATGGGGATCGTGGACATCCCGATCGGCGCCGAGGCGGGCGCGGAGCGGCTGCTGCGGGTGCAGGCGGACCAGCGGCCGAACGCGCTCATCGGGACGCCGTACTTCCTCGCCTACCTCGCCGGACAGGCCCCGTCGATCGTCGGTCTCGACGCCCGGGAGCTGGGAGTACGTGCGATCAGCGTCGGCGGCGAACCCGGCGGCGGGCTGCCCGCGGTGCGGGAGAAGCTGGAATCGCTGTGGGGCGCGACCTCGCGGGAAATGCTCGGCGGCACCGACATCGCCTGCACCTACTGGGGCGAATGCGAGGCCGCGAACGGAATGCACTTCCTGTCGCCGGACCTCATGGTCGCCGAACTCATCGACCCCGACACCGGCGAGCGGATCGCTCCGGTCGAGGGCGCACAGGGCGAGCTGGTGTACACCGCGCTGCGCAGGCAGGCGTCGCCGCTGGTGCGGTTCCGCACACGCGACCACGTGATCGTGACCGGCACGGACTGCGCGTGCGGGAGGACCGGATACACGGTGCGGTGCATCGGGAGGACCGACGACATGCTGATCGTCCGCGGGATCAACGTGTTCCCGTCGGCGATCAAGCAGTTGGTGGCGGAGCTGGCCCCGGCCGCCACCGGCGAGATGCGGATCCGCGCGGACTTCGAGGGGCATTCGACGCAGCAGCCGCTGCCGCTCGTGGTCGAACACGCGGCCGGGCTCCCGTCCGGGAAACAGGCTGAACTCCGGACGTCCCTGGAAAGCCGGATCCGGTCCGCGCTGAACGTGAAAACCGCCGTCACGCTGGTCCCGGACGGCTCGTTGAAGCGCCCTGACCACGTGAAAGTCGCTCTCGTCGAACGGGTGCCCGCGCAGACCGCGTGATAGAGGTAGAGCGTGAGCGCGTTCAACAGGCTGCACCTGATCCGGCAGGTCGACCTCCTGACCCTGCGGCTGTTCCTGTCCGCGGTCGAGGAGAAGCAGATCGGGCTGGCCGCGATCCGGGAGAACGTCTCGGCCTCGACGGCGACGAAACGGATCCACGACCTGGAGGCCATCGCCGGCATCGAACTGCTGGACCGCGGCCCGCGCGGCGTGGTGCCGACGCCCGCGGGCGCGGTGCTGGCGCGGCACGTGCGCAAGATCTTCGGCAGTCTGGAGGACATCCGGTCGGAAATCGCGGCGTTCACCGAGGGAATGCAGGGAGATTTGACTATCGCGTCGGCACGGTCGATCTTCGCGCCGTTTCTCGCGCGGGAACTCGGTGAATTCTACCGGCAATACCCGCAGGTCCGGTTGATCGTCCACGAAATCGAAAACAAGGAAATCGTGCGGGAGGTCGCGCGCGGCGAAGCGGATCTCGGCGTGTTCGCCGCGGCGCACGAACTCGACCTGACCGGCGTGGACGTGACGCCGTACCGCCGGGACCGGATCGTGGTGGCGTTGCCGCGCGGGCACCGGTTCGCCGACCGGCTGAGCGTGACGTTCGCGGAGCTGCTGCCGGAACCCCTGATCGCGGTGGGCCCGATGGCGGGCGCGTTCCGGGCCGCGGCGCGCCGGCTGGGCGAGGAGTTCGAACCGGCGTTCAGCGTGCGCAGCGGCGAGGTCGCGCTGAGCCTGGTCCAGGCCGGGCTCGGGGTCGCGGCGCAGCCGGAATGCATGGTGCCGCGGGAGTTCCTCGATCGGGTGGCGGTAGTCGAGCTCGCCGAACCGTGGGCGGAACGGAAGATCCACCTCGCCACCGCCGCGGGCCGCCGTCCGGGCCCGGCGTGCCGGGCGCTGATCGAGCAGCTGCTGGACCGGCCCGTGGACGAGCCTCCGGTGGGCGGCTGAGGGCCCGGTTTCCGTTGGCCGAATTGCCGATTCGGAGATTTCGAATTGATTCCCGTCGTGTGCTCCGGCTAGCATCGAAAACGCGGAAAGAAATCATCTGAGGTTATCGGGC
Source organism: Amycolatopsis sp. M39 (assembly GCF_001651785.1). Lineage (NCBI taxonomy): Bacteria > Bacillati > Actinomycetota > Actinomycetes > Pseudonocardiales > Pseudonocardiaceae > Amycolatopsis > Amycolatopsis sp. M39. The sequence continues at coordinate 10,938 of NZ_LWSF01000026.1, forward strand.
GCGGTGAGCGCTGTTCCGTGCTGCCGGAAATAGGAGGCCGAAAACGATGAACGCACATCGGGGTGCGGTGGTCGGGTGCTGACCCGCGCAGCGGTGCTGCGGGAAACGCCGGGCCGGTACGAGGTCGTGGAGCTGCAGGTCGAGGACCCGCGGCCGGGCGAGCTGCGGGTGCGGATGGTCGCCAGCGGCCTGTGCCACTCCGACGACCACTTCGCCACCGGCGACCAGACCCCGCCGATCCTCCCGTTCGCCGGCGGGCACGAAGGGGCCGGAATCGTCGAAGCGGTCGGGCCCGGCACACCGGGGTTCGCCGAAGGCGACCACGTCGTGTTCTCGTTCCTCCCGGTCTGCGGCCGGTGCCGGTTCTGCGCCCGCGGCCTGCAGAACCTCTGCGACCTCGGCGCCTCGCTCGGCACCGGCGCGCGACCGGACGATCCGACGTCGTTCCGGCTGTCGCTCGACGGGCGGCCGGTCGGCCAGATGGCCGGGCTCTCCACCTACTGCGAGCACACCACCGTCTCCACCGCGTCGGTGGTCAAGATCGATCCGGACATCCCGCTCGACGTCGCGTGCCTGACCGGCTGCGGCGTCGGCACCGGATGGGGCGCGGCGGTCAACTCCGCTGCGGTCCGCCCCGGGCACGTCGTGATCGTGATGGGCATCGGCGGCATCGGGATCAACGCCGTCCAGGGTGCCGCGCACGCCGGCGCCGCCGCGGTGATCGCGGTCGATCCCATTGCGTTCAAACGGGAATCCGCGCTGAAGCTCGGCGCGACCCACGCGGTCGCGGACATGGCCGAGGCCACCGAACTGGCCCGGTCGATGACCAACGGGCAGGGGGCCGATTCGGCGATCGTCACCATCGGCGTCGTGGCCGGGCGGCACCTCGGCCAGGGGCTCGCCGCGGTCCGCAAAGCGGGCACGTGCGTCGCGGTCGGGCTGGGGGAGACCTTCGTCCGCGACGGCGATTTCAACCTGCACGAGCTGGTCCTCTACCAAAAGCGTCTGCAAGGTTCGCTGTTCGGCGCGAGTTCGCCGACCGCGGACATCCCGGCGCAGCTGGAGATGTACCGCCAGGGCGTGCTGAAGCTCGACGAACTGATCACCACCCGCTACGCCCTCGACGAGGTCGCCGCCGGTTTCGACGACCTGAAAGCGGGCCGGAACCTCCGCGGCGTCATCGTCCACTCCGCCTGACGACCGAAAGGACAACGATGTCCGCAGAAGCACCGCCCCGGGAAACGATCTCGGTCGGCGACATCAGCGTCACCTACCTGCCCGACGGTGAGGCCAGCGTCTCGGAGACCGCGCTGTTCCCGGCCGGCACCCCGGAGCTGTGGAACGCGCACCGGGAACTCTTCGACGCCGACGGCAAGCTCCTGCTGTCCCTCGGCACGTTCCTGATCCGCACGGGCGACCGCAAGATCCTCGTCGACCTGGGGTTCGGCGACCACACCGTCGACTTCCCCGCCGCGGACGGCGTGTTCCGCTCCGGACAGCTGCTCACCAGCCTCCGCGAGGAAGGCTTGGCTCCCGAAGACATCGACACGGTCTTCTACACGCACATGCACATCGACCACGTCGGCTGGACCGCGCAGAACGACGCGCTCACCTTCGGCAACGCCCGCCATCTCGTCGGCGAAGGCGAAGTCGAATACTGGCAGTCCCTGGGTGACAACCCGATGGCAGCGGTCGGCCCCGACCCGGACGGGGTGCTGGCTCCGCTCGAAGGCCGGATCGACGCGGTTTCGGACGGCAGCGTCATCGCGCCCGGCATCTCGGTCGTCGCGACGCCCGGGCACACCCCGGGGCACTGTTCGCTGGTCGTTTCGTCCGGGCAAGACCGCGCGTTGCTCCTCGGCGACGTCCTGCACTGCCCGGTGCAGCTCGCCGACAACGAGGTCTCGCTGGTCTTCGAGGTGGACGCGGAATTGGGCAAAAAGACTCGCGCCCGGATCCTGGGCGAACTGGAAGGCGACCCGGACACCGTTGCCGCGCAATGCCATCTCACCGGCTCGGCATTCGGCCGGGTGCTGCGCGGCCGCTCCCGCCGGACGTGGACCTCGCTCGCGTCCCAGGGCGTGTCGTGACGATGCCCGCCGAGTACTTCGAGATCGACTCCGCCGCGGTCGGCGCCCGGTTCGCGGTGAGCGTTTTTCTCCCTCGTGGTTACGACCGCGGCGGGGATTGGCCGCTGGTGTACGCCACGGACGGCAATATCGTCGCGCCGCTCACCGAAGGCCTGCGCGGCGCGCTCACTGACCGGCAGCAGGCGTGCCCGGTCGAGCCGTATGTCCAGGTGAACGTCGGGTATGTCGCGGAAGACGCGCCGAACCAGCTGGTCTTGCGCAACCGCGACCTGGTTCCGCCGGGCGAGGGCGTGCCGGTCTTCATGCGCGCGCACATCCGAGGTCGGCTCGGCGTCGACTCGGGCGCGGTGCCGGAATCGGTGTGCGACGAGTTCTTCGCGCAGCAGAAGAACGCTCGCGCGGACAGCTTCCTCGCGTTCCTGGAGACCGAGCTGCACCCGGAGATCGAGTCCCGCTACCGGTTCCGCTCCGGCGATGTCGGGCTGTTCGGCTACTCCTACGGCGGTCTGTTCACCCTGTTCGCCTTGACCGCGGGTTCCGCCCTCTTCACCCGGTTCGGCGCCAGCAGCCCCGGAGTGGTTGTGCCGGACAGCCGCATCTACGAACGCTACGAAAACCTGCACCGGCTGCCCCGGGAAACGTTCCTGCACCTGACCGTCAACGCGTACGAAATGCTTGGTCCGAGCAAGTTCTACCGGCATCTGGCGATCGAGTTCCTGCGCTTCCTCGACGTGGTGACCGAGCGGCCGCTGCCGGGTCTGCGCGTCAGCACCGAGCTGATCCCGGGCGAATCGCACAGCACCGGAATGGCCGACGCGTACCGGAGTTTCCTGCGTGCCTGCTACCCCGGAGGTGCTTCATGAAGACAACCGCCGCGCTGCTGTGGGAAGCGCCGGGCACGTGGGACGTGCGCGAGGTCGATCTGGATCCGCCGAGGGCGGGCGAAGTCCTCGTGCAGATGATGGCGTCCGGCCTGTGCCACTCCGACGACCACTTTGCCCAGGGCGACATCCCGTTCCATTCCTATCCGGCCTGCGGCGGCCACGAGGGAGCCGGCATCGTCCGCGAGGTCGGCCCGGGCGTCACTCGGGTCGCGCCGGGCGACCACATCGTGACGTCGTTCATCCCGGCGTGCGGGCATTGCCGGATGTGCGTGGCCGGGCGGCAGAACCTGTGCGACAACGGGGCGCTGATCACCGTCGGCACCCAGCTCGACGGCACGTTCCGGATGCGCGCCGGCGGCCGCGGCGTGGCACAGAACGCCTGTGTCTCGACGTTTTCCGAATGGACTGTCATCCCCGAGGTGTCCGCGACGCCGATCCGCCGCGACGTCCCGTTCGAGGTCGCCGCGATCGTCGGCTGCGCGGTGCCGACCGGCTGGGGCTCCGCGGTGCGCGCGGCCGGGATCGACGCCGGGGACGTGGTGATCGTGATGGGCACCGGCGGCATCGGAATGAACGCGGTACAGGGCGCGCGCTACGTCGGGGCGGAGCACGTCCTCGCAGTCGACCCGCTGGCGATGAAGCGCGAACTCGCGCTGAAACTCGGGGCCACGGAGGCGTTCACGGATATCGGCGAGGCGACCGAACGAGCCCGTTCGCTGACCAACGGCCAGGGCGCGGACTCGGCGATTGTGTGCGTCGGCGTGCTCGCCGCCGAGCATCTCGCGCAGGCGTACGCGGCGATCCGCAAGGGAGGCACGCTCGTGGTGACCAGTGCGGCGAAGCACGACCTCGTCGGGATTCCGGTGCCGCTGCTCGAATTCACCATGTCGGAAAAGCGGATCCAGGGCGCGCTCTACGGAATGGGCGGCCCGGCCCGGGAGATCCCGCTGCTGCTGGACCTGTACCGGAACGGCTCGCTGAAACTGGAGGAACTGATCACCCGGACCTACGACCTCGAACAGGTCAACGAAGCGTACGCGGACCTGCACAACGGGCTGAATGTGCGCGGAGTGGTGAGTTTCGCGAACCGGCACGGAGGGGCCTGATGACCACATTGGACGGAAAAGTCGCCCTGATCACCGGCGGCACCGGCGGCACCGGCGGAATCGGCCGCGGCGTGGCGCGTCGGCTGGCCGCCGCTGGGGCGACGGTCGTGCTGAACGGCCGGGACGAACGCAAAGCCGAGCCCGTGCTGGCCGAACTGGACGGCAAGGGCCATTTCGCGGCGGGAGACGTCCGGTCCGCAACGGACATGGCCGCGGTAGCCGCCGGCACGGCGGAGCGGTTCGGCGGCATCGACATCGTCGTGCCCAGCGCGGGCGGCAACGACGACGAGGCCCGCACCACCGCGGTGCGCGGGCCGTTCGCCGACATCGACCTGGAACGCGTCACCGCGTTCATCGGTGCGGCCGTCGCGGCGAAACTCAACGTCGTGCAGGCTGCCGTCCCGTACCTGCGGGCGCGCGGCGGTGGCAGCGTCGTCTTCGTGACCTCCGAGGGCGGCCGGGTTCCGACGCCCGGCCAGACCGCCATCGCCACCTTCTCCGGCGGCTTGATCATGGCGAGCAAGGTGCTGTCGAAAGAGCTTGCGCGCGACCGGATCCGGGTCAACTGCGTGTGCGTGACCGTGGTCCGCGACTCGCCGTCGTGGACAGCCGCGTTCGAAGCGGAAGACGCGGTGAGCGACCGGCACCGCAAGCAGTACGAGAAGATCATCGAACGCAGTCCGCTGGGCGTCGCGGCCCCGGAGGACATCGGCGACGTCGTCGCGTTTCTGGCTTCCGGAGAGTCCCGGTATCTGACTGGCCTGGTCGCCAGCCCGACCGGCGGCCTCACCGTCCACTGAGGAGGTCCCGTGATGCTGCCGGACGCGCTGAGCGGGCGCTGGTACAACTCCCGCGCGTTCGACCTCGCTGACCCGTGGGCGGATTTCACCCCGAAAAGCACGGCGGTGGTGCTGGTCGACCTGATCAACTGGCAGGCGCATCGCGACGGGTTCAGCGCGCGGGTGGCTTCCGGGGACTACAAGACCGCGCGGTGCGAGAACGTCGTGCTCCCGGCACTGTCGCGGGTGCTGGCCGCGGCCCGGGACGCGGGCGCGGCGATCGTCCATTCGAGACTGGCCAGCCGGGCGGCGGATTGCGCGGACATCGTCCCGGCGTTGCGGGCGTATGTGCGGGCGGCGCAGGCGTGGGAAGGAAACTGGGCCGCGGAACCTCTCGACGGCCTTCACGCGCCGGGCGACCTGGTGGTCACGAAGTCCGGCTCGGGTGCGTTCGGCAGCTCGGATCTCGACCAGGTGCTGCGGAACCTCGGCGTGCGGACGGTGCTGTACGCGGGCGTAGTGACCGACCGGTGCGTCCTGCTCACCGCCGCGGGCGGGTTCGACCTCGGCTACCAGCAGTACCTGCTGACCGACTGCACGGCCGCCTCGACCGCCGCTGACCAAGCCGCGGCCGAGCGGCTGATCGGCGGATACCTGGCACGACCGGTTACCGCGACCGAGGCGGCCGGCGCTTTCGAAACGAGTTAAGGAGAGTCTTCGCATGCTCGACCGGCACGACCACCACATCGGCGGGTCCTCCGTGCGGTCCCATTCCGCAGGCAGGATCCCCGTCGTGAACCCGGCCACCGGGGAAACGTTCGCCTCGATCGCCGACGGAGACGCGACCGATGTGGACGCCGCTGTGCGGGCTGCCGCTGAGGCCGGGAGTGCCTGGGCGGCTACCGAACCCGCTGAGCGCGCCGCGACCCTGCGCCGTCTAGCCGATGCTTTCGAGCGGCGCATTCCGGAGATGTCGGCGCTCGTCACCCGGCAGAACGGCACCCCGATCAGCCTGTCGACGGCGATGCAGACGCAAGTTCCGCTGAACTACCGGTACTTCGCGACGCTCGCGGAGAAACTCGCGGTGGAGGAACCGGTCGCCGCGTCGGTGGGCGATGCGTTCGTCCGACGGGAGCCGCGGGGTCGTGGGCGCGGTTACCCCCTGGAACGGCCCGCAGCCGTTGCTGGCGTGGAAGTTCGGCCCCGCGCTCGCGGCAGGCTGCACCACTGTGGTCAAACCGGCTCCGGAGACCTCGTTGGACGCTTTCCTGTTCGCGGACGTCGCGGCCGAGGCGGGCGTTCCGGCCGGGGTGCTGAACGTGGTGACCGGCGGGAGGGAAACCGGCGCCGCGCTGGTGAAGCATCAGCTGGTGCGGAAGGTCGCGTTCACCGGGTCCACCGTGGCGGGCAAGGCGATCGCGGAACGCTGCGGTCGCGACCTCAAGCGGGTCACGCTGGAACTGGGCGGGAAGTCCGCCGCGATCCTGCTCGACGACGTCGACCTGGACGCCTTCAAACCCTTCGTGGCTACCGCGTGTTCGCCGAACACCGGGCAGGTCTGCCGTTCGCTCACCCGGGTGCTGGCCCCGCGATCGCGCTACGACGAGGTGGTGGACGCGGTGCGCGCGGCGATGGCGGAGATCCCGCTGGGCGACCCGGCGGATCCGGCCAGCCTGTTCGGGCCGCTGGTCTCGCAGCGCCAGCGGGAGCGAGTCGAGACCTATGTGGAATTGGGCCGGGCGGAGGGCGCGAAGATCGTGCTCGGCGGAGGTCGCCCGGCGCGGTTCCCGCGCGGGTACTACGTGGAGCCGACGGTGTTTCGCGACGTCACCAACGACATGCGGATCGCCCGCGAGGAGATCTTCGGACCGGTGCTCGTGGTGATCCCGTACATCGACGACGCCGAGGCGGTGGCCGTCGCGAACGATTCGGAGTACGGACTCGGCGGGGGAGTGTTCTCGCCGGACCGCGAACGCGCGACGGACCTCGCCCGCCGGGTGGTCACCGGAACCATCGGCGTGAACAGCGCGTCGTTCCCGATGGAGGCTCCGTTCGGCGGGGTGAAAAACAGCGGCGTGGGCCGGGAACTGGGGCCCGGAGCGCTGGACCCGTACCTGGAGCAGAAGACGATCTTCCGCGCCTGAGGGCTCGGGGACCAACGAAACCCGCTTGCGGCGGCGCATCAGGACTCGCGCATGGATCCAGGGACAGATCCTTCCTGGGAAAGAACGCGAACTGGTACGGCCGCGCGTCATCGGCGAGTGTGGATGGCAGACCGGGGAAACGCCCCGGCCCTGACAGAGGAGGGCTTGATGGCCACCGGCGCCGTCGAGCACGTCGAGTTCCGCAACCGCGACATGTACTGGGACATCGCGGCGGATCTCCACTTCCCACCGGACTTCGACGAGTCCGGGACCTACCCCGCGATCGTCGTCGCGCACCCGAATCGACCGGGACGGGCTCGAGGTCTGGCTGACACGCAGAGGGCACATCGTGAACAGCGAACGGCAGGAGGTCACCGAGGACCAGTTCGGCGAGGCGCGAATCAGGACCCGTACCTGGGCATCGGCAAGGAGCACTACGAGGGCCCCGGTGCCTACCAGTTTGTTCGGTTCCTACGAGACGGCGCCTCGGATCGGTAGCGGTCCGAGCCGAACGCCCGGTTGTCGCCGCCCCGGCCGGTTTCTTCAGCGGTGCCCATGCTGATCCAGCCGCCCGGGCCGCCGCGGCCGGACTCGGCCTGGTGGCGTGGCCGGACGGGCTCCGCGACCACCGATTCGTCTGCACAGTCGGGGGCCGGCCGGTCCTGTTCAACGGCGGTCCGCAGCTGCGGACGGCCCGCTCAGCCGCGGGTGCGACCGGACGATTCGGTCGATCGCGAGGACGACCTCGCGGACCCGTGCCAGCGACGTGAGGTCGCGCGGGGTGGTGATCCAGTAGGAGCGCCGGGCGCGGAGTTTCTCCGGGAGGACTTCGTCGAGCTGAGGGTCGTCCGCGCCGATGTAGGTCGGCAAGGGCACGATGCCGAGTCCCGCGCGGGCGGCCGCATGGTGGCCGGAGATGTTGTTGGTCTGAATCCTGGCGTGTGCGCGCGGCACGAGATCTTCCAGTATTCGCAACGGTTGCACGTCGAGGACGGCATCGATGTACCAGACGAGTTCGTGGCTGTCGCGGAGCTGTTCCACGGTCTCTGGCCGACCTTGCCGTTCGAGATAGCCGGGGGAAGCGTAGAAGCGCAGCTCGTAGTCGGCGAGGTGCCGGACGGACGCGGCTCGCGGGGTCGGGCGTTCCAAGGTGATCGCGACGTCGAAGTCGCGCGCGGTGATGATGTCGTGGGTCGTCGCGGTCAGGACTTCCAAGTCCAGGTGCGGGTGAGCGTCTACAAGGGACTGCAAGTGGGGTACGAGGACGTAGGCGCCGAAACCGTCCGGGGCCAGGATCCGCGCTGTCCCGGTCAGTTCGCCGGAACGCGACGTCACCGCTTCCAGCGCGCGCGACATGCTCAGCTCGATGGCCTCCGCATGGGGAAACAGGAGCCGTCCGGGCTCGGTGAGCCTCCAACCGTGCGGGTGGCGGTCGAACAGCCGTGTGCCGAGTTCTTTTTCGAGACGTCTGATGCGCCGCGAAACCGTGGTCTCGTCGACCTTCAGCCGGACGGCGGCGTCTCGCAGCCTGCTCGCACGCGCGACCTCGAGCAGGTACCGGAGATTCTCGATGTCCATCCGCGGAGTCTGCAATAGTGCAGGCTCGACTGCAAATTTGGCCGTTGACGGGTGCAGTTCTGCAGGAGAGGTTAGGGCCGCACGGAGCAGGCACCCCGACGGCCGACACGAAGGTTTCCTGATGAGCGTTGACATCCACATTTCTCCTGTTCTCCGCATCGGCGCCGGCAGCGTCGACACCGTGGGCGCGCTCGTGGCGTCGTTGGGCGCGCGCCGCCCGCTCGTCGTCACGGACGGGTTTCTGGCTTCGTCCGGGCTGGCGGACCGGGTGGCCGAGCGGCTGCGAGGTTCGGGCGCGGACGTCGAGATCTTCGCCGGCACCATCCCCGACCCCACCACTGAGTCCCTTGTGGACGGACTCTCCGCGGTCCGCGCGCACGACGCCGACAGCATTGTCGCGGTCGGCGGCGGGAGCCCGATCGACACCGCCAAAGCGCTTGCGGTGCTTGCGGTCCGGGAAGGGCCGATGCGGGAGCTGAAGGCTCCGTACCGCTACGACGGCGAGGCGCTCCCGGTGGTCGCGGTCCCGACGACTGCGGGAACCGGTTCCGAGGCCACGATGTTCACGATCATCACCGACAGCGAATCCGGCGAAAAGATGCTGTGCGCCGGACGGGCGTACCTGCCGTCCGCGGCGATCGTGGACTACGAGCTGACGATGTCGATGCCGCCCCGGCTCACCGCGGACACCGGGATCGACGCGCTGACCCACGCCATCGAGGCGTACGTGAGCAAGAAGGCGAACGCGGTTTCGGACACGTTCGCACTCTCGGCGATTTCACGGATCGGCCGCTGGCTCCGGCCGGCGTACGCCGACGGTGCCGACGTGCGGGCCCGGGAAGAGCTGATGACCGCGGCGACGCTGGCAGGGATCGCGTTTTCGAATTCGAGCGTCGCGCTCGTCCACGGCATGAGCCGTCCGCTGGGCGCGCATTTCCACATCGCGCACGGCATGGCCAACGCCATGTTGTTCGCCGAGGTCACCGCTTTCTCCGTCACCGCAGCCGAGGAGCGATACGCGACGTGCGCCCGCACATTGGGGGTCGCCACCGACGACGACTCCGACGCCGCAGCCGCCGAGGCGCTCGTGCGCGAGCTGCGCCGGCTCGCGCAGGACCTGGAGGTGCCCACTCCGGCCGGCCGGGGCGTCGACCGACAGGAGTGGGACGCGCTGGTCCCTGTCATGGCTGAGCAGGCGCTGGCCTCCGGCTCGCCTGGAAACAACCCGAGGGTGCCGACCGCCGAGGAGATCGAGCAGCTCTACGCCGCCGTCTACGCCTGAGCACATTCCCCCGTATCGCACAAAAGGAGAACCGAACATGCCCGAATCCGCTCCCGCCCTGGTCCCGCACTGGATCGACGGGGCCGAACACCCCTCCGCCAGCGGACGCACCGCTCCGGTGTTCGACCCCGCGCTCGGCGTCGAAACCAAGCGGATCGTGCTCGCGGACAAGGACGACGTCAACGCCGCGGTGGCCAGTGCCAAGGCCGCTTTCCCGGCGTGGAGCAGGCTTTCGCTGGCCCGTCGGCAGGCGGTGCTGTTCAAGTTCCGCGAACTGCTCGAAACACGGAAGGGCGAACTGGCCGAGATCATCACCGCTGAGCACGGCAAGGTGCTCTCCGACGCGCTGGGCGAGATCACCCGGGGCCAGGAGGTGGTCGAATTCGCGACCGGGCTGGCGCACCACCTGAAGGGCGAGTTCTCCGAGCAGGTGTCCACCGACGTCGACGTCTACTCGACCCGGCACCCGCTCGGCGTGGTCGGCATCATCTCGCCGTTCAACTTCCCGGCGATGGTCCCGGCCTGGTTCTTCCCGATCGCGATCGCGGCCGGGAACACCGTCGTGCTCAAGCCGTCGGAGAAGGACCCGTCGGCAGCGCTCTGGATCGCGAAGCTGTGGAAGGAAGCCGGTCTGCCGGACGGTGTCTTCACCGTCCTCAACGGCGACAAGGAGGCCGTCGACGGACTGCTGGAACATCCCGACGTCAAGGCGATCAGCTTCGTCGGCTCCACGCCGATCGCCCGCTATGTCTACGAAAACGGCACCGCGAACGGCAAGCGGGTCCAGGCGCTCGGCGGGGCGAAGAACCACATGCTCGTCCTTCCCGACGCCGATCTCGACCTCACCGCCGACTCGGCGGTCAACGCCGGCTTCGGCTCGGCGGGCGAACGGTGCATGGCGATTTCCGTCGTCGTGGCGGTGGAACCGGTCGCGGACGACCTGATCGCGAAGATCGTCGAGCGGATCAAGACGCTGCGCACCGGCGACGGCCGCCGCGGCTGCGACATGGGCCCGCTGGTCACTCGCGAACACCGCGACAAGGTCGCGTCCTACATCGACGTCGCGACCGCGGACGGGGCGACGGTGGTGGTCGACGGCCGCGAGGTGAAACCGGACGGCGACGCGAACGGGTTCTGGCTCGGCCCCACCCTGATCGACCGGGTGCCGGTCACCTCACCCGTGTACACCGACGAGATCTTCGGGCCGGTGCTCGCCGTGGTCCGCGTGCCGTCGTACGAAGCCGGAGTGGACTTGATCAACTCGTCGGCGTTCGGCAACGGCACCGCCGTTTTCACCAACGACGGCGGGGCTGCGCGACGTTTCCAGAAGGACATCGAGGTCGGCATGATCGGCATCAACGTGCCGATCCCCGTCCCGGTCGCCACTTTCAGCTTCGGCGGCTGGAAGGACTCCCTCTTCGGAGACACCAAGGCGCACGGAGCCGAGGGAGTGCGGTTCTACACCCAGATCAAGGCCATCACCAGCCGCTGGCTCGATCCGTCGCACGGCGGCCTCAACCTGGGCTTTCCCGAGAACTGAGGGTTCCCTCCCGGCCGGCGCCGACCCCGGCCGGGAGTCGGCACCGGTTCACCCGATGGGCTTGTGTCGCGAGCTTCCATAGGCTTCACTAGGGGGAAGTTGGAATTTGCATACGATCAACTTGTTCTGGGTGATCGTATGACGGAGAGAAGACCGCTCCTCTCTCGCAACTGGCACGAAAGGCACTGGCATGAGTCTTACCGGGAGGCGCGACGAGGCGCACTCCGCACCCGACGCGGGCTTCGTCTCCGACGGTCGCGCGCAGCAGGCCCCGGAACGCACCGGCCGGCTTCGCGGCACTATGGGCACGATCCAGCTGGCCTTCACCGTGCTGGCCATGTCGGCGCCGATCGGCAACGTCGTGGGCGTGCTGCCGCTGGGCATCACTCGCGGCAACGGCATCGGCTCGCCGACGATCTACATCTTCGTCGGCCTGATCTTCCTGCTCTTCGCGGTCGGGTTCACCACGATGACCCGCAACCTCCCCAGGGCAGGCGCGTTCTATACCTACATCACCGCCGGCCTGACCAGGCCGGTCGGCCTCGGCGCGGGCTTCCTCGCCGCCTTCACCTACCTGGTGCTGATGGTCGGCAGCTACGCCTTCTTCGGGGTGTCGGTGCAGAACGTGCTGACCCAGTTCGGGCTCCCGAACGTCCCGTGGTGGATCTGGGCCGTCGTGTGCTGCGTCATCATCACCGCGCTGGGGCACTTCAACGTCGAGATCTCCGGAAAGGTGCTCGCCGNTGCTCGCCGTCCTGATGGCGGTCGAGGTCGTCCTGGTCATGCTCTTCAACCTGCCGGTCCTCTTCAGCGGCGGACCGCACGGCTACCAGCTCGACTCCTTCCACCCCACCCAGGTCTTCTCCGGCGATCTCGGCGTCGCGGTCCTCTTCGCCATCGCCTGCTTCATGGGCTTCGAGTCGTCGGCGATCTACCGCGAAGAAGTGCGCAATCCCGACCGCACCATTCCCCGCGCGACCTACCTGGCGATCATCGGCCTCGGCACCTTCTACGTCCTGACCTCATGGGCGCTCGTGACGTTCTGGAGCCCGGGCAAGGTCGTGGCCGCCGGAGCGGCCGATCCCACCCAGCTGTTCACCGGCGGCTTCCGCTACTACATGGGCTCGACCTTCACCCAGATCATGACGGTGCTCGTCGTGTCGAGCGTGTTCGCGGGCGCGCTCTCGACGCACAACGCGTTGTCCCGCTATCTTTTCTCCCTCGGACGCGACGGCATCATGCCCGCGTTCCTCGGCAAACCGCACCGCAAGCACGGCTCGCCCGCGAAGGCGTCCGCGTTCGCGACCGGGGCGGTCGTTCTCGTCTCGATCCCGTTCCTGGCCTCCCGCCTGGACCCGGTCACGATGTACTCCTCGATGTTCGCGCTGGGCACCTTCAGCCTGCTGGTCCTGTTCCTGCTGACCACGCTCGCCGTGCTCCGGTACTTCCGGCTGATCACCCACCGGGAGCGCGTGTGGAACACCGTCGTCGCGCCCGCGCTCGGTTTCCTGGGCCTGCTTCTCCTGCTGGTCCTCAGCTCGGTCTTCTACGCGATGTCCATCGGCGGTCCCCAGTGGCTGGCCGTCGGACAACAGCTGCTGCTGGCGGTGATCCTCGTCGTCGGGATCGTGCTGGGAAACCGGTGGCGGCGGACGCGGCCCGCGGCGTACGCGCGGATCGGCAGCGCCGAAGGGGACGACGTCGGCAGCCAGCTCACCGTCGAAGCGCTCCCGTCCCCTGTCCAGGAAGAGGTTTGAGGCATCCGTCGGGCTCTGCCTCATTCGGCTAGAAAGGTTCATCGTCGTGTTCCATCTCAAGGGCCGCAAGCAAACTGTCGCGCAGAGCGGTGACGCGGCGGCCTCCGTCGCCCAGACCGTCAGCGACGTGATCTCCGACATCGAAGAGCGCGGCGACGCCGCGCTGAGCGAGTACTCCGAGCGGTTCGACCGGTTCTCCCCGGAGTCGTTCCGCCTGAGCGACGAGCAGATCCAGGCGTGCGTCGCCCAGGTAGACCCGCAGACCCTGGACGACATCCGCACCGTCCAGCGCAACGTCGAACGGTTCGCCCGGCTGCAGCTCGCGTCGCTGACCGAGTTCGAAGCGGAGGTCGAGCCCGGCGTTTTCCTCGGCCAGCGCAACATTCCGGTCGGATCCGTCGGCGCGTACGTGCCGGGCGGCCGGTATCCGCTGCTCGCCTCGGCACACATGACGATCGTGACGGCCAAGGTCGCCGGCGTGCAGCGGGTCATCGCCGCCACGCCCGCGCCGGACGGAGAGATCCCGGCCGCGAGCATCGCGGCGATCCACCTCGCCGGCGCCGACGAGATCTACCTGCTCGGCGGCGTCCAGGCGATCGCTGCCCTCGCGGTCGGCACTGAAACGATCGCTCCGGTCGACGTGATCGCCGGGCCGGGCAACGCCTACGTCGCCGACGCCAAGCGACAGCTGTTCGGCCGCGTGGGCATCGACCTGTTCGCCGGTCCGACCGAGGTGCTCATCCTCGGCGACGAGACCACGGATCCGTTCGTCGCCGCGGTGGACCTCCTGAGCCAGGCGGAGCACGGCCCGGATTCCCCGGCCGTGTACGTGACGACCTCCGAGGACAACGCGCACGCGGTGCTCGACCAGATCGAACGGCAGCTGAAGGTGCTGCCGACCGCGGAGATCGCGGGCGCGGCGTGGGAGAACGTCGGGGAGGTCATCGTCGCCGAGGACCTGGACGAGGCATTCCGGATCTCCGACGAGTACGCCAGCGAGCACGTCCAGGTGCTCACGAACGAACCTCGCCTGGCGCTGGAGCGGCTGACGGATTACGGTGCGCTCTTCCTCGGCGACCGGACCGCAGTGTCCTATGGGGACAAGGTCATCGGGACGAACCACGTGCTCCCGACGCGCCGTGCCGCCCGGTACACCGGCGGATTGTGGGTCGGAAAGTACCTGAAGACGGTGACGTTCCAGGAGATCCGGTCCGACGAAGCCAGCGCCCGGCTGGGTAAGCTCCTCGGACGAGCGGCGCGCGCCGAACGCTTCGAGGGACACGCCCGGTCCGGCGACATCCGTGCCGCGCGGGTGACCGGCGAGTGGCCTGAGTGGACGGCCGGGTTGCGTTGACGCCGCCGGACCGTGCTCAGCGCGGATGCGCAGAATCGAGGAGCGTGTCATGACAGACGCCGAATCCGGACCCGGCGCGCGGCTGGCCGTCGACGGATCGATCGCGACCGCGGTGCTGATCGTCGGCTCCGGGCCGGGCGGATCGGCAGCCGCGCACGCGTTCGCCGGGTCGGGTCTCGACGTTCTGGTGGCCGAACGCGGCTCGCATCTGCCGAGCGTGCCGCGCGACGAGATCGTCACCGCGATGCACGTCGACAAGCGGTACGCGAACACCGAGAAGTGGTACGACGCGTCCGACGGCAAGCCGTTCACGCCCGGCACCTATTACTACGTGGGCGGCAACACCAAGTTCTACGGCGCCGCGCTGCCCCGGTTCCGTCGGCAGGACTTCGAGCGCACTCCGATGCAGGAGGGGTTCTCGCAGGGCTGGCCGTTCGGCTACGCGGAAATGGAGCCGTACTACACGCGGGCGGAGAAGCTCTACCGCGTGCACGGCCGGCTCGACGAGGACCCGACGGAACCCGAGCACAGCGAGGACTTCCCGTTTCCCGCTCTCGAGCACGAACCCGACATCGAACGGTTCGCGGCCTCGCTGCGGGCGCAGGGGCTGCACCCGTACCACACGGCCAACGGGCTTGAGGTGACCAGCCAGGCCGAACGCGAGGAGGAACGCGCCTCCGACGGCACGCCGAGCTTCGCCGACCGCAAGAGCGACGCGTGGAACCGCCTGCTCAAACCGGCGCTCGACGCGGACGAGCGGATCCAGCTGCTCACCGAGCTGCGGATCACCCGCCTCATCGCCGCGAAGGACGGGAGGCGGCTCGTGGCCGCCGAAGGCACGTACCGCGGCAAGCCGGTGACCATCCACGCGGAGCGCATCATCCTCGCGGCGGGCGCGGCGAACACGGCTGCTCTGCTGCTGCGTTCAGGCGTCGCCAATTCCTCGGATCTGGTAGGCCGCAACTACATGGTCCACAACACCACGTTCCTCGTCGGCGTGCATCCCTTGCGGCGCAACCGGACCGCCTGGCAGAAGACGATCGGCGTCAACGACTGGTACCTCGCCGGCGACGATCGTCCGCCGCTGGGGAACATGCAAATGCTGGGGAAGCTCAGCGCCGAAATGCTCAAGGGCTTTTTCCCCCTCCTGCCGCGGTTCCTGCTGAAATGGGTCACCGACCGCAGCATCGATCTGTGCCTCATTTCCGAGGACGTCGCCGATCCGGGCAACCGGGTCACTGCCGACGGCGAGCGCATCGTCGTCCGATGGAAACGCAACAACCTCGCGGCGCACCAGCACCTGGTCGGCAACGTTCGCAAGGCGGTCCGCAAAGCCGGGTTCCCGTTCGTCTTCACCAGGCTGATGGGAATCGCGACGAATTCGCACATGTGCGGAACGACGGCGGCCGGCACCGACCCGGCCTCGTCGGTGGTCGACGAGAACTGCCGCGCGCACGACCTGGACAACCTCTGGATCGTGGACAGCTCGGTCTTCCCGTCGTCAGCGGCCTCCAACCCAGTCCTCACCATCTCGGCCAACGCGTTGCGCGTGGCCGACAAGATCCGCGCGGCGCTCGCGCCCTGACCGGCACCGCCCGCGCCCCCTTTCCTCAGGAGAACACGAGATGTCAGAGAACACGTTGACCGGCGGCCAGATGATCGTCGACGGGTTGATCCGCCAGGGCGTGGAAGTGGTCTTCGCCGTGCCCGGCCACGGCAACACCGCGCTGCTCGACGCGTTCGTGGACCGCGAAGACGAGATCACCGTCATCCAGGCCATGCACGAGCAAGGCGCTTCGCACATGGCGGACGGGTACTACCGCGCATCCGGGAAGATCGCCGCGGTCTGCACGTCGATCGGCCCAGGCGCTACGAACACCGTGACCGGCATCGCCACCGCGTTCTCCGATTCGCAGCCGCAGATCGTGCTGACCGGATCGGTGCACACCTACCTCGAGAACCGCGGCGTGCTACAGGAAATCGACCGGCCGCACGGTTCGAACTGGGGCGCGGTCATCGAGCCGATCGTGAAGCGATGGTGGCGTCCGGTGACGCTCGGCCAGATCCCGCGCGTGATCTCGCAGGCGTTCACCACCCTGCGCGAAGGACGCCGCGGCCCAGTGCTGCTCGATGTGCCACAGGACTTGCAGGCGGAAGCCGGAAACTACGAACCGGTCGAGGGTGCGCCGATCGACCTTCCCCGGCCCACCGGCGACATCGAGGCCGTGCGGCAGGCGGCCGAGCTGCTGCGGTCCGCGAAACGGCCGGTGGTCCTGGCCGGGGGCGGTGTGATCGCCGCAGAAGCGAGCAGCGAACTCATCGCGGTCGCGGAACGGCTCGGCGCCCCGGTCACCCACACGTTCATGGGCAAGGGCGCGGTTCCCGCGGACCACGACCTCTACGCGTGGCCGTGCGGCGACCTCGGCTCGATCCCCGGCAACGGCGTGACGAAGCGGGCGGACGTCATCCTCGCGGTGGGCACGCGGTTCAGCGACCGGATCACCTCGTCCTACCGCAAGGGCGTCACGTTCACCTTCCCGGAAACGAAGCTCGTCCACATCGACATCGACGCCTTCGAGATCGGCCGCAACTACAAGGCCGACGTGGGGATCGTCGGGGACGCCAAGTCCACGCTCGCGACGCTCGCCGCGGAACTCGGCGCCGCCGAAGGGGATTACCGGGAGACCGCCTACTTCGCGGAACTGCAGTTCCTGAAGAAGGAATGGGAGGAGTACCTGCGGCCCGCACGCGAGGCCGACGTGCGGCCGGTCACCAACTCCCGCGCCATGGTCCAAATCCGGGAAGCGCTGCCGCGCGACGCGGTCTGGGTCACCGACTCCAGCAACCCGGCGAACGGCGCCTTCAACGAGTTCCCGATCTTCGAGCCGAGGACCAACATCGTCGCCGGCGGTTTCTCCGGCATCGGATTCGGGCTGCCCGCCGCGATCGGCGCCCAGATCGGCGCACCCGGCCAGCAGGTGGTCGCCTACATCGGCGACGGCAGCCTGCTGCAGACCGGAACCGAACTGGCGGTCGCCGCCCAGCTCGGCGTCCCGGTCCTCGTGATCGTGATGAACAACGGCGGCTGGGAGGCGATCAAGGACCTGCAGATCAACCTCTTCGGCGCGGACCGCGACATCATCACGCAGTGGAAGACCCCGGACGGCAAACCGTATTTCGCCGACGTGGTCGGCTTCGCCGAGTCACTGGGCGTGCCCGGCGAGCGGGTCGAGGATCCCGACGGCGTCCGCGCGGCGGTCGAGCGGGGACTCGCCGCCGCCGGGCCGTACGTGGTGGAGGTGTTGAGCGCGAACGCCTTGCCCTGGAGCAAGCTGCACGAGACGGGATGGTGGGACATCACGGTGCCGGCCTACCTCGGGGCGAAGCGCGACGCGTACGTGGCCGGCCGCGGCTTCTGAAGCTTTCCGGTGCCCGCGAGCCTCGCGCGGGCACCGGCTTCATCGACGGGAGAACGATCATGACACGCGTGCTCTACCTCTACGGAGGATGGCCGGGCCACAACCCGTACGGCGTGGGCGAATGGGCGACTGCCACCCTGGAGGGGCTCGGCTTCGACGTCGAAGAGTCGAACGACATCTTCGCGCTCGACCAGGATCTCACCGGCTACGACCTGATCGTCAACAACTGGAACAACGCCCTGCTGAGCGAGACATTGACACCCTCGCAAGAGTCGCACTTGCTGGGCGCGGTCGAAGCAGGAACCGGATTCGTGGCGTGGCACGGCGGCGGCGCGGCGTTCCGCGGCAGCGTGATGTACCACCTGATGCTCGGCGCGGATGTCTTCTACCACCCGGCGGGGGAGGGGGTGCGCCATCCGTATCCGTTGTACGTCGTCGACGGCGAGCACCCGGTCACCGCCGGCGTGACGGACTTCGACGCGGCGAGCGAGCAGTACTACATGAACGTCGACCCGAGAAATCACGTGCTGCTGGAGACCGTTTTCGACGGCGAGCACATGCCTTGGCTGGCCGGGCAGCGGATGCCGCAGGCGTGGACGAAGGAGTGGGGAGCGGGGCGCGTCTTCTACAGCGCGCTGGGCCACTACCTGGAAGATTTGACCGCGCCGCCGGTCGAACGCCTCATGCGGCAAGCATTCCAGTGGGCCCGGCGGGACCGCTGACCCGCGGCTACGCGACCTCGACGCTTTCGTTGACCCCCAAGAAGTTCCGGATCGCGGTCTCGTCGGCGCCGGGGAGCAGCGAGACCGTCGGCAGCGCGGCGGCGTGCCCGAGCAGCGTACGGACGGCCAGCAGCGCGATTTCCCGGGTCGCGGACGACAACGGCTGGTCCGGCCGCTTGATCAACGCCAAGGTGTCGTACAGCGGCTCCGCGAAGGGGCGGACGGTGAGGCCGCGGGATTCCACCTGGGAGCGCAAGGCCGCGCCGCACACGACGGTGCCGCCGAAACCCTCTGCGACCAGATCCAGCGCGTCCGTCAGATACTCCACTTCGATGTGCGGCTCGACAGCCAGACCCGCCACGGCGGCACGGTGCGCGAGCTGCCGCCGGGCCGGATCGAGGTCGCGGTAGTGGGCGTCGTAGAGGACCAGCGGCCGGCGGCAGAAGTCGGCGATGGCCATCGGCTCGCCGGCATCGGCACTGTCGGAGGACGCGTAGAACACCTCGTCGCGCGCGACTTGCAGGATGCCGAGGTCGTCCTCGTCGATGGGCAGCGTGACCAGCCCGGCCTCGAGGTCGAGGTTGCGGACGTCCTCGCCGGTCTCGGAACTGTTCTGGCCGACCAGGCGCAGCCGGACGTTCGGGTAGGTGCGGTGAAAGGTCGCCGCCAAATCGGACCCGATGTAGTACGGGCTGTTGCGAAGCAGCCCGAACGCGGCGCTGCCGCCTTCGAGCGTCTTCAGGGACCGGACGGCGGCCGCGCCGTTGTGAGCGGCTTCGATGGCATGTTTCGCGTACGGGTACAGCTCCTGGCCGGCCGCAGTGAGCTTCAAGGCCCGCCGATGCCGGACGAAGAGCACCTCGCCGAGTTCGGACTCCAACCGCTGGATGAGGTCCGAGACGCCCGGCTGGGTAAGGCCGAGCTCCTTGGCTGCCGCGGTGAACGACCTGAGACGCACCGCGCACGCGAACGCCATCAACTGGTTGAGAGTCATGAGTCAATCTTATGGATTTGGCCCGTAATCGCCAGTACTGAGGTGGGTCGGTCATGGGAAGCGCAGGAAGCCCCGGCAACCGAGCTCCGCAGTGCGACCGGAAGCGGAGCAGATCGGAAGCGATGGCCCGGAACCCGCACGACAGCAGCTCTCGGGCGCGGACTGGTCTGGCGGTGGATGGCAAGCGGCCGCCCCTGCCTGAGCGTCCGCGACTCGCGACACGCGACCCGAGGCGCAAAGCGGAACTCGGAGTCGCCGGAGGCGAGGAGAAGCCGTCGAGGCGGCGGCTCGAGCCGGGCAGGTCGCGATGACCGAGACCTGGGCCGGGGCCGGCACGGACGAGTCAGTCCGGCTTTACCGGGATGTACGTGTCGGCGACGTCCAGCCCGCGAAGAAGAGGAGCAACGAGTCGCTCGGCTATTTCGCGCTGGGTCTCGACGAGCTGACCAGTGGATGCAGAGGTCACGCGCACGTAGTCATCTCTGCTGTACGGATGCGCGTACCAGCCCATTCCGGGACTCATCTTGTCGGCCGCAAGTACGTTGCGCATCCGGTCGACGCGGAGCCCCAGTCGCCACTGACCCTGGTAAGCAGCGTGCTCGTCACCCAATTGCCCAGCTGGCGCCAGGAACGTGTGCGTGAGCCCCAGAACGACCGCCGGCACCACGACGGGTGCTGGGTCGCTGGGAGGATAGCTCTGCTTCTGCCACGGGAACGTGCCGCGACCGCAGGTGAGACGCAGGCCGCCATCCTCTCGGACGACGAGGTCCACTAAAGACGGTTCGTAGGTTTCGTAAGTCGGGCTGTAGGTGGTGAACGCGTGGCCATCGGCTCGAGTGATCCGGTTCGGGACTGTAAGACGTTCGGTGTAACTCCCGATCATGGAAGTGCACCTGATGACCGACATGTTGTCCGGTGTGGAGAACGCTGAGGGCTCGAAGCCCGAGACGGGTTGGGACGGCCTGGATGGCCAGCTCGTCGAGCGGTTGGTGAGTCGTGCCAGGGCTGGTGGGTTGAAGCTGACCGGTGAGGGCGGGGTGCTGCAGTAGTTGACCAAGCGGATGCTGGAGTCCGCGGTGGACGGCGAGATCACCGATCACTGGGGTTATGACAAGCACGACCCGGCCGGCCGCGGGACCGGCAACTGACGGAACGGCGCCCGCTCCAAGACTGTCCTGACCGACGTCGGGCCGGTGAAGGCCGACGTGCCGCGGGACCGGGACGCGAGCTTCGAGCCGANACGGCGCCCGCTCCAAGACTGTCCTGACCGACGTCGGGCCGGTGAAGGTCGACGTGCCGCGGGACCGGGACGCGAGCTTCGAGCCGAAGATCGTGGCGAAGCGGCAGAAGTGCTTGACCGGGGTCGACGAGATGGTGATCTCCTTGGCTGCCAAGGGA
This sequence comes from Amycolatopsis sp. M39, assembly GCF_001651785.1. Taxonomy (NCBI): domain Bacteria; kingdom Bacillati; phylum Actinomycetota; class Actinomycetes; order Pseudonocardiales; family Pseudonocardiaceae; genus Amycolatopsis; species Amycolatopsis sp. M39. Next base: position 31,985 of record NZ_LWSF01000026.1, read on the forward strand.
TTGACCACCGGAGAGATCTCCGCGCACCTGGCCGAGGTCTATGGTGTCGCGGCAGACCATTTCCCCCATCACCGGCAAG
>NZ_LWSF01000026.1:32110-32236 GCF_001651785.1 Amycolatopsis sp. M39
TGGTCGAGGGCATGGTCGAGTGGCAGAACCGGCCGCTGGACCCGGTCTACCCGGTGATCTTCATCGACGCGATCCACGTGAAGATCCGCGACGGGCAGGTCGCCAGCCGGCCGATCTGCGTCGCGC
>NZ_LWSF01000026.1:32269-76148 GCF_001651785.1 Amycolatopsis sp. M39
CGGCGAGGGAGCCGAGTACTGGCTGCATGTGCTCACCGAGTCGAAGAACCGCGGCGTGGCCGACGTGCTCATGGTCGTCTGCGACGGCCTGACCGGCCTGCCCGACGCGATCAACACCGTCTGACCGGCCACGACCACTCAGACCTGCGTGGTGCACTTGCTGCGCAACAGCTTCCGCTACGCCGGCCGTCAGCACTGGGCCGCGATCGCCAAGGCCCTCAAACCGGTCTGCACCGCGCCGGCCGAGGCCGCCGCGCGCGAGCGGTGCGCCGAGTTCGCCGAGACCTCGGCCAGCCGGTATCCGGCGACCGTGCGGTTACGGGACAACACCTGGCCCGAGNTTGCTGCGCAACAGCTTCCGCTACGCGGGCCGTCAGCACTGGGACGCGATCGCCAAGACCCTCAAACCGGTCTGCACCGCGCCAGCCGAGGCCGCCGCGCGCGAGCGGTGCGCCGAGTTCGCCGAGACCTGGGGCAGCCGGTATCCGGCGATCGTGCGGTTAGGCGCAGGCGCAGTTCTTCATCAGCCACGGCGGCGGCTGGGTCGCCGACGGCAAAACCCTCCCGCCCGTGCTCGACATCGAGTACAACCCCTACAGCACCGCGGACTGGGCAGGCTGGTGCTACAACATGACCCCCGCCCAGATCACCGCCTGGATCACCGACTTCACCGCCACCATCAACGACCACACGAACCGGTGGCCAGTCATCTACACCACCAACGGCTGGTGGCACCACTGCACCGGCAACAACCCCAACTTCACCAACGATCCACTGTGGATCGCCAGCACCATCACCATGCACGCCAGCTGGACCGACTACACCTTCGCCCAAACCGCGACCTCCGGCACCTTCCCCGGCGACCAAGACGTCTTCAACGGCACCCTCACCGACCTGCAAGCCCTGGCAACCGGCACCGAACCGGACAAGATCACCGAGCACTACAACGCCCTTGGTGGCCCGGCCTCCTACCTCGGCACCGCCACCGGCAACCGATACCCCGCTGTCGGCGGCTGGGCACAGAACTACCAATACGGCGCGGTGATGTTCGCGCACAGCGACAGGCAAATACTCAGCCCGAACGCCGGCCGCGCCGCCCACCGGCCACCCGCCGAGCGCGCCCGGTCGTCTTCCACAACTCCACCGTGGCCATCGTGAGCAGCCCGTCCACGATCAGCGGCCAGATAGCCGCCGCCGTCGCGTCCGCGCCGAGCGCGACCGGAGCCGTACAGCCGCACTGCACCCACAACGCCCGCCCCGAGGACCTGCCGGGCTCCGTCGTCGCGCTCATCGGGTACCACCGTCCGCCGCTACCCACCGCGTGCCGACCGGACGAACCGTGATCTCACGACACTCGACCAGCACTTCCCGGTTCGCCTGCTGACACGGTAGTTCCACCCAAGTTGCGCAGGTCAGAGCGATTTTCTGGCCAGTTGGGCGTGGTCGCGGCGGCGGGCCGAGGCAGGTGCCTTGCGAGGGTTCGCGGGGGCCACGCAGCAAGTGGTCGCCAGGCCCGGCAGGCGCACCCCACGCTCAGGCCTGATGCCGCGCACCGGGCTCGCATGTTCAGACACGCACGGGCCAACACCCTTCGCGCAGATCCCACTCCACACGAAGGCGCTGACGCGCTTGCGGTCGTAGATGTTCGCTGTGCTGCGGGCTTGCGCAGCTCGCTGCCGACAGATCTCCGGGCAAGCGTCTCGGCCAGCTAGGTAGTTATCTATTATTCACTTCACTGGAGCTTCCGTCCGCCATCCACGTCGTGGCCGTGCAACGTCGTCACCATGCAGACCAAATCCCCGAAGTTGACAACCGCTACCGGCTTGCCAAACCGTCATATAGTGAATGATGATGCACTAAGGTCGCGGGGTGCGGCGCAGGGATGCGATGGGCAAAGGAGCCGGTGTGGACTTTGGTGAGCGCGCGGAACACCGGGATCTCCGCGCTACGGTGCGGGCGATCACCGCGAAGTTCGGGCCGGAGTACTACGTGCCGCTGGCCGAGGCCGGCGAGCCGACCGCCGAGCTGTGGGCCGAGCTGGGACGGAACGGTTTCCTGGGGATCAACCTGCCCGAGGAGTACGGCGGAGGCGGCGCGGGGCTGACCGAGCTGGCCATCGTGTGCGAGGAGACCGCCGCCGCGGGGTGTCCGCTCCTGTTGCTGCTGGTGTCGGCGGCGATCTCGGGCGAGATGATCTCGGGCTTCGGCACCGACGAGCAGAAGCGGTACTGGTTGCCGCGGATGGCTTCGGGCGAGGCGAAGGTGGTCTTCGGGATCACCGAACCGGAAGCGGGGTCGAACACCCACCAGCTCTCGACCGTCGCCCGGCGCGACGGTGACGACTTCGTCGTCACCGGCACCAAGCACTACATCTCCGGCGTGGACGAGGCCGAGGCGATCCTGCTCGTCACCCGGTCCGGGCGGGACGACGCCACCGGTCGCGGCAAGTTGTCGCTGTTCCTCGTCCCCACGGACACTCCCGGCCTGGTCTCGACCCCGTTGCCGGTTTCGGCGAAGCTGCCGGAGAAGCAGTTCGTCCTGCATTTCGACGATATGCGGCTGCCTGCCAGTGCGCTGCTGGGAGAAGAGGGCAACGGCTTCCAGCAGGTGTTCCACGGGCTGAACCCGGAACGGATCACCGGCGCGGCCGTGTGCGTCGGCATCGCTCGGCACGTACTGGCGCAGGCTGCGGCCTACGCCACGACGCGCGAAGTCTGGGGCACGCCGATCGGCGCGCATCAGGGGGTCGCGCATCCGCTGGCGAAGGCCCGGATGGAGACCGACCTCGCGGCGCTGATGACAGCCAAGGCGGCGTGGTCGCACGACAACGACCTGCCCGCGGGCGAGGCGGCCAACGTCGCCAAGTACGCGGCGGCCGAGGCGGCGGGCGCGGCGGTCGAAGCAGCCATCCAGACCCACGGCGGCAACGGGCTCGCCACGGAATACGGACTGCTGCCGTACTGGGGCATCGCACGGCTACTGAGGATCGCGCCGGTGAGCCGGGAGATGGTCCTCAACTTCGTCGCCCAGCACAGCCTGGGGCTGCCCCGCTCCTACTGATCCGACAGAACGGACCCTCCCGCAATGACTGTCCTGCGTTCCGCGCTCAATACCGCGGACGACACCTTCCGAACCAACTACCGGCACCAGAAGCAGGTACTGGCCGAGCTCGAAGAGCAGGTCCAGGCCGCCATCGAAGGCGGCGGGCAGCGTTACCAGAAACGACACCGCGACCGCGGCCGCCTGCTCGTGCGGGAACGTATCGAGCTGCTGCTCGACCGGGACGCGTCGTTCCTCGAACTGTCGTCGCTGGCGGCCTGGGGAACACAGTTCGCCGTCGGCGCCTCGGTGGTGACCGGCATCGGAGTCGTTTCGGGTGTCGAGTGCATGCTGATCGCGCACGATCCGACGGTGCGCGGCGGCGCGATGAACCCGTACTCGCTGAAGAAGACCCTGCGGGCACTGGAGATCGCGCGGATCAACCGGTTGCCGGTGATCAACCTGGTGGAGTCCGGCGGTGCGGATCTGCCGACCCAGTCCGAGCTGTTCGTGCACGCGGGCAAGATCTTCCACGATCTGACCGAGCTGTCGGCACTCGCGATTCCCACGATCGCGCTGGTGTTCGGCAACTCCACGGCGGGTGGCGCGTATGTGCCGGGGATGTGTGACTACGCGGTCATGGTCGACCGGCAGGCGAAGGTCTTCCTCGGCGGTCCGCCGCTGGTGAAGATGGCGACCGGGGAGGACGCGGACGACGAGGAACTCGGCGGCGCGTCCATGCACGCCAAGGTTTCCGGGCTGTGCGACCACTTCGCCGTCGACGAGCGCGACTGCATCCGCATCGGGCGGCAGATCGTGTCCGAACTCAACTGGCACAAGCTCGGCCCCGGCCCGACGATGCCTGCCGACGAGCCGCTCTACGACCCCGACGAGCTGCTGGGCATCGCGCCGTCGGACATCAAGGTTCCCTTCGACCCGCGCGAGGTGATCGCCCGGGTGGTCGACGGCTCCCGGTTCGGGGAGTACAAAGCCTTGTGGGGCACCAGTCTTGTCACCGGCTGGGCGTCGGTACACGGCTACCCGGTCGGCATCCTCGCCAACGCCAGGGGCGTGCTGTTCAACGAGGAGGCCAAGAAGGCCAGCGAGTTCATCCAGCTCGCGAACCAGACCGACACGCCGTTGCTGTTCCTGCAGAACACCACCGGCTACATGGTCGGCAAGCAGTACGAGCAGGGCGGGATCATCAAGGACGGGTCCAAGATGATCAATTCCGTCGCGAACAGCAAGGTCCCGCACCTCACCGTGAACCTCGCGGCGTCCTTCGGCGCGGGCAACTACGGCATGTCGGGCCGTGCCTACGACCCGCGGCTGATGTTCGCGTGGGCCGGGTCTCGGCTCGCGGTGATGGGAGCGACCCAGCTGGCCGGCGTGATGTCCATCGTGGCCAAGTCGTCGGCGGCGGCCGCCGGGCGCGAGTTCGACACCGAGGCCGACGAGCGCAACCGCGCGGCGATCGAGGCGCAGATCGAGCAGGAGTCGCACGCCTTCTTCGTCACCGCGCGGCTCTACGACGACGGGCTCATCGACCCCCGGGACACCCGCACCGTGCTCGGCATCGCGCTGTCCGCCGCGCACTCCAACATCGTCGCCGGCCAGCGTGGCTACGGCGTATTCCGGATGTGAGGACCAACCTGATGACCACCCGAACCGCGGCGACCCGCCGCCCGATCCGGAAACTGCTCGTGGCCAACCGCGGCGAGATCGCCGAACGGGTCATCCGCTCCGCGCGCGCCATGGACATCGCCACCGTCGCGGTGCACTCCGACCCCGACGCCGACGCCTTGTTCGTCGAGGCCGCCGACGAGGCGGTCCTGCTGCCGGGCGCGGCCTCGTCGGACACCTACCTGCGCGCCGACCGCATCATCGAGGCGGCGCTGGCCACCGGGGCGGACGCGATCCACCCCGGGTACGGATTCCTGTCCGAGAACGCCGGTTTCGCCCGTGCCTGCGCCGAGGCCGGCCTGCTCTTCGTCGGCCCGCCGGTCGAGGCGATCGAGGCGATGGGCTCGAAGATCGCCGCGAAAGAGCTGATGGCCAAGGCAGGCGTGCCGGTGCTGCCGGGCGCCACAGTCGACGACGCCGAGGACGTCGACGCCGCGGCCGTCACCGCGATGGCCGCCGAGATCGGCTACCCGCTGCTGGTCAAGGCCGCTTTCGGCGGCGGAGGCCGGGGGATGCGGATCGTCCGGGAATCCGGTGCGGTCGTCGAGGCCGTGACCGGCGCGCGGCGCGAAGCGGCGTCGGCGTTCGGCAACGGGACCGTGTTCCTCGAACGGTTCGTGGAGAACCCCCGCCACGTCGAGGTGCAGATCTTCGGCGACGCCCACGGCACCGTCGTGCACCTCTTCGAACGCGAATGCTCCATCCAGCGGCGCTACCAGAAGATCATCGAGGAGGCGCCCTCTCCCGCCGTGGACGAGGCGCTGCGCGAGCAGCTCGGCGCCGCGGCGGTGGCCGCGGGTGCCGCGATCGGTTACACCGGTGCGGGCACGGTCGAGTTCGTCATGGCCGCCGACGGCGAGTTCTTCTTCCTCGAGGTGAACACCCGCCTGCAGGTCGAGCACCCGGTCACCGAGGCGATCACCGGACTCGATCTCGTCGCCCTGCAGATCCAGGTCGCCGAGGGCGAACCGCTCCCGCGCGAGGTCCGCGAGGCGACGATCACCGGGCACGCCGTCGAGGCCCGCCTCTACGCGGAAGACCCCGCCGCGGACTACCTGCCGGGCAGCGGAACGCTGCACCGCTTCCGCGTTCCGAAGCTGCCGGGCGTGCGCGTCGACACCGGGGTCCGCGACGGCTCGGTCGTGGGCACGAACTACGACCCGATGCTCGCCAAAGTCATCGCGCACGGGAAGACCCGTTCCGAGGCCGTGCGCAAGCTGGCCAGAGCGCTGGCGGAAACCAGGATCCACGGTCTGGTGACGAACCGCGACCTGCTCGTCGCGATCTTGCGCGAGCCGGAATTCATCGCGGGAGCCACCGACACCGGATACCTCACGCGGCACGAACCCGCCGCGTTGATCGGTGTCCCCGACAAGACCACCGTGGCCGTGCACGCGTTGGCCGCAGCTGTCTCGGGCCAGGCCGACCGCCGGGCGCGGACCCGCGTGCAGCGGGCCGTCCCCACGGGCTGGCGCAACGTCCCCAGCGCGCCCCAGCTTGCCGGATACCGCGTCGGCGAGGCCGAGGTGGAGCTGACCTACCGCTTCACCCGCGACGGGGTGGAGGCCAGCGTCGACGGGACACCGCTGGCCGGTCCGGCCGTCCTCGACGCCGCCCCGGACCAGGTCGATCTCCGGGTCGAAGGGGTGCGGCGCAGGGTCCACACGCATCAGGTCGGCGACACCGTCTACTGCGACAGCGTGCTCGGCAGCACCGCACTCGTCGAACGGCCCCGGCTGCCCGAACCCGGGATCGACGCCACGCCCGGTTCCTTGCTGGCCCCGATGCCCGGCACGGTTGTCCGCGTCGTCGCGGAACCGGGGCAGCGGGTGGACGCGGGTGCGGTGATCCTCGTGTTCGAGGCCATGAAGATGGAGCACTCGGTGCGCGCGCCGGTCGCCGGCGTCGTCGCCGAACTTTCCGTCCAGCTGGGACAGACCGTCGAATCCGGCGAGATCGTCGCCGTGCTCACCGAGGAGGAGGCGTGATGTCGCCCGTGCGCTACGAGCTGACCAACGGAGTCGCCTGGCTCATCATCGACCGCCCGGAGGCACGCAACGCGCTGAGCGAGTCCGTCCGAAAAGGACTGTTCGAGGGGGTGCGCCGGTTCAACGCCGATGACGCGGCCAAGGTTCTCGTCCTCACCGGCACCGGGGAGAAGGCGTTCTGCGCCGGCGGCGATCTCAAGGAGATGAACGAGAACGCGCTGACCGTTCCGCCACCGGACTTCCTGCCCCAGCTGGGCCGCAACATCGACGTGCCGAAGCCGACGATCGCCGCGGTCAACGGCATCGCCTACGGCGGCGGGTTCCTGCTCGCCCAGCAGTGCGACCTCGTCGTCGCCGCCGAGCACGCCCGGTTCGCCGTCTCCGAGGTCAAGATCGGCCGGGGTTCGCCATGGGCCGCGCCGCTGTCGTGGCTCGTACCGCCGCGGATCGCGATGGAGATCCTGCTGACCGGTGACCCGATCAGCGCCGGACGCGCCCAGCAGTACGGGCTGGTCAACGACGTCGTGCCGGCAGCGGGACTGGCCGAGCGCGCGCAGCAGCTCGCGGAACGGATCGCCGCGAACGCCCCGCTGTCCGTGCTCGCCGCCAAACGCACCGCGTACCTCTCCGCCAGTCACGACCGGGCCGAGGCCTACGACCGGGCCGAGGAGATCTGGGAGCCGGTCTACCGGTCGGCGGACGCGCAGGAAGGGCCGCTGTCGTTCCGGGAAAAGCGCGCTCCGGTCTGGCAGGGCCGCTGACGTGGGCGTCTCGATGGACCAGGTCCTCGACGATCTCATGGCCGAAACCGAGGTACTGCGGGAGTTGATCGCGGACCTCGACGACACGGGAATCTCCGCTTCCACCCCCGCCGCCGGGTGGACCGTGCGCGACCAGCTGACCCATCTCGCCTACTTCGACGAGACCGCGACCCAGGCCGCCGTCGATCCCGCGGCGTTCCGGCGCGACGCCGAGGCGTTGCTGGCGGGCGGCATGGACTTCCCCGATCGCGTCGCGGCCGAGCACGCGAAGCTGCCCGCGGCCGACGTCCGTGCGTGGTTCGCGCGGGCGCGTACTGAACTGGTCGCGGTTTTCCGCGGGCTGGAGCCGAAGGCGCGGCTGCCGTGGTACGGACCGGACATGAGCGCGCTGTCCTCGGCCACCGCCCGGTTGATGGAAACCTGGGCACACGGGCAAGACGTCGCCGACACGCTGGGCCGGGACCGGGAGCCGACCGACCGGCTGCGCCACATCGCCCACCTCGGTGTGCGGACCACCGCGTTTTCCTTTGCCCTCAACGGCAAACCGGCACCCTCGGTGCCGATCAGGGTCGAGCTCGACGCGCCGTCCGGCGATCGTTGGGCGTGGGGACCGGACGACGCCGCCGACCGGGTCGCCGGGACCGCGCTCGACTTCTGCCTCGCCGTGACCCAGCGCCGTCACCTCGACGACACCGCGCTCCGGGTGACCGGGCCGGTGGCGGCCGAATGGCTGTCCATCGCCCAGACCTTCGCCGGCGCCCCCGGCACGGGCCGCGCGCCGTTGTCCGCGACTACGCAACCAGGAGGACCATCGTGACCACCATCGGCGGCCGGGCAGTCCGGATCGGCAACTGCTCGGGTTTCTACGGCGACCGGCTGCAGGCGGCCCGGGAAATGGTCGAGGGCGGCCCGATCGACGTGCTCACCGGCGACTACCTGGCCGAGCTGACGATGCTGATCCTGTGGAAGGCCAGGCAGAAGGACCCCGCCACCGGCTACGCGAAGACCTTTCTCACCCAGATGGAACACGTGCTGGGCACGTGCTTGGACCGCGGCATCCGGATCGTGTCCAACGCCGGCGGCCTCAACCCGGCGGGACTCGCCGCGGAGCTGGGGACACTGGCCGAGCGGCTCGGCCTGCACCCGCGAATCGCCTATGTCGACGGTGACGACCTCGTCGGCCGCCTCGACGACCTGCAGGCGGCCGGGCATTCGCTGGCGCATCTGGACACCGGCCGCAAGCTTGCCGACGCCGGCGTGAGCCCGGTGTCGGCCAACGCTTATCTCGGCGCGTGGGGAATCACCGAAGCGCTGCGGGCGGACGCCGACGTCGTGGTCACCGGCCGGGTCACCGACGCCTCGGTGGTGGTCGGCCCCGCGGCTTGGTGGCACGGCTGGACGCGGGAAGACGACCAGATCCACGACAAGATCGCCGGCGCGATGGCCGCGGGGCACGTGATCGAATGCGGTCCGCAGGCCACCGGCGGAAACTACGCCTTCTTCGAGGAGGTGACCGACCGCCGCTACCCCGGCTTCCCGATCGCCGAGGTCGACGCCGACGGTTCCAGCGTGATCACCAAGCACGACGACACCGGCGGTCTCGTCTCGGCCGGGACGGTGACCGCGCAACTGCTGTACGAGATCGGCGAGCCGGCGTACCTCGGCCCCGACGCGGTCGCCCACTTCGACACCATCGAGCTGACTGAACAGGGCCCGCACCGCGTTCGCATCAGCGGCACGCGCGGCAGCGCCCCCACCGACCAGCTCAAGGTCGCGCTCAACTACGAGGGCGGCTACCGCAACACCATGACGCTCGTGCTGACCGGAACCCGCATCGAAGAGAAGGCCGCGTGGGCACAGCAGCAACTGAGCGAGCTGCTCGGCGGACGGGACCGGTTCGCGGAGTTCGACGCGCAGTTGCTGCGGTTCGACCACCCCGACGCCGAGACCAACGCCGAGGCCACCGCCCATCTGCGAGTCACGGTGAAGGACGCCGACCGGCGCAAGGTCGGGCGGGCGTTCTCCAACACGGTCATGGAGCTGGCGCTCGGCGGCTACCCGGGCTTCCACACCACCACGCCGCCGTCGGCGGAAAGCGCTTACGGCGTCTACTGGCCGGCGCTGGTCCCGGCCTCGGAGGTGGCGCACCGGGTCACCCTGCCCGACGGCTCCGTCCGCGCCATCCCGCACAGCACCGTGACCGCATCCGTGCCCGCCCCGGCGGCTCCCACCCTTCCGGCGGCACTCGACGGGCCGACCCGTCGAGTGCCGCTGGGTACCATCGCCGGAGCGCGGTCCGGGGACAAGGGCGGTAACGCCAACATCGGCGTATGGGCCAGGACGGCCGACGCATACACGTGGCTGCGCGGGTATCTCACCGCCGAGCGGATGCGGGAGCTGATCCCGGAGGCGGCCGAACTGGAAATCCGGCGGTTCGATCTGCCGAACCTCAGTGCGGTCAACTTCGTGATCGTGGGCATCCTCGGCGCGGGTGTCGCTTCGGCGACCCGGCCCGATCCCCAGGCCAAGGGGCTCGGCGAATACCTGCGCAGCAGGTCGGCCGATATCCCGGAAAGCCTGCTGCGGGGCTGATCGCCGTGGCACAGGCACGGACGCCACGACGGGATCCCGAGCGCAAGGCGCGGATACTGGCCGCGTCGGCCGAGCTGATCTCGCGACACGGGTACCACGCTGTCGGGCTGGCCGAGATCGGCACCGCGGCAGGCATCGTGAGTACCGGGATCTACCGGCACTTCCCGAGCAAGTCGGCGATCCTGGCCGCGCTGCTGGAGCAGGTGATGCAGCTGCTGGGCGCGACGGCCAGCGAGATCGTCGCGACCGCACCCGACGACCGGACCGCGCTCGCCCGGCTCATCAGCCACCACGTCCAAGTCGCGATCCACGATCGGCGCGTCCTGCAGGTCTACCATCTGGAGGCGCGAAGCCTCCCGGCCGAGAACCTGCGCAGGCTTCGCCGGGCGCAGCGCCATTACCTCGAGGACTGGGTCGCCGTGGTGATGCCGCTGCGGCCCGGTCTCGCCGACGGCGAGGCACGGGTGCTGGTCCACGCGGCGATCGGCAGCGTCCAGTCGATCCTGTTCCACGATTCCGGACTGACCGAACAGCAGCTGACCTGCCTGCTCAGCCATACCGCACACGCGTGTCTCGGGGTCGTGCCGAACTGACGCCGGGTCACGCCAGCAGCGCTTGTGCGACCGCGTCGAGGTCGTCGGGCAGTCCCTGCACCGCGATCGAGTCGATCACGGTGGATTCCCACCGCCCCAGGTCTTCGCGGATCTTGCGCGCGGGGCCGATGAGCGCGACGTCCTCGACGACGGCGGTGGGGATCGCGGAGGCCGCCGCGCGCTTTTCCCCGCGCAGGTACAGATCCTGTACCCGGGCAGCGAGTTCGGCGTGGCCCCGGCGGGCGAAGACGTCGTGGTGGAAGTTCGCGCCACGCGCGCCCATGCCGCCGAGATACCGCGCAAGGTCCGGCCGGACCCGGTCGGCGGCACGTTCGACGTCCCCGTCCACGACGACGGGCACGGTGGCGACAACCTCGAAGTTCTCGGGGCGACCGCCGGGCCGGCGCGCGAACCCGGCCGCCAGCGCCTGCCGGTAGCGCTCGTCGTCGTGGGGGCTGAAGAACATCGCGTGCCAGCCGTCGGCGATTTCGGCGGCGAGCGCGACATTGCGCGGGCCTTCGGCACCCAGCTGGATCGGCAGGCTGGGCCGGAGCGGGTGCAGGGACGAACGCAACGGCTTGCCGAGCCCGGTGCCGCCGGGGGACGGGAGCTGCTGGAACTCTCCGTCGTAGGTGAGCGGCCGTTCCCGGGCGAGCACCTGCTGGACCACACCGACGTACTCCCGGGTCCGTGCCAGCGGCCGGGGAAAGGCGACACCGTGCCAGCCCTCGGACACCTGGGGCCCGGAGGCGCCGAGCCCGAGCACCACCCGTCCGCCGGAAAGGTGGTCGAGAGTCGCCGCGGCCATCGCGGTCGCGGCGGGGGTGCGCGCGGGAATCTGCGCGACCGCGGTGCCCAGCCGCACGCGCGTGGTGCGGGCCGCGCACCACGCGAGCGGGGTGAACACGTCCGACCCGTAGGCCTCGGCGAACCAGATGCCGTCGAAGCCGAGGTCCTCGATCCGCCTGACCCGCTCACCCCAGCGGGGCGGCGGACCGCTGAAGAACTGGCCGACGTTGATGCCTACCGGAAAGGTCATTAGTGCATTGTCATTCACTTTTTACACGGGATCAACCTGCCACTATGGGGAAAATATGTGAACTGGTAGTTACTTAGGACTTGCGGTTGTGCCCGCGGAGTTGGATGCTGTCGGTCATCGGGCAGGCAGCAAGGAGGCTGACGTGGACCTGAACGGGAAGATCGATGTCACGACGTTGCGGGGCCGTCGTGCCGTGAACCGCTGGGAGCGGACCTCGGTCGGCGACGTGTTCGAGCGGCTGACGTGGAGCTACCCGGACAAGGTCGCGATCACCGGTCGCCAAGGGGCCTACGGCGAGGAGAGGTTCGCCTCGGTCACCTACCGGCAGGCCGACGAAATCGCGAACCAGCTCGCGCACGCGCTGGCGGCCCGCGGCCTCCGCCCCGGCGCCCGGGTCGTGCTGTTCTGCGAGAACTCGGTCGAGGCCTATCTCGCCAAGATCGGCATCGCGAAAGCCGGGATGGTCGCGATGCCCGTCAACCCCGCGTTGGCCGCGGACGTACTGGAGTACCTGGTTCGGCAGGCGGAGCCGGCGGCGGCGATCGTCGACGCCGAACTGTGGCCCCGCGCGGAAAGCGCCTTCGCCGCGACTGGTCTGGCGGTCGCGGCGACCGTCACCGTCGGCGGCGGCCCGGTCGCCGCGAGCCCGAGCTTCGACGACTTCATCGAGGGACAGCCGAGCACCGAGCCGGTCGTCGAGATCCACGGGGACGACATCTGGCAGCTGCTCTACACCTCGGGCACGACCGCCATGCCCAAGGGCGTCATGACCTCCCACAGCGCCAGCCATTTCGCGGCGCTGAACTTCGCGGTCTCCCTCACCCGCGGGCTGCGGGTGGAGACGGAACTGAAGGTGCTGACCTCGCTGCCGATGATCTACCACGTCGGCGACCAGATCTTCTCCCTGTCTGCGTTCCTCGCCGGCGGTTCGCTGGTGCTGGGCCGCCGTCCGGCTCCGGACCAGATCGCCCTCGCGATCGAAGAAGAACGGCCGACCGCGGTGTGGGCTGGCTCCCCGCAGTTCGTCGCCGCGTTGACGGCCGAAGCGGAGAAATCCGGTCGCGACCTGTCGAGCCTGACCGTCCTCGTCTACGGCTGGGGCGCGCTCGCCCCGGCGGTGTACGAGTACCTGCGAGGCAAAGCGCCAGGGCTGGTGGTACTGGGCATCTTCGGGCAGACCGAGGCGATCGCCTGTCACCGGTTCTGGCCCGCGAAGTGGCCGGAGGTCTACGAACGCACCGCGCCCGCCGTGAACTACGTCGGCGTGCCGAGCCCGCTGCTCGCCTCGGATGTCGTCGACGAGGCCGGCGAGTCGTTGCGCGACAAGCCGGACACCCCTGGCGAAGCCGTCTACCGAAGCCCGATCGTCACGGCCGGCTACTACCTCAACGAGGAGGCGACGCGAGAGGCGTTCCGCGGCGGCTGGTTCCACTCCGGCGACAGTGCCGCGGTGGACGCCGACGGTCTGCGCGTCATGGTCGACCGGTTCAAGGACATCGTGAAGTCGGGCGGGGAAAACGTGTCCAGTCTGCGGGTGGAGTCGGTGCTGCTGGGCCATCCCGCAGTCGAGAAGGCGGCGGTGATCGGTCTTCCGCACGAGCACTGGGGTGAGGCGGTGACGGCCGTCGTAGTGCTCCGGCCTGGGGCCGATGCGGACGAAGCGGCGATCATCGCGCACTGCCGGGCGTCGCTCGGCGGCTACGAGACGCCGAAGGCGGTCGTCTTCACCGACGCACTGCCCGAAACGGTTGGCGGCAAGATCCTCAAGTACAAGCTCCGCAGGCACCACGCGGACCTCTTCCGCGGCCAGGCCTGACCGACCGCGACGACAAGGAGCGATGCTGACGTGGGTGGCTACGACGAGGTCTATGCGGCGAGCGTGGCGGACCGGGAGGGGTTCTGGCTCGCCGCCGCCGAAGCGCTGGACTGGCACCGCACCCCCACCAGGGCGCTCGACGACGGGCGCCCGCCGTTCTACCGCTGGTTCCCCGACGGTGAGCTGAACGTCGCGCACAACGCGCTCGACCGGCACGTCGCGGCCGGCCGGGGCGAGCAGGCGGCGCTGGTCTACGACTCCCCCGTGACGGGCACCCGGCTCACTTATACCTACGCGAGGCTGACCCAGGAGGTGGCGGCTTTCGCCGGAGTATTGCGCGGTCTCGGCGTGGTCGCCGGCGATCGGGTCGTGGTGTACCTGCCGATGGTCCCGGAGGCGGTGATCGCCATGCTCGCGTGCGCGAGGATCGGCGCGGTGCATTCCGTCGTGTTCGGCGGGTTCGCGGCCAACGAGCTCGCGGTCCGGATCGACGACGCCACCCCGAAAGTCGTCGTCTCCGCGTCCTGCGGCATTGAAGGCAAGCGGGTCATCGAGTACAAACCGTTGCTGGATCGCGCGCTCGAACTCGCCACGCACCGGCCCGGCAACTGCGTGATTCTTCAACGGCCGCAAGCGAAAGCCACACTGGGGCCCGGAGACCTCGACTGGGCCGAGGCCGTGGCGAGCGCGGCACCGGCGGACCCGGTGCCGGTGAAGAGCACCGACCCGCTCTACGTGCTCTACACCTCGGGCACGACCGGCAAGCCCAAGGGCGTGGTCCGGGACTCCGGCGGCTATGCCACCGCGCTGGCGTGGTCGATGCCCAACGTCTACGACGTCGGACCCGGGCAGACGATCTTCACCGCGTCCGACGTCGGCTGGGTGGTCGGGCACTCCTACATCGTCTACGCGCCGCTGCTGGCCGGTGCGACGACGGTCCTCTACGAGGGCAAGCCGGTCGGCACGCCGGACGCGGGCCAGTTCTGGCGGGTATGCGCCGAAAACGGGGTGCGGTCCCTGTTCACCGCGCCGACCGCCTTCCGTGCGCTCCGGAAGGAGGACCCGGAGGGCGAGTACGCCCGCCAGCACGATCTGTCCGGGCTGCGCTATCTGTTCCTCGCCGGGGAAAGACTCGACCCGGAGACCTACCACTGGGCTTCGGAGCTGCTGGAGATCCCCGTCATCGACCACTGGTGGCAGACCGAGACGGGCTGGCCGATCGTGGCCGACCCGGCGGGCATCGAGCTGCTGCCGGTCAAGCCCGGTTCGCCGACAAAACCCTTGCCAGGATGGGACATCCGGGTGCTGGACGCCAACGGCGCGCAGGTCCCGGCCGGCCAGGACGGGGCCATCGTCGCCAAGCTGCCCTTGCCCCCTGGTGCTTTTTCGACGCTGTGGAACGACGACGGACGGTTCGTCGACTCGTACCTGGCGGCGTTCGAGGGCTATTACCTCACCGGCGACGGCGGGCGGATCGACGAGGACGGCTACGTGTTCGTCATGGGACGCACCGACGACGTCATCAACGTCGCCGGGCACCGCCTGTCCACCGGGGGCATGGAAGAGATCCTCGCCATGCATCCCGACGTCGCCGAATGCGCGGTGATCGGCGTGGCCGACGCGCTGAAGGGACAGCTCCCGCGCGGGTTCGTGGTGCTCAAGGCCGGGGTCGACGACTCCGCCGAGGGCTACGGCGCCGGTCTGCGAAAGGAACTGGTGGCACTGGTGCGGGACCGGCTCGGCGCGGTGGCGTCGCTCAAGGAGATCGACATCGTGCCGGCCCTGCCCAAGACGCGCTCCGGCAAGATCCTGCGCAAGACGATGCGCGGCATCGCCGACGGCCTCGACGAGCCGGTGCCGTCCACGATCGAAGACCGGAGCGTGCTCGACGCGCTGCGAGCCGTTCTCCGCGGGGATACCCGATGATCCCCGACACGACACACCGCCTGGTGGAACTGACCGTCCAGGACTCGATCGCCGTCGTGACACTGAACCGGCCGGACAGCCTCAACGCGTTGTCCGACGAGTTGCTCGGTGACCTCGAAACCACACTCGACCGCATCGACACCCACGTCTCCTGCCGCGCGATCGTCATCACCGGCAACGGACGGGCTTTCTGCGCCGGCGCGGATCTGCGGCAGTTGCTCGGCCGGCTGGACGGCGACGCGGAGAAGATCCTTTCGTTCGTGCGGCGGGCCGGGAAAGTGTTCAGTCGTCTCGAAAACTCACCGCTGCCGGTGGTCGCCGCGGTGCACGGGCACGCCGTCGCGGGCGGGTTCGAGCTGGCGCTGGCCGCCGATGTCGTGATCGCGGCCGAGGGAGCGCTGCTCGGTGACGGGCACCTCCGCTACGGCGTTCTCCCGGGCGGCGGGGGCACGGTCCGGCTGGAACGCAAGGTTCCCGCGAACGTCGCCCGCCGCCTGCTGCTCACCGGTGATCTCGAACCGGCGGAACGCTTTCGCGACTGGGGGCTGATCGACGAGATCGTGCCCGCCGAGCGGCTTCTGGACACCGCGCTGGCCCTCGCGCGGCGATGCGCCCGACGGAGTTCGCTGGGACTGGCCGAGTGCAAACGCGTGGCGAACGCGGCCAGGGACCTGCCCACGGCCGAGGCGCTCGAGTTCGAGTTCGACACCTTCGCGCGCTACAGCCGCTCCCACGACCTCAGGGAAGGGCTGACGGCGTTCCACGAGCGGCGCGCACCTCGCTTCGCGGGCCGGTGAGTCAGGCTCCCTGCTCGTCGTGCCATTCCTCGGCGGGCTCGACGAGGTGCGCCGCGGGGGCCGCGTCGACTCCGAGGCACGCGTGGGCGGTGCCGGTCAGCAACTCCGTCAGCTGTGGCTCCGGCAGTCCGGAGTTGTAGAACAGGATGGACTGGATGCTGCCGATCGCCGCGTGGACCAGCACCCGGATCTCGCCGTCGGCCAGGCCTGGGCGCAACGGCGCCACCGCGGCGACCCATTCCTCGATGTAGTGGCGCTGCGCACGGCGCAGGCGGCGCAGGTCGTTCTCCGGCAGGTTGCGGGCTTCCCGGTGGTACACCTGCAGGATCCGACGGTCGTGAATGGCCACTCTCGCGTGGTTGGCGATCAGCTCGCTCACCGCGAGCCGATCGTCGCCCGCTTTGTCCACGATGGTCGAAGCCGCGTGCGAGAGCTGGTCCATGACCTGCTCAAGCAGGTCCGCGAGAATCGCGGACTTGCTGTCGAAGTGCCGGTATATCCCGGATCCCACGATGCCCGCGGCCCGGCCGATATCGGCCATGCCCACGGTGTGATAGCCGTTTCGCGAGATCAGCTCGGCCGCCGCGGTCAAGATCAGCGCCTTCCTCGCGGGATCGCGCCGCCGCGCTTCCTTCACCGGTACCTCCTGACGGTCGTTGCCCTCGATGCTACCGCTGACGCCCCGCGAAGACGCCGTGCGCGGCCGGGCAAGCCCCGCGGCGAGCGGGTTCCGCGCTTTCCGGACGCAAAATAACCCGTTCATGTGAGGACACGTCGGGTTCCACGTGGTAGCTTCAGCTGGCTAGTGAACGTCTAATCACTAACTCGACTGGGCTGCCGAGCATAGATACCCGCCCTGGCGGGCGAGTTTCTTTCAAGCTGCCCACATTTCGGGACGACAATGAGGTCAACCTTGGCTGCTTTAAAGAATCTTCGTTCACAAAATGTGTTCCGGCGCGTGGTGACGCTGGCCGGCGGACTGCTGCTCGGCGCGAGCGCCGCCGTAGCTCCGGCCGGCGCGGCGGAACCTGCCGCCACCACTTGCCAGAACGTCGCGGTGCCGGTCACCGCGGCCGGGCAGGCGGCCACGATCGCCGGCACGCTGTGCACTCCGCCTGGTGCCACGACGGTGCAGATACTCGTTCACGGCTGGTCGTACGCGCGGTACTACTGGGACGCGCCCTACGAGCCCGACACTTACTCCTACGTGCGTGCGGCGAACAAGCGCGGCTACGCCACCCTGAACATCGACCGGCTCGGTGACGGCCAGTCCACCCGGCCGTTGAGCGCCTTCGACAACTTCTACGCCGATGTCAGTACCGTCCACCAGGTCATCACGGCCTTGCGGGACGGCAGGCTCGGCACCCCGTTCAGCAAGGTGATCGAGGTCGGGCACAGCCTTGGCGGCATCGTCACGATGACCGAAGCGGGCCTGTACAAAGACGTCGACGCCATCATGCCGACGGCGATCGCCCATTCCCTCAACTACGTCAACGTCGTCAGCAAGATCATCGCCGACGACTACCCGGCGGCGCTCGATCCGAAGTTCGCCGCGGCCGGGCTCGATCCCGCCTACCTGACCAGTTATCCGGGCACTCGCGGCGGGTTCTATCTCGGCTCCCCCTCCTCGACCGATCCCGGCGTGGTCGCGAAGGACGAGCAGCTCAAGGACACCGGCAATCTCGTGGAGCTGGCCACTCTGGCGGGCTACAACGTCCTGAACGTCGACCGCACGCTGAACATCCCGGTCTACACCGTCGTCGGGCAGCACGACCCGTTCATCTGCGGGCTGCTGGGACCGAGCTGCTCGGACTCCAAGGCGCTGGCCGACTTCGAACGCCCGTTCTACGGTCCGCAGGCGACGGTCGTCGCGGACGTCGTGCCGAACACCGCCCACGATCTGCAGCTGGAGAAGAGCGCACCGGAGAGCAACGCACGCATGCTCGACTTCGCCGACAAGTATGTCGGGGCGGGCAACGCCGTGCGGAACACCGCCCCCGGCGCGGCGGCCGCGACGGCCGTTCCGCAAGCCCCGGCGCCCAGCCTCGCCGCGAAGGCGGTCAACGCGACGGTCGTCCAAGCCGTCGTGCCGGCTGTCGCGCTTCTGCAGCGGGCGAGCAACGTCGTCCCTGGGATCGGCGACAACAAGGATCCGATTCCGGGCATGGCACAGGCACTGTCCACGATCGGCAATCTGACCGACTCGCTGGTGGGGACCTTCCCCGAGGGAGTCATCGCCGGGACCTGACGCGACCGGGGCCGCGCGCCGGCATGCTCCGGCGCGCGGCTCGTCGGTCGTGGTCAGCAGTGCTGGACAAAGCACAGCGGGAGGCCGCTGCCGGACGCAGCTCCGCCGGCGCCGGTTCTCGTCGGATCCGTCCGCCGCGGCTCACCACGGCCCGGCCGTGAAGTGCTGTGCCGGGTCAAGCCGTTGCCGACAACGGGAAAACTCGCTCAGTCAAGAGTTTCCAGTGTCGTGACGCTGCGGTCGGCGAGGTTCGGGATGGCCTCGCCGAGAACGTACTTGCGAAAGGGCTCGCCTGCCTTGTGGTCGTCGTAGCCCGACGCGTCGACGTACTTCTCGTACAGCACGAAGGTATCCGGGTCTTCCGCGCTGACGTGGGCCTGGAATTCGAGCGACTTCTCCTCCCGCCGGTTCAACGGGGCGACGGTGCGGAGGATGTCGCGGATGCGCTCGGCCTGGCCGGGCTTGGCCTTCCAGGTCGCGATCACCACGAACGCCATGACGTGTTCTTCTGCTCATGAGTCGGCGAATACGGAAACGAGGGGATCAGAAGCGGGTGAAACCGATGGCGCGCAACTGCTCGCGGCCCTCGGCGCTGCTGTCGCCGGGTGTCCACGCCCACTCGATGTGAACGCCCTTCGCCGGAGCTTCCGGCTCGTCGACGAGCACCCGGTTGATCTGGTCGGTCATGATCCCGGTCAGTGGACAGGCCGCGGACGTCAGCGTCATGGTCAGGCTCACGATTCCCGCCTCGTCGAGGCCGATTCCCCGGATAAATCCGAGATCGACGATGTTGACGCCGAGATCGGGGTCGAGGACGTCGCAGAGCGCCTCGCGAACGGCCTCGGCCGCGCTGCCGGGTTCCGGTTCCACGGTGCGCGTTCCGGCCGCGGTCTCGGCCGGTGCCGCTGCTGACGGCTCGGCCGCGGGCTGGAACGCCCGGGGTGCCGCGGGACGCGTGCCGCTGGCTGGAGGGTCAGCGAAACGGTGGCGGTGGGCCGGGAGAACCAGCTGGTTCTCCCCGCACGAGCGGGAGTGGTCCCCGGTGGTTCGCGGCGGGCAGAACCTTGCAGTCGTTCTCCCCGCGCGAGCGGGGGTACGGAACTCGCGCGTCTGCTGGCCGGAGGGTCGTCTTGGGTTAGGTGGCGGCATGTGGATGGCGTTGGCTGGCAGCCGGTTCATGGACTCGACCACGGTCATCGAGGAAGCGCGGTTGGGGAAACGCCGATTCGTGCCGTTTGGTGGCTAACGCGCGGAGCTAGCTGGCGGCGCTGGGGCGTGGTGCGGAGCATCGCCAGCTGGGCGTGATCCGGTAGTGACGGCGTGGAGCTGATAGGCGGGGGGCTTTTCGCGCGGAGACCGGCTTCCGGATTGTCTCCGGCGGGCGATGGAAGGCGCATGGCAGTTAGTGCTGGAGATCGGGGCAGACGGGGGCAGGGAGAAGATGGGCGCGGCGTTGGTCGTCGCGGGATCCCGTTCCGGCTCGTCCGGTTGGGCTCGCACCGGGCTGGGTCGCTCCAGCGCGAAGATCGGTGCGGTGGTTCGCGACTTCTCCGGGGGACGAGACGTGGACTGGGGCCGGATGCGTCTCGGGGGAAGGCGGGGATCGGCCGCGCGCAGAGGTGACTCCGTCGAAAGTGCGGAAGTTCGCAAAATTCCCCGGTCACGACCCGGCCAGTCGATGCCGCGGATTGCACACTGGCGCAAAAGCGGGATTGTGTCCCAGCAGTCGGGCGGCGGCGTTCATGATGCCGAATGCCGTGGAGCGACGCTGGGGAACAACAGAAACACTCTGCGTCGCCAGCTCGCTAATAAATAACCTTTCGTCAACTCGGCAGCAACGGGCAGAAATGTTGCCCGGAACTGCAAATAGAACTCACCCCATTCCGAAAAACGCAGCTCCACCCCGGCCGCGATAATTGATCCAACACCGTACCGGCGAGTACGACAAGGTATTCGCCGAAGAAGGCCCTTCTGGTGGAGGTAGCACCACTGTCGCACCTGGTGCCAGCACCACCATCGGGAGGTCGGAGGCGACAAATGGGAACGGCCTGCCTATTGCCGACGAGAAACTGTCGCGCATGACGCCAACGCATTACCCCGATCGGAGGTAGACCGTCTTTTCAATGTCTGACATGCTCGGCTCGGCCGACAGCTCGGTGCGTGGGGTCACTTGAGACGGGCTATTTTTCCTCAGGGGTAGATATGGAAATTGAGCTATTGGGATCGGTCACGCTCAGGCAAGCCGGCCGCGGACACGGAGTCGCGTCGCGAAAGGTGCGGACTGTGCTGGCGTTGCTGGCGTTGTCGCCGGGGGTTCCGTTGTCCCTGGACACGCTCGCGGACGAGCTGTGGGCCGACAAACCGGTCTCCAACGTGCGCAATGCTTTGCAGGCCAACATCGCGCGGTTGCGGAAGCTCGTGTTCAACGTGACCGGCGAGCGCGAGGTGGTGCGCACGGTCAGCAGCGGGTATCTGATGACCGTGCCTGCCGAGGCCGTCGACGCGCATCGGTTTTCCGCCTTGGCACAGCGTGGTGCCACGCTGCTCGGGCAGGATCCGCGTGGTGCCATCACGGCCTTCGAACAAGCACTGCGGCTCTGGCGCGGGCCCGCATTGCTCGACGTGGCCGATTGCACTCGCTGCCGGATGGCCGCCGGGCAGCTCAACGAGCATCGGCTCACTGTGCAGGAGGACCTGATCTCCGCACGTCTTCAGGTCGGGGAACATCATGGGCTTTCCCACGATCTGAAACAACTCGTCGCGGAGAACCCGGCCCGCGAGCGGCTCAGCGAGTACCTGATGATCTCGCTTTACCGCGACGGCAGGCAGGGTGAGGCGGTCTCCGTTTTCCACAGCACCCGGAAGTGGCTGAGCGCCGAACTCGGGCTGGAGCCCGGACCGGGGCTGCGCCGGCTGTACCAGTCCATCCTGATGCAGGACCAGGTTCTCGACTGAACCGTCGTTTTCTCTTCCACGGCGTCAGCATGGCAGTCCCCGATGACCGCCTGCTGACACCGCGCCTACGGGGCCCGCCGCGTCAGGGCGCTGTCAGAAGGGTGTCACCGCTCGCCGCTAGTTTTCGGGCCGATCCCTTGCAACGGTCCCAGACGATCGGAAGTGACCCCCATGACGACAGCCGTCTCCGAACGCATGCAGCAGATCCGCGAGATCGTCTGCACGCACCTCGAACTCGACGACGCGGAGCTCACCGAAACCAGCGATTTCGCCGACGACCACGAGGCCGATTCGCTGTCGCTGATGGACGTGCTGGCCGCGCTGGAGAAGAAGTTCGGCGTCACGATCGACCAGGCCCAGTTCGCCCGGATGACCAACCTGCGCGCGGTGTACGAGGTCGTCTCGGAATCCGCGAGCTGGTAGCGGACATGTCGCAGCCGACCAGTATCGGACGACGGGTGGTCATCACCGGATGCGGTGTCGTGTCGAGCATCGGCATCGGGGTCCGGGAGTTCACCTCGGCACTGCGCGCCGGGCGCAGCAACGTCCGGCCGATCTCGGTGTTCGACACCACCGGGTTCGCCCACGACAACGGCTGCGAGGTCGCCGACTTCGAGCCCGCCCGGTGGATCCGCACGCTCGACCCCGGCGATCTCGGCCGGGCGAGCCGGTTCTCCACCGCGGCCGCCCGCCTCGCCGTCGAGGATTCAGGGCTGCCGCTGGAAACCCTTCGCGCCGCGCGCACGCTGGTCTCAGTGGGCAGCACCGACGGCGAGGCGCACGAACTCGACGGTCTCGTGGCGCGGGAACTCTCCGCCGGGCTGGCCGGTCTCGACCCGAAGCTGGTGCGCCGCACCTCCGCGGGACGGCTGGCCACGTCGATCGCGCGCGAACTCGAACTGACCGACGTCGAGACCGGGACCATCGCGACGGCGTGCTCGGCGGGGAACTACGCCATCGGCAACTCGCTCGACGCGATCCGGTGCGGGGACGCCGAGTTCGCCCTCTGCGGCGGCGCCGATGCGCTGTGCCGCAAGACGTTCACCTCGTTCTACCGGTTGCGCAGCATCGCCCCGGACTGCTGCCGTCCCTTCGACCGCAACCGGATGGGCATCCTCACCGGCGAGGGCGCGGGCATTCTTCTGCTGGAGAGCCTCGACTCCGCGCTCGCCCGCGGCGCCCGGATCTACGCGGAAGTGCTGGGGTACGGCATGTCCTGCGACGCGCACCATCCGGTGGCGCCGCATCAGGCCGGGATCGCCCGCTGCATGGAGCTGGCGCTGGCCGACGCCGGGGTCAAACCCGCCGAAATCGACCTGATCTCGGCGCACGGCACCGGGACCAAAGCCAACGACATGACCGAGTCCGCGGCGATCCGCGACCTCTTCGGGCCGAAGCCGCCGCGCACCGTGTCGATGAAATCCATGCTGGGGCACTCGATGGGCGCGGCGAGCGCGCTGGCCGCGATCGGCTGTTCGATCGCGCTCACCGAGCAGTTCATCCCGCCCACCATCAACCACCGCGACACCGACCCGGACTGCCCGGTGGACTGCGTGCCCAACGAATCCGTCGACGCCGACCTCGACATCGTGCAGAACAACGGCTGGGCCTTCGGCGGCAACAACGCCGTGGTCCTGCTCGGCCGGTACGAGCGGCAACCCCGAGAGGAGGCCGTACGGTGACCGCACCGGCTCGGCGCCGTCCGGTCATCTCGGCCTGGACCGCCATCTCCCCCTTCGGCTACGGCCGGGAAGCGTTCGCCGAGGGCGTTCGCTCCCGGCGCGAGCCCACCGTCGAACCGGGCGGGCCGAACGACCCGGCGGCCGTCGTGCCCAGCTTCGACGTGCGCGAGAGGTTCGGCCGCAAGAAGACCCGGGCGATGAACCGGGTCAGCGGGCTGACCGTCGCGGCCGCGCAGCAGTTGCTCGCCGACATGGAACTGGCCCCGGACGGCGACCGCGAGCACATCGGTTTCGTGCTCGGCACCACGACCGGCAGTGCGCAGAGCATGATGGACCTGACCCGCGCGTCGATCACCGGCGAACAGCCCGACCACGTCGAACCCGCCGCGGTCCCCGGCACCGTGATGAACTGCGCGGCGGGGCAGGCCGCGATCTGGCACGGGCTCAAGGGGCCCAACGCGACGATCGCCGCGGGGCGCACCACTGGGTTGCAGGCGTTGAACTACGCGCGCCGGCTGCTGATGACCGAACGTGCGGCTCAGGTGTTGTGCGGTGCGGCCGAGGAGCATTCCGACGCGCGGTCCTGGCTTGAACACCACCGGCGCGGCGGAGCGGCGACGCTCGGCGAAGGCTGTGCGATGTTCCTGCTCGAACCGGCGGACTCGGCCGATCCGCGCACCGTGCTGGCGACACTGACCGGCATCGACTCGCGGATCTGCCTCGACGGTGACCTCGCCGGAACCTTGCACGCCACCGTGTCCTCGCTGCTGAAACGGTCTGGCGTCGACGCGGACCAAGTGTGGGCGGCGGTCGGCAGTGGCTTCCCGGCGGGATCGGACCGTCCCGAGGACGCCACGCTGCGGCAGCTGTTCGGAGACGAAGTGACGGATCGCGTGCCGCCGGTGGATCTCATCGGCGACACCTCGGCGGCGACCGCGTTGTTCGGTCTGGCGTCGGTGCTCAGCATCGCCGACGGCGCCGACCACGGCGACCAGGACCACATCGTCGTGACCGCTTGCGATGACGACGGTTCGGTGGCCTGTGCGCTGCTGCAGCTCGGCGGTGCGCGATGAGCAGAACCGCGCTCGTGACCGGCGGCTCCCGCGGGATCGGCCGGGCGGTCGTGCTCCGCCTGGCACAGGACGGGTTCGACGTCGCTTTCTGCTACCACAGCAACCAGACCGCAGCGGACGTTCTCGTCAAGGAAGTCCTCGACCTGGGCGTGCGCGTCGAGGCGACTCAGGTCGACGTCGCCGACGGCGAGGCGGTCACGGCATGGGTGGAGCGCACGGCCGACGAGTTCGGGCCGCCGGACGCGCTGGTCACCTCGGCCGGGATCACCCGGGACGGTTCGCTCGCGCTGATGGCCGAACCGGACTGGTCGAGTGTCCTGCGCACCAATCTCGACGGCGTCTTCCACGCGTGCCGCCCCGCGGTGTTCCGGATGATCAAACGCCGCGCCGGAAGCGTCGTGACGCTGTCCTCGGTGTCCGGTGTGCACGGCAATCCGACGCAGACCAACTACTCGGCGGCCAAGAGCGGCGTGCTCGGCTTCACCAAGGCGCTGGCCAAGGAAGTCGGCCGGTACGGGGTGCGGGTCAACTCCGTCGCGCCGGGCCTGATCGAGACCGACATGCTCGGCAAGCTCAGCGAAGCGACTCGCGAGAAGATGCTGCGGGCTGTCCCGCTGCGCCGGTTCGGCAAGCCGGAAGAGGTCGCGGACCTGGTGTCGTTCCTGGTTTCCGACCGCGCTTCCTACATCACCGGCAGCGTCTTCGAGGTCGACGGCGGCTTCGTCGTCTAGCTGCTCTCTCCCGCGGCAGCGCTGGCAGCGCGTGCCGCGTCCTATCCGTGCGCTGGCGAAAGGACGTCATGAGCGCCGACAACGGTTTCATCCCGCGGCTCAAGACCGCGGTTCTGGGCACGGCCGACCGCCCGCTGGTGTTCGTCGGCAACTTCGAGGTCGAAGAGCAGTGGGCGGTCGACGAGCAGGGGCTGCCCCGGGTGTCCGCCCCGGGCGGCATGGCGGTCGTCAACAGCATGGACGAGTTCACGTTGCTGCTGGGCGGGAAGCGGGACCACGTGGTGCTCAAGCACGCGCCCGACCCCGGTTACCGCGGCTATCTGGAAGGGCTCGGTCTCGACCTGCCGCAGATCCACGTGATCGCGGACCCGGATCCGGCGCGCACGGTCAGCCAGGACGCGCTGCACGATCCGTGGTTGATCGCCGCGCTGTCCGCGTTGCGCACCGATGAAGCGTGTCTGCTCGCGCACGGTGTCTCCGCGGTGGAAGAAGAACTGTCTACTGCGACTGGGTTGCCGTTGGCCGCTCCGGACGCGGCTCGGTGCAAGGCGGTGAACAGCAAGATCTACAGCCGCCGCATCGCGACGAAGCTCGGGTTGCGGCAGCCGAACGGCTGGGCGTGCGACACGCTCGACCTGCTCGACGAGGCCGTCACCGAGGCCGCCGCCGTGCTCGCCACCGGGCGAAAGGTCGTCGTCAAGGAGGCGTTCGGGGTTTCCGGCAAGGGGATCTCGGTGGTCTCCGACGAACGCCGTCTCGACCGGTTGCGCCGGATGATCTCCGCGACCGCCCGCCGGAAGGGCCGGGACCGGATCGCGTTCGTCGTCGAGGAGTGGGTCGACAAGCGCGCCGACCTCAACTACCAGTTCACCGTGAGCCGCGACGGTTCGGTGCATTTCGACTTCGTCAAGGAGCTGATCACCGAGAACGGCGTCCACAAGGGGCACCGGATCCCGCCGCGGCTGGACGAGGCGCAGCTGGAGACCATCCGGTCCGCGGCGCAGGCGCTCGGCGGGCAGCTCGCCGCCGACGGCTACTACGGCGTCGTCGGAGTGGACGCGATCGTCGAACCGGACGGTGGCATCTTCCCGGTGCTGGAAATCAACGCCCGCAACAACATGTCCACCTATCAGGTGCCGATCCAGGAACGCTTCGTCACCGCGGGCGAGACCGCGATGGCCCGGCACTACTCGCTGCGGCTCGGCACCAGCGTCGGCTTCGACCGGTTCCGCGAGGTGCTCGGCGACCTGCTTTTCGACGGCGCGGGCAGCGGCCTGCTGGTGAACAACTTCGCCACCGTCAACGCCGGCGCGCAGACCGCGGACGGGGCCCCGTTCGCCGGCCGCCTCTACGGCGTGCTCATCGGGGATTCGGTCGCCGAGGTCGACCGGATCGACGCGCGGGTCGAACGCGCGCTGGCCGTCCTGCAGCAGGACTAGCCCCATTTCCGCCCAGCCGAAGAATAAGGAAGTGCTGTGACCGAAACCGCTACCGTTCCGGAGTTCGCCGTCGTGTCCGGAGCACAGGTGCACCAGGTGCTCGACGGCGCCGAGAAGCAGCTGGCCGAACTGATCGAGGCGGCCTACCGGCTGCACGGGCAGCAGGCGACCGTCAACCCGCCCTCCTACTTCCTCCGGTTCCCGGACCGGCCGTCCGCGCGGATCATCGCGCTGCCCGCCTCGGTCGGCGGGGAGGTCGCGGTGGACGGGGTCAAGTGGATCTCCAGTTTCCCGGAGAACGTCCGCACGGGGCTGCCGCGCGCCTCGGCCGTGCTGATCCTCAACGACCAGGCGACCGGTTACCCGCTGGCCTGCATGGAAAGCTCGATCATCAGCGCCAGCCGGACCGCGGCGTCGGCGGCGCTGGCGGCCGACTGGCTCAGCAGGCGCGGCGAACGGCCGCGGCGGCTCGGGTTCGTCGGCACCGGGCTCATCGCGCGTTACGTGCACCGGTTCCTGCTCGGCACCGGCTGGGACTTCGACGAGACCGCGGTGTTCGACCTCTCCGCCGAGCACGCCGCCGGCTTCCGGGGCTACCTGGAGAGCACCGGCGCGAGCGGGATCGCGGTGCGCGAAAGCGCCGAGGAACTGATCCGCGGCAGCGACCTGATCGTGTTCGCCACCGTGGCCGGGGAGCCGCACGTGCACGATCCGGCCTGGTTCAGCCACAACCCGCTCGTGCTGAACGTCTCCCTGCGCGATCTGTCCACCGAGGTCATCCTGGCCTCGGCCAACGTGGTCGACGACGTCGAGCACTGCCTCAAGGCCAACACCTCGGTGCACCTGGCCGAACAGGCCACCGGCGGACGCGACTTCCTCGACGGCACCCTCTTCGACGTGCTGACCGGGGCACTCGCCCTGGACGCTGACCGGCCGCTGGTGTTCTCGCCGTTCGGCCTCGGCGTGCTGGACCTCGCGGTCGGCAAACACGTCCTGGACGAACTGCGCCGCCGGGGCGAACTGCACGAGGTCGGCGACTTCTTCTTCGAACTCGACCGCTACGGCCAGCGCTGATGCCGATCATCACCAGTCCGCACGAGTTCAACGTCGAGGACCTGTTCGTCGATCTGAACGGGTGTACAGGGCGATCGCTCTACCTCAAATGCGAGGGCTTCAACTTCGCCGGTTCGATCAAGATCAAGGCCGCGACCGAGATGATCGACGCGGCCGAACTGGACGGCACGCTGAGACCGGGCGCGACCCTGGTGGAGAGTTCGTCCGGCAACCTCGGGGTGGCGCTGAGCCTCGTCGCCACCAGCCGGGGTTACCGGTTCATCTGCGTCACCGATTCACGCTGCACCCTCGGTGCCCGGCAGCTGATGCAAACGCTCGGCGCCGAGGTGCACGTGATCACCGAGCCGCATCCGGAAGACGGGCTGCTCGGCGCGCGGATCGCGCACGTGCGGCGGCTGTGCGCCGAGGGCGACGACCGGGTGTGGCTCAATCAGTACGCGAACGCGGGAAACTGGCAGGCGCACTACCGCACCACCGGACCGCAGATCGCGAACTCGTTCCCAGGCGCCGACGTGGCGTTCATCGGAGCGGGCACGACCGGCACGCTGATGGGCTGCGCGCGGTATCTGCGCGAGCACTGCCCCGGAATGCGCGTGGTGGCCATCGACACCGTGGGTTCGGTGACCTTCGGAACCCCGGCCGCCCCGCGGATGATCCCCGGTCTCGGCACCGGCGTCCGGCCCGCGCTGCTCGACGAGTCCTATGTGGACGATGTGGTGCACGTGCCGGAACTCGACACCGTGCGCATGTGCCGCAGGCTCGTCCGGGCGGGGTTCCTGTTCGGCGGCTCGACCGGCACCGTGGTGGCCGGGGCGCTGAACTGGCTCGACCGGCACGAGCACGGCGAAAGCCTCACCGCGGTGGCGGTCTCCCCCGATCTCGGCGACCGCTACCTGGACACGGTTTACCACGACCAGTGGGTGGCCGACCTCTACGGAGACGCGGCGCTCGCCCCGCCCGCCGCGCTCGGGAGCTAGTACCACTCGAAATCGAGGTGCCACGCCCAGTGTGCGCACGATCACGAGGAGCCATCCTTAGACCGTCCGGCTTGCCGCCTGCGCGGCGGGAGGCCTGAAGCGGCCCAAGGAGTGCGGCATTGCGAACGCTACCTCTGCTCCGTCTCGCGCGCTGGTGTGCCGGACACCCCGGTCCGGTCCTGTGCGCGTGGCTGCTGTTCCTGGCCGTGGCGGCGAGCGAAGGGCTCGCCGCCACGACCGGCAGCTCCGCGGCACCCGCCGGTTCCGTCCTCACGGTCGGCTGCCTGCTCACCGCACTGCTGTTGTTGCTGGTGCTGGGTTCGCTGCGGCTGGCCGCGATCGCGTTCGGATATCTCGCGACCGTCGGGGTCGGCGCGCTCGGCGCGCTGATGGCGGTCGCCGAACGAGCGGGTTCGTTCGGCAGCTGGAACCTCGTTCTCCTGCCCGGCATCACGAGCGCGGCCAACCATCTGCTGTTCGCGGTCCGCAGGCGGCAGGAGATGCCGCCGGGCAAGCACGACGCGTCCGACACCGCGCAGATCGTCGCCTCGACCGCCGGGCGGACCGCGCTCGTCACCGGACTCGCGATGCTTTCCGCGATGACCGGGTTGTGTCTGACCGGGGAGCCGCACGTCATGCGATTGGCGGCTGCCGTGGTCCTGGTCGTTCTGGTGGAGGCCGCCGCGGCGCTGACGTTGCTCCCGGTGCTGCTGACCCGGATCGCGCTTCCGGTGAAGAGGTCGTTCCAGTGGCACTGGCTGCCCCGGTTCGTCGCCCGCCTGCCCGCGACCTGGCGTTACCGCAACGCGGCGGGGCTCATCGGCGCGCTGGCCTGCACTGCCGCTGCGCTCGGCTACGTCGTCTACCGCTACCTCGAATCGCCGGCGCTGCCGCCGTTGCCGCTGGCGATGCTGATCGGGCTGACCTCGTTGGCAGTGATCACAGCTTTCCGGCCGGTCGTGGTCGCACTGACGACCGCGGTGCTTTCCGTACTGTCCGCGCTTTTCGCGCTGACCATGCTCACCTGCATGGATCCGCCGACCCCGACCTGGCTGCCAGTGGCGCTGGTGGCGGTGCTCGCCGCGCCCACGACTGACATGCATGTCTGCCTGCTGCACCACTTCCGTGTCGAGGCGCTGACCGGGATGTCCCCGCAGCACGTGCTCGCGGAGGGACTGCGGCGCGGCGCCGTGGCGATCTCCAGCGCGAGCGTGGTGTCGATCGGGATCTTCAGCGCGCTCGGGATCGCCGGCCCCGGCGAGCTGAGCGAGTTCGGCTGGGCCGCCGCCGCGGCGCTGGCGATGGACGTGCTGGTGATCCGGTTGGTGCTGCTTCCCTTGCTGCTCTCGCTAGCCGGCCCGGTCCGCTGGTGGCGGCGGACCGGGCCGGGGGCTGCGCGAAAGTGAGCCGGGGCCTCACCCCGTGGTCGGGTGCCCGGTGAGGTCGAGGAAGGCTTCGTCGAGGGTCGGCCTGCGGAGCGCGAAGTCCGCCAGCGCGACGCCGCGTTCGTGCAACGCGCTCGCCGCCGCGGCGATTCCGCCGCTCTCGTCGAGCAGTTCGAGCGAGATGCTGCACCGGCGTTCGTCGACGACCGGGACACCGACCGCGACCGGCGTCAGCGCCGCCACTGCATCCGCGAGCCCTTCGGGGTGGGCGACAGCGACTTCCAGCCGTTCCCGGCCGACCTTGCGCTTGAGTTCGTCCGCGGTTCCTTCCGCGACGCTCCGGCCCTTGTCGATGACCACGATCCGGTCGGCGAGGTAGTCGGCTTCTTCGAGGTACTGCGTGGTGAGCAGGACCGTCACGCCTTCGCTGACCAACTCGCGGACCATCGTCCACAAGCCCATGCGGCTCGCCGGGTCGAGTCCCGTGGTCGGTTCGTCCAGGAAGAGCACCGAGGGACGCGCCACGAGACAGGTCGCGAGGTCCAGCCGGCGACGCATTCCGCCGGAGTACGTCCCGACCGCCCGATCTGCCGCCTCGACGAGGTTGAACCGCTCCAGCAGTTCGCCGGCGCGGGCGCGTGCTCCTCGACGGCCAAGGTGCAGAAGACGGCCCAGCAGCACCAGGTTCTGTCTGCCAGTCAACAGTTCGTCGACGGCGGCGTACTGGCCCGCGAGGGCGATGTGCCGCTGGACCTGTTTGCGTTCCCGCACGATGTCGTGTCCGGCGACCAGCGCGCTCCCGCCGTCCGGCGGGAGCAGGGTCGCGAGCATCCGGACGGTCGTGGTCTTGCCCGCGCCGTTGGGGCCGAGCAAGCCCAGCACGGTGCCGGGCGGAACGGCGAGGTCGACGCCGGCGAGCGCTTCGTGGTCGCCGTAGCGTTTGCGCAGCCCTTCGGCTTCGATCGCGAGTTCTCCGTGCGGTGTCATGTCAGCCTGCTTCCCGGATGTTCTCGGGCGACAGATCGGTCCAGTGGCCCGAAATGTGCGCGAGGGCTTCTTCACGGCTGCTCTCCCCGAGCGAAACCCGCCAGCCGGACGGGATTTCCGCGAAGGACGGCCAAAGGCTGTACTGCTTGGCGTCGTTGACCAGGACGAGGAAAGCGCCGTTCTGGTCGTCAAACGGGTTTGTCATTGCGTACTCCGGATCGGTTAGGCGAGGCGGTAACGGCGGAAGCTCAGCAGGGTCGCCGCGGCGAAGAGCACGACCAGCGTCACCGCGACGACGACGCCGGGATGCTGGGCGGGGAACGAACTGTCCGCGGGCACCGGTACGCCCCACAGCTGGCGGCACAGCGTGGTGACGGAGCTGACCGGGTTCCACTCGGCGATCGGCCGGACCCACGACGGCAGCTGGCTGACCGCCATGAACGCGTTGGACAGGAAGGAGAGCCCGAGCGTCAGCACCGCGCCGACGCCGTCGATGGATTCGGGATTGCCCATGGACAGCCCGAGCAGCACGCCGACCCAGATCATCACGTAGAGAAAGAGCGCGAGCACGGCCAATCCGGCGAGCAGCGCGGGGAATCCGGCGTGCACGCGGCCGCCGACCGCCAGTCCGATCCCGGCGACGATCGCCAGCGCGACCAAGCCGACCAGCGCGTCGCCGATGGTGTGGCCGAACAGCACGGCGGGACGGGAGATCGGCAGGGAACGGAACCGGTCGGTCAGCCCGCCTTTGAGGTCCATCGCCACCGCGATCGCGGTCGGTGCGATGCCGGCGAGGCCCACCTGCATGAGCGCGGCCGGGAAGAGGAACTCCGGATAGCTGCCGCCGCCTTCGACGCTCACCGCGCCTTTGAAGACGTAGCCGATGGCCAGCATCGTGATCAGCGAATTCAACGTGATCGCGAGAAGCCGGCCGGGGACTTTGCGCAGGTGGGTCAGCCGACGACCGGCCAGGGCGAGTGTTTCGACGGCCGCGGCCATTGCCCGTGGGGGCTCCGTCGGGGTGGTCATTGTGGTCACTGCGACTCCTCGTTGCTCGCCAGCGTTCCGGCCACCGCGGCACCGATCTCCGCCTGCGGCCTGGGGTCCATCAGGTATTCGTGACCGCACTCGATCCGGTGCGCCCGCACTCGACCGGACACGTGCGGCGCCCAGCGGCCTGCTCGTTCGGCCACCTCGGCGTCGGTCAGGCCCTCGGCGGCGACGAACAGTTCGACCGCGCCGGTGAACCGCGCCGGACGGTACCGGTGGGCTAGCGCGGCGTTGTTGTCCATCACGGCGAGGACGCGCGCCATGCGTTCCTCTCCGATGTCGGCCAGTCGGCTGTCCCCCTGCCGCAGCACGGCGATGACGTCGGCGGGGGTCAGCTCGGCACCGGCTTCGGTGTCGTGGAAGCCGACGTGCTCCAGGAAGTCGACGAGCAGTTCGTGCCGGGACAGTGCGGCTTCGGTCCCGTCCTGCGGGTAACTGTCCAAGATGGACAGCAAGCCGACCGTTTCGCCTTCGGATTCCAGGCGTACGGCCAGTTCGAAGGCCAGCAAGCCGCCGTAGGACCAGCCGAGCAGGTGGTACGGGCCGTGCGGTTGGATGCGGCGGAGGTGTTTCAGGTAGTCCTCGGCGACCTGCTCGACCGAGTCCGGGAACTGTTCGGCGCCGCTGATTCCCGGCGATTGCAAGCCGTAGATCGGACGGTCCGGCAAGTGGGCGGCCAGGCCGAGGTAGGGCAGGCTCAGGCCGAGTCCGGCGTGCAGGCAGAACAGCGGCGGGTTCGTCCCGGTCGGACGGATCGGCAGCACCGGTGCGAACGGGTCCGGCGGGCCGGCGAGATCCGGTTCGGCTCGTTCGGCGAGTGCGGCCAGGCGTTCGACGCTGCCGTGCGTCAGGACGTCGGCGACCGTCAGCCGTAGTCCGGCTCGTCGG
This sequence comes from Amycolatopsis sp. M39, assembly GCF_001651785.1. Classification (NCBI taxonomy): domain Bacteria; kingdom Bacillati; phylum Actinomycetota; class Actinomycetes; order Pseudonocardiales; family Pseudonocardiaceae; genus Amycolatopsis; species Amycolatopsis sp. M39. The sequence goes on from NZ_LWSF01000026.1 coordinate 64,993, forward strand.
GCCAGCGCGACCAGGCGGACGGACTGCAGGCTGTTGCCGCCCAGTTCGAAGAAACCGGTCTGGGCGTCGACGTCGGCGATGCCGAGGGTTTCGGCGAAAGCAGTACGCAGCAGCTCGACGGCTTCGCTGGTGTCCTGACTGGTTTGTGCGGCGGGAGCGGGCAGGGCGGAGCGGTCTAGCGTGCCGTCCGGGGCGACTGGGATGGTGTCCAGTTCCGCGAAGGCGGTCGGGATCAGGTAGTCGGGCAGGTCAGCGGCCAGTGCCTCACGCAGGGCTAGCGGGTCGACGCCGCGCTCCCATTGCGGGACGACATAGGCGATCAGCGCATCGTCCTCAGCGATTACGGCGGCCGCGGCGACCGAGGGCTGCCGGTGCAAGGCGGATTCGATCTGCCCGAGCGGGATCGCGAAGCCGCGTACCTGGGCCTCGCGGATCACTTCGACGGTTCCGTCCAAGCGGGTGCGGGCGGGGAGGCCGGTGGACGCGCCAGCCAAGTACAGCTCTCCTCGGCCACCGCGAGGCACTGGCTGCTGGCTCTGGTCGAGGACGTTGGCGCGGCTGTGCGCGAACGGGCGTCCGTTGACCAGCGAGAGCCAGCCGGATGCCGCGGTGCCGTCACAGTTGAGTGCTCCGTCGAGGAATCTCTCGCCGAAGTTCAGCACCCGGGTGCCCGGACGCAGCGCCAGCATTTTCGCGATGCTCGGAGTCAGGACCACGACGCTCGGGTCCACCGACGAGGCCAGTTCCGCGATCTCGGCGGCGGGCGCGACAGTCACCACCGCGCCGACATGCAACGCGGCCAGCACGACCGGCAGCGCGAACTCGGTGTCCGGTGCCAGTACGCGGTCGCTGGCCGTGAGCGGCAATTCGGTCAGCAGGGCGGCGATCGTCGCGGCCAGGGCATCTCGGCTGAAGACCGCTTCTCCGCGATAGGCCAGCTCCGCCCCGGACAGCGACACCTCCAGGTCGGTGTCGGCGAATCCGGACACGTCCGCGGGGACTGTGCGGCGAGACGGCCCGCTCGGCGTCCAAGCTGCGCCGACGGCGAGGACGGCGAAGATCGCTGCCCAGCGATCGCGACCCGGCGGCAGGTCGACGGTCACCGTCTCCCCCGGCCCCGCGCCTTGCGCCTGCAAAGCCCGGGCCAGCCGGTTGGCTTGCTCGCGCAGACCGATGTCCCCCGGCACCAGCAAACCGTCGGGAACCTCGGCAGCAGGCACGGCCGAGGTGGCTCGTTCGGCAGGAGTGCGCAGGTCGATCCGGCTCAGCGGCTGCCCGGGGTCTTCGGCGGCGGCCGTCAGGAGGAGCGTCAGCCGGTCGACGAGCAACTGTGCGGCTTCCGCGGTGAACGCTTCGGCGTTGTATTCGAGCGTGCCTTCCAGACCGCGCTCGCCCTTGTGCTGGCCCAGCTGGAAGGTCAGGTCGAACTTGAACTTCTTGTGCGTCGGGGCGAGCATCTCGGGTCGCGCGGTGAGGCTGCCGAGGCTGACTTCGGACGGCGGGACGTCGTAGAAGGACAGCAGCACTCCGAACAACGGCTGCCGCGACATCGACCGTGCCGGTTGCGTCGCCTCCAGCAGCAGTTCGAAGGGCAGGTCCTGGTGGGCGTACGTGGTGAGGTCGGCGTCGCGGACTCGCGCGACCAGTTCGGTGAAGCGCGGGTCGCCGCTGGTGTCGGTGCGCAGGACGAGCGTGTTGACGAAGAAGCCGACGAGGTCGTGCACGGCTTCGTCCGGGCGTCCGGCGACCAGACTGCCGAGCGGGATGTCGGTTCCCGCGCCCAGGCGGGTGAGCAGCGTGGCCAGCGCGGCCTGGACGACCATGAACAGACTCGCCCCTTGGTCGTGCGCGAGCCGTGCGAGGGCTTGATGCACGGTGGAGGGCAGCTCGAACTCGATGGTTCCGCCGCGGTATCCGCCGGAGGAACGGCGCGGCAGGTCGACCGGCAGCGCCAGCTCGCCGGGGACTCCGTCGAGTGCTTCCCGCCAGTGTTTCAGCAGGCGGGCGGATTCGCCGTCCTTGGTGTCGTCCAGCAGGGAGTGCTGCCAGACCGAGTAGTCCGCGTACTGGGCGGGCAGTTCGGTCCACTGTGGACTGTCCCCGGACAACCGCGCTTCGTAAGCGGTGGCGAGGTCGCGGGCGAGCACGTCGACGGACCAAGCGTCTCCGGCGATGTGGTGCAGCACCAGCAAGAGGACGTGGTCGCCGTTGCTGCCGGGGCCGAACAGTTTGCTGCGCAACGGGAGGTCGACGGCCAGATCGAAGCCGCGGGCGACTTCCTCTGCCAGTGCGGCGGCGAGGTCCTCGGGCATCGGTGCGGTGCGCAGGGACTCCCCCGCGTCGAGGACGCGCTGGAACGGGACGCCGTCGGTGTCCGGGAAGACAGTGCGCAGGATTTCGTGGCGTGCGGTCAGATCGTCGACGGCTGCGGCGAGCGCCGAACGGTCCAGCTCTCCGGAAAGCCGCACGGCGAGGGGGATGGTGTATCCGCCGTGTTCGCCTTCGAGCCGGTTCAGGAACCACATGCGTTGTTGAGCGTAGGACAACGGCAGCGGATCGGGACGGTCCAGCTTGCGGAACGCCGCGCGTGCCTGGCCTGCCGACGCGAGCCGTCCGGCCAGTGCGGCGACGGTGCGCGCCTCGAACAGGTCCCGCAGCGGCAGTTCGACGTTCAGTTCCGACCGGATCCGGCTGACCAGCGCGGTGGCGAGGAGGGAATGGCCGCCGCGCTCGAAGAAGTCGTCGTCGATACCGGCTTCGGGCAACCCCAGCACCTCGGCGTAGAGCCGGGTCAGCTGTTCCTCGACGGGGGTGCGTGGGCCGCGTTTCTCCGGACCGGTCAGGTTTTCCGGGGCAGGCAGGGCTTTGCGGTCGACCTTGCCGTGCGCGGTGAGCGGGAGCCGGTCGAGTACGACGATCGCGCTCGGCACCATGTACGCGGGCAGCAGTTCGGCCAGCTGGGCCTGCAGGTCCTCGGGGCGGGCGGTTCCCGCGACATAGCCGACCAGGTGCCGGTTGGCCGCGTCGGAGCCTTGCACGACCGCTACCGCGTCGGTGACGGATTCCTGCGAGAGCAGACCGGCTTCGATTTCGCCGAGTTCGATGCGATGGCCGCGGATCTTGACCTGGAAGTCGCGTCGTTCCACGAATTCCAGCGCGCCATCGGCCCGGCAGACCACCCGGTCACCGGTGCGGTACATCCGGGCGCCCGGCTCGCCGAAGGGATCTGCCACGAACACCGAGCCCGTCTTGACCGGATCGCCGACGTAACCGCGTCCGACCACCAGCCCGCCGACGTACAGTTCGCCTGCGGCACCTGGCGGGACCGGGCGCAGCTCGTCGCCCAGCACGTACAGCCGGGTGTTCCGCACCGGCAGGCCGATCGGCACCCGCAGGCCCTGCGCATCGTCCACACTGGACAGCACGGCGTGCGTGACGTCGTCCGAGCACTCGGTCGGGCCGTAGGCGTTCACCATCGGGATGGCCGGGAAATACTCGAACCAGCGCACACACAGATCGGGCGGCAACGCTTCGCCGGTCACCACCAGCCACCGCAGACCGGTCAGGTCCGGCGGGCTGCCCGCGTCCCAGAAGTCCAACGCGGCCCGCAGCAACGACGGCACGACTTCCAGCACCGACATGCCCAAACCGAACAACGCGTCCGGATCCGCCGCTGTCTCGCGGCTGACTGCTCGGACTTGAGCGCCGGCCAGCAGCGGGGCCAGCATCTGCCACACCGAGACGTCGAACGTCAGCGGGGCGTTCTGCACCAGGACGTCCGACGGCTTCAACGCCAGGTCTTCCACCTTGGCCAGCAGGTGGTTGACCATCCCGAGGCGCGACACCATCGCGCCCTTCGGGCGGCCGGTGGAGCCGGAGGTGAAGATCAGGTACGCGACATCGTCGTCAGCACCGACGACCGGGGCCAACTCGGTGTCGACAGTTTGGTCCAGCTCGATGACCGCTACTGGCAGGCTGGCCGCAAGCTCCCGGAACTCCGGGGCCGCGATCACGCACGCCGCACCGCTGTCCTCCACCAAGCCTTGCAGCCGGGCGAGCGGCACGGTCGGATCCAGCGGCACGTAAGCACCGCCTGCGCCCAGAACGCCGAGAACCGCGGAGACGAAGCCGATCCCGGGACCGGCGAGCACCCCCGCCACCCGTCCCGGAGGCAACCGGCGGGAAAGCGCCGAAGCCAAGCCGACCAGGTCCGCATAGCTGACCGAACCGGAGTCGTCGACCACTGCGACCGCGTCGGGGGCCTGCGCGCGCACCCGTTCGACCACGCCCGTGCCGACCGGGCCAGTAGCGCCGAGCAGGAAGGTCTGCGCCGGTTCGGCCACCACGTCGATCCGGCCGAGCAGGCGGTCCGGGTCGTCGAGGACCGTGTCGAGCAGCGCCCGGAATTGCTGCGCCAGCTCGCGAACGCGGTCCTCGCCGAAGGCCTCGCGGAGGTAGTCGAAGCGGAAGGCGAGCGAGGCGTGCGGTTCCACCACGAGGCTGAGCGGGTAGTGCCGGGAGTCGAGCGTGACTGCGTCGACTACGCGGACGTCCTCGCCGAGCTTCACCAGCGGGCCGCCGTCGCCGGCTGGGACGTTCTCGAACACCACTGCGGTGTCGAAGAGTTCGCCGCTGTCCGGGATGGCTCCGCTCAACTGCGCTTGACCGATGTGCTGGTAGGACACCATCGAGGCTTGCTGATGGCCCAGTCCGGCGAGCAGTTCGCGGACCGGGCGAGCCGGGTCGAGGCGGGCCCGGACCGGTACGGTGTTCACGAACATGCCGACCATCGTTTCGACGCCCGGCAGTTCCGCGGGACGTCCGGAGGCCACTGCGCCGAAGACCACGTCCTGCTGCCCGGCCAAGCGGCCGACCAGAATCGCCCAGCAGGCTTGCACGATCGTGCTAACGGTCACCTCGTGTTCCCGTGCCCAGGCGTAGAGGTGCGCAGTGTCGCTTTCGGACAGTGCTAACTCGACAGTCGCGGGCAGGGCCGCGGCGGCGGGCAGATCTGGTGCGACGCGGGTCGGTCCGGGCAGCCCGTCAAGCAGGTCCTGCCAGGCTTTCCGTCCAGTCTCCTCGTCTTGACGGGACAGCCAGGCGAGGTAGTCGCGCATCTGCGGCACCTCGGGCAGCGCGGTCCTCGCGCCGCCTGCGTAGAGCTGGGCCAGTTCGTCGATGAGGATGGGCACCGACCAGCCGTCGGTGGCGATGTGGTGTGCGCTCCACAGGAACCGATAGCGCTCGGCGGCGACCCGGATCAGCGTGAAGCGGACCAGCGGCGGGTACGCCAAGTCGAAACGGCGCAACCGGTCCTGTTCGACCAGTCGCCGCAGCTCCGCTTCGCGGTCCTCCTCCGGCAGGACGGTCAGGTCGATTTCGGTCCAGGGCAGCTCGACCGATTCCGCGACCAGCTGCACCGGTTCCCCGTTGCGGCGACGCCGGAAGTATCCGCGCAAGGCGGTGTGGCGGGTCAGCAGCGTGGCGCAGGCGTCCCGGACCGCGGCGGTGTCCAGCGGTCCTTCGAGGTCCGCGATCGCTTGCACGGCATAGAAATCGACTCCCTCGGCGTCCAGTTCGGCGTGGAAGAGCATGCCCTGCTGCAACGGCGCGAGCGGAAGCACTTCCTCGACCGGCCCCGCCCGCAGCTCGTCGAGTTCGCCCGGTTCGAGTTCGACCAGCGCGGCGGCGGGTTCCGCGGCGACATCGTCCCCGATCGGGACCGCGTTCTCCGCGATCGCCGCCGGGGTGCGGGCTTCCAGCAGATCGCGCGGGGTGATGACCAGCCCGGCCTTGCGCGCGCGGCTGACCACCTGGATCGAGCTGACGCTGTCGCCACCGAGCGCGAAGAAGTTGTCGTCGATGTAGACCTTCGGCACCGTCAGCACCTCGGCCAGCACGTCGCACAGGATCGCCTCGACGGCGTTGCGCGGCGACCGGCCGACCGCCTCGGCGGCGAAATCGGGCTCGGGCAGCGCATCCCGGTCGACCTTGCCGTGGACGGTCAGCGGCATCGCGTCGAGCACGACCATCGCGGGCGGCACCAAATAGTCCGGCAGCCGCTGCTGCAGTTCGCTGCGCACGGACGGGATGTCGACCGGCTCCGTGCCGACCAGGTACGCAGCGAGCCGTTTGGCCCCGGAATCGTCGCGCACCACCACGACCGCGTCCGCGATCTCGGGCAGCTCGCGCAGGGTGGCTTCGATCTCGCCGAGTTCGATGCGGTGACCGCGGATCTTGACCTGGAAGTCGCGGCGCTCGATGAACTCCAGCGCCCCGTCGGAGCGGCGCACGACGCGGTCGCCGGTCCGGTACATCCGGACGCCCGGCTCGCCGAACGGGTCCGCGACGAACACCGAACCCGTCTTGCCCGGGTCGCCCACGTAGCCGCGGCCGACCACCAGACCGCCGACATACAGCTCGCCGGCCGCGCCCGCCGGGACCGGCCGCAGCTCGTCGCTCAGGACGTACAGCCGGGTGTTCCGGACCGGGAGACCGATCGGCGTCCGCAGCCCACGCACATCGTCCACACTGGACAGAACCGCGTGGGTTACGTCGTCCGAACACTCCGTCGGACCGTAGGCGTTCACCAGAGGGATCTCCGGGAAGTACCCGAACCAGCGCACGCACAGGTCCGGCGGCAACGCTTCGCCGGTCACCACCAGCCACCGCAGCCCGGCCAGCTCCGGCGGGCCGCCCGCGTCCCAGAAGTCCAACGCGGCCCGCAGCAACGACGGCACGACTTCCAGCACCGACATGCCCAAGCCGAACAGCGTCTCCGGATCCGCCGCGACCCGCCGGTCCACCACGCGGACCTGACCGCCGGCCACCAGCGGCGCGAGCATCTGCCACACCGACACGTCGAACGTCAGCGGCGCGTTCTGCACCACCACATCCGACTCGCCCAGCCCGAGGTCTTCCACCTTCGCCAGCAGGTGGTTCATCATCCCGAGCCGCGAAACCATCGCGCCCTTCGGACGGCCGGTCGAACCCGAGGTGAAGATCACGTACGCCACGTCGTCGTCCGCGCCGGCCACCGGTGCCAGCTCGGGGTCAACCGTCCCGTCCAGCTCCACGACGGCCACCGGCAGCTCCGCCGCGACGTCCCGAAACTCCGGCGCCGCGACCACACAGGCCGCGCCGCTGTCCGCCACCAGATCGCGCAACCGCGCCAACGGCAGCGTCGGATCCAGCGGCACGTAGGCGCCACCAGCACCGAGCACGCCAAGAACCGCCGAGATGAAGCCGCTCCCCGGGCCAGCGAGCACGCCGACCACGCGTCCGGCAGGCAACCGCCGCGACAACGCCGAGGCCATCCCGACCAGGTCCGCATAGCTCACCGAACCGGCGGCATCGACCACCGCCACCGCGTCCGGAGCCTGCGCGCGCACCCGCTCCACCACGCCCGCGCCCACCGGACCACTGGCACCCAACCCGGCCGCGAGCAGTTCCTCGCGCTCCTGCGCATCGGCGACATCGATGTGTGCGAGCGGTGCCTCCGGATCGGCGTGCGCGAAGCGGTCCAGGAATCCGGCGAACCGGTGCAGATGAGTGTCCACTCCGGACTTGTCGTAGAGGTCCGGGTTTCCGTTGAGGTGCAGTTCGATCCCGCCACCGGGCTCGTCGAGTACGGTGATCGACAGGTCGTTGGTGATCCCGGTGGACAGGTTCCGCACCCGGGTCACGCAGTCGCCCAGCCGCAGCCCGGGGTCCGCGGGCAGCACGTTGACGAAGGGGCCGCCGAACGGCCGCCGCTCGTCGCTGCGCACGCCGATGTCGCGGCGGATCTGGTTGACGTGGTACCGCTGGTGCTTGAGCGTGCGAGCGAGTTCGCGCGAAGCCTGCTTCAGCAGCAGCTGCGGCGTCATCGCGGGCGTGACCTGCATTTTCAACGGCAGGTAGTTCGCCATCATCCCCGGAATCGTCCGCGTCCGGACCCCCGCGCGGGCGGCGACCGGGACGGTCAGCATCAGGTCCTGGATCCCGGAAAGGCGCTCGGTGTAGGCGGCCATCGCGGCGAGCAGGAAGGTCGGCAGGGTCACCCCGGCCTGTGCCACCGCCTCGCGCGCGGCGGCGGCCGCGCCGGCAGGCAGGGCGAGCGTGCCGCGAAGGAATCCGCGCGCCGGCGCGGGTTCCTTGCCGGACAGGCTGATCAGGTCCGGGACCGTGCTGAAGTGGCTGCTCCAGAACTCGCGGTCACGCCCGAGGTGCGTCGAGCTTTGGTAGGCGAGTTCGGATTCCAGCAGGTCCCGGAACGGCGGCAGCGGACGGCCCTCGGGCGCCTTGCCGGTCCGCACGGCCGTGTACAGCTCGCCCATCCGGCGGTGGCAGATCGCGGCGCTGAACCCGTCGCCCACCAGGTGGTGAGTGGTGAGATACCAGAATCGCCGGCGCGGTCCGAGCGTGAGCAGCGCGGCACGGAACAGCGGGAAATCGCTGACCGAGAACGGCCGGGCCAGGTCCTCGTGCATCCAGGCGAGCGCGGCCGCCTCGGGATCCGGCTCGCCGGAAAGATCGAGGAAGCTGACCGGCAGCTCGGTCAGCGGCTCGACCACCTGGCGCGGTTCGCCCTCGACCTCGAAAAAGCGCGCGCGGAAGCATTCGGCCTCGTCGGTGAGCAGGCGGAACGCCTCGACGAACACGGCCACGTCCAGGTCGCCGGAGATGTCCAGGTAGTCGGCCATCGCGTAGGCCAGGCCGCCTCCGGACAGCTGCTCGTCGAACCAGACGTCGGTCTGAGCCGTGGACAGGGGCAGACTGGTCTCGACAGCAGTCATCGCGGCACCTCGGAAAGTCGGTCGGTGGTCTGCCCGGGCACGCGGCCGAGCGCGTCGGCGGCCCAGTGGTCCCGGTAGACGGTGTCCAGGTAGTGGTCGCCCAGATCCGGCGAGATGGCCACGGCGGTCAGGTCGCGATCCTCGCGGGCGAGCCAGGAAAGCGCTCCGGCGACGACGGTGCCGGTCGAGCCGCCGAACAGGAACCCGTGCCCCACCAGTGTCCGGCACATCTGCACGGTTTCGGTTTCCTCGACGTGCACCACATCGTCCACTAAGGCCTCGTCGAGCAGCGCCGGGCGGATCGCGGAGCCGAGCCCGGGAATCTGCCTCGGCCCGGGCGGACCGCCGAAGCTCACCGAGCCGACGCTGTCCACCGCGACCACGCGGATCGACCGGCGCGCCTCGCGCAGGTACCGGGCGCAGCCCATCAGCGTCCCGGCGGTGCCGGTGCCGACGAACAGCACGTCGAGGCCGGGGAACATGCGCAGGATCTCCGGGCCGGTGGTCCGGTAGTGCGCGGTCCAGTTGCCCGGGTTGGTGTGCTGGTCGAGCCAGACGTAATCCTCGTGCTCCGCGCAGAGACTCTCCACCAGCCGCTGCCGCGCGCCGACCAGTCCGTCGACCGGATGCGGTTCGGTCAGCACGTGGACCTCGGCACCGTAGTTCTGCATCAGCTGCCGCGCGGACAGCGTGCAGTGGTCGTCGGTGACGCAGATGAACCGGTACCCCCGGCTGGCCGCGACCATCGCGAGCGCGACGCCGATGTTCCCGGACGAGCTCTCGACGATCGTCTGCCCGGGGCGCAGCACGGCGTCCCGTTCGGCGCGTTCGACGATCTCCAGCGCGGCCTTGAGCTTGATCGACCCGGCGAAGTTGAACCCCTCGCACTTGACGAACAAGTCCCGGCCGACGAACCGGCGCAGGTCGACATAGAGATCCGGGACGGTGAACTCCTGGGGGGCGGATATCACCCGCACGGCAAACCTCCGGTGCCCGAGGGGGCGCTCAGCGCCGGGAACGACTCGCCATGGCCGACTTTGCCTGCGAGCAGCCCGGTGAAGACAATGAGTTTCTGGATGTTCGCGGCGCCTTCCATGAATTCGACGCCGCGTGCGTCGCGAACAAGCTTGTCCAGCAAGGGATGCCTCCAGCGCGCGCTCGGCCCGAAGAACCGGCAGGCCGCCCTGGTCACGTCCTCGGCGAGCCGGCTCGCTTCGGCTTTGGCGGACGACGCGAGGTGCCCGCCGCGGCTGCCGCCCGCGTCCACCTCCATCGCCGCGAGGTGCACCAGGTTCCGGACGCTCTCGATCCGGTAGCCCAGCTGATCCCATTCGGCGGCCACGCCGCCGGTGCGCAGGCCGCCTTCGGCCCGGACATACTCGTGCGCCGCTCGCGCGATGCCGACCGCGATCGCCGCGACGCCGGGGCGGAGACGGTTGAACGTCAGCGTGGCGGCCCACATTCCGCGCCGGGCCGGGGAAAGCTGACGGCCCAGCACCCGGTTCGCGGGGATTCGCACGTTGTCGAACTCGAGGGCGCAGAACCGTGCGCCGCGCAATCCGAGCATGTCCAGCGGTTCGGCGTGGAAACCGGGGGAAGCGGTGTCCACAAGGACCGCCCGGACGCCGAGCGGGCCGGGTGCGGCGCGGGCGAAGACGACGCCCATGCCCGCGCGGGAAGCGTTGCCGACATACCGTTTCCGGCCGTTGAGAACGAAGTCTCCGTCCGGTCCCGGAGTCAGGCTCGTGGTGAGCGCGTTCGCGTCGGAACCGGCGTCGGGTTCGGTGAGCGCGAAGAAAGTCCACGTCGGACGGTCGACGAGCCTGCCGTAGAACCAGGCTTTCTGCTCGTCGTCGCCGAGCACGTCGAGCAGCACGCCGGACATGGACGCGCCCGGTGCGGCGAGCGTCGCGCCCGCGTCGCCCCGGGCGAACTCCTCCAGCAGCACCGTCCGTTCCAGCGCGGTCATCCCGTGGAACCGGTGCCCGGCGACGGTGATGCCCTCCGCCCCGTACTCCCCCGGGACCAGCAGCTGCGCCATGCAGCGCACCGCGGGCAGATCGGCGAACTGGGCGATGGCCTCGGGATCGCGGTCGAGCACCGCACCGGCGGCACGGAGGCCGCTCGCCCATTCGGCGGCGAGCTCCCGCAGCGCCAGCAACGATTCGGTCAGCACAGTGCCCGTCACGTCATCCCCTCGGCCATTTCGTGGACGCTCGCGAGCAGCTCCGAGACGTCGGCGACCTCACCCGGTCCGCCGGCGAGAAAACCCTTCGCCCCCAGCAGCCCGAGCAGTTTCCGGTCCACATCGGACAGCAGCTGGTGCAGATACCGCGCCCGCGCGGGAGCCGTACTCCCGTCCGCCAGCAGATCGGCTTC
>NZ_LWSF01000026.1:76157-90157 GCF_001651785.1 Amycolatopsis sp. M39
CTTGCGCAGCAACGACTCTTCCCCCGAACGTCGCTCGCCCAGGTACCGAAGACATTCGTCGAGCAGTCCCTGGGAAAGCCCCAGCCGCACCCACACCAGGTCCGGACCCGCGGGCGCGCCCGGCAGGCCCCGGGCGAAGGCGACCGCGCCGCCGGGAAGATCGGCTTCCCGCAGGATCTCCGTCCCGGCGGGCAGCTCTCCCGCCGGGACAGCCGCGACCGCATCGTTTCGGCGCCTCGTCCGCAGCAGCTTGAGCGCGGGCGCGACGCCCTGCTCCCGGGCGACGCGCCGGCACTCCTGCCACCGGGCCGGGTCAGGCACGGATTTCCGCGATGACGAACGCGGCGAGCGAACGCACCGATTCGAAGTGCTGCATCTCCAGGTTCTCGGTGTCGAACTCGATGCCGAAGGTGTCCTCAAGCTGCATCAGCAATTCCAGCACGCCGGTCGAATCGAGGCCGGCGTCGGACAGCCGGGTGTCCTCGGACAGGTCGGCGACGTCCCGTTCGAGCACCGCGCCCAGCGCGCCGGTGATGCCTTCGACGACCCGGTCCTCGGTCAGGGTCTGCGTGGTCTCAGTCATGGCTCTCCTTCTCCTTACACAGGGTTCAGCGCGCCGTCGGAGCGAATCCGCGGGCGTCGCGGCGGGCCTGGCCGCGGGAAATCCGCAGCGGATCCCAGTCGTGGCCGCGGTCGGGCAGCAGGGCGCGGTCGGCGAAAACCGCGCCTTCGTACGCTTCGGCCAGCACCGGCCGGTCGAGAATCGCTTCGGCGCACTGCGCACCGCCGACCGCGGCTCCGACGACTCCCCCGCCATGGACGTCCTGTCCGGCGACGAACAGCCCTTCGACCGCGGTCCGCACGTCCGGCCGCCGTCCGTGCGGACCCCAGGACTGGAGTCCGTACGCGGCTCCGCCGGTGGCGAGTGTGTAGCGCTCCTGCGTGAGCGGGGTGGCCGATTCGAGGTAGACGATGCGATCCCGGAACGGGCCGAGCACCTCTTCGGCGCGCTCTAGCAGGCAGGCGGCGAGTTTCTCTTTGGCCGCGCGGTATTCGGCCACCCGCCGGTAGCGGAGCCCGGACGCCGGGCCATCGGTTACGCCCCACTGCGCATAGCCGGGCGGACACGCGGTCATGATCTGAAGATTCGTGTGTCCGGGCGGGCAGACCGCGGTGTTGCCGGGGTCCTTGTGCGACGCGGACGAGATGAACACGAACGGCAGCTCGTCGAACTGGCCCGCTTCGGTTCGGGTGTAAGCACTTTCGACATCACCGCTCGGCCAGTACCAGATGTTGGCCTCGGACGCTTCGGGCAGTTCCGCGGCCACCACCGCATAACTGGTGACCAGCGGCAGCCGCATGACCGCGTCCTCGGTGCGGCGGACGACGCCTTCGGGGAGGTTTTCCCGGCCACCGCACAACTCCAGCACGGTGCGCCGATAGTCCGCATTGGACACCACCAGCGGCGCGCGCAGCACGTCTCCACCGGTCAGCTCCACACCGGCTGCGCGACCGTCCTCGATCAGGATCCGCGCGGCGCGGGCTTTGGTGCGCAACTGCCCGCCGTGCGTTTCGAGCTGCTCCACCAGCGCGGCCGCCAGCATCTGGCCGCCGCCGACCGGGTAGTACGCGCCGCCGGTCAGGTAGTCGTCGAGCATGCGAATGTGCGCCGCGACAACGGTGTTCGCCGGCGACGAAGCATAGTTGCCGGACTGCGCGGCCAGCACCGTGCGAGCGGCCGCCGACAGTCCACAATGGTCAAACAGGCGGCTCAGACCGCGGCGGCTCCAGCGCACCACCGCGGGCGAGCCGCCCAACACCGGCTGAGCACTCGCGGAATACCGAGCCGACGCGGCGATCTCGCCGCAGATCGCCAGGTACTCCTGAAGCGCCGCGGCCTCCGCGGGGAAGGTCGCGAGCAGCCGGTCCCCGTACCGGGACCAGCCTTCCGGCACGTCGAAGCGCACGCCCGGCAGCACGATCCGGTCGAAGCCGTCCGGGTCGAGCCTGCGGAACCGCACCCGGTCGCCGACGCCGAGCCCGGCCAGCAGCGACGGGAGCAGCCCGCCGGGCCCGCAGTCGCCGAGGTAGTGCACGCCGATGTCGAACTCGTAGGAGCGCCGCCGCCGGAACATGTGGCAGTTGCCGCCCGCCACGTCGTGCTGTTCGAGCACCAGGACCCGGCGGCCGAAGGCGGCGAGGTAGCCGGCGCAGACGAGGCCGCCGATCCCGGACCCGATCACGATCGCGTCCCAGGAAGAGCTTCCCGCCTCGTTCGGACTCATGCCGGTGACGCTACGGCGGGGCGGTGACCCCGGGCTGACCGCGCGCTGACAGCTGGGGGCAGTCAGCGGCAGGCGGTCGCCCGGGGGTCACCTATTCAGGAGAGAGCATGGCGATCGAGGTCTTGCCGCGCACCGCGAGCCAGGTCGGGAAGAGCGTGGCGACCATGCTTACCACGACCGCGAGCAAGACCACCACCGCATAAATCCACAATGGACCATACGGCAGCCAGCTGTCGGACACGGCCTGGCTGAACGGGACCAGCATCGCGAGCGAGACGGCGGTGCCGAGGACCACGCCGATGACCGCGACGACCATCCCCTCCACGGCCATCACCCCGAGCACCTGGCCCCGGCTCGACCCGGCCAGCCGTTGCAGGCCGAACTCGCGCCGCCGGTGCGCGGTCGAGAGCACGAGCGTGTTCACCACCGAGATCGCCGCGTAGAGCAGGATCATGCCGACCACGAGGTAGTTGACCCAGGCGTTCGCTTCCTGTTCCTGCACGAACTTGGCGGTGAGCGTGTCCCGGTTCGCGACCTGCACTCCCGGCGAAGCCTGCGCCATCCCGTCCAGCGTGCTCATCAGCTGCGAGACGCTCGTGCCCGCCGCCGCGGTGACGAGCACCTGCGACGCGATCCCGTCGGTCGTGTGCGGGGCCAGCGTGGCCGCGGGCAGCATCGCCGTGGCGAAATCCGGCGCGGCCCGCAGTGTCGCCACCACCCGCAACCGCACCTGCGCGCCGTCGCCGAGCCGCAGCCCGATCTCGTCGCCGAGCTTGACGTGCAGCCGAGTCGCGTTGTCGACCGGAAGCGCGATGGTATTGCCCTGCAACGCGTCCAGCGAGCCGGTAGCGACCTCGGACGCCCGGGTCTTCGCGACCGCGTCGCCGGTGACTCCCGTCAGCGCGAGCCCGTCCTCGTCCTGGCTCGAATCGGACGGCTTCTCGTTGTAGCCCTTGCTGGTCACGTACGCCGAAGCGGTGCCGACCCCGGGCAGCGACCGGACCTTGTCGAGCAACCCGGTGCCGACGTCGCCGGTCGACGAAGTGACGACCGCGTCCGCCGAGAGGTTCGACGCGTACTTCTGCTTCGCCGATTCCACCTGCGTGGTCTGGAAGTAGAGCATGAACACCGCCAGCGTCGTGGCGAGCATGACCGGCACGACCGCCCCGGACATCGGCAGCCACCGCACCCGGGCGTTGGCCATCGCGAGATAGCCGGACAGCCCGCTCACCGCCCGCACCGGAACCCGCAGCACCGCGACCATCCCCCGGGTGATCCCCGGCGCGAAGAGCGCGACCGCCGCCGCGACGAGCGTGACCGCCGGACCGGCCGTACTGGCCGCGAGCGGTCCGTCCATCACGGTGATCGTCAGATACGCCAGCGCCACGCCGCCGATCAGGCTGCCGATGCCCCACCAGAGCCGGAACGACGTCAGCCAGCGCTTCGGCGAGACCAGTTCCTGCATCGCCTCCACCGGACGGGTCCGCCCGGCGTACCGCGCCGCGACGAACCCCGCGCCCCACGCGGACAGCAGGCCGACGAGAACGCCGGCGGCGGTCGGGATCCAGTCCTGGTGATACGCCAGCACCGGTTCGAAGACGCCGAACCCGGACAACCGGTCGAACAGCCAGTTCCCCAGCAGTTCGCCGGGGAAAGCGGCCAGCACGGTCGCGAGGACCCCGATCACCATCGACTCCGCGGTGATCATGCGGCTGACCTGTTTGGGCGTCGCGCCGACCGCGCGCAGCAACGCGACCTCGCGCCGCCGCTGCTGCACCGACAGCCCCAGCGTGCTGGCCACCACGAACAACGCGACCTGCACAGCGAGCCCGCCGAACACCGCGGCCAGGATCACCAGGATTTCGCCGCCGTCGCTCGCCTGCGCGAACTCGGCCGTCCCGCGCGCCACGCCGGTGAGCGCGACCGCGTGCTGGTCCCGGACCACGTTCGCGATCTGGGTGCTCAACGCGGCCGGATCCGTGCCCGCGGCGGGAAGCACGCCGAACGCGTCGACCTGCCCGGGCGCGGGCGCCAGCGCGAGAGCGTCTTCGTGGGAGAAGAACACCGCGTCGGAAGCCATTTTCCCGCCCGCGACAGCGATTCCCACTACTTGGAAGGACCGGACACCACCGCGCACGGCGATCTGCACCGAACCGCCCGAGGCGACCCCGGTGGCCGCGGCCGTCGCCTGGTCGAGCACGACTTCGCCGCCGCGCTGCGGAGCCCGGCCGTCGGTGAGCGAATACGGGGCCAGCTCGGCAGTCGCCCAGTCGTGCCCCAACGCCGTGCCGCGTACCAGCTTCACGTCGGGATCCGCGGGCAGCGTCGCCGGGATCGACACGTCGGGAATGACCTTCGCGACGCCGGGAACGGCCGCGATCTTGGCCCCGAGCGACGCGTCAAGGCGCACCCGTTCGGGCAGGGTCGCGGATTCGTGGTCCTCGTCCTCGGTGCCCGGGTTCGTCGGCGGCAGGTCGTAGTGCTGGTCGCCCGCGACGACCACCGGGGCCTCGGCCAGCCGCTGCGGCGGCACCCGCGGCGAGACGCCGGTCTGCATGAGCCCGCCGCACGCCATCACGATCGCGGTTCCGACGAGCAGCGCGACGAACGTCGCGGTGAATCCGGCCTTGCGGAACCGGAGCGTGCTCAGGGCAAGGCGCAGCATCAGCGCACCGTCCCGACGGTGTTCCGGCCGTCGCGGCCGAGCCGCGTCGTACGCGAGCTCAACGCGGTCAGGCCGCGCGCGACCTCGTCCGCGGTCGGTTCGTGCAACTCGCCGGCGAACTGCCCGTCGGCGAGGAACAGCACCCGGTCGGCGTAGGAGGCGGCGACCGGATCGTGCGTCACCATCACGATGGTCTGCCCTTCGACCCGCACCGCGGTGCGCAGCAGGTCCAGGATCTCGCTCGCCGACGTCGTGTCCAGCGCGCCGGTCGGCTCGTCGGCGAAGGTCACGTGCGGGCGGCTGACCAGCGCGCGGGCGATCGCCACGCGCTGCTGTTGACCACCGGACAATTCACCGGGGCGGTGCCCGCGCCGTCCGCCGAGCCCGACCTGCTCGATGATCCGGTTCACCAGCGCCGGGTCGGCCCGTTTGCCCGCCAGCCGCAGCGGAAGCGTGACGTTGTCGACCACGTCGAGCGACGGCAGCAGGTTGAACTGCTGGAAAATGAACCCGATGTGGTCACGGCGCATCCGGGTCAGCTGCGCCTCGTCGAGCCTGCCGAGATCCTGGTCGGCCAGCACGACCGTGCCCGAATCCGGCTGGTCGAGCCCGGCCGCGCAGTGCAGCAGCGTGCTCTTGCCCGAACCGGACGGTCCCATCACCGCGGTGAAACTGCCGCGGGCGAACGAAACCGAAATCCCGTCGAGTGCGACGACGCGGGCCCGGTTCCCTCCGTAGAGCTTGGTGACGGAGCGGAGTGTCACCGCATCCGTGCTTGGCTGTCCGGACTGGTACATCGGTCACTCTCCCAGGCGCGTCGGGTACAGCGAAAACCTACGAGCGACGAGCGCCGATTCCGATGGTGCTAGCTCTTCGATCCGGACTGGTCCTAGCACCCCTGCCGGGAAAGCCCGGAACAGCACATAATCGGGATATGCCCTCCACCGATGCCCGCGAGCCGGCGGCGCCGAAGCCCTGGTTCGCGCGGGGCGGCCTCGCCGTGCTGCACAGCACCGCGCTGGGCCTGCTCGCACCGGTCGAGGTAGTGCTTTTCGCGCTGCTGGCCTGCGCTGCTTCCCTGCTGGGCGTCGGCGTCGGCGTGTTCCTGATTCCCCCGGTGGTCTACGCCGTCCGCGCGGTCGCCAATCTGCAGCGGAAACTGCACGGCGCCTGGACCGGACGCGAGCTGCCGGAGCCGTATCTCCCGCTGCCCGAGGGCACCCGGTTCTTCCAGGTGTTCGCGCGGTTGCTGGCCGACCGCGCCACCTGGCGGGACACGGCCTGGCTGCTGGTGGACGGCACGATCGGCTGCCTGCTCACGCTGGCCCCGCTGGCCCTCGTGGTCGACGGCGTG
Organism: Amycolatopsis sp. M39; assembly: GCF_001651785.1. Lineage (NCBI taxonomy): Bacteria > Bacillati > Actinomycetota > Actinomycetes > Pseudonocardiales > Pseudonocardiaceae > Amycolatopsis > Amycolatopsis sp. M39. The sequence goes on from NZ_LWSF01000026.1 coordinate 82,462, forward strand.
CGCGGGCTGCTCATGCCGTTGCTCTACCCGGTTCTGGACGATGTGTGGCTCGGCGACTGGTACGTGGCGCTGCCGGTGGACAATCCGGCCGTCGCCTGGATCGCGGTCGTGCTGGGCCTGCTGCATTTCCCGCTCGTCCTGTGGGCCGCCCCGCACCTGCTGAAACTGCACGCGGCGCTGGCGGCCAAATTTCTTTCCCCGTCCGAAAGCACCGTGCTCGCCCAGCGCGTGCAGCACCTCACCACCACGCGCGACGACGCGGTCGGCCATCAGGCGCTGGAGCTGCGCCGGATCGAGCGCAATCTGCACGACGGCGCGCAAGCCCGGCTGGTCGCGATGGGAATGACGCTCGACGCGGCGGCCAAACTCGCCGAACGGCAGCCGGAAGCGGCGAAGAGCCTGATGGAAGAGGCCAAGGCGAGCTCGGTGAAAGCACTGCAGGAACTGCGCGACCTGGTTCGCGGGATCCAGCCGCCGGTGCTGGTCGACCGCGGTCTCGCCGACGCGGTCCGCGAACTCGGGATGGAGTCGGCGCTGGAGATGGAGACCACCGTCGACCTTCCCGGCCGGTTCGCGCCCGCCGTCGAGACCGCCGCGTATTTCACCGTTTCCGAGGTGCTCAACAACGCGATGAAGCATTCCGGCGCGGATTCCGGGAAAATCGACGTACACCATTCCGGCGGACGGCTGTCCATCACGGTCACCGACTACGGCAGGGGCGGCGCGGACCCGGCCAAGGGCACCGGCCTGCGGGAACTCGAACGCAGGCTCGCGCCGCTGGACGGATTCCTCACCGTGCTCAGCCCGCTCGGCGGGCCGACCTCGGTGGTCATCGAAATCCCCTGCCGGCCGGTCGGGTCGTGAGTGGCGATCCCGGTTCTCACCGGCGCCACTCACGACCCGACCTGGCATCGGCGCTCAGTGACGCAGGTAGGCCAGCACCGCCTGCACCCGGCGGTTGCTGTCGTCGGACACCGGCAGCTGCAGTTTCGCCAGGATGTTGTTGATGTGCTTGGACACCGCCTTCTCGGTGACGTACAGCTCGGCGGCGATGTTGCTGTTGGACCGTCCCTCGGCGATCAACCGGAGCACGTCGTTCTCTCGCGGAGTGAGGCTTTCCAGCGCACGGTCGCGCGTGTTGTGCGTGAACAGCCGCGACACCACCTCGGGATCCATCATGGTGTTGCCCGCGGCGACCCCGCGCAGGACGTCGACGAAGTGGTCGCCGTCGAGCACCCGGTCCTTGAGCTGGTAGCCGACCGCGCCCGCGCCGTCGGCCAGCAATTCGTTGACGTACAAGCGTTCGACGTACTGCGACAGCACCAGCACCGGCAGCCCGGGCACCTGACGGCGCGCCTCGATCGCGGCGCGCAGGCCCTCGTCGGTGAACGACGGCGGGAGCCGGATGTCGACCACGCCGACGTCCGGCTTCTCCGTGACCAGCGCGTTCAGCAGATCCGGCCCGTTGTCCAGCGCCGCGACGATCGTCATCCCGTGCGCTTCGAGCAGCCGGACCAGCCCGTCGCGGAGCAGGAACTGGTCTTCGCCGATGACCACGCGCACAGAGCTTCACCTTTTCTTCGCCGCGGCAGTTCCGCTCCTGATTATAGGGGCGCGGACGAGAGTTCCGTGTCGGTTCGGCCCGCGTTAGCGAAAGCGGCGGTCAGGCGAGCGGGGGCGCGGACGGCTCGCTTTCCCGGGCGAAGGCGCAAATCCCCAGAGTTCCGCGAATCGGGTCGTAATCGGCGAGCACCGCGGGCGGTTCGGCCCACAGAGCGGTGGCGGAACGTCCTTCCGCGACCGGTCCGCCGGTCAAGCCCGGTCCGTAGCGATCCGCTGGCGCGAGCCGATCAGTCTCGGCCCGGGCGTCGGCCGGGTCGATTCCGGGCAGCACCGCGACCCGGGTGCTGCCTGCTCCGGACTCGAACAGCAGCGCGGTCGCCGCGTCCACGGGCGGGCGTTCTCCGGCGTAGGGCATTCCTCGCTGCTCCATGACCAGGACCAGCACGCGGTGCATCGGCTTCCGGCGCACGTATCCGGCCGCCACCCGCAAGGCGAGGAAACCGGCGAGCGGGCCCTGTCCGGAAACCGAGTACGTCATCGGGGCGCCCGGCAGCACGGCGGTGAGGTTGACCGGAGCGGACAGCCGCGGGTCGAAATCGGGGCCGTCGTGCGCGACGACGACCAGGTCGATCGGCTCGCTCACCTGGCCGTGCAGCACATCCCGGGCCAGGGAGATGAACGTGTTGCCCTGCGCCTGAGCGACCAGCTCCGGCGAGTAGCCGACGTCGTGCCCGGCGGCCAGATCGGTGAAGTAGCGCGTCATGATCGGGCCGTCGAGCCGGTCGGAGCCGGACTCGAATCGCCGATGCAGCACGGTTTTCAGCCCCATCGGCAGCACGGCGAACGGCGAGGTGCGCGTGGCCGCCACGGGAGCGCCGGCACTGAACATCAGCCCTCCACCGCGGGAACCGGCAGCCGATGCAGGTGCTGGCGGCGCAGCAGGTCCTCCGGCTGGTCCCGCTCGCTGATCACATAGGACTGTCCATCGTGGACCAGAACCTCGGCGGGATAGCCGTGGCTGAGGAACAGCACCGGCGACGCGCTCGGGCCGTAGGCACCGGAGCGTTCCACGCCGATCAGGTCGCCCGGCCGCACCGGCGGCAGCGGGATTTTCTTGCCAAGCACGTCGTTCGGGGTGCACAGCGGACCGGTGATCTGCCAGGTCTCGGTGGCCGGTTCGTCGATCCGGTTCAGCAGCCGCATCGGGAAATCGCGTTTGACATAGGAGCCGATGCCGACCGCCGCCATATGGTGGTTGGTGCCGCCGTCGGCGACCGCGAAGTTCTGCCCCAGCGAGGTTTTGACATAGCGGACGCGCACGACGTAGGTGCCGCTCATCGCGGTGAGGTAGCGGCCCAGCTCCATCACGAGCCGTGTGTCCGGATGCCGGGTGGCGAACTCGTCGATCACCGGGTTCAGTCGCGAGGTCAGCAGGTCGAGGTCGAGGTCGCGTTCCCCGTCGAAGTACGCCACGCCCAGCCCGCCGCCGACGTCGACCAGGTCGAGGCCGAAGCCCAGTCGCGCGGACAGCTGCTCGGCCAGCGCGAAGATGCGAGTGGTGTTCTCCACCACCGATTCCTCGCTGAGAATGCGCGTGCCCATGTAGACCTGGACGCCCATGATCCGCACGTTCGCGTGCCGGGAAACCAGGTCCTCGGCGGCGAACAGCTGTTCCTCGTCCATGCCGAACTGGCGCGGCTTCCCGCCCATCGTCAGTCCGGACCCCTTGACCGCGAAGCTCGGATTGACCCGCAACGCCACCCGCGCTCGCACTCCGCGCGCCGCGGCGAGCCGGTCGATCAACGCCAGTTCCCCGAAGGATTCGCAGACGATCGCCGCGATGTCCTCGTCCAGGCAGGCCTCGAGTTCCGCCTGGCTCTTGCCGGGGCCCAGGAAAATGATGTCGTTCGGCTCGACGCCGCCGCGGCGCGCGGTGCGCAGTTCGGCGAGGCTCGACACTTCGGCACGGGCCCCGTTGTCGTGCAGCACAGCCAGAATCGACACGTTCGGGTTCGACTTCAGCGAGAAGAAGACCTCCATGCTGTCGTGCAGTTCGCGGCGCAGCCGGGACATCCGGCCGGCCAGCTCGCCGCCGTCGTAGACGAACAGCGGGGTGCCGTAGCGGTCCGCCAGCTCGGTGATCCCGACGCCCTCGATCTCGAGTTCCGTACTCATCAGGTTCTGCTCCTAGTGTTCGAAGACCATCGCGGAAAACGTCGAGCCGAGGCCGACCGAAACCATCAGGTAGCGCTCGCCCGGGTTGAGCAGTCCGAGCCGGGTCGCGGTGTGGTAGTTGAGGAACGGGTCCGCGCAGAAGCAATGGCCGGTGCGCGGGACGTTGCCGAGGAAGATCCGTTTCCGCGGCACGTCCATCGCCTCCGCCGCGCGGATCCACGAAACCTTGTTGACGTTGTGCGGCAGGACGAGCGCGAGATCGCTCGCCGCGCACCCGGCGGCTTCGAGCGCGGCGCGGGTGACGTCGCCCAGTGCGTCCGGATAGATCTGCCGGAAGACCTTGTTCTGCTCTTCGTTCGTGATGACCTCGCCGCCGGGACCGCCGAGCGTGGTCGTCGCGTAGCCGAGCAGCCGATCCCGTTGCCCGCCGGGGGCGACCAGCACCGCGGCGGTCCCCTCGCCCATCACCGCGACGTCCGGGATGATCTGCGCGGCCGGGGTGAAAGCCTTCTCCCCGGCGAGAATCAACGCCAGCGCGTCCGGGTCGCCGTCCTGTTCGAGCAGTGCACCAGCGAGATCGAGCGCGAGCAGTCCGGACGCGCACGCGTGGTCGGTGACGGTGAAGGCGAGCGCGTTCTGCAATCCCAGCCGCTGGCGCACCTCGGCCAGCGGATCGAACGGATGCGGCGACGCCGCGGGTACCGTCTTCGGCCGCAGCACGTAGCGGACGCGCTCCTCGACCCCGGCGAACCCGTCGAGCTTCGCGACCGCGCCGAGCAGCATCTCGGCCTCGGACTCGGGCGACCGGCAAACCTCGGACAACCCGTAGATGCGATGCAGCCTGCGCAACTGGGCGTCAGTAAGGCCGAGCGCGTCCTGCAGCGTCGCGATCGGCACCGCGGCGGGCAGGTAACTGGACACAGACATCAGGCTCGTCACCCCGACAGCGTCCCAACCGGCACTGACGTGACGCTGACGCGCGGCTTTCAACCGGCTTCGTTCACCACAGCACGACGGCGGTGACCACATGCGCCGCGCCCACCACGGCGCTCCCCGCGAGCATCCCCCGTTCCCCGCGAAAGATCCCGATCCCGACGTCCCCTGCCTGCGCGACCGCCGCCGCGATCAGGACCACCGCGCAGACTGGTCCAGACCAGATCAGCGGCACGACCGCGGCCGCACCGCCCTGACCGCGTACATCCAGCCGTGGAACTTCTCGCCGTTCGTCGGCGCGTCGCTGTGGCTCAACGCCGCCGCTCGCGCTGCCGCCACCATCGCGAGCACGGCATCGGCCACCACCAGGACGATCGTCATTACCTCACCAGTCGACTATTTACAGATTGAACTGTTCATCGATGATTAAAGTACCGGTGTGGCGACCGACAGCTCCTTGCCCGAGACCTCGGCCTTCCGGCTCATGGTGCTCGGCGCCGACCTGGCGAACGAGTTCGCGAGCACCTGCGCGAATCCGGGCTGAAGCCCAAACATCTCGGGACGCTCGCCATGGTCGAGCAGGGCTTCGCCCGGACCCAGGACGACATCGTCCGGCTCATGCGGATGAGCCCCAGCCTGGTCGTCCGGCTGGAGCAGCGGGACCCGGCCAACCGGCGCAAGCACATCCTCACCCTCACCGGGGAGGGGAAATCCTTGCTGGCCGAGACGGGTTCGCTCGCGGCGGCCGTCGACGCCGAACTGGACGCCCTGCTCGGCCCGCGGCTCGGCGGCCAGCTGGACGAGGCGCTCGCGCGGCTGATGGGCAAGCTCGTGGCGGACCGGGAGCGTCCCGGGCCGCGGTGATCAGCGGGATTCCGCTCGTCCGGCTACCGTCGCAAGCATGCGCGTACTGGTCGCCGGAGCCTCGGGGTTCGTCGGCAGACGGTTGTGCCCGGCGCTGACCGACGCCGGGCACGACGTGCTCGCCATGACCCGACGCCCCGAGCAGTACCGCGGTGCCGGCGAGCCGATCCACGGCGATGTCGCCGACATCGGCTCCCTGCGAGACGCGCTCAAGAACGTCGAAGCCGCCTACTACCTGGTCCATTCCCTCGACAGCGTGGACTTCCAGAAGCGCGACGCCAACGCGGCCCGCGCGTTCGCCCGTGCCGCGGCGGAAGCGGGAGTGCGCCGGATCGTCTACCTCGGCGGTCTCGGCGACGACGCCGACTCGCTGTCGGCGCATCTGGCCAGCAGGCGCGAGGTCGAACGGCTGCTGGCGGAGACCGGCGTGCCGGTGACCGTGCTGCGCGCGGGAATCGTCATCGGACACGGCGGGACGTCGTGGGAGCTGACCCGCCAGCTCGTCGAACGCCTGCCCGCGATGATCACCCCGCGCTGGGTCGGCACGCGCACCCAGCCGATCGCGCTCGCCGACGTCGTCCGCTACCTGGCCGGCGTGCTGGAGCATCCCGAGACCGCGGGCCGGACGTTCGACATCGGCGGCCCGGAAGTGCTGACCTACCGGGACATGCTGCAGCGCGTCGCGGTGATCGAGGGCAGGATGCTGGCGATCGTGCCGGTCCCGCTGCTCACGCCCCGGCTGTCGTCCTACTGGATTTCGCTGGTCACCGACGTCGATGCCACGACCGGGCGCGCGCTGATCGACTCGATGGGCAACGAGGTCGTCGTCCGCGACGACGCGATCCGCCGCATCGTCGAATTCGAGCCGATGAGCTACAACGACGCCGTGCTGCAAGCACTGGGCGAACGAGTGCGACAGCGGCGGACCGGGTGAAGGCGTTCCTGACGGCGGTGACCGCGGCGGGTTCCGGGCTGCTGGGAGCGTCCTTGGCGAGCAAGCCGGGATCGCGCCGGTTTCACGCGCTGACCGCGTCGGTCGCGGCGACCTGGTTCGCCGGAGCGCGCGCGGCAGGGCCGGTGCCACGGGGTCGTACCGACGTCGTGCAGCCGGTATTGGCGGGTGCGGGCGCGTTCGGGGCGTTTTACGGCTGCGCGCTGGTCGCTCGCCGGATTCCGTTGCTGCGCCGGGCGATCACCGGCGTGCTCGGCCACGCCCATCACGGTTCGACGCCGACCGTGGTGACGACGGCGCTCGTAACCGGTGCCGCTGAGGAGGTTTTCTTCCGCGGCGCGCTTTACGACACGTTCGGCCCGCGAGCATCGACCGCGATGTACGTGCTGTCGACGACGGCGACGCGGAATCCGGCCTTGGTGCTGGCGTCGGCGACTATGGGGACGCTCTTCACCCTGCAACGCCGTTGGGGCGGCGGAGTGCAGGCACCGGTGCTGACGCACGTGACCTGGTCCGCCCTGATGATCGGCTTCCTGCCCCGGCTTTTCCCGCCTCAGGATTCCAGCAGTGGCGGAGCAGGTCCGTAGGCATTGGCGCGGGCGGCGCGAGCGCGGGCACCCGGGATGCCGGTGAGCAGGCGCAACAGCCGATACGGCGGGGCAGCGGGACGACCGCGTTCCCTCGCGCGAGCGGCGCGTTGTTCCAGCCGGACCTGCTGCGCCTGCACCTTCCGGATCGCGGGTTCGCGTTCGGCTTGGATCCGCGCGAGGGCGGCGTCGGACGAATCCCGCACGAGGTGATTGGCCGCGGCGACGGCGTCCTGCACCGCCATGAGGATCCCGTTGCCGCCGACCGGCGAGATGACGTGCGCGGCATCGCCGATGAGCAGCAGGCCTGGCCGCCACCAGCGCTCCACCCGGGAGATGTCGACCGACAGCAGGGTCGTCTGGCCGAAATCGGTCAGCAGATCGGCCCGGTCGGCCAGCCACGGCACGTGCTCGGCGAGAAATGTCCGGATCGGACCGACACCCTGTTCGCGAGCTTCGGCGTAGCCGCCCTTGGGCAGGCTGTATCCCACTTGCCAGCCGCCGGTCCCGGCGAGCAGGCCGACGTAGTGGTGTCGCCCGAAGAAGAGGTCGACGTCGGCGTCCGGCGGGTCCTCGGGACGGTGCGGCAGCCGGAACCACAGCAGGTCGGTGGTGGCGCCGA
>NZ_LWSF01000026.1:90178-117929 GCF_001651785.1 Amycolatopsis sp. M39
CCGACCACGAGCGCGGCGGGCTGGTCGCGGGTTCCGGTGTCGTCGCGGTAGCGGACGCCGGTGATTCGGCCGCCGTCGTCGCGGTTCAGGTCGACGACTTTGGCTCCGGTGCGCACGCTCGCGCTCGGGAGTGCGGCGGTTTCGGCGGCGAGGAAGTCGAGGAAGCGCGCCTGCGGCATCAGGGCGACGTAGTTGTACGGCGAGGAGAGCTTGCCGTAGTCGGCGGTGGTGATCGACCCGGCCGGGGTGTGGAAGCGGAAGAAGCGCGCTTTGTGGTGCGGCAGCGCGAGCAGCCGGTCGGCCAAGCCGAGGCGGTCGAGCAGTTCGAGGGTGTAGGGGTGCAGGGAATCGCCGCGGAAGTCGCGGTCGAAGTCCTGGTGCGCTTCCAGCAGGGTGACCGGGATTCCGGCGCGGCCGAGCAGGTAGGCGAGCACCATCCCGCCGGGTCCGCCGCCCGCGACGACCACCGGCGACCCGGTTGTCATTCCGCCCCTGGTTCGAGACGGAACACGGCGAGCGAACCCAGCTGCGCGGCGATCTCGGCTGCCGACGCGGCGGGACCGACGGGAAACGCGGCGATCGCCCACGGAGCCCGCACTGCGTTCAAGTAAGCCGAGATCACCGACACCGCCTCGGCGCCGCCCACCGGCTGTGCGCAACCGCTTTCGTCGGCCCCACCAGCCCGAAGACGGCAGTTCGGAGTCGCGACGAGATTGCCTACCCAGTCGCGGTTCGCGTCCGGCGAAACCAGGTAGCGGGTGCCGTCGAGCAGAAGAACCCCGATCGGCGTTTGCCGGATCCGGCCGCTGCGGCGTCCGGTCGTTTCGAGCACCCGAAGCCCGTAGCCGCCTTCCGGGACCGGATCCGGCTCGGTGGCGAGCAGCTTGCGCACCATCTCGGCATTGACCTGGGCAAATTCGCTAGATTTTCTAGCCATACCGGACACTGTACCTCGTCGCTAGAAGTTCTAGCTACTATGCCGGCGTGGCGGACAAGCAAGCGGCGCGGGAGGTCTCCCTGGCAGTGCGGCGGCTCCTGCAAGCCGGCCGGGGCATGCAGGCGGTGCTGGCCCGGAAACTGTCGCTGCGGGTCACCGACGTGCAAGCCCTCGACCACGTGGTTTCCAGTCCGGAGCCGATCGGTCCGGGCGAGCTGGGCCATCGGCTCGGCATCACCTCGGCGTCCGCGACCGTGCTGGCCGACCGGCTCGCCGCCGCCGGGCACCTGGCCCGCCACGCCGACCCGGCCGACCGGCGGCGCGTCCACCTCGAGGCCACCGACCACGCCCGCGAGGACATCCGGGCCGCGCTGGGCCCGCTGCTCGCCGAGATGGAAGCCATCACCGATCGGCTCAAGCCCGAACACGTCCCGGTCGTCCTGTCCTTCCTGGACGAGGTCGCGGCGGCGATGCGCGCCTACGACCGACGCTGAACCGCCTGCTCACCCCGCCGCCGGGTCAGCAGCGTCCACCCAATGAGCCCCGCGAACGCGACGACCAGCAACGCCTGCGAACAAGCGGCCGCCGTGTCGAACGGCAGCGTGTACACGCCCACGATGCGAAGCACAGAGTCGGCGATCAACCCGACGCCCCACACCAGCGAGACCTGATACCAACGCCGCCGCAACGCCGCGCCGCCCGCGGTGGCCTCGAATTCGCGCTGCTGATCGCCGCCGGCCGAACGAGCGAAGCGCCGTGCCGCGTAGTACGCGAGCGGACGGTTGAGCACGCAGCTGCCGGCCAGAGCCACGCCGGCGCAGAAGGTGGTCACCGATTCCTTCGCCAACAGCAGGCGCGGGTCGCCGGTGACAAAGCTCAACGCCAGGCCCAGGCCGAAAAGCAGCACGAGGAACGACGAGAAGAGGTCGAGCCGCCGCTGTGCCACCGCGACCCAGATCGTCCGCACTCCCGCGACGACGGTGCCGATCAGCAGTGACACGTAGGCACTCGCGCCGAGCAGGTTGGCCGCGTAGTAGGCGACGACGGGCAGGCCGACGTCCAGGAACAGAGCGGTGATCATCGTGCGAGCGTGCGAGGTCATGCCGTACTCCCCGAGTTTGGCTTGGCTGCTGGGATTCACCCGGAAAACGCTACGGTCGCCGCCGCCGGTCGTCTTGCCGCCGCAGGCGTATCCGCGGGTGGAGAAATCCAGGGTCGGGTGGAGGGATTTCTCCACCCGCGGATACGCCGCGCACCGCACGACTTCGCCGCCATTCCGCCGTAGTTTTCTCGGCATCGGAACGAAATCGAAAGGCAGGAACAACCCATGAGCGGACCCGTGGAGATCGTCCTGATCGTGGCGGCGGTCGGCTACCTGATGGTGCGGCGGCTGATCGGCGAACCCGCGCAGGCCAAGCAGATGCTCATCCTGCCCGCGATCCTGTCCGTCGTCGGCCTCAGCACAGTCTCCGGCGACGTGAAAACCGCGGCCTCGCTGGTCTTCCTCGTCGGGACCGCGGCGATCAGCGTCGTCCTCGGCGTCCTGCGCGGGGTCAGCGTCCGGATTTCCCGGCGCGACGGCACCGCCTTCGTCCGCTACACCCCGGTCACAGTCGGGCTGTGGGTGGCGAACATCGTGGTCAAGATCGGCGTGAACCTCGCGCTCGACGCCTTCGACCCGCAGGACGCGGGCGGCGTCTCCAACAGCATGCTGCTCACCATCGGCGTCGGCATCCTCGCCGAGGGGCTGGTCGTGCTCTACCGCGCACTGCGCGCCGGGCACCAGGTCATGTGGACCCAGGGCAGCGACGGCGCGCCGGGGAAGACCTCGCCGATGCTGGACACCATCCAGCGCAACCTCACCGGCCGCCCCGCCGAGTGGAACACTCAGTCCGCGCACGACGCCGGCCAGACGAGGAGGAACCTGGTCCCATGAGCACGCCGGACCAGCGGTCGCCGTCCCTTCTCGGGCAGCGCCGGGACGAGTTGATCCAGCCCGTCCTCGTCCTCACCGCGATCGCCTGCACCGCGGTTCAATGGCCGGACGCGACCATCGCGTACCGGCCATTGGCCTTGCCGCTGTTCGTGCTGTGCTCGGTCGCCGGGATCGTCTCGCTGCTGCCCTGGACCCGGCTGTCCGAGAAGCGGCAGGTCACCGCGATGGGCGCGTACATGCTGTTCGGCGCGCTGCTCCTGCCGCTCACGCACGGAACGTTCGCGGCGATGTTCCCGTTCGTCGCCGCGTCCGCCTCGGGGGTCAAGCTCGCGTCCCGCCGGGCCGCGGTGACCATCGCGGTCGCCGGAGCGGTCGTCGCGGTTGCCGCGACCTGGACGGTCGGAGAGCTGTCACCGGGCTTCCCGGTGTGGCCGGTGTGGGTGCCCCTGACCGTGAGTCTTCCGGTCGCGGTCGGCATCTCGCACCACGACCGTCTCGACGCGATCCGCAACGCGCAGCTCGCCGCCGAATCGGCGCAGCGCGCCCGCGAGTCCGAAGCCCGTGAGGCAGCGCTTGTCGAACGCGGCCGTATCGCGCGCGAGATTCACGACGTCCTCGGTCATTCGCTCTCCGGGATCGCCCTGCAATTGGACATGGCCGACGCACTGCGCGACAGCGGCCGCGACGAGGAGGCAGCCGCCGCGGTCCGCAAGGCACGCGCCATCGCCGTCGACTCGATCAGCGAGACCCGCCGCGCAGTGCACGCGCTGCGCGAAGACACCTTGCCGCTGTCTGAGACGTTGTGCCAACTCGCCGAACACGCGTCGGCCGGGTTCGCGATCGAGGGCGAAGCCGGCGCGGTCGGCCCGGAGACCACGCACACGATGGTCCGGGCGGCGCAGGAGGCGATGACCAACGCGGCCAAGTACGCGCCGGGCGCGACTCGCAGCCTCCGGCTGGCCTTCGCTGCCGATCATGTCAGGCTGACCGTGCACAACGGGCCCGCTACCGAACCCCGCCGCGCCGAACTGGCCGGCGGTTCCGGGGTCGGGCTCGTCGGGATGCGCGAACGGGCCGCCCTGCTCGGCGGCACCCTGCGAGCAGGTCCGGCCGGCGACGGCTGGACCGTGGAACTGGAGCTGCCTCGATGACCGACCGCCCGATCAGCCTCGTTGTCGTCGACGACCAGGCGACTGTCCGCGAAGCGCTCGCGGTCATGCTCGACCTCGCCGAGGACGTCAACGTCGTCGCGACCGCGACCAACGGCGCGGAAGCGGTCGAGGCGGCGCGGGAACACCGCCCGGACGTAGTGCTGATGGACCTCAACATGCCGGTCCTGGACGGGGTCGGCGCGACCGGCAAGATCCGCGAAACCCTGCCGGACACCACGGTTCTCGTGCTCACCACGTTCGACGACGACGAATCGATCCTGGCCGCGCTGCAGGCGGGCGCGAGCGGCTACCTGACCAAAGAGGCGGACCGCACCACGATCCTGCACGCCGTGCGCACCGCGGCGCAGGGCCAGACCGTGCTCTCGCCCGAGGTGCAGCGGCGGTTGCTCGCACTGGCGGCCAAACCGGCCCCGCCCGCGGAACCGGATCTCGCGCTGACCGCGCGCGAACGGGAAATCCTCGGCCTGATCGGCGACGGCCTGCGCAATCCGGAAATCGCGGCCGCATTGGTCATCAGCGAGGCCACCGTGAAAACCCACATCAACAACCTCTTCGCCAAAGCCGGTTTCCACTCGCGCGCCGACGCGGTCCGCTACGCGCTCAACTATCAGAACGGCCGGCGTCAGCAGTAACCGAGGCACGGCAAGGGTTCTTACCCGGGCAGGTCTTCGAGACTGAGCCGGTACCAGTCGTCCGAGCCGGTATTCGCCGGTGACCTGGAACCGGTCGTCCTCCAGCACTCCGGCAACCAGCCGATCCCGGTAGGCCGTCGTGGACGCGGACGACGGGCCAGTCTGTGCAGAAGCACGTCCATGCGGTGTCGCCGTCGACGGTGAGGGCGTAGCAGCCCAAGATGTGGCCCCACACCGCGCGAGCGGAGTCGGGGTACGCNGGGGTACGCCATTCGGCCGAGAACCGGACCAGCCCGCTCCGGCCGGCGGGAGGCGCGGCGACGAGCGAGCCGAGGACGCCTTCATCGAAGTAGCCGACCCAGACCTCGCCGCCGGGTGGCCTGCACGTGGTCGATACCGTCGCCGAAAGTCTGCTCGGCCGCTGCTTCGCCGTCAGAGTCGTAGACCATCGCATTGCGGTCTGGCCCTTCGGACCGCCCGTCGACCAGCAGCACGCGACCCTCCGGCAGTGGTTGCACCGTCGGACGCGCCAGCCGAAGATCGGGAATCAGCGCGGCGACCGCCATCTCCGGTACGTGCACGGTCACCCGCACCGGACGTGCTGCGCGCACTTCGGGAAGCTTCACCGCTCGGTCCGCAGGGGCTGACCACACCGCCATCAACTCACCGAGCGGCCCCATCGACTCCGGAATCCGCACGTTCCCCCGCTGCGGCGGCACGATTCGCGCATGATGCCAGGTCTGGACGGTCGGCAGAGCCAAGACCGTCGCCCGGCGCGCCGCGTTCTTCCGGTCCCACTCGCCCACCCGCCCGTCCGACCACGCCGGCGTCCGCGAGCTCCACCGCATTTCCCCGGCCGGAGACCCCAGCCGAGCACACCGCCACCATCCCGGCCTGCCGCGTATCCAGCACGACCGCCCCCGCCGAGGTCTCCACGCACACCCGCCCGTCCGCCGCCGCGGCCAGTCGTACCTCCGCCCCCGGCACCACCCCGGCGAGCCGCAACGCGCGGAGAAACCCGACGTCGTCCTGGATCCGCTCGCTGACCCGAGACAACCGGGCAGAGCGCTGCCCGGCCCGCACCGCCTCAGCCAGCGCTCGCGTTCCCCGCGGAACCGGCAGCGGAGCGACGTCGATCCCGAGCTCGGGAAGGCCAGGGACCGGTGCCCCGTAGGGAGAACGCCGCGGACCCCCGCACACCTCGAAGACCCGCCGGGCCACGGTCTCCGACATCACGTGCTCCCACCGGCAGGCCTCGACGTGCACCCGCTCCCAATCCAAGCCGATCACCTGGTGCAGCAGCACCTCCGCGAGCCGGTGCTTGCCCATCACCCGCACCGCGATCCGCCGGCCCTCCGGGGACAGCACGACCCGCCGGTCCTCGTCGACCTCGAGCAATCCGTCCCGCTCCAGCCGCGCGACCGTCTGGCTCACCGTGGGAGCGGCTTGCCCCAGCCGGTCCGCGATCCGCGCCCGCCGCGGGACCACGCCGTCCTCCTCCAGTTCGTACGCCGCCTTGAGGTACATCTCGGTGGTGTTGATCAGGCCCCGCGCGGTCACGAGAACCAGCCTGGCAACTCAACTCGGGTTGAGGTCAAGGCGATCCGCGGAGCCGCATATCGTCCGTGTATCGGAAACCGCATACGTGCTGGCAACATCGGCCTGCCTTGACTGGCACCCATGACCTACCGCGAACCGGCACGCGCCGCGGGCCTTCGGGTTCGATCGCTGGTTCCGGCGGCCGGGATCACGATCTACGGCTGCGGGCCCGACGAAGCCGCCCTGGTGCGGGAGGCGGTGTCTCGGTTGGGGGTGGCACCGACTGTCACCGAGGCGCCGTTGTCCGAAGCCACGGTCGAACTCGCCGCCGGGAAGCGGTGCGTCAGTGTCAGCCACAAAACCCGCATCACCAATGGCACCTTGCGCGCGCTCAGCGAGATCGGTGTCAAGTATCTCTCCACGCGGAGCATCGGCTGCAATCATCTCGACGTCGGGTACGCCGAGAAAATCGGGATCTCGGTGGAAAACGTCGCGTATTCGCCCGACAGCGTCGCCGATTACACGATCATGTTGATGCTGATGGCGATCCGCGACGCGAAGTCCCTTATCCGCCGGACGGACGCCCGCGATTACCGATTGAGCCATACGCCCGGAAAAGAACTGCGCGACCTCACTGTAGGCGTCATCGGAACCGGACGGATCGGCGCGGCGGTCATCGACCGGCTCTGGGGTTTCGGCGGACAGAAGCTGGCTTACGACCTGCGTCCCCGGACGTCGGCCGATTACGTTCCCCTCGACGATTTGCTGCGGCAGAGCGACATCGTCACCCTGCACACCCCGCTCACCCCGGAAACCCGCCACCTCATGGACCAGCGCCGGATCGAGCGGATGAAACCCGGCGCGATCGTCGTCAACACCGGCCGCGGCGGATTGATCGACACCGAAGCCCTCCTGTCCGCGCTGGAAAGCGGCAGGCTGGGCGGCGCGGCATTGGACGTCCTCGAAGGGGAGGAAGGGATGTTCTATGCCGACTGCCGCCGCGAACCCATGGAAAACACCAATCTGGCGCGACTGCAAACTCTGCCGAACGTCCTGATCAGCCCGCACACCGCGTACCACACCGACCACGCCTTGCGCGACGCGGTGGAAAACAGTCTCCTCAACTGCCTGAATTTCGAAAGCTGGACAAACCATGCCTAAGCTCAAGGTCGGCGTCGTCTTCGGCGGAATCTCCGAGGAACATCCCGTCTCGGTCAAATCCGCGCGAGAGGTCGCGAAGAACCTCGACCCGGAGAAATACGAACCGTACTGGGTCGGGATCGCCAAGGACGGTGCGTGGAAGCTGTGCGCAGGCCCCGGCGAAGCGTGGGAGGACAGCGGTCGTCCGGCGATGCTGTCGCCGGACCGGGGCGTCCACGGGCTGCTCGTCGAGGAGCAGGGCAAGTACGAACCGGTCCGGCTGGACGTGGTGCTGCCGGTGCTGCACGGCAAACTCGGCGAGGACGGCGCGATGCAGGGTTTCCTCGAACTGTCCGGCATCCCGTACGCGGGCTGTGACGTGCAGAGTTCCGCGCTGTGCATGGACAAATCCCTCGCGTACCTGGTCGTCGGCAGCGCGGGCATCGCGACGCCGAATTTCTGGGCCGGCACCGCGGACGAGGACGTCGACGCGAGCAAGTTCGCCTATCCCGTCTTCGTGAAACCGGCCCGGTCCGGTTCGTCGTTCGGCGTCACCAAGGTCTCGCGCGAGGAAGACCTGCCGGGCGCGATCGCGGAGGCGGCGCAGTTCGACTCCAAGCTGCTGATCGAGGAAGCGGTCGAAGGCAGCGAGGTCGGGTGCGCGGTCCTGGGCAACGGCGCGGACCTGATCGTCGGCGAACCGGACCAGATCCGGCTGTCGCACGGGTTCTTCAAGATCCACCAGGAGGACAACCCGGAAAGCGGCTCCGAGAACTCGACCATCCTCGTCCCCGCGGACATCCCGGCGGAGTCGCGCGCCCGCGTCCAGGCGAGCGCGCAGACCGTCTACCGCGCGCTGGGCTGCAAGGGACTCGCCCGCGTCGACCTGTTCCTGCTCGAAGACGGCACCGTCATGCTCAACGAGGTCAACACCTTCCCCGGGCTGACCTCCTACAGCCGGTACCCGAGGATGATGGCGGCGGCCGGGCTCTCGTTCTCCGGAATGCTCGACCGGATGGTGTCGCTCGCGCTGGCCGGGACGCCCCGATGAAGCCCGGTTTCGCCTTCCTCGACGAGATCGCGCCCGGGATTCGCTGGGACGCCAAGTACGCCACCTGGGACAACTTCACCGGCAAACCGGTCGAGGGCTACCTGGCGAACCGGATCGTCGGCACCCACGCCTTGTGCGGCGCACTGCACAGCGCGCAGGACAAAGCCGCGACGCTGGGCTTCGGCCTGCTGATCTGGGACGGTTACCGGCCGCAGCGCGCCGTGGACTGTTTCCTGCGCTGGGCGAAACAGCCGGAGGACGGCCGGAAAAAGCGCCAGCACTATCCGAACCTCAACCGTGCGGAGATGTTCGAAAACGGTTACGTGGCAACCAAATCCGGCCACACCCGAGGCAGCACAGCGGATCTGACGCTGTATCGCCTTGACACCGGCGAACTCGTCCCCATGGGCGGCGGCTTCGACCTGATGGACGCGGTCTCGCACCACGGCGCACGAGGCCTCACCGCGGCCGAGGCGGCGAACCGGCAGCATCTCCGTTCCATCATGGAGGACTGCGGTTTCGCCGCCTACGAATCCGAGTGGTGGCACTACACGCTGAAGGACGAGCCCTATCCGGACACGTACTTCGATTTCCTCGTCGCCTAGATGGACACCAGAGCACCACGCGTGGTCGTCGCCGGAGGCCATTCGGCCGGGCACATCGAACCCGCGATGAACTTCGCCGACGCACTGCGGCGATTGGCGCCCGCAGCGGAGATCACCGCGCTCGGCACTGTCCGCGGTCTGGACACGACGCTGATCCCCGCTCGGGGGTACCCGCTGGAACTCATCCCGCCGGTCCCGCTGCCGCGCAAGGCCACCTGGGCCCTCCTGCGCACACCCGCCCGCCTGCGCGATTCGATCCGGACCGCCGGGGCGGTCCTCGACCAGGTCCAAGCCGGCGTCGTGGTGGGCTTCGGCGGCTACGTCGCCGCCCCGGCCTGCCTCGCCGCCCGCCAGCGTCGGCTGCCGATCGTCATCCACGAAGCGAACATCCGCCCGGGAGCGGCCAACCGAATGGCCGCCTGGATGACGCCCCACGTGTACACCGCCTCCCCGGACGTCCGGCTGAAAAACGGCACCGCGGTCGGAATCCCGCTGCGTCCAGCGATCACCGGACTCGACCGGCTCGCGACCCGGGAAGCGGCTCGCCGCCGGTTCGGCCTCGACCCCGACGGTCCGGTCCTGCTGGTCACCGGCGGATCGCAAGGCGCCACGACGATCAACGCCGCCGCCGCCGGCGCAGCCGCCGCACTACGGGCGGCCGGGGTGCGAGTCCTGCACATCACCGGCCCGCAGCACACCGTCGAAGCGGACGATCCGTCGTATGTCGTCCTGCCGTTTGTCGACGAAATGCAGTACGCCTACGCCGCCGCCGACTTCGCGATCTGCCGTTCCGGCGCGATGACCTGCGCCGAGCTGGCCGCGGTCGGGCTCCCCGCCGCATTCGTCCCGCTGCCCGACCGCGGCGGCGAGCAACGACTGAACGCAGGGCCAGTCGTCTCGGCAGGCGGCGCGCTGCTCGTCGACGACGCCGACCTCACCCCAGCCTGGATCGAATCCGCTCTCCTCCCGATCCTCACCGACCCGGCGCGCCTCGCGGCGATGTCCGCCCGCGCCTCCGCGACCGGAGCACCCGACGCAGGCATCGTCCTAGCGCGACACGTCCTGGCGATCGCCCAACGACATCGACCCGCCAGGTAGCCGCACCGTCACCCGCAGCCCGCCCGCGGCGCCCGGCGCGAGAGAGAGCGTCCCGTCATGCGCCTGCGCGATGCTCTTCACGATCGCCAGCCCCAGCCCGACCCCGACGTGATCGCGGCGGATCCGCTCGGTGCCGCGCTGGAACGGCTCGGTGAACGTCCAGATCCGCTCCGGGCTGACTTCCTCCCCGGTGTTTTCCACCGCGAGCGTGCTCGACGTCGCGGAGGCAGTGGTGCGGAGCTGCACGGTCCCGCCTTCCGGCAGATTGTGGACGATGGCGTTGTGCAGCAGATTCGTCGTCAACTGCAGCAGAAGCGCCCGAGACCCGTTCACGGCAGTGACATCACCGGAGGTCTCAATGGCCACTCCGTGTTTCTCGGCAAGCGGGAGCAACGTCTCAGCGGCTTCTTCCGCCAGAAGCGACAGGTCGACCGGCTCCCGGGTGAACGAACGCTGATCCGCGCGGCTGAGCAGCAGCAAGGCTTCGGTGAGTTCGATCGCTCGCGCGTTCACGACGCGCAGGCGTTCGTGCAGCTCGCCGATATCGCGCTCCGGGTCATCGCGGGCGACTTCGAGGAGGCTCTGCGTGATCGCCAGCGGGGTGCGCAGCTCGTGGGAGGCGTTGGCGGCGAATCTCCGCTGTTCGGCGACGTGCGCGTCGAGGCGGGCGAGCATGGCGTCGAAGCTGTCGGCGAGTTCGCGGAACTCGTCGTCGCGGCCTTCCAGTTCGATCCGGTGGGCGAGCGAACCGGTCGCGGCCTGCCGGGTCGCGGCGGTGATCCGGTTCAGCGGGGCGAGCATGCGCCCGGCGAGAATCCAGCCGCCCAGCAGGCCGAACATCAGCAGGAGCAGCATCACGATGGCCGCGTCCGGCGCGAAGTCCTTGATCAGGTCGCGGCCGGACGGGGCCATCACCACCGGCATGACCTCCAGCGCCCGGTCCTGGTAGTCCAGCAGGAAGAAGCCCACCGCGCCGAGCAGCAGCGTCCCGGCCAGCATGAGGAATCCGGCGTAGCTGAGGGTCAGTTTGAGCCGGACGCTCATCCCGGGCTCGCGGATCATCCGCGGTCCGGCCCGTCGTCGATCCGGTAGCCGACCCCGGGGACGGTCGCGACCAGCCACGGTTCGCCGAGCCGTTTGCGCAGCGCCGAAACCGTGATGCGCACGGCGTTGGTGAACGGGTCCGCGTTCTCGTCCCAGGCCCGTTCGAGAAGGTCCTCGGCGCTGACCACCCCGCCCTCGGCCGCGACGAGCACCTCCAGGACGGCGAATTGTTTCCGGGTCAGCGCGACATACCGGCCGTCCCGGTAGACCTCGCGGCGGAACGGGTCCAGTTTCAGCCCCGCGATCTCGCGCACCGGCGGCCGGTTGTGCGCGCGCCTGCGGTCGAGCGCGCGCAGCCGGAGCACGAGTTCCCGCATTTCGAACGGTTTGGTGAGGTAGTCGTCGGCGCCGAGTTCGAAGCCGGAGACCTTGTCGTCGAGCCGGTCGGCGGCGGTGAGCATCAGGATCGGCATGCCGCTGCCGGAGGCGACGACGCGTTTCGCGATCTCGTCGCCCGACGGTCCGGGGATGTCCCGGTCGAGCACGGCCAGGTCGTAGGCGTTGACGCTCAGCATTTCCAGCGCGGTGTCCCCGTCCCCGGCGAGGTCGGCGGCGATCGCTTCCAGGCGCAGCCCGTCCCGGATGGCCTCGGCCAGGTAGGGCTCGTCCTCGACGATCAGCACACGCATGGACTCGATGCTACGAGCGGGTGCGTATCGCTGGCATATCCGAAACCGCGTACGTGCCGGCAACACCGGTTCGCCTTGGCTGAACGCCATGACCCGCAGCGAATCAGCACGACGCCCGGCGCTCGCCGGCTTCCGGCGAACCGTCCGCCGGGTGCTTCGCCGTCGTGGCGCACTGAGCGAGGCCGACGGAGCCGTCCCGTACGGCACGACGGTGTTCGCCGAGATTCCGGCGGTGGCCAATCTCGCCCCGGTGTTCCTGGACGCGCTGCGCCGGGCGGCGAAGGACGCCGCGAACGACGGCGTCGAGTTCCGCGTCAACAGCGGCTGGCGTTCCCCGGCGTATCAGAATCAGCTTCGGCACCAGGCGATCGCCAAGTACGGCTCGGAGCAGGAAGCCGCTCGCTGGGTAGCCACCGCCGACCGGTCCGCGCACGTCCTGGGGAACGCGATCGACCTCGGCCCCGCCGAAGCGACGGCGTGGCTGTCGGAGCACGGTGCCGCGTATGGACTGTGCCAGATTTACCGCAACGAACCGTGGCACTACGAACTGCGCCCGGAAGCCATCGGCCATGGCTGCCCGCCGATGTACGCGGACCCTTCGCAGGACCCGGGATTACAGCGTTAATCCGGATCCGCCGCGAGCCGTTCCTGCAACCGCGCGTGCCGGAACTGGTACACCTCGCCGACCTGACGCAGCACGCCGCGGCGATGCGCGTCGTCGAGAAAACCCATCAGATCCAACGGGATCCGCTTCCGTGAGGCCAGCCACAACCGGCTGAACGTGTACGCGCCCCAAGCCCGGGCGATCCACACGCTCAACCCCACGGCCAACCCGAACACCACCCCGGCCGCCACCGCTTGTGCCGTGCTCGATGCCCGCGAGAAGACCTGGCCGCCGATGATCACACCCGCGATGCCATAGGCGAGGCTTCCCGGGCTCCGCACCAGAAACCGGCCCAGCAACGCCGACGCCAGGCCGCCCGCGAGGGCCAGCGCCAGGTCGTAATGGTCGTGGAAGACGCCGAGGAACCGCGTTTCCTTCGTGAAGGCGAACGCCATCCCGTAGAACAAGCCCAGCGAAACGATGAAGGACAAGGTGAACGACAGCGTCGCGGCGCGGTCGTTGCGCAGGACGCTCGCCGGACTCGACACCCGGCTCGCCTCCAGCGGCGTGTCCAGCCAGACGTGCACGCCGATCGCCAGCCCGAACACGACCGCGAGCAGGGCGATCACCCCGGCCGACAGCGACCACGCCAGCCCGAGGCACACCCCGATCAGCACCCCGACCGCGAACCGGCGCAGGAAGCGGCCCGCGGTCCCGCGAAACCGCGCCTCCACGCGCAACGGCCCCGGTCGGCTGCCGACGGTATGCGTCACACAACCTGCCACCGCGAACGACAGCCCGTAGATCGCCCCGATCACCGGTCCCGCGGCGATCCAGCCGGTCAGCGCGAACAGCAACGCGGGCGGCAGCCCGAGGCAGAGCCCCAGTACCAGCCTCGGCACCGCACGGTCCAGCTGCCACCACGCGAGGTCGCGGCTCTGGTCCCGTTCCAGTTGCCGGGCGAAGAAGCTCAGCCAGCGCTGCGCCTGCTCCGCCGGGTAATCGCGCGGGCGGGCCGGGCGGTCGAGCCGAGCGGGCGGGGCCGGGCGCGAGGTGTAGACCACGGGCAGGTACTCGTCGAGCAGATGGCCCTCGATCGCCGCGCGGCCGGAAACCGCGTCGTGTCGCAGAGTTCGCCGGGATCGGTCGAGGGGTGCGCGTACGCCGTCCTGGCCAGATCGACCATCAGCGGCGTGCGAAGTGCCTGCGCCAGCGGGCTTTCCGGATGCTGCCGCAGCTGCCGGACGACCGGATCCCAGCGGGTTTCGCCGAAGCGCTGCCGGGCGGTGAGGAAGTCGATCGCGTCCTCGGTCTCGACCGGTTCGATCTCCACCACCGCCGCGCGTGACAGAAAGGTCCCGGACTGCGCCACCGCGGATTCGTATTCCGTGCTGCGGCAGGTCACCACGAGCGGACGGCCTCCGGAAACGGCCTGGTCCAGCGCGTCGATCGCGGCGGTGTGCAGCCCGGGAGCCAGCTCGTCGAGACCGTCGAGCACCGGGATGACCCGGCCTTCGAGCACCAGCCGCAGCGCCGCGCCCCTGCCGTACGCGCCGGTGTTGGCCAGGCCCGGATACTCCTCGGCCAGGCGGCGGGCCAGCCAGCCGTGCAGGTGTTCCTCGCGCGGATTCCACGACGACAGCGGCAGCAGCACCGGCACCGGTTCGCCCGGCGGCGGGTCGGCCAGCAGCCCGAGCGTGAGCAGGATGGCCAGCACCGACTTCCCCGCGCCCGGTTCGCCGAGCACGACCAGCTGCCGCGCCGGGACCTGCCGGAACTTCGCGACGACGTCGGTGAGATCGCCGCTGAAGGTCAGCCGGTCCGGGCCGCCGGGCCGGCCGAGCACCGCCGGCGCGGCCGCGGCCACCGGACGCTCGGTGCTCGTCCAGGTCAGCGGCACCGGTTCCGGACGGTGCAGCGAACGGATCTCGGTCTCCGCGGTCCACTGCCGGACGATCGCCGCCGCGAGTTCCCCGGCCGCCCGATCGAGCTGACCGGAAGGCCGTTCGGGCGGCTCCGCGGCGACCGGCTCTCCGGTTTCCCCGCGCAGGATCTGCTCGTGCAACCGGCGCGCCTCCGCACCGGGATCGACCCCGAGTTCCTCGGCGAGCTGCGTCCGCAACCGCTGGAACACCGCGAGCGCGTCCGCCTGCCGACCGCTGCGGTCCAACGCGAGCATCAGCTGTGCGTACGGCCGTTCCCGCAGCGGATGTTCCTCGACGATCGCCCTCAGCTCGTCCACCACCTCGCGGTGCTGCCCGAGCTTCAGCTGCCAGTCGATGCACAGCTCCACCGCGTTGAGCCGCTGCTCCTCCAGCCGCGCCGCGCGCCCGGCGAGCCCCGCGGCGTCCAGCCCGTCCAGCACCGGGCCGCGCCACAGCCGCAACGCCGACCGGATCTTCTCGACCGCGTCGGCCAGCGCTCCGCCCTCCGCCGACTGACCGGCGGCGGCAACCGCGTCGGTAAACCGAAGCCAGTCGACTTGTCGATTGCCGACCGTAATCCGGTAGCCCGAGCCGTCGGTGACGATGAGCTTCTGCTTGGGGTCGCCGAGCCGCTCGCGGAGCACGGAGACGCAGTTCTGGATCTGCTTGGTGGCCGTCGCGGGCGGCTCGCCGTCCCACGTCGCCTCGATCAGCTTCGGCAGCGGAACGACCGAGTTGGGCGACAGCAGCAAACAGGCCAGCACGCGGCGATGGCGCGCTCCGGGCAGCGTCACCCGGTCGGTTCCGTCCTGGATTTCCAGCGCTCCGAGCACGCGAAAATCCATTCCGCGACTTCCCTCCTCCGCTCCGGGGTCCGAGCATACCCGCGCAGGTCACCGGTACCGCGGAGAGCGAACGGACAGACCGGGGACAGCTTGGGGACGGCGCCGGGCAGGGTGGAAACCACGTCCGGCCCCCGAGGTGGGGACCTGGTCGCCGGCCTCCGGGCCGACGCGGTGGGGCCGGGCGGACAACCTCTGGACAGGGGCGGGTGCTGGGGGTACTCGCCGCCGTTCGCCGGAAAATCGGGCGACGCGAGCGATCGTCTTCGCGACAATCGCGGCCGTGGAGGAAGTCGAAGTCATCGTCGCCCACCAGGAACGCGCGACCCTGCGCGTCGGCGACGTGTTCCTGAAGGTCGACACCGATCAGGCGCGCGCCGACGCCGAGGTCGCGGCGATGGCGCTGGCCCCGGTCCCGACGCCGGAGATCCGGTGGCGGAAGCCGCCCGTGCTCGCGCTCGCCGCGCTGCCCGGCCGCGAACTGGGCCGCCCCGGCACCCCGTCGACCGCGTCATCGGCAGCCTGGGCCGCCGCGGGAGCCGCCGCCAGGAAGCTGCACGAGGCGCCGCTGCCGCCGTCGCCCGGCCTGAACCCCGACGAACTCGCCGCGGACCTCGACCGCGAATGCGCGTGGCTGATCGCGAACGACGTCCTCCCCGCCGACCTGGTCACCCGCAACCACCAGATCGCCAAAGCAGCGCTGCGCCCGTGGACCCCGGTGTTCACCCACGGCGATCTGCAGGTCGCGCACATCTTCGTCGAGGGCGACGAGGTCACCGGCATCCTCGACTGGTCCGAAGCCGCCCAAGGCGACGCCCTCTTCGACCTCGCCGCCCTGACCCTCGCCCATCAAGAACACCTCGCCGACGTCATGGCCGGCTACGGCACGGACGTCGACCTCGACGTGCTCCGCGCGTGGTGGTCGCTGCGCAGCCTCCGGGTGGTCCATTGGCTGATCGGACACGGCTTCGACCCGGCTCCGGAAATCGCGGTCCTGGCGGCCCAGCTATTCTAGCACTAGAATAGCTGGCGTGCCCGTCCTCACCGACGCCGAACTGACCGTCCTCGGCCTGCTCGTCGAGCAACCCCGGCACGGCTACGAACTGGAGCGGGTGATCGAGGAACGCGGCATCCGCGCCTGGACCGCACTCGGCTTCTCCTCGATCTATTACGTCCTCGACAAGCTGGCCAAGCGCGGCCTGATCGAAGCCGCCGACGGCCCCCGCTCCGGGAAGTCGCGCGCGACCTTCCAGGCCACGCCGTCCGGCGGCCAACTCTGCGCGGACGCCACCCGCGAAGCGCTCGCTGCCCGCACGCCGATCCACGCGCGCGTCCTCATCGCCATGGCCAACAGCCCCGGCCTGCCGGACGCAGAAGTGCATTCCGGACTGACCGCGCGACTCGCCGCGGTACGCGAACAACTCGCCGAAGTCCGGGCGACGCGCGCCCGCCAAGAGCCCCTGCCCGACGCCGCGGCAGCGATCTTCGATTACAGCGAAGCGATGCTCACGGCCGATCTCACCTGGACCGAGAGCGTCCTCACCGAGGAGACCGCGATGGAGAAGTACGACGTCAAGAAGGCCCACCGCGCGCTGTATGCGCCGCCGTCGAAAGACTTCACCGTCGTGGACGTCCCCGCGCTTCAGTACCTCGCCGTCGACGGCCACGGCGACCCGAACACCGCGCCGGAGTACACGAACGCCGTCGAAGCGCTGTACGGAATCGCATACTCGGTGAAGTTCGCCAGCAAGAAAGCCCTCGGCCGGGACTTCGTCGTCGGACCGCTCGAAGGGCTGTGGCGAGCGGACGACCCCACAGTCTTCCTGACGCGGGAAAAAGCGAAGTGGGACTGGACGATGATGATCAATCAGCCGGACTGGGTCACCGAGGAGATGGTCCGGGAAGCAGCCGAAAGCGTCGCGAAGAAGAAGGACAACCCCGCGCTCGCCCGAGCTCGGCTACGCACACTGACCGAAGACACGAGCGTCCAGATCCTGCACCTCGGCTCGTACGACGACGAAACGCCCACACTGCACCGGCTCCACCAGGAATACCTGCCCGAGCACGGCCTGACCTTCAACGGCGACCATCACGAGATCTACCTGAGCGACCCGCGCCGCACGGCACCCGACAAGCTGAAGACCGTGCTGCGGCAGCCGGTCAAGCCTCTTCGAACACGATCCGCTCTGGCGGAGTCGTGAGCTTCAGCGTCTGGTGCCGGACGGACAGGAGCGTGGGGAGTTCTGTCGCGTGCCCGTCCGGGATGGTGAAAAGCCGATCGTCCCGGGTGTCGACGCAATCCGCGAACCCGGCGTGCGAGACGCCGCCGGTTTCGTCCAGGCTCAGCTAATCGACCAACCGGCGGAACAGTTTCGGCAACAGCACCACATCGTCGCGCAGTTGGGTGCGACTGGTCCGCGCCGCGACCGCCGCGTCGGCCATGGTCTGCCGGAGATCCGGGTAAAGCTTGGAGTAGCACGCCGGATACGCCAGCCCGGTTTCGAGGAGACGGAAATTCGCCGACGCCTTCAACGCTTTCGGATCAACGTGCATGGAGCCGCCGTCCGCAGACCGCACGCTGCCCGGGAAACGCGAACGCGGCCGTACTTGTCGGCGAACCGGGTCCGGACGTGTCCGCTCGTCTCCCCTGGCGTGCTGGCCGAAACGCGCCCGCCTTCGTCGCGCTCGACCTTCGTGAAACCGAGGTACCGCAACAGTTCCGCACCGGCGGCGTCCGCCAGTTCCGTGGGCTGGCTCCGCAGCTCAGCCCCGGCGATCCTCGGCCGGCAATGCGGAATTGGTCCGCGCCTTGAGGTTAGCCGCGTCGGCCCGGTCGGGAGAGAACCGCATCAATGTCAACGGCACGAGAATGACGGTTGTCACCACTTGTCACGCACCGGATTCCTCCGTGCGCGCGGTGTTACTGGCAGGCTTCGCAGTCCGGGTCGTCGATCCGGCAGGCGGCACCGTCGACGAGCGGGAAATCGAAGTCGTCCAGAACGGGAACGACCGAGGCGGACTCTTCTGGCGCAGTGGGAGCAGACATATCCGTTGTAGCGCCCAAGATCGCCGAACATTCCGTGACGCCCGCCACAGCTCAGGCGACCCAGTCCGGAAGAATCCTGTCCCCGTCCGCCCTCGCGCAAGCCGGCACCACACCCGTCCGGTACACCCTCGTGCTCCCCGGCGCACACGCGATCGCCACCATGCCGCTCCGCGCGTCCGCCCGCACCTGCCGCTCCGCGTCGGCAGGCAGCACCACCGTCTCTCCCTCCCGCACGACCTCAACGACACCGCCCACGGTGATCTCCGCCGCGCCGCCGAGAATCGTCCACACCTGCTCGGTATCGAACGCATGCACCGGCCCGACCGCACCGGGCACCATTTCGACTCTCCATACCGCCTGCCGGCTGCCGCCCTGCGTCGGCGAAGCCAACGTCGTCATCACCGCGTTGGGCGTCTCCGTCCGACGGCCGTCCCGGATCACTGCCACGCCGCTCTCCCCGTTAAGGTAGACAATTAGGTTGTCCATATAGTCAACGAGGTTGTCTACCCATGTCAAGCGATCCACCGGGATACGAGCTGCCGCTGCGCCTGCTGTTCGCCTTCCGCGGCCTGATCGACGACCTGCACGCCGAGTTGGCGAAGCAAGGCCACCCCGGCCTGCGCCCGATGCACGGCTTCGTCTTCCAGGCAATCGGCCCGTCCGGCACCACCGCCGTGGAACTGGGCCGCACGCTCGGGGTCACCAAGCAGGCCGCGGGCAAGACGATCGACACCCTGGAACGGCTCGGCTACCTCCACCGGGAACGCGACCCAGAAGACGGCCGCCGCCTGCTGGTGCGGCTGACCGACCGGGGTCTCGATTGCCTGGCCAAGTCCGCGCAGATCTTCGACCGGTTGCGGGCGGAGTGGGCTGAGACCTTGGGCGCCGGGCGGCTTCGGGCGATGGAGGAGGATCTGCGGAAGGTCGTTTCGCCGGATTCCGCACGGCTGGATCTGCCGGGGTGGTTCTCCGGCCACTGAGCACGCGTACCAGCTTCTCCAGAGCCGAACCGAAGATGCCGTGCTCAGCGAGGACACCCTGGCCCGGCGGCGCTCCGAGCCCGAGGCTGGTCAGCCGCCGCTGGATCGGCGGATTCACCCGCTCCGCGACCGGCCGACGGTCACCGCTGGCCCGGCACACCGCGATCCGATCACGTTCCTCGTCCAGTACGGCTTGGAAGCCTTCGTCGCCGGGCGCGAGCTGCTGCCCGATCCGCCGCCGGATGCGGTTCACCGCGCCCGGACAGGAAATCGCCTCCCAGCCGTGCGTCGCCGGAAGACTGGCACGCAACGCCGCGGCCCGCTACCGCTCGGCAGCGTCCGGGCCGGCCACCATGGACAGCTCGCGCATCACGTTGACCGGGGTCGCCTGGGCAATGCAGGAGATTGAGGATGACGTTCTCCCCAAGGCACCCGGCTCAGCGGTGTCCCGCCGGGTCACGCCCTTGTCATTGCACTGCACCAGATCCACAATGGAATCGAACGCTTCACTGTCCACTCCGTCCGGCGTGATCAGCGCGAACGTCCGCCCATCCGGCACTGGCGAAGGCTCATCGGCGGAACCGTCGCCCCGCGCAACGTCAGAGCGTCAACCGACACCGGCCGGTACGGCAGCGTCTCCAACCGCGCCACCATGGTCTCCACCGGCGCCTCCACGTCCGTCCCGAAGAAAAACGCCCACTCGTGCTCCGGCGACCCGAAGTACACCGGTGCCGGGAAGACCTCCTCGAACCGGTGCCAGCACTTCACCAACGTCGAGTTCCGCCACAACGTCGGGCACCCGCCCTGATACGCCACCACCCCGCCAGGTGTCAGCAACGACCGGCACCGCGCCAAAAATTCCGTACCGTACAACCGATTGTGCTGAGCATCGGTGCCATCCTGCTCATCCGGCAGATCCACCAACACCACGTCGTACTTCTCCGCGCAGGTGTGGACGTACTCCCACCCGTCAACGTAACGCACCCGAACCGGCCCCTCGCCCCGCTCCGCCCGAGCCAGCTCGTCCGACGTGTACCCGTACGGCAGATGCTCCGCACAAAGCCGAACCGCCTCGGCGTCGATGTCCACGTGATCGACCGAGGCCCCCGCCTCGGCGGCGATCTGGCACACCACGCCTTCACTGGACCCGACCACCAACACGCGGTCCACAGTGGACGCCAACAGCAACGCCGGAACCAGCAACGCCTCGTGGTACACCAGCTGGCTGAACTCGGTGCTCTGCCGCTCGTCGTCGCAGAACAGCGAAATCCCCTGCGCTGTTCTGCCGATCACCAGGTGCTGGCAGGCAGTCCGCGTGTCGACCAGCACGTCCGAGACGTGCCACTGCCGGGTCAGTCCCGCGCCGACCGGTTCCTCGATGTTCAACTGTCTTCCTGTCCTCTGTGGATAGTGGTGACCCGCGAAACGCTCGCGCCGAGCAAGTCCCGCAACAACTGAACCGCCAGCTCCGGATCCGCCTTGCGCCCGCACGTGAACACATCCACGAACGCCGATCCGCGCTCCGGATACGTGTGAATCGAAGCGTGCGACTCCGCCAGCAACGCCATCGCCGTCACCCCGTGCGGTTCGAATTGCTTGCAGGTCAGCTCGCACACCGCCGCGCCGGCCTTGTCCAGTACCCGCTCCAAGCTCTCGCACAGAAACACCGGGTCGTCGAGCAACTCCGCGGACACCCCGGAAAACTCGGCCAGCACATGCCGTCCGGCGAATTCCCCGACCCCGCCGGGCTCCCCGCCGGTGAAGTACGACCGCAACGGCGGAAACCCGTTGAACGACACCGAAGAATAACTTTGCGTGTACGCTCCAGCGTCCGGGATGTCGACGTAATCCCCCGCCCGCAACGCCAACGGCAACCGATACGGCGTGCGCTGATAAAGCACGTCATCCCCGTCGCACGTCGGCCCCGCGACCACAACGGGCCCGTCCGGGCCGCCATCATGCGCAGTGACCAACCGGTACGCGATGGCCTCGTTTTCCGTCTCGGCCAGCCCGCCGTACCGGCCGATGTCGAGGTACACCCAACGCTTCTCATCCGCCGCGGACTTGCGCGACACCAGCACAACCTCGCTGCGAATCACCCCGGCCGACGCCACCACCGCCCGCCCCGGCTCGAACGACAACTCAGGCGTCACCGCGAAATGCCGCCCCACCGCCTCGCGAATAACCGCCGCGTACTCCGCCAGCGGCGGCGGCTCAGTCAGATAGCCGACCGGAAATCCGCCGCCAATATTCAACCCCCGCAAGCAGACCCCGCGCTCCGCCACCGCACGAGTCACCTCGCCGGCGGCAGCGACCCCGGCTTCCCACGCCCGCGGATCGACATGCTGCGACCCGACGTGGAACGCGACCCCCTCCGGATCCAGCCCCAGCTCCGCCGCCCGCACCACCAGGTCGACCGCCATCTCGACGTCGCACCCGAACTTGCGCCCGAACGGTGTCCGCGATCCAGGACTGTCGACCAGAATCCGGCACGAGACAGTCGCCCCCGGCGCGAACTCCGCGATCTTCTCCAGCTCCGCCAGGCTGTCAAAGGTAAACCGCCGCACCCCCACGCGGTGCGCGAACTCGATGTCCCGCGCCTTCTTCACCGTGTTGCCATAGGACAGCAACTCGGGCCGCACCCCCTGCGCGAGACACAGTTCGATCTCCTCGCGCCCCGCGACATCGAACCCGGCTCCCGCTTGCCGAAGAACCCGCACGACCTCCGGCGCCGGATTAGCCTTGACCGCGTAGTACATCCGCGCTTCCGGCAGCACCTGGCGAAGCCGCTCGCAGTTCCCGCGCACCACGTCGAGGTCCACGACCAGACACGGCGTCGGCGGCTGCCGTTCCTCCAGGAACGCCCGGCAACGCTCCAGCACCCGCGAGAACCCTTCAGTCACAACGCCCGAGTATAGGTGCCGTCTTCACCGCAGCAGCTCCGCGAGCCTCCGCTGCGCGAACCCTACGAACGGTACACAGTCCATTACTTGACAGTCCGCGGCTCCGATCTTCCCCCGCCGCACTCCGCCCGTCTCCCCGAATTCCGCCCCGACCTGAGGAAAGAAGCGCCCGTTGTCGTCCCCGACGTCGTCGGTCCGGACCCACACCCGCTCCCCGTCCACCAGGTACGGAAACCGACGAACCTTCCGCCGATGATGCGGGACCAGCGATTCGGCGTAGTGCAGGAACGAGTTCCGGTCGTGCCCGACGCCGAGCAGCAGGATCTGGGCCCGCTCCCGATACAGCCACTCGAACGGCGACCCCCGCCCCACCGCATACGCCAGCGGCTGCCGAAGAGCCGCCTCCGCCGCCCGCGCCCCCACTGCGGCTACCGACGCCTGCGGATGCCGGCTGCGACAACTCCCGTCCCATCCCAGCACCGCGTTGGGAATCGCCCCCATCGGCGTCGCCAGTCCCGCGTGAAACAACGGCACCCGCGTCCGGGCCTCATCCACCTCGGCGTTACCGGCATGCTCCGGAAACGGATCCGCCACCTGCGGCGTAAACGCAGGCACCACCACCGTCCCCGCCGCCTGCACCAGCCCCCGAACCACAGCCTCCGCCCCGCCGTCCACCTCCCCGAACGCGGACAACGACGAATGCACGATCACCGCACCGCCGCTGACCCCCAGCTCCCGAACCCCCGCACACACCGCATCCGCGTCGACCACAACCACCATTCTCCCCTGCCCCACCAATCGGCTACGAGGGAGTCGCCTCGACCTCACCAAGCAACAGGCAACTTCCGAACCCCGTAAATATTCTGCACCTCAGGCCGCAACGAAACCTCCCCCACGACCCGCAACCCCGGAAACCGCCGCACCAGGGCAGGCAACGCCACAGTCATCTCCACCCGAGCCAACTGCTGCCCCAGACACTGATGAACCCCGTGCCCGAACCCGACATGCCCCACCGCGACCCGCCGCACATCCAGCTCGTCCGGCCGCTCGAACTTCAGCGGATCCCGGTTGGCCGCCTGCACCGACAGCACCACCGTCTCCCCGGCCCGGATGACCTGCCCGCCGACCTCGACATCCTCCAGCGCGGCCCGCACCCCGGTATGCGCGATGGACAGATACCGCATCAGCTCCTCAACCGCTCCGCCAGCAGCCTCCGGCTCATCCCGCACCACCGCCCACTGCGACGGATTACGCAGCAGCGCATACGTCCCCAACGCCAGCATGTTCGCCGTAGTGTCCAGCCCAGCCGCCAGCAGGAACGTCCCCAGCCCAGCCAGTTCCTCGTCAGTCAGGTCACTGCCGGCCAGGTCGCTGAACAGATCGTCGGTGGGCGTGGCCCGCTTGGCCGGCACCAGCGAAGCCACATACTCCTGCAACTGGCCATAAGCAGTCATCCGCTCCTCTTCGGACAGATCGACATCGCTGATCGCCGCGGCATGCCCCAGAAAAGCGGCCCGATCCGAATAAGGCACCCCGAGCAATTCGCAGATCATCACCGCGGGCACCGGATGTGCGTAAGCCTCCAGCAGATCGACCCCCGGCCCGGCCTTTTCCATCGCGTCCAGACACTCGCCGGAGACCTCGGCCATCCGGTCACTGAGCAACCGCATCCGCCGCACCGTGAACTTCCCGGTCAGCAGCTTCCGGAACCGCGTGTGCTCCGGCGCGTCGAGCCCCGTCAAGTCCCCCACCGGAGCCGGCGGCAGTTCCGGGAACTGCTCCATCCCGGGAAACGGGTAGTGCCACAATTCGTAGCGGTTGCTGAACCGCTGGTCCCCCAGTATCGCCCGGACCTCCGCGTGTCCGGTGGCCAGCCAGCCGACGTGCCCGTCCGGGAACGCCATCCGCGTCAGCGGAGCCCGGTCCCGCACCGCGGTCAGCGACGGCGGAGGATCGAACGGGCATCCCCGCGCCCGCCCCTGCGGAACCCCCTGCACGATCTCTTCGCCAGTCATCCCCCATGCCCCTTTCAGTGTGCGTATTCGCGATTGAAAAGCTTCTTGGACCAGAGATAGCCGCCGACGCCCAGCACGGCGCACCAGCCGAGCGCGAACCACAGGTGGTTGCCCAGCGGCCTGTCGAGCAGCAGCGCCCGCAGGGTCTCGATGATCGGCGTGAACGGCTGGTACTCGGCGAACCACCGCAACGCGCCCGGCATCGAGTCGGCCGGCACGAACCCGCTGCCGAGGAAAGGCAGGAGCAGCAACGGCATCGGCGTGTTGCTGGCCGATTCGACGCTCTTGCTCACCTGTCCGAGCGCGACGCACAGCCACACCAGCGCAAGTGCCACCACGACAAGGAATCCGACCGCGGCGAACCACGAACCGACCCCGGCGGCGGGCCGGAAACCCACCAGCAGCGCGACCCCGGTGACCACCACGAGCCCGAACAACGCTTGCAGCACACTGCCGAGCACATGCCCGGTCAGCACCGAAACCCGTGCGATGTGCATGGTCCGGAACCGGGCGATGACGCCCTCGGTCAGGTCCATCGCCACCGAAATCGCCGTTCCCTGCACGGTGGCGGTGATGGTCATCAGCAGGATCGTCGGCGCGACGAAGTTGGCGTACTCGGCTCTGCCGCCGCCGGCCCCGCCCAGCCCGGCGCCTAATGTGCCGCCGAAAACGTAGACGAACAGCAGCAGGAACACGACCGGCATCCCGACCAGCATGATCGTCAGGGACGGATACCGGAGCATGTGCTTGAGGTTCCGGCGCAGCATGGTCAGCGAATCGCGCACCGGGTGGAACCGCAGATCCGGTCCGGCGAGAGCGGGAGCAGTCATCGGGAAATCACCTTTTCGTCCGCGGGGTTGCCGGTCAGGGCAAGGAAGACGTCGTCGAGATCGGGGGTGTGCACGGACAGTTCGCCGACCTTCACCGACAGCGCGTCGAGCCGGTCGATCACTGCCTTGAGCGACTGGAGGCTGCCGTCGCTGGGCACGCGCAGCACCAGCGCGTCGTTCTGCCGCGACGCCTCGCTCAGCCCGTCCTGGGCGCGTCCGAGGTCGGCCTCTTCTTCGAAACGCAACTGGACGTGGCCGCCGGGGATCTGGCGCTTCAGCTCTTCCGCGGTGCCCTCGGCGACGATCCGCCCGTGGTCGAGCACCGCGATCCGGTCGGCCAGTTCGTCGGCCTCTTCGAGGTATTGCGTGGTAAGGAAAATCGTGACCCCGCCGGCCACCAGCTCGCGCACGATCTCCCACATCGCCCGGCGGCTGCGCGGGTCGAGGCCGGTGGTCGGCTCGTCGAGGAAGATCACCTGCGGGCTGCCGACGAGCGTCAGCGCCAGGTCGAGCCGGCGCCGCATGCCGCCGGAGTACGTCGACACCGGCTTCTTGGCCGCTTCGACGAGATCGAACTGTGCGAGCAGTTCAGCGGTGCGCTGCCGCCGAGCGGTCCGGTCGAGGTGGTGCAGATCCGCCATCAGCAGCAGGTTTTCCTCGCCGGTCAGCAGATTGTCTACGGCGGAGAACTGTCCGGTGACCCCGATCGAGGCGCGCACCCCGTCGGCTTCCGCGGCGAGGTCGTACCCGGCGACCTGTGCCGCACCGGCGTCGGCATTGATCAAAGTGGACAGGATCTTCACCGTGGTGGTCTTGCCCGCGCCGTTCGCGCCGAGCAGCGAGAAGACCGTGCCGCGGGCGACTGTGATGTCGATGCCGTCGAGCACGACGTGGTCGCCGAAGGATTTGCGGAGTCCGGTCGCGGTGATCGCCGGCCGGGAATGGTTGCTGGACATCGGTTTCTCCCCAAGCTGTGGTCAGGAGCGGTGGATGACGATTTCGCCGAACGCCGTGTGCCCGCGGACCTCGACGGTTTCCGTGGACTCGCCCGCGCCGGCCGACGTCTCCAGCTGGTTGCGCACGTGGCCGAAGTTGGTCTTCACGTCGAGCCAGGCCGCGGTGCCCTCCGCGATGCCGATCCGCAGGTCGCCGATCGCACTTTCGAGCAGGACCGAACCGCGCACGACCTCGCCGAGCCGGATCGCCCCGTTGGACGTCTTCGCGTCGACCCCGGCCCCGGCGTGCTCGACCACGATGTCGCCGTTGGCCGCGCGCACCCGGACCTCGTCCCCGGCGGACTCGATCGTGGTGTCTCCGTTGGAGTTCTTGACGACCACGGTCCCGTCGACCGGCCCGAGCCGGACCTTCCCGGACGAGGTGGAGACCTCGGCGTCGCCCGCGACCCCCTCGACCGTCACGTGGCCGACCGAGGTGTCGACGCGCAGCGGGCCGGTGCGGTCGAGGCTGACGTTCCCGGCCGCGGTCTTGAACCGCGACTGCCCGAGCTGCCCGGTGCCCTGGAAGGCACCCGCCTGCACCTCGGCGGCGACCCGCGAGCCGGCGGGCAGTTCGACCGTCACGTCGACCGAGCGGGTCTTGCGGGAGAAGTCGAACGCCCGCATCTTCGGGCCGGTGATGTGCAGCGTGCCGTTGCTGTAGTCGACGCGGACCTGCTTCGCGGTCTTGACGTCGGACGAGTCCGTCTCGTCGGTCGGACGGACCTCGACGACGGTGTCGGAGCGGTCGCTCGCGGCGAACCGGACCTGGCCGACGCCGAGGTCGAGGGTGACGGAAATCGGGTCGGGCGTGTCGAATTTAGGCATGGTTGTCCCCACGTTTCGGAGAGGTGTGCCGTCCCCGCAGGTCAGGGACGGGTGAAGGAATCAGCGAAGAAGGGAGCTACCGGACCCAGCCGGTGAAGCTCTGCTTGGAGAACGCGCCGCCGGGCGGCTCGAACCGCTGTTCGCGTTCGGGTCGCTGCCGCAGCGCCGCGGTGGCCGCCCGGACGAGCCAGGCGTTGACCGAACGGCCCTCCTTGGCGGCGGCCTCCTCGACCGCGGCCTTGAGCTGTTCGGGCAGCCGCACGTTGATCCGCGCGGACGGGCCGTCCTCGGAGAACAGCGGTTCGGCCTCCGGAGCCGGTTCTGCCGCCGGAGCCGCGGCCGGAGCGGGTTCGGCGGGCGGCGCGGTCACGACGAAGTTCGGGTCGCGGCCGCGCAGGCGCAGTTCGACCGAGCCGGGCGCGAGGTCCCGGGTGATCTCGTCGACGGCACCGGACAGGGTGTCCAGGAGGGTCATCCGGATCGCCGATTCGAGCGATCCGGTCAGCCGCTCGACCAGCGCGCGTCCCTCTTCGCCGCCGGCCTCGGCCAGCGTCGCGAATTCCCGCCCGAGGTTGCTTACGTACGTGGTCAAGTCCATGGCACCACTATGGCACACGATTGGCACCATCACAAGCCACCTTGGCCCAGATTGGCACCACTATGGCGCAGATACGGGTGAACCCCCAGCTCAGCGCATGGTGCCACCCGAGAAGTTCAGGTGCCGCGATGGCACACCGCCCGATCCCACAGCGGGGTGAGCCTCACGTCGAAGCCACCGCCGCCGCGATCCGCGACGCCCCGATGACGTCTTTCAGCAGCGCGGCATGCGACGGGTCCCGAGAGAGCACGACGTTGCCCCCGTTCGGGCGCGATGTGCGCGTACGTGAGGGGAACCCTCAGAGGGTGTTGTGGAACCGGGGTGGTTAGTCGTTGTGGTCTT
>NZ_LWSF01000027.1:0-117351 GCF_001651785.1 Amycolatopsis sp. M39
TACCACCACCGACACACCCAACCGACCACCAGGTTCCACAACACCCTCTCAGGGAATCTGATTCCGTCAGGGTTCCCCTCACGACCCTCCACCAGCTGCGAGGGGGCTTCGCGTGCTTGCGCTCAGGGAGTCTTTTACGGACCACCGCCGCCTGTGCGGCTACTTGGCCGCCTTCGCGACCGGCAAGTCGATCCCGGCGCGGAAACGCGGGCACTCGTCCAGGGCGCCTTCGTGTCGGCACGTCATGAGGTGGTGCAGGTACGCCTGCGCGTCGAGCAGCCGCGTCACCTGCTCCTGGATCGCCTCGATCCGAGAGGCGACCGTGCTCCGCCAGTCGCCGGGCTGGCCGTGGGCCCCGAGCAGCGCCGCGATCTCGTCGAGGCTCAGGTGGCCGGTTTCGCGCCAGGTGCGGATCAGCGCGATCCGGTAGAGCTGGTCCCGGTCGTAGAACCGCCATCCGGAGCGGCGGTGCGGCTCGATCAGGCCGCAGTTCTCCCAGTAGTGCAGCGTCGACACCGGCACGTCGAAGCGCGCCGACACCTCGCCGATCGAGTACAGGTCCACGCCCCATTGCACCGCATCTCGGCCACCATAAGCAAGGTTAGCCTAACTAAACATACCGCTGGCGTACCAGTCGGCCTGGTCGCGGACGCCCGGCAGCGCGAAGAAGTAGCCGCCGCCGAACGGCTGGACGTAGTCCACCAGCGGTTCGCCGGCCAGCCGCTGCTGCACCGTCTCGAACTGCCGCCGCACGTCCTCCTGGTAGCAGACGAACACGTGCCCGGCCTGGAGTTCCCCGTTCGCGTCCACGCCGAGGTCGTAGTTGTAGGAGCGGCGGACCAGGCGCTGGTCGCCGGTGGCGGGCGTGCGCGGGTTGGCCTTGCGGATGTGCGCGGTCAGCGGGATCACCGCGCCCTTCGGGTCGGCGGCGTAGTCCGGGTTGTCGGTCTCGGCGTTGCCGTCGAGCGGGGCACCCGAATCGCGGCGGCGGCCGAACATCTTCTCCTGTTCGTTGATCGACACCCGGTCCCAGAACTCGACCAGCATCCGGATCAGCCGCACCACCTGGTAGCTGCCGCCGCGCGCCCACGCGGGCTCGGCCGGATCATCGACCCACACCAGCCCGCCCGCCTCGCCGCCGACCGGATTCGCCGTGCTGTCCTTGAACCCCAGCAGGTTCCGTCCCGCGCCGGACGGTCGCGGCGGCGGGTTGTAGCCGTGCATCTTCCACCGCAGCTGCATCGCGCCGCGGGTGTGCCGGGTGAGGTCGCGGAGCGCGTGGTGCACGGTGTCCGGGTTGTTGGCGCACAGCTGGATCAGCAGGTCCCCGTGCATCCAGGCGGCTTCCGGCGTGTCGTCCGGGAAGATCTTCATCGGGGTCAGCTTTTTCGGTTTCCGCGCAGCGAGGCCGACGCGATCGAAGAGGCTCGCGCCGAACGAAACCGTGACAGTGAGGCCGACCGCCAGGAACGCGGTGAGCGCAAGCGCACCCGCGCCGATCGCCACCGCGCGTTCGACCTCGCCGCGCAATTGCGCGGAAAGCCCCATCGCGGTCCGCCGCATCCAAAACACCATGCCGGTGACGAGGAATACCGCGAGCACGCTCAACGAGCCGCCGACGATCTGCTGTGCCCGGGAAGAAAGGACATCGGTGGAAAAGGTGAGAATTGCGGCTAAACTGCCCGCCACGGTCACTGCGCCCAGCCATACCGGAGCGGTGGAAACCGCTTCTGCCGCACTGTCTTGGGGTCGCCGCATCTTGCGCAGCGCGGCCAGCAGGATGCTCACCACGAGGCCTGCTTCCAGCCCTTCGCGCAAGCCGATCATCAGGTTCGGAACCGCGTCTGCCCACTGCACGCAGATTACGATAGGCAAACCTAAATTGCCGGTCGGGAGCGGGCCGGGAACCGGTTCCCTTTCTCCCGGATAGCCCCTATTCGGGGCCGATGATCCGTTCGACCGCCTCGGTGATCAATTGCTCCCGTTCCGCTTCGGAGAAAACGTCCGGCAATGTCAGCTGTTCGACGATCAACCAGTTCAACGCGAGAATCAGCAGCTTGACCGCGGTGGCGTCGCCGGGAAGCCCGGACGCCACGTGGTAGGCGACGTTCCCCTCGACATCGGCCCGGACCCGCTCCGTCAGCACCCTCCGCAGCTCCGGCCGCCGAGTGGCCTCGAGCCTGAGCTCCAGCAACGCCAGATATCCGGTGCGAAACGCCGCGATCCGGCTGACCAGCTCGCGCATCAGCCGCGCATACGACTTCCGGTCCCCGAGCCCAGGCGGCAGCGAGTCGTCCTCCGGCTGCAGCCGCTCATACACCCGAGCCCCGGCCTGCGTGAACAGCTCGTCGCGGTTGGCGAAGTAGTTCGACGCGGTACCCGCGGGCACGCCGGCCTCCCCGTCGACCGCCCGGAATGTCAGGCCGCGCGCACCCTCGCGCGCCAGAACCTCGATCGCCGCGTCGACGAGCGCAGCCCGCCGCTGGTCGTTCCTCCGCACCATTTGACACCACTCCAGTTGTAGTTGTACGGTTCAAACCACTTCATTCATAGTACTACAAACGGAGTTACCAGATGCGAAAGCTCGTGTACTACATCGCAGTCACCCTCGACGGCCGCATCGCCGGCCCCGCGGGCGAGTTCGACTTCTTCCCGCAGGGCGACGCCCAGCAGACCGCCGCCTATATGGGATTCATGAGCACGCTGTACCCGGAAACCGTCCCGACCGCCTTCCGCGCCGTCGCCGGTGTCGAGGACGCCCCGAACCGCCGGTTCGACACCGTCCTGATGGGCCGCGCGACCCATCAACTCGATCCGAGCGTCCCCAGTCCCTATGCGCACCTGCGCCAGTACGTCGTGTCGAGCACCCTGAAACCGGACCTCGACCCGGCGGTGACCGTCGTCCCCGGCGATCCGGTCGGCCTGGTGAGAGAGCTGAAGAAGGAGGAAACCGGAAAGGACGTCTGGCTGTGCGGCGGCGGCACACTGGCCGGGGCGCTGCTGCCGGAGATCGACGAGATCGTGCTGAAGAGCTATCCGGTGATGGCCGGTGCGGGCATCCCGATGGTGGACGGCGGGTTCGACCCGGCGGTGTTTTCGGTGGCGGAACGGACGGCATTTCCGAACGGGGTCACGGCGACCCGGCTTGTGCGGAACTAGGCGGACTGGCGGTGGCCGCGGCTTTCCGGGGCGGATCGGCCAGGCCGGCCCGCGCTCGGCCGACACAGCGGCCAGGTCCAGCTGCCGCACATCTCCGCCTCGACCGACACAGCGACCACACCCACCTGCCCCGCATCTCCACCTCGGCCGACACGGCGGCCCAGGCCCAGCTGCCGCACATCTCCACCTCGGCCGACACAGCGACCACACCCAACTGCCCCGCATCTCCACCTCAGCCTGGACCGAGCCGCGCCCGGAGGGTCAATCGCCGCATCGAGTGCCTGGCGTGCATCTGATGCGGCGTCGAGGAAGCGGTTTTCCGTTGCCTCGCGGCGATCCGTCAGGTGAACTGATCCGGGTCCGGCCCGGTGCGCAGGCCGCGGTCGGCGGCGGCGATGGCGGCGAGGTCGCTGTCGGTGAGTTCGAAGTCGAAGACGTCGAGGTTCTGCCGGATCCGGGCGGGCGTCACGGACTTCGGGATCACGATGTTGCCCAGCTGCAGGTGCCAGCGCAGCACCACCTGCGCGGCGGATTTCCCGGTGCGCACGGCGATTTCGGTGATCGCCGGGTCGGTCAGGACCGCGCCCTGGGCGAGCGGGCTCCACGCTTCGGTCGCGATGCCGTGCTCGGCGTGGAAAGCGCGCAGTTCGGCCTGCTGCAGACCGGGGTGCAGCTCGATCTGGTTGACCGCGGGCACGAGGCCGCTGTCGTCGAGCAGGCGGCGCAGGTGGGCGGGCTGGAAGTTGGACACGCCCGCGGCGCGGATGCGGCCGTTCTTGGCGAGGTGTTCCAGGGCGCGCCAGGTGTCGAGGTAGCGGTCGCGGGCGGGTGCCGGCCAGTGGATCAGGTAGAGGTCGACGTAGTCGAGACCGAGTTTCGCGAGGCTGGCGTCGAAGGCGCGCAGGGTGGAGTCGTAGCCCTGGTCTTCGTTCCACAGCTTGGTGGTGACGAAGAGGTCGTCGCGCGAGATCCCGGACTCGGCGATGGCGCGGCCGACTCCTGCCTCGTTGCCGTAGATCGCGGCGGTGTCGATGCTGCGGTAGCCGGCCTCAAGCGCGCTGGCCACCGCGGCGGTGGTCTCGTCGTCCGGGACTTGGAAGACGCCGAAGCCGAGCTGCGGGATTTCGACGCCGTTGTTGAGGCGGATCTTCATGGGAGTTGCCTTTCTCAGTGCTGGACGAGGGGTTCGGTCGCCGCGACGCGCGGACGGCGTTCGAGAGCGGCCGACAGGAAGGCGAGGCCGAGCGCGGAACCGGCGAGCGCGACCCCGACCCAGTTCGGTGCGGTGTAGCCGAATCCGGCGGAAATCACGACGCCGCCGAGCCACGCGGACAGCGCGTTGCCGAGGTTGAACGCGCCGATGTTGACGACGGACGCCAGCGTCGGCGCGCCGTGTGCCTGGTCGAGAACGCGCTTCTGCAGCGGCGGCACAGTGGCGAAGCCGAGCGCACCGATCAGCAGAATCGTTGCCGCGGCGAGGATTTTGCTGTGCGCGGTGACGGTGAACAGAGCCAGGACGATCGCGAGCCCGCCGAGGCTGACGTAGAGCATCGGCATGAGCTTGCGGTCGGCGAACCGGCCGCCGGTCAGGTTGCCGAGGAACATGCCGATGCCGAACAGCACCAGCAGCCAGGTCACCGCGCCCGCCGAGTATCCGGCGATCTCGGTCATCATCGGGGCGATGTAGGTGATCGCGGCGAAGACCCCGCCGAAGCCGAGGACCGTCATGGCCATCGCGAGCACCACCTGGACGTTCCGGAACGCGGCCAGTTCCTTGCGCAAATGCGCCCCTTCGGGCCGGGGAAGGTCCGGCACCAGCTTCGCGACCCCGGCGAGCCCGACGACGCCGAGCGCCGCCACGATCCCGAAGGTGACCCGCCACCCAACCGCCTGCCCGACGAACGTGCCGAGCGGCACGCCGACGATGTTGGCGACCGTGAGCCCGGTGAACATGATCGCGATCGCCCCGGCCCGCTTGTCCGGCGCGACGAGCTCCGCCGCGACGACCGAGCCGATCCCGAAAAACGCCCCGTGCGCAAGCGAGGCGACAATCCGCCCGGCGAGCATGACCCCGAACACGGGCGCGACCGCCGACAGCAGGTTCCCGGCGATGAACAGGCCCATGAGCAGCATGAGCATGGTCTTGCGATTGATCTTCGTGCCGAGCATGGTCATCACCGGCGCTCCGGCGACGACTCCGAGCGCGTACCCGGTCACCAGAAGCCCCGCGGCCGGGATGGACACTCCGAAGTCGGCGGCGATCTCGGGGAGAAGGCCCATGATCACGAATTCGGTGGTGCCGATCCCGAACGCCCCGATGGCCAGCGCTACCAGTGCCAGTGGCATGAGCCCGCGTCTCCTTGGTCTACGTGTTGGTGCCGCTTGTCGGCCTTGGCAATAGTTGCATACGCGGCATGTTGTTGGCGCTTGTTGTTGATGAGAGTCACAGTTGCTGGCGGCCCGGGGAGGCACGAGGAGAGGACGCGGCCCGGGCGGCGAACTCAGGGCAACGGAGACTCCTACGGCGCAAGCCGCAGCGGCGACAGAATCGGAGCAGTTCTCGGCGCGAATCTCCGGCACACCCATCCAGCGGCATAACCCGCGGCCGCGCCGGCCAGACCGAACGGCAGGCCGTAGCTCACACCGTATTCCAGAGCGTTCATGCCGAGACCGCGTTCGGCGATCCCGGGCACGTGCGGAGTCCTGAGCAGCTGTGGGATGAGCACGGAACTGTTGGCGGTGGTGACGAAAATGGCGGTGCCCGACACAAGCAGCAGTACCACCGAAAGCGCCACTGCGTAACCGAGATACGCCTTCTCGACCAGGCCGAGCACGAGCACTGCCATCCCGCCGCCGAGCAGCGGACCGCCGAACGCGACGACGAAAGCGGACTGGAGCACACGTCCGGTAAGGAAAAGCCAGTACCCCGGGCCAGCGAGCCGGCGAGTTTCCCGGCGATCGGGAGGAACACGAGCGACGCGACGAGGACGACGGTCATCACCAGCGCCACCTGGCCGGTCCCGAAGGCGGCGGCGATGTCGGGCAGGCCCACCCGGACGAAAGAAGTTGGCGTTCTCGGTCAGGAGCGCGATCGCCACGACGATCGCGACGTAATACCCCCTCGACCGCTCTGCGACCGAGGTAACCGGCGGTCCGTCCGGATCGAGCGGGTCAGTCCCGCTGTCCGGGACTCACTCCGCCAACCGGTCCAGCGCTTGCTTGAGCTGCGGAATCCAGGCCTCGTGCTCGGGTTTCATCAGCACCGAGCGGAGAATGGTGACGGTCTCGGCGTCCCGTTCGACGTCCGGATGCAGCGCGGCGAACGCATCCGCGTCAACGCGCAAAGTGGACAGGTACAGCGGGTTGTCCTTGTCCGCCATGCCGTTCCGCAGGATGGCGTTGGCGGCTTCGGTGATCTCGCTCATCCGGGCCCGGCGCGGCCAGTAGGCGACGATGTCCAAGCTGGGCTCAAGGTGCAACGCGAAACGGTCGGATTCCCTGAGCAGTCCGGCGAAGTCGCTCGCCGCTCGGCGGCAAGCGGCCAGCAACCGGCCGAGGCCATGGTCGCGTTCCAGTGGGAAGGCTTGCAGGGTAAGCCAAAGTGCGCCCGCGGCAGCGCCCGCACGGGAGCATTCCAGGGAGATCTCCCCGAGGTGCAACTCGTCGGAAGTGAAGTAGGTATAAGGAGAATCGTGTTGGTAGAACCGGCCGACCGCCGGGTCGGCGAACAACACCGCCCCGCATCCGTACGGCTGAAGCCCATGCTTGTGCGGGTCGACGACGACGGAATCGCACGAGCCGATCGCACGGTAGGCCTCGTACTCGCCCAGCAAGGTGTAGAACCCGCCGTACGCGCCGTCGACATGCAGGCGGACTCCGTACTGTTCCTTCAGCGCAAGGGCCTGCTGGATGTCGTCGACCGCCCCGAGCCCGGTCGTTCCCGGGGTCAGCACCACCGTGCCGACCCCGCCGCCGCGGACCTCCGCTTCGACGGCGGACAGATCAACGCGCCCGTCGGGAAGCGCTGGCACCGCTCGGGATTCCACGCCGAGCACCTGGCACATGCGGCCGTGCGTGTAGTGCGCGTCCCGCGAGTGGACGACTGCCTTGCCGGGAGCCAGTTCCCGGGCGACCCAAAGGGCTTCGAGGTTCGCGATCGTCCCGCTGGAGGTGAGGTGGCCGAGCGACGGCTGCGCGAACCCGAACATCCGGGCCAGGTCCGCGATCACCTCGACCTCCATCGGCGAGGTGGCCTGCGAGGCGTCGAGCGCGTGGTTGTTCGGGTTGACCACCATCGCGGCGAGATAGGCGGCGACCGCGACCGGATGCGGCGGTT
Source organism: Amycolatopsis sp. M39 (assembly GCF_001651785.1). Taxonomy (NCBI): domain Bacteria; kingdom Bacillati; phylum Actinomycetota; class Actinomycetes; order Pseudonocardiales; family Pseudonocardiaceae; genus Amycolatopsis; species Amycolatopsis sp. M39. The sequence continues at coordinate 7,496 of NZ_LWSF01000027.1, forward strand.
TGAGCATCTGGCCCGCGTAACGGGGGTGGAAGAAGGGGAAGGACGCGTCCATCCGGGCGGCGTAGTCGTCGAGCAGCGCGGGGAGATCGACGTCCGGTTCGCTCGCCGGGGACAGGGTGAACGGACCCCACTTGCGTTCCCATGCCTCGACCCCGCGGAGAGCCTGGTCGATCAGTTCGCGCCGGTCCATGCGTCACCTCGTCGGTCGCGGGTCGCTTCCTCGGGCACCCTACCGACTGACGGGAAGCGGATTGGGCTTCGCGCGCCCGCGCTCTAAGGTGTGACGACGTTTCTTTCGCGCGGTGAGGAGCTTTCCGATGCCTGACGAACCCCGTCCGCAGGGAATGCCGCCGGCCGGACCCGCACACCCACCGGCGCAGTGGACCGGGCAGCCGCAGCCATGGCCGGTTCAGCCGAACGCCCAGCAGTACCCCGGCTACTCCCCCTATCCGCCTGCCCTGCCCGCTCCGGCGAACGGTGTCTGGCTGGGCGTGCTGTCGCTGGTGCTGGGCGTCCTCGGCTGCGTGGTCCCGCTGCTGCCGATCGACCTGACCGGCGTCCGGGCGTACCTCGCGCTCCCGTTCGGGCTGGCCGGGCTGGCCTGCGGACTCGCCGGCGTCGTCGGACGGCGCACGGGCAAGCCGGTGTCGGGAGTGGGCATCGGGGTGTCGGCGATCGCGCTGGTGCTCGGCGTGATCATGCTCGGCAATCAAGTCGCGGGCTGACGTTCTGCCCAGAGCGGAACCGCTGTCGCCGAAGGCCGCGCGGATGCCAGGCTGGGCCTATGGCGGACATCCTTCCTTTCCACCAGCGCCGCGCCCCCGCCCGGGACGACGAGGCGGAACCCCTGTGGCGCGAGGTGCTCGGCCGCAGTCTCCGCGCCGCTCGGGAAAACCAGGGCGAGCGGCTCGTCGACGTCGCCGAGCGCGCCGGGATCTCGCCGCAGTACCTGTCCGAGATCGAACGCGGCCGGAAGGAACCGTCGAGCGAGATGATCGCCGCGGTGACCGGTGCGCTCGGGGTCGGCCTGGCCGGTCTGCTGAGCGGGATCGCCGGAGACCTGCGGCGGATCAGCGTGGCCGGACCGCGGCCTGCGCGACGTCCGGCCGGGCCGGTGCTCATGGCCGCCTGAGCCGACCCGCCACCGGGCCAGTGCCCACGACGGCCGGAGCCGAGGCGTGAAGCCACGGGCCGGACCCCCAGACCGGCCCGCGCCCCGCCTCACGGACGAGCTTCGATCACCTGGTCCGCCAGCCCGTACTCCACTGCCCCGGCCGCGTCGAACACACGGTCGCGGTCGGTGTCGTGCCGGAGTTCCGCCACGTCGTGGCCGGTGTGCCGGGACGTGATCTCCTCCAGCTGCGTCCGGACCCGGATCACCTCGTCCGCTTGCAGGATCAGGTCCGGGATCGTCCCGCGCCCCTGTGCGGCGGGCTGGTGCAGCACCACCCGAGCGTGCGGCAGCACCGATCGGCGGCCGGCGGCGCCGGCGGCCAGCAGTACCGCGCCCGTCGCCACTGCCTGGCCGACGCAGGTCGTCGCCACCGGGGCCTTGATGAAGCGCATCGTGTCGTACAGCGCCAGCATCGCGGCGGGGTCGCCGCCCTCGGAGTTGATGTACAGGTTGATTTCCTGCTCCGGGTTGTCCGACTCCAGGAACAGCAGCTGCGCGATCAGCGCGTTCGCGACGCCGGAGTCGATCGCCGTGCCCAGGTACACGATCCGTTCCGACAGCAGGTGCGAGTAGACGTCCATGATCCGCTCGCCACCGGGGCTGCGGGTCACGACGTTCGGGATGGTGTAGGTGCTCATGCGCGTACCCCCAGGCCCATCGCGTGCGTGCGCACCGGCACGACCTGCTCCAGGCGGTCGACGATCTGGTCGATGAAGCCGTAGTCCCGCGCCTCCGCGGCGGTGTACCACCGGTCGTGCAGGGAATCGGCGAAGATGCGGTCGAACGGCTGTCCGGTGTCCTGTGCGGTGAGGCCGAGCACGGTGTCCCGCGTGTAGCGCAGGTCGTCGGCCTGTACCTCGACCTCCACGGCCGAGCCGCCGATTCCCGCCGATCCCTGGTGCATCAGGATTCGCGCGTGCGGCAGGGCGAAGCGCTTCCCGGGAGTGCCCGCGGACAGCAGGAACTGCCCGGCGCTGCACGCCAATCCGAGTGCGAGCGTCGAAACGTCGCACGGCACCAGCCGCATCACGTCGCGGATCGCGAGCATCGACGGGACCGAACCGCCGGGCGAGTGGATCCACAGCGCGATGTCCTTGACCGGGTCTTCGCCTGCCAGGGACAGCATCTGGGTCGCGAGGACCGTCCCGTTGTCGTCGTCGAGCACGCCGTCCAGTACGAGGACCCGCTGGCTCAGGAATCGTTCCCGGAGCCGCTGGTCGAACATCGGCGGAGTCGATTCGTTGGTCATGCCTCGACCTTGCCGCCGCGGCGCCCGTCGCGTCCGCTTTCTCTGCCGACGGCAGATCTGCTGTGAGCAGCGCGGAAAGTCAGGCGGTTTTGCGCACCAGGTTCGTGTACCCGGCCAGCGCCAGCGTCGCCAGTCCCCACACCGCGACCTGCACTCCCCAGATCGCCGCGGTGAACACCTGCCCGGCGGCGCTGGCCGTGTCGAGGTCGCAGCGGCTCCGCAAGCCGGTCGGCGCGATCGGCAAGCCTCGGTCGAGCCCCAGCCCGATCAGCTCCACCGGGGAACACGCCGCACCGGTCGCGACCCGTTGCGCCGCATGATGTCCAGGCTGGGTTTCGGTCGCCCCAGCCCACAGTCCGAGCGCTCCGGCCGCGACGAGCGCGAGCAGCAACGCCGCCGCCGTGCGCCGGGCGCGGTAGCCGTATCCGGCCAGCGCACCCCAGATCCAGTGGAACAGCCGCGACATCCGTCCGCCGAGCGCTTCCGGCGAACGGCGGCGCAGGTCGTCCTGCTGCGCGATCAGGATGGTGCGCGCGTTGCCGTCGTGGCCCGCGGTCCGTTCGACGGCTGCCAGCTTCTGGTAACCGGTGGCGTCGTAGTACTCGGTGTGACAGCGAAGCAGGTGCAGCCACCGCCGCCAGCCGAACGACGGATCGATGGCGGCGTAGGTGAACCCGTCCAGCCAGGCCAGCTCGGAATGGCCGCATTCGGCGCTCGTGCTGCCGTCGGGGCACACGAGTTCGTCCGGCATGAACACCGTGGTCGCTTTCGCGTCGGAGAGCCCGAGCAGCCGTCCTTCCGGCGACGTGACGCGCGTGGTCGCGGAAAACTCGAGCTGCCCGCCGATCTGCGCGCCCTGCAACCGCACCGCGCCGATCTCGCCCTTGCCGCTCAGCTCCGAATCGCGGATCAGCATGCTGCGGCCGACTGTCAGGGTGTCCGCCTCGACGGCCGGTCCGAGGTCGTTGGAAACCTTGATGCTCTGACACTCCAGCGGACCGCCGACGCACGCGCCGTTGAGGTGGATCGCGCCGTCGGCCGACGAGCCGGTGATCCGGGTTCCCCGGTGCAGATACAGCCCGCTGCCCAGCTCCGCCGAACTCGCCTCCAGCGCCAGCCCGGCCGGGTTCGTGATGTCGGCGTCCCGGCACAGCAGGCTCCCGCCGATGTGCGCGCCGATCAGCCGGATCGCCCCGTCCGTACTGTCCCCGGTGATCCGCACGCCGTCGGACAGGTGCAGGTCCCCCTCGATCCGCACCCGCGACGCGTGCAGGCCCGGCATCCGCCCGCCGATCAGGTACAGGTGCGGCAGCCTCGCCTGGCGCGCGAGCACTGGCTGGTCGAACACGCAGGCGAGCAGCATCAGCCCGGCGGCCGCGGTGACGCCGTCGAGGTTGAGCAGCCCGGTGATGCGGGCCCTGGCCAGCATGATCCCGCGCGGATCGAGGTCGCCGTGCCTGCCGAGCAGCAGGTCGCGGAGGACCTGCGCCCGCAGGATATGGTCCGGGTTTTCGGTTTCGGCGAGGTCGGCGACGTCGATCTGGGCGGCGCCGAGCAGTTCGCCTTCGCGAGCCGATTCGACCAGACGTTGTTCGAAGTCGCTGAGCTCGGTCGTCCGGGGCGCGGTCACGCCTCAGATCATGCCCGGTCCGGGGCTCAGTCGCGACCGTGTTCGAGCTGATCGGCGAGGTCCGCGAGTCCGCAGGCGTGGAAGTCGAACCGATCGGCCGGCCCCGGCGGGTCGCCGACCGGGCGGCTGACGTACGCGGTCCGGAACCCGGCTTCCCGCGCCCCGCGCAGGTCCCAAGCGTGCGCCGCGACCATCAGCAACCGCTCGGGCGCGCGGCCGGCGACGTCAATGGCGAGGCGATAGACGTCCGGAGCGGGCTTGTAGGTGCGGGCGTCCTCGGCGGACAGCACGGTGTGCCACCGCAGTCCGGCGTTCGCGCACAGATCGAGCAGTACGGTCCGGCTCGCGTTGGACAGCCCGGCCAGCGGGAATCGTTCGCCAAGACGGGCGAGGCCATCCACCGTGTCCGGCCACGGCGGCAGCCGCCGGGCCGCCAGCGCCAATTCGGCGGCGTCCCCAGTACCGGCTGCGTCGGCGACGGCCTGCGCGGCTTCCCGGTCGATGACATCACTCGCGACGTACGGCCGTTCCCCGGCGACAATGCGGACCTGCTCCTGCTCGACGTGCTTCTGCCACACCGAAAGCAGCTCTTCGACCTCCGCGGCGGCGAGCGACGGCGCGAACTTCCGGATCCCCGCGCGGATTCCGGCCGGTTCGTCGACGAGCGTGCCGAGCACGTCGAACACGAGCACCTCGATATCCATGATCGCAACCTATCCGGACGTTCCGCACCGGGCAACCAGCGCCCGTGTTCCGCCGCGGCCCAACCGTGGACCCGACGCGGCTGCGCCATCCTGTCCACGGTGTTCGCGAGCTGTTCAATGTCCACAGTGGACATGAGCAGGCCAGCGCGTCCGCGCGAGCCGGTCTGGCCCAGCCCGCGTCAGTCCACCGTGGAGGTTCTCCGCAGCGTGAAGAACGCCGCGACCACCACCGCGAGCCCGATCACGTACGCGAGCACCAGCAACCCGACGCGTCCGCTGAAGTTGCCGCCCACCGGCGGAAGCACGACGGAAAACACCGCGACGAGTGTGCTCACCACGGACCGCACGCGGCCGGCGGGCAGCGACGCGGCCAGTGGGATGACCGCCCACAGCAGATACCACGGCTGGACAACCGGCCCGAAGATCACGACCGCGCTCAGCATCAGCCCGAGCGAGCGGACCGCGTCGATCCGGCCGGTCCACTGCCGCCGCAGCGCCACGACGATCCCGGCCGCGGTGAGCACGTACCCGATGATCTTGCCGACACCGATCATCGTCTGCGTGATGTGCGCGCCGAACAGCGAACCGACGCCGCCGACGAGGAAGCCGAACCAGTTCGTCGGCGCCATCCAGCTGTTGACCTCCCCCGAGGTCGTCAGCGCCGGCACCCAGCTGAACCCGATCCCCGACGCCAGCGAAACCGCCGCGGACACCGCCGCGAAGACGAGGACCATCGCCGCGCCGGCGAGCAGGAATTCGCCGATCCGCCCGCGGCGGCGGGCAATCGCCGTTCCGACCGCGGCCAGTGCGACCAGCGCGGGCACCTTCACCTCCGCGCCGAGCGCGATGAGCAGCACCCCGCCCGCGAGCGGCCACCAGCGAATCCGATCGCCCAGCGCTTCCAGCGCGACCGCCACGCCCGCGACCATCAGGCCGAGCATCAGCGAGTCGTTGTGCGTCCCGGCGACCAGGTGCCACAGAACCAGCGGGTTCAGCACGCCCAGCCACAACGCGACTCGCGGTGCCGCTCCCGCCGCGGCCGCCAGCCGCGGCACCGCCCAGGCGATCAGGACGAGCCCAGCCACCTCGATCAGCCGATGCAGTGCGACGCCGACGATCGGATTCCCGCCGGACGCCTGCGCGATGACCCGCTCGACCGCACCGAACAACGGCCCGTACGGCGACGGTGTCTCGCGCCAGTAAACGCTGACCCGGCCGACGATGTCCGACGCTGAGCCCAGTGCTTGCCGCGGCCCGACGACGTTGAGATCGAACCCGTGCGCGGCCACCGCACCCTGCGCGAGATAGCTGAAGACGTCCCCGCTGAACAGCGGCGGCACGACGAGCAACGGCCCGCACCACAACGCGAGCGTCCACTTCAGCCAGCCCGCGCCGGGGAGGTCCGAGGCAAGGACACGCCCGCCGAGCAATGCCCACGCGAGCACCACCAGCCCGACGCCGGCGATCCCGCCCGCGAACGGCAGGACCCCGGACATCCCGGCGGCCCCGGCGTACACCGCGACGGCCAGCAGCAGCACCCCGCCGAAGCCAGTCCAGCGCAGACTCGCCGCGGACGCGAAACTGAAGAACCGCACGGGCCGCGAGAGCGTGACCGCCTTACTAGACATGCGTCGATCGTAGTAGCCGCCGCCTCCGCGACCCCGGCTACCGGTCGGTGAAGGCTCCTTGCGGGAATCTGATTCCCGCAAGGAGCCTTCACCGACCACCCTGAGCTTAAGTCCACAAAGGACTAACTTAGTTCTGGTCGCGGGTGATCACACCGCAGGCGAACCGGGAGCCCGCGTCGCCGGTCGCCGTGGTTTTCTCGTCCGGCACCGGCGCGTTGGGGTCGCCCCGGACGCTGTAGCGGTCGGCGGGAATGTTCGCGAAATTGTCGGGCTTCGAGTGCACGATGATCGCGGTCCCGGCAGGACCGAAGAGCTGATCCAGGGTGAAGGTGTCCAGCACGAACTTGATATACCCGCGGCCGTTCGACCGCACCTGGACCGGCGGCAGCTGCCCGATCGGCAGTCCGGTGTGGTGGTCCATCGGCATCAGGTGCCCGCCCGCCGCGGTGAACGGGTTCGTCGGATCGCCGACGGTGCAGTTTCCCTTTTCGTGAACGTGCATGCCATGGAACCCGGGCGGGAAATGACCGGTGAGGTACACCTCGACCCAGACGGAGTGCGCACGGCTGTCGGTGGTGAACCACGCGGAGCCGACCTCGTTGCCCTTGGCGTCCTTCAGCGTGGCGGAGGCGGCATCGCCGCCTCGGTAAGCCGCCCCGGCGGGCTGCCGGGCGGTGTCGGGCAACTGCTCGCCGACGTAACCGCTGGCCGCTGGCGCCACGCCCATGACCAGTGCGCAGGCACCCAACGCGCCTGCCACAAACTTCTTTCTGCGCACGGTATCTCCCTGAAGGCACTGGTGATCTCTGACCGATCCAGAATCGGGCCTCGCCTTCCCCGTGGCCAGGGGCCAGATGGCACTAACCGGGTCCTGCGCGCGGCGGAATGTCCATCTTTCGCGAATCTCCGGTCAGGAAGAATATTCGGCGATCAGCCGCTTCACCGTCTCGTACACCGGTTTCGCGGAATAGTCGTCCCGCAGCAGCCCGAACCGGTTTTCCCGTGGACCGCCCGACAATCCGTCGCGCAGCCCGAAAATCTCGTACGTGGTCACGCCGACCTCGGAAGCCAGCCCGAACACTGTGCGCGCCACGGATTCCATCACGCGAACCTGTTGCTCCTCCGAATTCTCCGGTCCCGTCGGCCACCCGGTCTCGGTGATATGAATCGGCACACTCGCCGGGATTCCGATCGCCGACGCGGATTCCCGGAACGACCGCACGACGTGGGTCACCGCACCGGCCAACGCGTCGGCAGGCACCGGGCGGAAGACGTCCGGGAAGAAGTCCAGGCCAAGGAAATCGACCCGAGCCAGCACCTGCGGAGCCACCGCCGAGCGGACCGCGGCCCAGAACGGATCACCGGGCAGTGCGACCGCGGCGTTGAATCCGATCGCCACGTCGACCCCCAACCGCGCCCGCTCGTCCAGCGCCGCCGCGAGCCCGGCACCGAGCGCTTCGTAGCAACCAGGACTGCCGCCGTCCAGCGGCGCGGCCACGTTGACCTCCTCGCAGACCTGCAGTTTCCCGCCGCCCAACTCGGCGACCTCGCGAACCGCGGCACGCACCGCGGCGGCGAACCCGGCCGGATCGGCCTCCGAACTGCCGTAGCCGAGCACGTAGTCGACCGCCCGCCCGTCGCCGAGATACGGCACCGGGTTGGGCGGCGTCGGCCCGTGCGGCCCCCGGTAGTTGCGGTAGCACCGCACATAGAACCGTTCCGTGCCCTTCGCGAGGTCCCGCAACGCTTCCGCGGTCCGTTCGACGTCCTCCGGCGGCGCGTCGATGAAGGTTTCCAGCCGCACCAGATCGGTGCTGACCACGCCGGGCCACACGCCAAAAGCGATCATGAACATCTCCTCCAGTAGTCGTATACGAGCAACATACTCGTATACGACCAAGGTGCGCTACCCTGGACCGGTGCCGACGAACGCTCTCGACAACCCGCTCGTGCTGCCGATGCTGGGCTTGCTCGTGGAAACCCCGCGCCACCAGTACGCGCTCCTGCGCGAGCTCCGCACGCGCTATCCGTTCCTGAACCCGAAGACGTCGACCGTGTACACGCTGGTCGGCACGCTGACCAGGAACGGGCTTGTCGAACCGGACGGCGAGGGCGATCCGCGACCGGTCCGGCTGACCGAGGCGGGCCTCGCCGATTTCCGCGAACGGATCGAACGGCAGCTGCGCGACGCCGACCCGAACCTCGATTCCCGGTTCCTGATCGCGCTGGCCTACCTCGGCGCGCTGCCGCCCGCCCGCGCGGTGACCCTGCTGCGCGACCGGGCGGAGCGAGTCGGCGGCCAGCGGCGAGAACTGTCCGCGACGCTCGATAACGCCGATTTGCCGGAGATGCAGATGATCGAGGCGCATTTCCTCGTTTCCCGGCTCCGGCACGACGCTGACTGGCTCGCCCGCACCGCGGCCCGGATCGAGCGCGGAGACCTCGTCCCGCCCCGGTGATCACAGCTTTCATCGTGATTTCATCGCCGCCCCTTACTGTGCGCGAGTGCCTGGCGACAGCCGGCCGGGCAGAGGCGAAGGTGGGGGTATGACCGGCGAATCCGGATCTGTGGCCGACGCCGCGTCGGCCGGGGTGGAGAACCTGGCGGACTCGGCGCTCGCGGGACTCGGCAAGGCGGGGCCGGTCGGCGACCTGGCCAAACCGGTGGTGTCCGCGCTGCGCAACGTGTGGGAGGGTTACTTCGGGGCCCCGGTCCCGCCCGGCAGCACCAACTGGAACGCCTACACGCACCAGCAGCTGTACCAGATGCTGTGGGAGAAGGCCGACGTCGGCGACGTCAGCACGGTCGCCGCGGAGTGGCAGCGGCACGGTTCGGAAATGCGCTCGCACGCCGATTCGCTCAAGTCGCAGCAGGGGACGCTGCACGAGAACTGGAGCGGACAGGCCGCCGAACGCGCTTCCGGACGGCTGGGTTCGCTCGGCGAGCGCGCGTCCGGGATCGGCGACCGCGCCGGGACCGTCGGCAGCGCGGCCCAGAACGCGGGCGATTCGCTCGCCGTCGCGCGCAACACCATGCCGAAGCCGCCGGGCGACCCGACTGGGGGCGCAGTCGCCGCCGCGGCGGCCGGAGCGGGTGCGGGCGCGGTCATCGGCGGGATCCTCGGCGCCGGAGCGGGCGGGATCGGCGCCGGTCCGGGTGCGTTGATGGGCGCGGCGATCGGCGCGGTCGCGGGCGGCGGGGCCAGCCTGTTCGCCGCGAATGTCGCGGCGGCCGAGCAGAAAGCCGAAGCGGTGCACGTGATGCAGCGCTACGAAGCCAGCCTGCACAAGAGCTCGCGCGCCATCAATCCGCCTCCCGCCGGGTCGACGACAGCGGATTCCTACGGCGCGGACGAGTCGACCAGTGCGTCGAGCTACGCCGGTCCGCTCGGCGGAGCCGGGACCGGCGCGGGCAGCGGCATGCCGTGGGGCGCGCTGACCGCCGCGGCCCCGGTCGAATCGGGGCTGTCCGCCGGTATTCGCTCCGCGCTCGGCATGGAGGGCGCGCTGCTCGCCCGCAACGCCGCGATGGCGGAGATGGCCGCCGCGCGCGCGGCCAACGGCAACGGCATGATGCCCGGACGCGGCGCGGGAGCCGCGCAGGAGGAGGAAGAGGAGCACAAGAACAAGATGCCGGTGCTCGACCAGCCGCTCCTGCACCCCGAGGACAAGACCATCAGCCCGGTGATCGGGCTGTGAAAGACAGGAGCTTGCGATGACCGGCCACGAGGTCGTCCCGAACGCACTGGACCGGCAGGTCGCCGCGCTCGGCAGACTCGGCGAGCAGACCGGGGAACTCGTCGGTTCGGCGGGGCGGCTCGCCGACCGGCTCCCGCAGCTCGGCACCGCGCCGCCCGCACTGCACCTGGCACAGCGGCTGCGCGAGGCCGCCGGGCACGCCGGGCACGCCGGGCTCGCCGGCGAACTGGGTGCGGCGGACACCGAGCTGACCGGGTTCCACGAGGCACTGCGGGCGGGTATCCGGCGCTACCAGGACCACGAATCCGGCGTGCGGGAAGCGTTCCAGCGACTCGAACGGCAAGCCGAATGACCGCCGTGGCGCCGCGCACCGGCGACGAGACCGTCCACATCGGACTTGTCGAGGCCGGCCTGCTGGCCGCGCACGCCGGGGCGAGCTGGCCGTTTCCGTTGCAGGTGCCGTCTTACGGGCGGATCGAGGGCGAGCGCGAGATTCTGTTCGCCACCGCGGGACAGGCACTGCGAGCGCGCGGTCTCGCGGACGAATCCGGGCCGGACGGCCTCGCCGCGGAAGCCGTGGCCGCGCTGCGCGAACGCCGCGGCATCGTCGATTTGGTGGTGGCGGACGCCGAGGGGGCGACCGCCGTCACCGCACTCGTCTATCGGTCCTCAGCGCTGATCTGCCGTCAGCGGCTCGCGGCCGGCACGCTGTCGGTGCGCCGGGTGGAGGAGACCGCGCTGGTGGACGCCGTGCTCGCGGAGATCCCGAAGGTCGAGGCGGCCCGCACGATGCCGGTCACGCTGCCCGCGCACGCGGTCAAGGAGGCGATGGCACTCACCGACGACGAGGACGACGCCTCCCGCGCGCACCGGCTGCGCGACCTCGTCCACGACAGCGGCGGAGACCCGACGACGCTGGACAGTCTCGTCGGCCTGGTCGTCCCGCTGACCGGCCGCGGCCAGCTCGGCGCGACCCGCGACGGGCGCACCAGGGCAGGCCGCGAACTGTCCTGGATGGACGGACCGCGCGGCCGCGTCCGGATCAACCCCGCGCGCGACGGCTGGCTCAGCGTGAACTCGCTGCGCCGGGCCGACCTGCGCTTCGCCCTCGGCGAGCTGGCCACCGCCGCGCGGCGGCCGTGATGACCGCACCGAAACCGACCGGAGGATCTTCCGTGCCGATCCAAGACTCGGCGGCCTGGCTCGCCGACTACGAGAAAAACCTGTCCCGGATGCGGGCCGGCGCCGAGGCCGCGAGCGCGAGCCTCAGCCGCGTCGCCGGCCGGGCCGCGTCCCCACGCGGCGAGGTCGAGGTCGAAGTGGGCCCGAGCGGCGCACTGACCGACCTGCGGCTGAGCCCCGCCGCCCGCGCGCTGGAAGCCGACGCGCTCGCCCGGCTCATCCTGGCGACCGTGCACGACGCGCACCGCCAGGCCGGGGCGCGAGTCGTGGACATCATGACCGACTACGTCGGCGACGGCCCCGCACTCCAGCTCGTCCGCGACAACCTGCCGGTCGAGGCCGCTCCCGCCGCTCCGCGCGAGGACGACTACTTCGCGAACCCGGGGATCATCTCGTGACCGCCGGCTTCGAGGTCGACCCCGCGCAACTGCGCCGGCACGCGGCCGCCGTCGGCGACCTGGCCGACCGGCTCGGCAATGTCGCCCGCAGCGCCCCGTCCGGGCTCGGCGACCAGACGCTCGGCGTCTTCGTGCAGTTCCTCACCGCGGGCCTGCAGTCAGCGGCCGGCCAGACCAACGACGCCGTCGCGCATGCATCGTCCACTGTGCACAAAGTGAGCGCGAACCTCACGCAAGCCGCGGAAAGCTACGAGCGTCGCGACCAGGGCAACGCGGCCTCGCTGCCCGGAAAGGACCTGCCGTGACCGACTCCGGCCAGCTCCTGGCAGACCTNCCTCGCTGCCCGGAAAGGCCCTGCCGTGACCGACTCCGGCCAGCTCCTGGCAGACCTGAAGACCACCACGCAGGCGGTCGAGAACCACGATTGGGTCTCCGCCGGACTCGGCGGCGCGACCACCGCGCTCGACCTGCTCGGCGCGTCGCAGGACCCGCTCGCCGCGTTGACTTCCGCAGGCTTCGGCATGATCACCGAACTGGTGCGGTTCCTGGAAGAACCGCTGAAACAGTTGCAGGGCAACCCGGATTCGGTGTCGTCGCACTCGCAGGGCATGGAGGGCGGCGGCCAGCAGGTGTCGTCTGTCGCGGATGACTACCGGCAGTCGAGCGGTCCGGAAACGTCGGGGTGGAGCGGTTCTTCGGCTTCGAGCTACCGCGACAACAGCTCGCAGCACGCGGACTGCGTCGAGGCCGTCGGCCAGGCAGGCATCGCGATGGCCAAGGCGGCTACCGGGGCGGGGAAGGTCGTCGCGAAGGCGCAGCAGGAGGTCGGCGGGCTCATTTCGGAGGCTGCCGGGCAGATCATCCAGCTGATGACGCAGGCCTTCGCCGCCGCGCAGGCGACCTTCGGCGCGAGCATCGCGGCGGCGATCCCGCAGGCAGTGGCGATCGCGACGCAGTACGGCGGGCAGATCGCGCAGAAGCTCGGGGTTTTGCTGTCGGATTCGGACAATCTGCTGCAGCTGATCACTTCGGTGACCCAGGGGCTGGAGGCCGCCACGCAGCTCATGACGAAGCTCAGCGAGGCTTCGAAGAGCAGCTCCGGGGAGGAGCCGGGGACGGGTTCTTCTTCGGATTCGCAGTATCCGGCGTCGCGGTATCCGGCGGATTCGCGCTACTCGGACGACTCGGCCGATTCCCAGTACTCAGATCAGCACCGCCCGCGCACTCCGGTCAGCTCGGCCCGGCAGAGCTGACGAGTTCGACCTCGAAGCCGTCGTCGTTCTGCAGGCAGGCGGCATAGTGCTCGGCGCCGCCGGCATGGGGATGTTTCTCCGGAAACATCAGCTGCCACCCGTGCCGGGCGGCGTCGGCGGTCAACCGCTCGACCGTCGCCGCGTCCTCGACGTGAAACGCCAGGTGGTTCAGCCCCGGCCGGCAGCGGTCGTGCCGGTCCGCGGTCAGCGCCGGGGATTGCTCGACCACGAGATACGTCGGCCCGAGCCGCCAGCTGCGCCCGGCGTCCCAGTCCTGGAACCGCCGATATCCCAGCTCTTCCAGCAGCCATCCCAGCGACGCGACCGCGCGGCCGAGGTCCGGCACCCACAACTCGACATGGTGCAGGGTCCCGTGCGCGCTCACGCGGGACCCCGATCCGAGCTGAGCACCACTCGCAGTTCCCGGTCCAGCTCCGCCCCCGGTTCGACCTCCAGGTCCGCCCGCAGCCGTTCCCGCATCCGCCGGTGCACCGCCAACGCGTCCGCCCGCCGTCCGCCGCCGTGGAGCGCCCGCATCAGCAGCACCGCCAGCGGTTCCCGATGCGGATACACCGCCAGCAACGCCGACAGCTCGTGCACCACGTCGTCGGTTCGCCCCAGTTTCAGCTGCAGCACGGCCTTCTCCTGCACCAATGTCAGCCGCCGCTCGGTCAGGCGTACGCGTTCCCCCTCGACGAACGGGCCGGGCAACCCGGCCAGCGGCTCGCCGTGGAACAGGGCCAACGCGCCGTCGTAGGCGTCGACCGCGGCTGCCGGGTCGCTGCCGCGGGCGGCGATCGCGGCTTCCGCGATCCGGTCGGTCAGCTCGGTGACGTCCAGTCGTGCTCGCTCCCCGGCGAAGCGGTATCCGCCGCGGTCGCTGCCGATGACCGAGTCTTCCCTTCGTTCGCCAGCCCCGCGCAGGCATTTCCGCAGGCGATGCACGTAGACCGGGACCACCCGGCCACCGGTGCCGGGCGGCTCCAGGCCCCACACGCCGTCGAGCAACTCCCCTGGACTGACTGTCTCGCCGGCGCGCAGGACCAGCGCCGCGAGCAGCGCTTGTTGCCGCACCGGGCCCAGGTCCAGCAGGTTCGGTCCCCGCCAAGCCCGCAACGGGCCGAGCACGCTGAAGCGCAACGAGTCCGGGCCGATCGGAGCGGGGGCGGTGCCGGGGGCGACCAGGCCGTGGTCGAAGGCGTAGACGATGGCCGCCGCCCGGTCGCGGAGGCGGAGTTTCGCACACACCCGCTCGAAATGCGCCTCGACCGTGCTCGCGGAAATCCCCAGCGTTCCGGCGATTTCCGCGTCCGTCAAGCCGCGCGCCACCGCCGTCAGCACGTCCATTTCGCGCGGCGTCAGCACTCCGGAAGGCAGCGCCGGGCGATCGGCGGCCGCCTCGCGGTAGGTCGTGAGCACGCGGCCGGTGACCGCCGGATCGAGCCACGCCTCGCCCATCGCGACCGCTCGCACCGCGCGGATCAGGTCCTCCGCGGGGGAATCCTTCAGCACGTATCCGACCGCGCCCGCGCGCAGCACCCCGGCGAGCAGTTCGTCGTCGTCGAACGTGGTCAGCGCGAGCACTGGCGGGCGCGGGCCGGACGCGCGCAGCCGTCGCGTCGCTTCGATGCCGTCGACGCGCTTCATCCGCAGGTCCATCACCACGACATCGACCCCGCCGGCCGCTTCGAGCGCGGCCGGGACCTCGTCGCCGTCCGAGCACTCGCCTACCACGAAGAACCCGTCCCGACGCCGAAGGATCAACCGCAACCCGGACCGCACCAGCTCCTGATCGTCGACGAGCAAGACCCGCATCTCATCCAACGCAACGGTCACGACGCGGCCCCGCGCGCCAACGGCACCGTCACCTCGACGACCCACTCGCCGCCCTCAGCTCCGGCAGCCAGCCGCGCGCCGAGCTGATCCGCACGCGCCGTCATGCCCGCCAACCCCGAGCCGCCCTGGTCGCGGGCCGCGCCGTTGTGTCCATTGCGGACTGTCAACCGCGCGTCCGCCGCAGCAATCTCCAGCCGTACCAACGCCTTCTCCCCCGGCGCGTGTTTGACCGCGTTCGCCAGCGACTCCTGGACGATCCGGTAGAGCCCCAGCCCCACCGTGCTGTCGACCGCGGTCACGTCGCCCTCCAGTTCGTAGTCCGCGACCAGCCCGGCCGCGCACGTTTCGGCCACCAGGTCCGCGATGTCGCCCGCACCGGGCAACGGCCGCGTCCCCGCCGGCTCCCGCGCGAGCAATCCAACCGTGCGGCGGATATCGGCCATCGCCGCCCGCCCGATCCGCTCCGCCTCGGCAAGCGCCGCGACGGTTTCGTCGATGTCGCGATCCGTGCGCAACCCATGCCGCGCGCCCGTGACGTGCAGCAACGTGATGCTCAGCGAATGCGCGACGACGTCGTGCACCTCGCGCGCGATCCGCTGCCGTTCGCCGAGCATCGCCTGTTCGCGCACGGCTTCCTGTTTGCCGCGCTCGGCGTCCAGCGCGCGCACGTACCACCGCAACATGAACCCGGCGGCCATCCCGACCACCACCGCGAGCAGGTACACCGGAAACCCGACCAGCCCGACGGTCGACGCGGCCGCCCCGAGCACCGCGATCGCCCCGCCGGTCGCCGCGAACGCGACCCGCGCCGAAGCGATGGACCCCAGTTCGCCGGCGAGCACGATCAACGGCATCGGCGCGAAGTCCGGCACCACCGGATACGTCAGCAGCAGCCCGATCCCGGCGAGCATCCCGAGCGCCTTCATCCACGACGGCGCGAGCCGCCCGGTGCACACCCACAGCAGCGTCGACGCCGTGGCCAGCAGAAACCCCGCGATCGCGACCGGAAGCGCGGTCCCGGCCCGCTGCCCGACCGCGACCACCAGCCCGATCACCGTGAAGGCGGTCGTCCCCATCGGAACCCACCAGGGCAGCGTGAGCCCGGACCGGGCCAAGCCGTCGGCCAGCCTGCCCCGCAACCGGTCCCGCGCTGTCTCCCACACGAGGTCCAGCCTAGAAAACCGCGTCGGAAGCCGCCCGGTGTACCGGCGATACCATGCCGCGTGCGCCTCGCCCGTCTCTTCCTCCTGCTGGCCCTGCTCCCCCTCGCCGCGTGCGCGACCGGGAAGGACGCGGTCAGCCAATCAGACACCTTCGAATTCGTCTCGCCGGACGGGCAGACGACCATCCACTATCCCGTGGAGCAACGCAAAAAGGTAGCGAACCTCAAGGGCCAGAGCCTGCGCGAACCCGGCCGGGACCTCTCGCTGGCCGATTACTCCGGCAAAGTCGTCCTGCTCAACCTCTGGGGCGCCTGGTGCGGGCCGTGCCGCGCCGAAGCGCGTACTCTTCAGGCCATCGTCGGCTCCGGGCGCAGCCGCGGGATCCGGGTGCTCGGCATCAACGTCCGCGACAACCCGAAGTACGCCGCGGACTTCGTCAAGGATCTCGGACTGGACTACGAATCGATCTTCGATCCGTCCGGCCGGGTCGCGCTGCAATTGCGCGGCCTCCCGCTGAGCGCGGTGCCGATCTCGCTGATCGTTGACAAACGGCAGCGGGTCGCGGCCGTCTACCTCGGCGCGGTCCTGCGAACCGACGTCCAGCCCACCCTGGACAGCGTGCTCGCCGAGTAGGCCGGCCAAGGTCCAGACCGTTCGGGCGGCGTGCGCCTACCATGGGCGGATGACCGCGAGTGGCTACAACCGCCGGGAACGTCCCGCCAAGCCCGCGCTGAGCCGCGAAGGCATCGTCGCGGCCGCTCTCGACGTCGTGCGCCGCGAAGGGGCCGAGCGCGTCACCATGCGGCGGCTCGCGAAGGAACTGGACACCGGCCCGGCCTCGCTCTACGTCTACGTCCGCGACACCGACGAACTCCACGCCGCGGTGCTGGACGAACTCCTCGGCGAAGTCCCCACCACCGCCAGCGCCGCCGAAGGAGACTGGCGGAGTCGTTTGTGGACAGTCATGTCCACCTACCGCGACGTCCTGTACGCCCACCCTGGCCTCGCCCGCGTCGCGCTCGTGACCCCGTTGAACGGGCCGAACTACCTCGCCGTTGTCGACACCGTGCTCGGCTTGCTCGCCGAGGCCGGGGTTCCGTCCGGCCCGGCCGCGTGGACGGTCGACCTGCTGCTGCTCGTCGCCACCGCCAGCGCGGTCGAGCACAGCACCCGCAAGGACCGCCCGGACGCGCAACGGCAGCACGACGCGCTCGCCGAAACCGTCCGCGGACTCTCGCCCGAAACGTATCCGAACATCGCCGCGGCGAGCGAGAACCTGTTCTCCGGCAACGCGGACACGCGTTCCCGGTGGGCGATCGACGCCCTGCTCAACGGCGCGCGCACGACCCCGCTGCCCGACTGAGTGGTCCGTGAGGGGAACCCTGCGGGAATCAGATTCCCGCAGGGTTCCCCTCACGAACGTCCGCGGCAGCGGAGAACCCGGCTGAATGGTTCAAACCACTGCCGGGGCAAGGGTGTGCCCCGAGTCCATCATGGACCGGTACGCCGGAATAGCGGCGATAACGGGTGAAATGTCCGCTTGATCGATCCGCTTCAATTCGACAGTTGATGCGATCCCTCCTTTCGTAGGTTCCCGGAAAATTTCCGACGATCTACCTTTGCTGTGTTCGGATCCACTATCCCCACCCTTTCCGATTTCTTTTTCTGCATGCCCACAAGGAGTCTGAGAATGCAGATCAGAAAAACGTCCGCACTCGTTTCCCTGCTCGCCGCGGCCGGTCTGGCCGCGACGATGGGCGCGACCCCTGCCACCGCGGCCGCCGCCCAGCACCACCCCGCGCACCAGAAGCACGGCCTCGGGCTGAACATCGCCGGACTGAAAGCCGCGAAGGCGGCCAAGCACGCCCACGCGAACTCCGCGCTGCCGGTGCACCCGCTCGGCACGGCCAAGGCCCCCTCCAGCGGCGACCTCACCCAGTACGCCAACACCCCCGGCGACCAGGGCCAGGTCGGCTCGTGCGTCACCTGGGCCACCGGCTACACCGGCTACGGCGTGCTGATGAACGAGCAGGGCATCGACGGCGGACCGATGGCACCGATGTTCATCTACAGCCAGATCGCCAAGGGCAACGACCAGGGCACCTGGGCGAGCGTCGCGCTGCCGATGGAACAGAAGCAAGGCATCGACACCAAGTCCGACTACTGGCAGGGCGATTTCGACTACACGACTCAGCCCGACCAGAACGAAAAGGCGAATGCGGCGCACTACAAGCTGTCCGGCTACACCGAATTGTCGACCAGCGGCAACGCGGCGAAAACCGACATCGAGAACGCCATTTCCCAGGGCGAGCCGGTCGCGATCGGATTCACCGTGCACCAGAGCTTCATGGATCTGAACTCCTCGACCGCGAGCGACTACTCGTACCTGCCCGGCGACTCGAACAGCGACCCGGTCGTCGGCGGGCACGAGGTCACCATCGTGGCCTACAACGAGCAGGGCGTGAAGATCGAGAACAGCTGGGGATCCAGCTGGGGTGACAGCGGTTTCGTGACCGTGCCGTGGTCGTTCTTCAACACCGGCGACGTCGACGAGGTCAACGCGATGGGCAAGCTCGTCCAGAGCTGACCCCCGCACCCGCCCGAAAAGCCGGGAAGGGCCCCTTGAGGGAATCAGATTCCCTCAAGGGGCCCTTCCCGGACCTAGGCGTTCAGGCGGAACTCAGACCAGGTCGTACCGGTCGTTGTTCATCACCTTGTGCCACGCGGCGACGAAGTCGCGGACGAACTTCTCCTTGGCGTCGTCGCTGCCGTAGACCTCGGCGACGGCGCGCAGCTCGGAGTTCGAACCGAACACCAGGTCGTTGCGGGTGCCGGTCCACTTGACCTCGCCGGTGGCGAGATCGCGGGCCTCGAAGGACTCCGCGTGCGGGCCCTCGCCGTCGGCGGGCTTCCACTCGGCGCCCATGTCGAGCAGGTTGACGAAGAAGTCGTTCGTCAGCGTGCCCGGCCGGTCGGTCAGCACGCCTGCCGCCGAGTTCTGGTAGTTCGCGCCCAGCACTCGCAGGCCGCCGACCAGCACGGCCATCTCCGGCGCGCTCAAGTTGAGCAGGTTCGCCTTGTCCACCAGCAGGTACTCCGACGGCAGCGGGTTGGCCTTGCCGCGGTAGTTGCGGAACCCGTCGGCCTTCGGCTCAAGCGGCGCGAACGAGTCCGCGTCGGTCTGCTCCTGCGTCGCGTCGGTGCGGCCCGGCGTGAACGGAACGGTGAGGTCGACCCCGCCGTCCTTCGCCGCCTTCTCCACGCCCGCCGCGCCGGCCAGCACGATCAGGTCGGCGAGCGAGATCTTCTTCCCGCCGGTCTGCGCGCTGTTGAACGCTTCCTGGACGCCCTCAAGCGTGCGCAGCACCTGAGCCAGCTCGTCGGGCTCGTTGACCTCCCAGCCGCGCTGCGGTTCGAGGCGGATGCGGGCGCCGTTCGCGCCGCCGCGCTTGTCGCTGTGCCGGTAGGTCGAGGCCGACGCCCACGCGGTGGACACCAGCTGCGAGACCGACAGGCCGGACTCGAGGATCTTCGCCTTCAGGTCCGCGACGTCCGCTTCGCTGACCAGCTCGTGGTCGACGGCCGGGACCGGGTCCTGCCAGATCAGCTCTTCCCGCGGCACCAGCGGGCCGAGGTAGCGCTGGATCGGGCCCATGTCGCGGTGGGTGAGCTTGTACCAGGCGCGGGCGAAGGCGTCCGCGAACTCCTCCGGGTTCTCGTAGAACCGGCGCGAAATCGGCTCGTAGATCGGGTCGAAGCGCAGCGCCAGGTCCGAGGTCAGCATGCTCGGCGCGCGGTTGAGTTCACCGGTCTCCGGGTCCGGCACGGTGCCCTGCGCGGCGTTGTTCTTCGGCTTCCACTGGTGCGCGCCGGCGGGGCTCTTGGTCAGCTCCCACTCGTAGGTGAACAGGTTGTGGAAGAACCAGTTGCTCCACCGGGTCGGGGTCGGGGTCCAGGTGACCTCGAGCCCGCTGCCGATCTGGTCGCGGCCCTTGCCGCTGCCGAAGCTGTTCTTCCAGCCGAGGCCCATCTGCTCGATCGGCGCGGCCTCGGGCACCGGGCCGACGTTCGCGTCCGCGTCGCCCGCGCCGTGCGTCTTGCCGAAGGTGTGGCCGCCGGCGATGAGGGCGACGGTCTCCTCGTCGTTCATCGCCATCCGGGCGAACGTCTCGCGGATGTCGCGCGCCGAGGCGATCGGGTCCGGGTTGCCGTTCGGGCCTTCCGGGTTCACGTAGATGAGGCCCATCTGGACCGCGGCGAGCGGGTTGTCCAGCTCGCGGTCGCCCCGGTAGCGCTCGTCGCCGAGCCAGGTGCGCTCCGGGCCCCAGTAGATGTCCTCGTCCGGCTCCCACACGTCGGCGCGGCCGCCGGCGAAGCCGAAGGTCTTGAAGCCCATGGTTTCAAGCGCGCGGTTGCCCGCGAAGACCATCAGGTCCGCCCACGAGATCTTCTTGCCGTACTTCTTCTTGACCGGCCACAGCAGACGGCGCGCCTTGTCCAGGCCGACGTTGTCCGGCCAGCTGTTCAGCGGCGCGAACCGCTGCTGGCCGCCGCCCGCCCCGCCGCGGCCGTCGTCGATCCGGTAGGTGCCGGCGCTGTGCCAGGCCATCCGGATGAACAGCGGGCCGTAGTTGCCGAAGTCGGCAGGCCAGAACTCCTGCGAAGTGGTGAGCAGCGCGTCGACGTCGCGGGCAAGCGCGTCGAGGTCGAGGCTCTTGAATTCCTTGGCGTAGTCGAACTCCCCGCCCATCGGGTCCGCCGCGGGAGCGTGCTTCCGGAGGATCTTCAGGTTGAGCTGGTTCGGCCACCAGTCACGGTTCGCGGCACCTTCGGTCGGGTAGCCCATGCGCCCGGTGACCGGGCACCCCGCCGTGTGGTCGTCGGCAACGGAGTCAAGCGATTCGGACAACTGAAATCCTTCCGGGAATCTTGGTCTTGCTCAGGAACTCAAAGCGGCGGAGCAGTCGGGGCAGCGGCCCCAGTAGACGACCTCGGCCTCTTCGATGACGAAGCCGTGCGTCTGCGAAGCGGTCAGGCAGGGCGCCTCTCCGACCGCGCAGTCGACGTCTTCGATGGCACCGCACGAGCGGCACACGACGTGGTGGTGGTTGTCCCCTACCCGGGCCTCGTACCGTGCGACCGAACCGGGCGGCTGAATGCGCCGCAGCAGCCCCGCGTCGGTCAGCGCGCGCAGCACGTCGTAAACGGCCTGGTGGGAAACCTCGCCGAGATCCGCGCGCACCATGCCGATGACGGACTCGGTGTCCGCGTGCGCGTTGGCGTGCACGGCGGAGAGCACGGCCAGCCGAGGGCGCGTGATCCGCAACTGCACTCCGCGCAGCAGCTGCTCGAAGTCCGTGGTCGTCGGCATGCCCCGGAGTCTGCCGCATTTTCTGGAATGAATCAAGAATCTGTCACCCGCTCCGGCAGTCCTCCTCCTGGCGGTCGCTTGACAGCCCGGGAGGTCTACGGTGAGTAGGCCAAAGAGACGTCCGACACATCCGAGGTGACGCCAGAAATGACCGAGGCCGTCGAATCGCCCAGTTCGCACCCGGTCGGGGTCGATATCACGCGAGCGAGCATTGCCCGGGTGTACGACGCCGCGCTGAACGGCACGAACAACTACGAGATCGACCGCAGGGTGCTCGACCAGGTGCGGACCGTGGCCCCGGAGGTCAACGACCTCGCCTGGGCCAACCGCAACTTCCTCATCCGCGCCTGCCGGTTCCTCGCCACCCAGGGCAGGGTCGCCCAGTACCTCGACTGCGGTTCCGGCCTGCCCACCGCGGAAAACACGCACCAGGTCGTGCAGCGGATCATCCCGGACGCCCGCGTCCTGTACGTGGACAACGACCCGGTGGTTCTCGCGCACGGGCGCGCGCTGCTCGAAGAGAACGACAACACCCGGTTCGTCGAAGCGGACATCTTCAAGCCCGAGCAGATCCTGCGGAACGAGACCGCGCGCGAGTTCCTCGACTGGACGAAGCCGATCGCGTTGCTGCACAACGGAACCCTGCACCACTACCTCGGCGACGACTACGAGGAGATGATGCGGACCTACGTGGACGCGCTGCCGTCCGGGTCGTTCGTGGTGGTCGCGCACTTCCTCGACCCGCAGACGCCCGAGCACAGCGAGATCGCCCGGCGGATGGAGGAGAAGTTCACGCACAGCCCGATGGGCAGCGGCCTCTTCCGCACGTGGGACGAGATCGGCCGGATGTTCGGCGGCACCGAACTGGTCGACCCGGGCCTGGTGCTGTGCGAGGACTGGTGGCCGGACGGCCCGCGGTACCAGCCGCTGAACCAGGTCCAGGAGTGCATCGCGGGCGGAGTCGGCCGGAAGGCCTGACGCTCGCGCCCCGCTGAACGTCGGTGAAGGGCCCCTTGCGGGAATCTGATTCCCGCGAGGGGCCCTTCACGGGCGTTCGAGGACGCGATAGTCCAGATCGGACAGCGGCGAATCCGGGTTGAGGACGACGCCGACCGTGCGCAGCGTGTCGTCGAGGATCGACCAGACCCAGCGGGCGAGCAGCTGGCGCAGATCGTCGCGGTCGATGCCGCGCGGGGTGTCCAGCCAGTGCGCCGTACTGGACTCGACCAACCCCACCAGCCCGTACGCGATCGTCTCGCCGACGCGCTGGTCCGCGCCGAAGAGGCCGAGGTAGTACTCGAACAGCACAGTCAACTGGCGGGCGATCGCGGTTTTCACGTCCGCGACGACGTCGCGCGGCCCGGTCACCGACTGCCGCATCAGGTACTGATACAGCGCGCGATGCTCGGAAAGCCATTCGATGTGCGCGCCGATCGTCGCGTGCACCATTTCGCGCGGAGTACCGGAAACTCCCCACAGCGGAGAGAATTGCGCGCCGATCATTTCCGCCGCGCGCAACGCGATAGCACGCTGCAGATCCGCGGTGTCGGCGAAATGCTTGTAAATGCGCGTGCGAGCGACGCCGGCCTCGTCGGCGATCTGCTCGGTGGACACCTCCGGCCCGAACCGGGCGATCGCGCGCATTCCGGCCTCCACGAATTCCCGGCGCCGGCGTTCGCGCTGCCCTGCCCACCGGGTGGCCCGCCCGTCGGGCGGAGTACCTGAGGACGTCATCCGCGCGAGTGTATCGCCGGGTCACATACCAGATACGGTGCTGTACCTGTTACTTTTTGTACCGAGGGATAACGGTCTGTGGTCGGGTTGCCTCGATGTGGCCCAGATCATGGGCCGGGAGTGCGTCATCGGCACGCGGGGAGCGAGTCGCGTCGATGAAGCGAGCGTCGCCCGCCTGGGCGACGTGCAGGGAGGAACACATGGACGGCGAACAGCACCGGCCCGAACTGTCCACCGGCCACCGGGTCACCTACCTGGTCGGCCAGCGCACCGGCAGGCGCCAGCTGTGCCGGCGCGGGGTGGTCACCGGAACCCCGGTCACCGACGACGCCACCGCGGTCACCTGGGTCCCGGTCCAGGTCGACGGCCAGGCGAGAGACGCGGATCCGCAGTGGATCGCGGCCGACGCGATCATCGACGTGGTGAGCGCGTCGTGAGCGCCGAGCAGGCCGTGGCCACCCCGATTTTCGACGGCGTGGTCGCCGAGGCCGGGCTCGACTGGTCCGAAGAGGACGTGCCCAAGGGCGCGGCGGACGAGAAGCCCGGCTCGGGCACGTAGCTCGTCCCGGCTGACAGCAGCACCGGTCCCGCTCCGGTGCGGTCTTCGCACGTCCGCACCCGGGTGGGCTCAGACCAGTTCGGGGTCACCGGTTTGTGCCGTCGAGACTGCACTCGTCCGGGTGAACTGCGCCTGGCCGAATGCCGGTGAACGCTGCCCGCTTCGCCCTCGCCGGAAGACCGGCAGCACCTTGCCGTCAAGCCTTCACCGATTCATCCAGGAGCACGCAAAGGATCAACGACGGGCTTCTTCCACATAACGCAGCACCGCGGTAACCTGCCGATCCGCGCTGTCATCCGGCGCTAACTCCAGTTTTGCGAAAAATGCTGCGAATATGTTTGTGCACCGCGCCGTCCGTTACCATGAGTCGTTCGGCGATGGCACCATTCCCCCATCCTTCCGCCATCAACGCCAGCACATCCCGTTCGCGCGGGCTGAGCCGTTCCAGCCCGGAATCCGCACGCGTCCGGGTCAGCAACTGCGCCACCACTTCCGGATCGATCGCCGTCCCGCCGTCGGCCGTCCGATTCGGCGCCGCCATGAACTCGGTGACCCGCCCGACGCGTTCCTTCAGCAGATACCCGAGCCGCGCGCTGCCCAGCAGATCAGTCGCGAATGCCTGCTCGACATACGCCGACAGCACCAGCACCGGCAAGCCCCGGACGTCGTCGACGATGCCCTCATCGGTGTGCGTCGGCGGCATCCGGACGTCCACGATCGCTTGTGTTTGTCCACTGCAGCAAGGAAATCGGCCGGGTTGCCGGTGGTCGCGACGACGTCGAGGCCCCTCGGCGCGCACAACAGCAGCGCGAGTCCTTCGCTCAGCAACGGGTCGTCCTCGGCGATCACAATCCGCATGGCAGGCTCACCGTCAGAGTGGGCGGTCCGTCGGCGGAACTCGCCAGCGCGAAGGCTCCGTCGAGCGCCTCGATCCGGCGGCGCATCCCGCCGAGTCCCGAGCCGCCGGACCCGAAACTCGCCGAGCACCTGCCGCTGATCGTGCTCGCCTGGACCAAGGGCCGCCTCGGCTATCCGATCTCGGAACGACGGCGCGAACTCCAGGTCGTTCAGTAGTAAATCTGCCCCGGAACGCCACCGCCGGCCGCGATGGCGTCTCCGTTGATCGCCGCGCTGCGCGGAGACGCGAGGAACGCCACCACGTCCGCCACCTCGGCCGCCGTCACCAGCCGCCCGATGCTCACCCCGGCCGCGATGCTGTTTTCCAGCTCTGCCACGGAAATCCCCCGCGCCGCGGCGATCTCGGCGAACTTCTCCGGCGTCCGCTCGGTCACCGTGTAGCCCGGATGCACGACCGTCACGGCGATTCCCCGCGGCCCCAGCTCGTCGGCGAGATTCTTGGTCATCGCCGCGACCGCGACATTGCGAATCGACCCGAACGTCGAACTGGCCAGCCGCGCGTTGAGCCCGCTGACGTTCACGATCCGGCCCCAGCCGCGCTCCCGCATCCCCGGCGCGAGCGCACGAGCGCACCGCAGGTAGCCGAGCACCTTGGTCTCGATCTCGAGGCGGAGGTCTTCGTCCCGCAGATCGTCGAGCGGCGTGCGAACCCCGCTGGAGGCCGGAGCCGCACAGTTGACCAGGACGTCCGCCGCCCCGAACTCCGCCTTGACCCGCTCCGCCATCGCCGCGACCGCAGCGTCGTCGGTGGTGTCCGCCGGAACCGCGATGACCTTCGTGCCGTGCCTGCCGAGGCTTTCCCTCGCAGCGGCAAGCGCTTCGCCGTCCCGGGCGACAAGCGCGAGGTCAGCCCCCTCCGCCGCGAGCACCTCGGCAACCGCCAGCCCGATCCCGCGGTTAGCCCCCGTGACGACCGCGCACTTGCCCTTCAACCCGAGATCCACGACTGCCCCCTGAGCGTCAACGCCGACGGCGAGGCTTACCGCGCCCGCCAGACTTGGGCACGCTCCGGCGACGGTCCGGTTCGCGCTGCTTTTTCTTGGCCGGTGCCGCCTTGCCCGTCTTCGCCCGCGTTTCCTGCTGTCCGCGAGTGCTGTTCACCGTGCGCCCGCGAACGATGCCGATGAACTGCTCCACGAGATCGCTGGTCTCGCCCTCCGGCCAGGACAACGCGACGCGCGACTGCGGTGCGTCCTCGACCGGCCGGTAGGTGAGATCACGCCGATGGTGCAACCGGGCAAGCGACTGCGGCACCATCAGCACGCCGACGCCCGCCGCCACCAGCTCGATCGCGTCGCCAGTCGTCTCCGGCCGCTCCAGCGCGGGCTTGCCCGGCAGTTCGTCCCACCCGAGCGAGTCGTCGAGCGGATGCAGCACGAGCTCGTCCGCGAGGTCCGCAATGGACACCTCGTCGGCCGCCGCGACCAGGTGGTCCCTGGGCACGACGACCACAGTGGTCTCGGTGTAGAGCGGAATCGCGTGCAGCCCGTCGCGGTCCTCGGACAGCCGCAGCAGCGCCGCGTCCACCCCGCCCTCGCGAACGGCGCCTGCGGCCTCGGCAGCAGCGACCGCGACCAGGTCAAGCGGCACTTCGGGATTGCGTTCGCCCCAGATCCGGACCCACTTCGCGGGGGTCGCACCCGGAACGTAGGCGAGCCGGAACGCCGAGGCCTGGTCGGCTCCTGTCACGTGGCAAGGCTACCGGCGCGGGGTCGCCGGTTACGCTGGTGGGCATGACGGCGCAGAAGACCCCCCAGACCATGAAGCCGGCGACGGCAGCGAAGAAGCTGGGCGTCTACCTCGAAGCGACCCCCGTAGAGTTCCGCGCGGGCGCCGTCTCGCGCGAGGAGCTGAACGCCCTGCAGACCGACCCGCCGGAATGGCTCCGCGACCTGCGCCGCAACGGCCCGCACCCGCGCCCGGTGGTAGCGGCGAAACTCGGAGTCTCCATCGGCGGCCTGGCCAGGGGCGGCGTCACCGAAGCCCTGACGACGGACCAGATCGAGACCCTGAAGTCCGACAACCCCACCTGGCTGCAACGCGAACGCGAAACCCAAGCCGAAGTCCGCCGCGAAGCCGCCCGGCTGAACGCGGAGAAGAACGACTAGTCCGTCCACTTCGGACCTTCCGGCGCGCCGCACGAGTCGGTGAGGGTTCCCCTCACGACCACCCCACCGCCCCGACGCACCCAGTGCGGCATCGGGGCGCTATCCCGGCACCCGCGAACCCCACCGCGACCAGGTACCCCACACCCGCTACAAACCCGCCGCGCGCGACGAACTCACCAAGCGCCCAACCCGCGGCCAGCGCACCCCACGAACGAGGCATCCACACCATCCCGCACCCCGATACGAAGCCCACCTGCACAATCAAGCTTCGGGGCACCCCGCCGCAACCCCAAAGCAATGTCGCCCCCAGGCGACGAGCCGTCACAACCACCCCCGCTCCTCAGCAACCCGAACCGCCCCCATCCGATTCCGGGCCCCGGTCTTGGCAATAGCCCCAGACAAATAATTCCGGACCGTCCCCTCAGACAAATACAAACTCCCGGCAATCTCCGCCACCGACCCCCCGCCCCGAGCCGCGATCAACACATCCCTCTCCCGGGCAGTCAACGGCGATTCCCCCGCGGCCAAGGTAGCCACCGCCAATGCCGGATCCACCACCCGCTCCCCTCGCATCACCCGCCGAATGGCATCCCCCAATGCCTCGGCAGGCGCATCCTTGACCACAAAACCGACCGCCCCAGCCTCCATAGCCCGCCGCAAATACCCGGCCCGCCCGAACGTCGTCAGAACAACCACCCGGCACGCAGGCGCCTGTTCAGCCAAAACCGCGGCCGCGGCCAACCCGTCCAACCCCGGCATCTCGATATCCAGCAACGCAACATCCGGTCGGTGCTCAAGCGCGGCCCCCGCCACCTCATCCCCCCGCCCCACCTGCGCAACCACCACAAAATCGTCCTCAAGATCAAGCAAGGTCCCCAACGCCTGCCGCACCAAGGCCTGATCGTCGGCGAGCAACAACCGGATAGTCACGCCACAGTCACCCGCAACCGCCACCCCCGAGGCCGAATCGGCCCCGCCTCCATCCGCCCGCCGGCCGCCACGACCCGATCCCGCAATCCGGACAACCCATTCCCCGAATCCGCGGAAGCGCCGGCACCGTCGTCACGGATCTCCACGGAAGAACCCGAAACAGTCACCGCACAAGCGGTAGCCCGAGAATGCCGGACCACGTTAGTCAACCCCTCCCGAACCACCCACCCGAACAACTCCTGATGCGGCCCGTCGACAGCGGCGGGAAGATCCGCACTAATCCCCGCGGCCCGCAACAATTCCCGTCCCCGCGCGAGCTCCCCGGCCAGCGTCACATCCCGGTACCCGGAAACTGCCGCCCGAACATCCGCCAGCGCCTGCCGGGACAACTGCTCAACCTCGCCGATCTCCTCGACCACCCGCTCGTCCCCCTTCTCCGCGAGCCGCCGGGCAAGATTGCTCTTCACGGTGATCGCGGTAAGCGAATGTCCCAAGAGATCATGCAAATCCCGCGAGATCCGCGACCGTTCCGCATCCGCGGCCAACCGCTGCACCTCCGCCCGCGCCTGCACTAACGCCCGGTTCGCCCGCAACGCCTCCGCGAACGCGACGACCACCAACACGGTGAACACCAACGCCGCGGCCTGCGCCCACCCCGGGTCCGCACGCCAAACCGCCCACGGCACCACCACAGTCGCTGCCGCCGCGACCGGCACGATGACCGCACCCCAGCGCGGCAACCGCGGAACCGCGAGCGAAACCACCACGGCAAGCAGGTAAAAGGCATTCGCCCGGGCGATCGGCAGCACGACGGCGAACAGCACCGTCAACACCCCGGTCAGGATCCAGAAAAGCCGGCTCCGGAACCGGTAAGCGGCGACGGCCGCCCCGATGTAGCACACGCAGAACGCCAGCAGCGCCACCACCGCCGCCGGCCGCTCTCCCGTCTGGGCGAGGACGATCAGCGGGTACACCAGGAGGCCGGCGTCCAGCACGAGCCGACGCCAGCCCAGTACCCAGCGTTGCGCGTCGGAATCGGGGCCGCGGTCCACGTCCGGCACGCTACTCGGAGACCAGCGAACGCACGTGCCCTCCGTTGACCAGGACGACCACCGCCAGCAGCAGCACCCCGCAGACGCCCTGCTCAAGCCGGACCCACAGCGGCAGGAAGCCCGGAATCGACACGATGACGACGATCGCGACCGTCATCACCGCTGACACGATCCGGAGCCGCAGCAGCCCTCGTTTCGACCCGCGAGCCGCGCTTCTCGCGAACAGGAACGTCAGCAGCGCGCTCGCCGCCACAATCGTGGCCCGGACCCAGACGACGTCGGTGACCATCGACGGGTCGTCGCGGAGGAGGAAGATCGCGCCGAGGGTGAGCACGCTCAGCGCCAGGTAGGCCCCGGTGAGGACGCGGACCGCCCTGATCCGGGGATGTTCGGAAACCGTTGCGGGGCGGGAGGTCATGACTGTCCTTTCCAGACCGTGAATCGGCCCGGAGGTCCGGCGCCGCGTGCCCGTCCCATGGTGGTGCGGACGGGCAAGCGAGCCGTAGTGTCACCGCGCACCGGTGCGCGATGACATTTGTCAGAACCCGGTCATCCGCGACGTCAGCGGGCAGCCGTGAGCTTCGGCCCGATCGCCGCGCCGACGATCACGAGCACCCCGCCGAGGAGGAGCAGATACGCGCCGAGCCCGATCTTCGACAGATCCTCGTAGAACATCGCGATGATCCCCGCGATGTGGAAGAGCAGCATGACCGTCGCCCGCCCCGCGAAGACGGTGCGGTACCACCAGAAGTTCGGCGGAGTGAGTTCCCGGCGGCGGATCCCGCTGAACCAGTACGCGGACCTCTTCGTGCGCAACGCGCCGAGCGTCCACGGGAGAGTGGACAACAACGTCCCGGCGATCAGGATGAAGGCGAGGAACCGCACGTACATCGCGGCGAAGCTGTCCATGCCGGACGTCATCTTGCTGAAGGCGTCGAGGAAGGTGACCGAGGCGGTTTGGGAGCCCAGGGTGAACGTGACCCAGGGGATGAAGAGGGCGACGACCTCGAGGATGCCGCCGAGCGCCACCGGAATCGCGCCGAGCCCCGCGGTGGTGAGCGGCTGGTTTTGGGGCAGGAAGCCCTGGCCGGGTTGCGGTGCGTAGCCGGTGCCCGGCTGCTGGGGCGGGTAGCCCGGCTGTTGTGCTGGATAACCCGGCTGGCCGGGGTAGGCAGCTTGGCCAGGGTAGGGCTGGCCCGGCTGGAACTGACCGGGTTGCGGCTGGCCCGGTTGCCCGGGGTGCTGTCCCGGCTGCGGTTGCCCAGCCTGCCCCGGCTGCGGTTGCCCGGCCTGCCCCGGCTGCGGTTGCCCAGCCTGCCCAGCCTGCCCCGGCTGCGGCTGCCCAGCCTGCCCCGGCTGCGGCTGCCCAGCCTGCCCCGGCTGCGGCTGCCCAGGCTGCCCCGGCTGCGGTTGCCCGGCCTGGCCCGGGTAGGACCCCGGCGCGGGCTGGCCCGGGTACTGCTGCGCGGGCTGCCCGTACTGCGGAGGCTGCCCAGGCTGCTGCGGATAACCCGGCTGAACTCCGGGCTGCTGCGGATAACCGGCGCCCGGCGGAGGCGGCTGCCATCCCGGCGGGACCGCGCCCGGCTCCTGCGGCGTGCCCGGCTGCTCCTGTGGACCCCCTGAGGTACTCATGGCCGCCGATGGTAACTGCCGCGCCGACGCGGCGATCGGCGAAAGTCCGGCTCGGCCATGACGAGTCCGCACAACGGGACCGATCGGCTCCCCGAACGCCGCACAACGGGCCCGATGAGCAGGCCCATCGCCGAAACCACGCCCGGAGAGCCACCCACCGGAACCACTGAGCCAGCCGCCTGGCCGAGTGCTTCCCAGCCCGGCCAGCGCCGCGCATCCAGGCGCGGCGCGGACCGGTCTCACCCGGCAAAGTCACCGGGCAGCGCGCAGGATCAGTTCCGCCACCGCCTCCGGCCGCGAAACCAGCACCGCGTGCGAAGCGCCCTCCACCTCGACGACCTCCGCCTCCGCGCGTTCCGCCATGAAACGCTGCGCCGCGGCCGGGATGTTCTTGTCCGCGGTCGGGATCAGGCTGTACACCGGCAAGTCCTTCCACGCCGGTGCGGGCGAGGCCTCGTCAAGGGCCGCCGCGGCGATCGGGCGTTGGCCTGCTGCCATCTGGCTGGCCGGTGCGGCCGGGAACTGCTGGCGGGAACAGGTCCTGCCGGACATAAAGGTCTACGCCGTTCGACAGGGCGACCTGCTCCAACGTCTCTCCGAGGGTGCCGCCGGGGAACTTTCCGGCCAGTTCGCCCGCGCTTTCGCCCTCGTCCGGGAGGAATCCCGCGATGGAGACCAGCGCCCGCACCCCGTCGCGGCGGCCGAGATCACCGAGCCGCCGTAAGAGTGGCCGGCCAGGACGATCGGGCCCTCGATGCGGTCCAGCAAAGACCGCACGTAGGCGGCGTCCTCGGCGACTCCGCGCAGCGGGTTCGCTGCCGCGATCACCCGATGCCCGGCGGCTCGCAACCGCTCGATCTCCCCGTTCCAGCTGGACGAATCCGCAAACGCGCCGTGCACCAGAACGACAGTGGCAGTCAGGAGGTCCTCCGCGGAGAAAGTTCCGAACGGGACCAACAGTACAACTAAGTTGTGCACAATCACGTTGCACTCAATGAGACCTGGGTCACGGCTCCCGGTAGGCGCGCGGCGGGGTGCCGAGCAGGCGGCTGAACATCGTCGTGAAGGCGGCCGGGCTTTCGTATCCGAGGGTGACCGCGACGTCGGCGACCGGAAGGTCCGCGGCCAGCAGCGGGAGCGCGTACAGCACACAGGCCCGCTCGCGCCAGCGCGCGAAGCTCAGGCCCGTTTCGGCGCGGAACAACCGGTGCAGCGTCCGTTCGCTGACGTGCAGTGCCTCCGCCCAGCGAGACGGCGGATCGTGCACATCGGGAGCGTCCGAAAAGGACCGGCACAGTGCGCGCAAGCCCTCGTGCCGCGGCCACGGGAGTTCCAGCGGCAACGGAACACAGCGGGAAATTTCTTGCAGCAGAAGGGAAATCAGCGTGGCATCGCGACCGCGGCGAGGGTACTCCGGTGCGACGTCCACGGCTTCCCGGAGCAATTCCCGCAGCAAGGGCGAGACGTCGACGGCCTGGCAGCGGCGCGGGAACCACGGCACCGCGGAGGGTTCCAGATACAGGCTGCGCGTGGTCACGTTCATCATCACGACGCTGTGGTCGGTTTCCGGCGGGATCAGCACCGCGCGCCGCGTCGGGACGGTCCAGGTTCCGTCGGCCGTTCCGACCCGCATGGCGCCGGTGGCTCCGTAGAGGAACTGCGCGCGGCGATGGCGGTGCGGCGGCAGGAAGTGGTCCGGCGGATAGTCCGTGCTGATCGCGAGCACGGCCCGCGGCAGGGCGTCGACCTCGGACAACGGAACGTTGCGCATGCCTACAGAGTAGGTGTCCGATCCTCGAAAGAATCTGGCGAATCTTCGGATGCGCGCCGCACCCGGCACGGCCTACCTTGAAGCCAGTGTCGACCTCGATCCTGATTCTTCTGCTCTTCGGCTGCCTCAGCGGCGTCACAACCGTGCTGTTCGGTTTCGGCGGCGGATTCGTCACCGTGCCGGTGGTCGCGGCGGTCACGAGCCGCGGCGACGCGATGCATGTCGCAGTCGCCACGTCTACCGCGGTGATGGTGGTGAACGCGGTCAGCGCGACCGTCGTGCAAGCCCGGGCCGGACGTCTCCGTCGCGACTACATCTGGCCGCTCGCCGCGTTCGTCGCGATCGGCGCCGGCATAGGTTCGGTGGCCGCCACCTACGCGGGGGACGGACTGTTGCGCGTCCTGTTCATCGGCTACCTGGCAGTGACCATTGTGGACAGCCTGGCGCGCGGCGGATTCCTTAAACCGCAAGGGGAACCTAAGCCGCTGAGCACCTTCACGACTACCGCGGGCGGGGTCGGCATCGGTGCGGTGGCGAGTTTTCTCGGGGTGGGCGGCAGCGTCATGACGGTGCCGTTGCTGCGCCGCAAGGGACTGCCGATGGCGGACGCGGCGGCGATGGCGAACCCGCTCAGCGTGCCGGTCGCGGTGGTGGCGACCGCGGTTTACGCGACAGCGGGCAGCGGGCCGTCGGGGTACCTCGATCCGATCTCGGGTGCGGCGCTGCTGGCCGGTTCACTGCCGACGATCGCGCTCGTCCGCCGGGTCGCCGACCGGTTGCCGGACAAGGTGCACGCCGTCGCCTACGTGGTGCTGCTGGCGGCGGCGCTGATCGCGGTCGCGGTCAGCTGAGCACCGACCGGACGGTGTCCTCGTCGCGCGCGACGACCGTGGTGCCGTCGTCGGCGGTGATGATCGGACGCTGGATCAGCTCCGGGTGCCCGGCGAGCGCGGCGATCCACCGTGGACGGTCCCGCGGGGTCCGGGACCAGGATTTCAGCTCGAGTTCGCCGGCGATTTTCTCGCCGGTGCGGGTGATGTCCCACGGGTCGAGGCCGAGCCGGTCGAGCACCGCGACGAGTTCCGCCTCGGTCGGCGGGTCCTCCAGGTAGCGGCGCACGGTGTACTCCGCGCCCGCCTCGTCGAGCAGCGACACCGCCGAGCGGCACTTGGCGCACCGCGGGTTCACCCAGATCTCCACCCGCGCAGTTTACCCCGCGTGGTGTTGCGGGCGGAGTCCTTGGCAGGCAAGAGTTCTTCGGTGCGTCCTGGATCACTTGCCCGGACCGGGTGGAACGGGCGTACCGTTCGTACATGACCCTGCCGATTACCACCGACCGTCTCGTGATCCGGGACTGGACGACTGAGGACGCCGAAGCCGCGTATCAGATCTACGGCTCTTCCGACGTGACGCATTGGCTCACTCCCGCGATGGACCGGGTGTCCGATGCCGCCGCGATGCGGTCGGTGTTGCAGGCCTGGCAGGAGGCACAGCCCAATCTGATTCCGCCTCGGGGGCGGTGGGCGGTGGAGCTGCGTTCCGACGGCCGGGTCATCGGGGGGCTGGGGATTCGGTTGCTGCCTCCCTATCGGGAGGATTTGGAGTTGAGCTGGCAGTTGCGGCCCGAGGAGTGGGGGCACGGGTACGCGACCGAGGCCGGGCGGGCGTTGGTGGAGTGGGCGTTTTCCCAGGACGGGACGGATGAGTTGTTCGCGGTTGCCCGGCCTAGCAATTCGCGGGCGATCGCCACTGCGGAGCGGATCGGGATGCAGTGGGTGGGGGAGACCACCAAGTACTACGAGTTGAGGTTGCAGGTTTACCGGGTTCGGCGGGGGGATGTTGTCTGAGGCCTCGCGGGGGTTGCCTCGGTTGCGGTGTCGTGAGGGGAACCCTGGGGGAATCTGAGTCTCTGCGGGTTCCCCTCACGACCGGCTCGCTGCCTCCGGGAGGGCGTTGGATCGTCAGCGGGTGGCGGCGGCGGGAGTCCAGAGGGCGTCGATTTCTCGTTCCGCGGCGGCGAGGCTTTCTTCGGCATGCTGGCGGAATTCCGCCAGCGCCGGGTTGACGCCTGCCATGGTGAATTCCGCGGTGATGAAGCGCGGTTCCAGACCGGTCAAGGAAAGACCGTGGGGCAGCCAGCCTTCTGCGTGGTCCCAGCCGTGGCGAGGGGCGCCTTCACCGTAGCCGCCGCCGCGGCTTGCCAGTACCAGGAGTTCCCGGCCGGAGCCCAGGACGGACGGGTCGTCGCCCGCGGCGGCGATCAGACGGTCCACCCAGGCTTTCACCGAACTGGGGGCGCCGTAGTTGTAGAGCGGCAGTCCTAGCAGCACGGTGTCCGCGGCCAGCACTTCCGCGGCCAGTTCTTCGCCGATTCGGGCGGCTTCGCGGTGGTCTTCGGTGTGCTCGGACGCGGGCGTGATGCGGGCTTCCCAGGCCAGGGGGTCCAGGTGCGGGATGGGGTTCGCGCCCAGATCTCGGTAGGTCACCGTCCCGTCCGGATGAGCCGCGAGCCAGGCTTGTGCGGCGCGAGCGCTGAGTTTGCGGCTCACCGAGCGGTCGCCGTTGATGCTGGAGTCAAGGTGCAGCAGGTGTGCCATGTCGATGACCGTCCGTAGATAGTTTGCGTAAGACAAACCATTTATAGCACGGCAGCCACCCGGACTGTCTCGTAGACTGGACACATGGTTCCGCTGCCGCTCGTCGCCCAGGCTCCGCGCAGGTCTGGTGCGTTGCTCGAGCACTTCGCGCGCCGGATCCGGCTGCGCGCGGAGAGCGTGCTCGCCCCGTTCGGGCTGCGGCCCCGGCATCTGATCGCCCTGACCGTCCTCCAGACCCGCGGTTCCAGCACCCAGCAGTCCCTCGCGCAGATCCTCGAGATGGACAGCACCAACGTCGTCGGCCTGCTCAACGATCTCGAAGCCGACCAGCTGATCGAGCGGCGCCGTTCGCCGGAGGACCGCAGGCGGCACGTCGTCGTGCTGACCGAGCGTGGCGCGAAGGAGCTGGCCCGGGCCGAGGCGGCGCTCGCGGCGGTCGAGGACGAGGTCTTCGCGGCGCTCGATCCGGATCAGCGCGAGCAGCTCTACAACTTGCTGTTGCAAGCGGCTTCCGGAACGGTCGACAGCAGCTCCTGCACCGAGGAGCCTCCGCCGACCCGCTGACGGGAGGGGCAGCGCATGGACGGTGCCGCCGAGCGGCTGGCGAAGTACCGCGCCATGCGCAACTTCGCGAAGACCGACGAGCCCTCTGGTGCGAATACCCCGAAGGAACCTGGTTACCGGTTCGTCGTGCAGCGGCATCGGGCGCGGCGGAAGCATTACGATTTCCGGCTCGAACTGGGTGGCGTGCTGGTCAGCTGGGCGGTGCCGAAGGGGCCGACACTCGATCCGAAGGCGCGGCGGATGGCCGTGCACGTCGAGGACCATCCGCTGGAGTACGCCGATTTCGAGGGTGTCATCCCGCGCGGCGAGTACGGCGGCGGCGACGTGATCGTGTGGGATCGCGGACGCTGGGAGCCGGTCGGCACCGACGATCCCGAGCAGGCGCTCGCGGACGGGAACCTGCACTTCGACCTCTACGGCGAGAAGCTGGCCGGGCGCTTCGTGCTGATCCGCCCCCAGAAGGACGATGACGGAAAGCAGTGGTTTCTGCTGCACAAGCGGGATGACCACGCCACCTCGGGCTGGGACGCCGAGGATCATCCGAAGTCGGTGAAAAGCGGGCTCACCAATGACGAGATCGCGGCCGCTCCGCCTGCGTTGTGGCGGAGCGATCTGCCCGCGACCGAGGCGGAAGTACCGTTGCACGCGGTGTTCGAGCCAGCGTCGGAGGACGAACTCAAAGCGCTGAGCGAACTGGGCAAGCAAGGCACGTGGACGGTCGCCGGGCGGCAGTTGAAGCTCACCAATCTCGACAAGACGTTGATCCCCGGCCGCGACGGCGAAGCGCCGATCACCAAACGGGAACTGATCGAGTACTACACCCGGATCGCGCCGACGATGCTCCCCTACCTCGCCGGCCGCGCGCTCAACACCAACCGGTTCCCCGGCGGTGCCGGCAGACCCGGGTTCTGGCACAAGGAGGTCCCCGGCCACGCGCCGGAGTGGCTGCACCGGTGGCATTACGAGGCAGCCGGCCCCGGCGACGTGCAGCAGTACCTCGTGCCCTCCGGCGTCGCGGATCTGGCCTGGCTGGCCAATTTCGCCGCGCTGGAACTGCACGCCTGGACGTCGCGCACGTCCGACGTGGAGCATCCGACCTGGCTGCTGTTCGACATCGACCCCGGTTCGGAAACTTCGTTCGACGACGTGCTCGCGCTCGCCCGGCTGCACCGCACCGCGCTCGATCACTTCGGGCTCATCGGGCGGCCGAAGACGACCGGGCAACGCGGGATCCAGATCTGGGTGCCGATCGAGCCGCGGTACACCTACGCCGAGACCCGGGCATGGGCGGAAACCGTGTCGAAATCGATCGGCAGAACCGTGCCGGACCTGGTGAGCTGGGCGTGGCAGAAGGACCGTCGCGGCGGGCTGGCGCGGCTCGACTACACGCAGAACGTGCTGAACAAAACCCTCGTCGCGCCGTACAGCGTGCGGCCGAAGCCGGGGGCGCCGGTGTCCGTCCCGCTGGAGTGGGACGAACTCGACGACCCCGGCCTCACTCCGGATCGGTGGACGATCCAGACGGTGCTCGATCGCGTGGCGAAGGCGGGAGATCCGTTCGCGCAGCTGCTTGACGTGCGCCAACGCCTGCCGCGGCTGTCGTGAAAATCCCCGCCGCGGCCACGACTGCGAAGCCGATCAGCAGATAGCGCGCGGACGTCACCATCGACGGTGCGCCCAAGTTCACCAGCAGACCGGCGATCGAGGCACCGAACGCCGTCGCCATCGTCAGCACGGTCGCGATCGCGGCGGCCGCTTGCTGACCGCTGGCCATCGCGGCGACCGACAGGTGCGGCATGGCGATGCCGATCCCCGTGCCCCCGGCGAGAAGGACGACCAGCCACGCCAGTACCGAGGCGTTTTCCTTCTGCAGCAAGGCAAGTACGACGAACGCGGCCGCCAGCAGCGTCGGTCCGGCCAGGCAGAGCAGCCGGACGCGGCGAGCCGAGGAGTTGACGATCTGGCCGGCGGACCAGCCGAAGGACAACGCGGCGGAGAAGAAACCCGCTGCGGCAGGCGGCAATCCGCCGAGATGCTGACCGAACAGCGGCAGGAACGCCTCGACCGAGACTCCCGCGGCGAGGCACATGATGGTCAGGTAGATCCACCGCAGCGGCGAGCCCGGCTCGTAGGCCTCAGCGGGCAGGACCCGCACCGCGGCCCGCTTCTCGACGAGCAGAAAAGCCGCGACGAAACCGAATCCCAGCACGATGCACGCGGCCATCGCGACGACGTTGGCCAAGATTCCGGCGATGCTCACCGCTCCGACCGCGCCCACGACGGCCACCAGCGCGAACGTCGGCACCGGGGTCGGCTCGCCGCTTCGCGCACTGCGCGGGAGCGCCCGCGGCACCAGCGCCGCAATCACGACCGCTGCGCCAGCCAGCACGACGAACGCCGCCCGCCACGAACCGAATTGCGCGAACAACCCGCCGAGCGCCGGGCCGACGAGGTTGCCGACGCCGAACATCGCCGAGATCAACGCACTCCCCCGCGTCCACAGATGCCGCGGCAGCGCCGAATGGATCACCGCGAACCCAAGTCCGGTCAGCAATCCGGCGCCCAAGCCTTGCACTCCGCGACCGGCCAGCAGCACCGGCATCGCCGGGCTCACCGCGCACACCACCGAGCCCGCCGCGAAAACGCCGAACCCGAGGTAGTACGCCGCCGCGTTGCCGAGGCGGGCGAGCGCCCGGCTGACGAACATCGTCGCGACGACCTGCGCGACCAGGAACGCTGTCATGTTCCACGCGTAGAGCCGCTCCCCTCCGATGTCGGCGACCGCGGTCGGCAAAAGGCTGGCCGCCACATAAATGTTGACCGCGCCGACCAGTACACCGCCGGCCAGCACGGCCGCGGTGCTGAAATGCGCTCCCAATTCGCGCCACGAACCCACTTGTTTCTCCTCCCGGATGCTTCCGCGGTCGCATCATGTCCGGGCGGGAGACCCCGGTAATCAGACAAATCAGGCGTGAACTGGGTCACATTTTGGTGAGTACCACCAGATAGCGGCACGCCTCGGCACCGGGATTCTCGTACGCGCAGTCGGCCGGGCGGCCCAGCTGGAGGCAGTCGCCCTCGCCGAGTTCGTGCACGACTTCGCCTTCGTGGAACCGCAACTGGCCGGACAGCACCCAGACCTGGTGATCGGCGAAGGCATAGGAACTGGCCGGAAACCCGGCTTTCGCACCGGGCGGCAGGTCGACCTCCACCAGCTCGGTAGCCCCGTGCCCGGGCGGCGAAACCGCGCGGCGCACGTAACCGGTGACCGGATCCTGCCAGGTCGGCTGGTCTTCGCGCCGAACAAACCTGCGGTCGTCGCCCTCCGCGCGAGCGATGAGTTCGGACAGCGTGAGCCCGAGCGCGGTGGCGAGGCGGCTCAGCAGCACGGCCGTCGGCTGCGCTTCGCCGCGCTCGATTTTCCCGATCATGGCGCGGGAAACCCCGGAACGTTCGGCGAGGACGCCAGCGGACAGCGCGCGGTCCTGCCGGGCTTCGCGCACCGCCGCGGCGAGCGAGGCGGAGAGGGGATCGGTCACAGTGGTCGACTATAGCAGCGGATCGTGTCTACTATCAGGGACATGTTGATCCGACCTGCCGAAGAACGGGACGCTGCGGCGTGCGCGGCGATCTACGCGCCGTACGTCCGGGACACCACGATCAGCTTCGAGACCGAACCGCCGACGCCGGCGGAAATGGCCGCCCGCATCGCGAAGGCGACGAAGTCGTACGCGTGGCTGGTGCTGGAAATCGACGGCGAGGTCGTCGGATACGCGTACGGAAGTCCGCACAAGGAGCGTGCCGCCTACCGTTGGTCGTGCGAGGTGAGTGTGTACCTGGCACAGGACCGTCGACGCGCGGGTGGCGGGAAAGCCTTGTACGAAGCCCTCTTTGCCCGGCTTGCCGAGCGCGGCCTCCGGATGGCGGTGGCTGGGATGACGCAGCCGAACGAAGCCAGCGTGGGGCTGCACAAGGCGATGGGCTTCGAGGTGATCGGGACTTATCGGCGGATCGGGTGGAAGCATGGTGCGTGGCGTGACGTGACGTGGATGCAGCGCGAACTGACCTCGTGAGTGGCGATCCCGGGGAGAACCGGGATCGCCACTCACGAGCCCAAGTCCAGTTCCTCGATGTCGTGCTCCAGACGGGCCCGCCAGGACCACTTCGGTTCCGTCCAGTCGGTGTCCGAGGGCGGCGGTTCCCCCAGCGGCAGCGCGGGATCGACCACGCCGTGCGTCACCCGGTAGGCCAGCGCGGAAGTCGCTGCGCGGATCCACTTGTCCCCCGCCGCACCAGAGGGCGGCGCGACTCCGAACGCGTGCGTGAACCACACCGGCAGCAACGCGCTCGATCCGATCGCGTCGGTGATCCGCTCGCGCAGCCGGGAATGCAGCTCTTCCCAATCCCGTTCGCACTTCTCGATCTGCGGCAGCACCCGGGTCCGCGTCACCTCGTCGGCCGCCAGAACCTGTTGCGCCGCTTCGGCATCCTGCTGCGCGGCGGGCAGCTGGCGATCCAGCACACCGCGCCGCCGGGCGATCACTTCGGACAGTCGCGACTCCGCGTCGTCGCGTTCCGGTGTGCCACGCTCGGCTTTCGCCAGCACCTCCAGCACGGCGATCAGCGCTTCTTCGCTCTGCCCCAACACTTCCCGTGCCTGCGGCAGCCGCGCGACATCCTCTTCGTACGGTCGGCGCTGACTCGGCGTGAGCAACTGCGCGGCCAGGCTGTGCCGCCGTTCCGCCTCCGCGGCGAGCTGCCGCAGCCGCGGGCCGACGTCGTCCAGGTCGACCACCGGCACCTTCTCCGACACCCGAACCGCGCGTTCGAGCACCAGCAACCGCTGCCGGAGCCGTTCGAGCTGCCGTGCGGTGTGGTCCAGCCGGGTTTCGTGCCGGGAATGGGTTTCGGCGAACGACTCGACCGTCTCGCGCAGTTCGGAAAGCTCGCGGACGGTGCGGTTTTCCAGATCGTCGACGGTCTCTTGCATACCGCCGACGGTGTCGGTGAGGGCGAGCAGTTCCGGATCGGCCTCCGGCCCCTCCTCGGCCGGGTAGTACTCGGTGTCGCGGTAGTACTCGGAGTAGGTCACCGCGCCTCCCGCACCAGGAACGCCACGGTCGCCACCGTGGTGAGCGCGGCCAGGATGACCACGATCAGCTGGGCGGCCGGCCCGGTCCCGATGAGCGCGACCGCGGTGAAGACCGCGGCCAGCACTCCGCTCCAGGCGGCACGCTGCCGCCGGTTGACCATCATCGGTGCCGGCCCGAGCGGCCCGAACGCGATCCGCAGTCCGGCTCCCAGCAGCGGCAACGCGAGCAGCAGCCAGACCGCGTTGAGCGCGCCGAACAGCATCATCGCCCCGCTCACCATCCCGACCGCGACCGGCGCGACCGCCAGGTACAGCGTCGTCCGCTGCACCTTCCCGCGCTTCGCCGCCAACCGGGCGAGCCGCACCTGTTCGACGGCGGCGTCGACCTCCTTCTCGGCGCTCAGCAGCGCCTCCGCCCGCTCGGCCAAGGCGTCGAGCGTCTGCGTGCGTTCGTCTTCCGCCTGGTCCGGCAGCTGCGCCAGACCCGCGCGAAGCTCACGGCGGAGCGCGGACGCGCGCGCCATCACGTGGTCGCGCTGGTCCTCTGCAGGCGTAGTCACCTGGCCACTGTAGGTACGAAGGGTGCCGAACCCGGGGAACGACGCGACTTCGGCCCGATCCGGTCAGAGGCGCAGCAGGTCTTTCCCGACGACCACCTCACCGTCGAACCCGGCCGCGGCGTGCTCGCGCCACACCTCGTCGGCGATATCCGCGTCAGCCGGGACGAAATGCGACAGCACGAGAGTCCCCACCCCCGCTTCCTTGGCCAATGCACCGACCCGCTCGACACTCGTGTGGCTCGCCAGCAGGTGATCCCGCAACGTCGTGCCGTTGTACCGGCTCACCATGGCATCGACCGCAGGCACATACATGACCTCATGCACCAGCACATCCGCACCAGCAGCCAACCGCACCAGGTTCTCGCACGGCGCGGTGTCGCCGGAGATCACGATCGACCGGTCCGCAGTGTCCACTCGGTAGGCGAACGCGTCCACGATCGGCGGGTGGTCCACGCGGGCCGCGGTGATCCGCGCGTTCTCGTCCTCGAAGACCACGCCGTCCGCCGCTACCTCGTGCGGGTCGAGCAGTTCGTCCAGCGGAGGCAGACCCTCGTCGCCGACCCGGGTGTCGATGTCGAAGCGGTTCATCGCCAGGAAATGCCGGGTCATGTCCGCGAGCGGCGGCGGGCCGAACGCGGGGACCTGTCGTTCCAGGTTGGCGGCCCAGGCCAGCAGGTAGAGGTTGCCGTAGTCGGCGTTGTGGTCGGAATGGTGATGGGTGATGCCGACCGCGCGCAACGAGTCGAGCGGGATGCCCGCGTGCACCAGCTGCCGGGCGACGCCGTTGCCGCAGTCGATCACATAGGTGGCTCCGTTGACGACGATCGCCTGTGCCGGAGCGCTCCGGGTGCGTTTCGGTGCGGGACCGCCCGCCGTGCCGAGGAGGATGAGCTGCGTGGTCATGCGTACTCGCTTTCGAGCTTGACGGAAGCAGAACGGCGGGCCAGCCACACGACGAGACCCAGCACGCTCCAGGCTGCCAGCGCGAGCAGCGCCGGCAGGGTGATCTGCTTGAGCAGCAACCAAGTCTGCACCGCGAGAATCGCGACGCCGAGCACGGACAGCGCGGCGTGCGACGTCCGGCGCATCCGGAACGGGGCCGCCGCGTGCAGTTCCGGACACTGCCGGCGAACCCGCCACGACGCGATGATCAGCAAAGTGAGCAACGGCCCGGTCACGATCGACGTCATGGCTGCGATGTTCGCGACGCTGAAGCCGGCGAGCACCGGCACCACGCCGATCAGGTAGAGGATCGTCAGCAGCCAGTGCGGGGTGCCGAACCGGCGGTTCACCGCGCCGAGCCCGGCGGGCAGCCAGCCGTCGCCGGTCGCGGCCAGCACGGGTTTCGTCGCGGCCAGCAGCAGCGAATTGATGTGGCCGATCACCGACGCCATCGCGCCGCCGAGGATGAAGAACGCGAAACCGCCCGGGGAAAGGAGGTGCCGGGCGACGTCCGACATCGGCTTGCCCGCGGACGCCGCTGCCCCGAGCACGCCCACCGACGGGATCGCCACGACCACGTAGATCACCGCCGCGACGAGAGTGCCGCCGACAACGGACAGCGGGATGTCGCGTCCCGGCCGCTTCATCTCCCCGCCGATGTCGGCGATGAGGAAGGCACCGGTGGTGGCGAAGGTGAGCATGGCCGCCGCGTTGAGCAAGCCGCCGATGCCGTGCGGGGTCAGGTTCCCGAACTCGCTCCACCGCACCTGCCCGGCACCCGCGATCCCGTACAGCAGGAAGGCGGCGAGCATGACGACCGCGAGCACGATGCCGACGCGGCTGGAGAACGTCGCGCCCGCCAGGTTCGTCAGGAAGAACACCGTGATCAGAGCGATTGCCAGCGGCCGGACCGGAACGCCCGGCATGAGCGCGCTGACGTAGTTCGCCCCGGCCAGCGCCATCAGGCTGAGCTGGATGACCGACACGGCGGACAGCCACATCGACGCGAATCCGGCGGCAGGCGAGACCAGCCGCGCGGCATAGGTGTAGCGGCCGCCGGTGACCGGCATCGCGCTGCCGAGCGACGCGATCGGCAGCGAATAGACGATCACCGCGAGCGCTGCGATGGCGAAGGCGATCGGCGCGCCGGCCCCGGTCAGCGCGATGGCGGTGCCCATCAACGCGACGACCCCGCCGCCGACTACCTGATGGAACGAAACTCCGACGGCTTGGAAAAGGGAGATGCTTCGCTTGAGGTTCGCGTCTGCTTCGGTCGGCATCCTGATCACTGCCTTCTGCTGGCCGTTGTCGATCGGCACAGCGTGACCCAATCCGCGACGCTTCGGAAATACCGAATGCCCGCCCTGGCATAGCCGTTCGGGAATACCGCGGGATAGCCGGGCGGGCATGGGAGCGAGCGAATCAGGCATTGGACGGGCATGACGCCCGGCAAGAACGATGAGAAGCCCGCGTTCCTTCTCCGACCTTGTGGAGTTCCCATGACCGTGGCCCTCGCCGAAGCGGCCGCCCGCGATCTCGACGCCCAGGACCCGTTGCCGACGTTGCGGGCGCGGTTCCACCTCCCGCCCGCGACCGGCGGCGGCTACCCCGAGGCGGCCTACTTCGCCGGGAACTCCCTCGGCCTGCAGCCGGCCGCGACCCGCGCCGCGCTGGACGCGGAACTCGCCGACTGGGCCCGGCTGGGCGTCGAAGGCCACGTCGCAGCAGCGCGTCCGTGGGTCTCCTACCACCAGCAGCTACGCGATCCGGCCGCCCGGCTCGTCGGCGCGCGCCCGGCCGAGGTCGTGCTGATGAACTCGCTGACGGTCAACCTGCACCTGATGATGGTCAGCTTCTACCGGCCGACCCCGCGACGGCAGGCGATCGTCATCGAGGACACCGCGTTCCCGTCCGACAGCTACGCGGTGCGCAGCCAGGTCGCGTTCCACGGCT
Source organism: Amycolatopsis sp. M39 (assembly GCF_001651785.1). Lineage (NCBI taxonomy): Bacteria > Bacillati > Actinomycetota > Actinomycetes > Pseudonocardiales > Pseudonocardiaceae > Amycolatopsis > Amycolatopsis sp. M39. The sequence continues at coordinate 51,198 of NZ_LWSF01000027.1, forward strand.
ACGACCCGGACGAAGCCGTCATCCGGCTTTCGCCCCGTCCCGGGGAATCGACGTTGCGCAGCGAGGACATCGCCAGCTGGCTTGCCGAACACGGGCATCGGGTCGCGCTCGTCCTGCTGGGCGGAGTCAATTACTACAGCGGAGAACTGCTCGACATCCCGGCGATCACCCGCGCCGGGCAGGCCGCCGGAGCGATCGTGGGGTGGGATCTCGCGCACGCGGCGGGCAATGTGCCGCTGCGGCTGCACGACTGGGGCGTCGACTGGGCTGCTTGGTGCACCTACAAATATCTCAACAGCGGACCGGGCGCGATCGCGGGCGCGTTCGTGCACGAGCGGCATCTCGCGGACCGTTCGCTGCCGAAGCTGGCAGGCTGGTGGAGCACCGACCCGGACGTGCGGTTCCGGATGCGGCCGACGGTGACCCCGGTCGACACCGCCGACTCGTGGCAGCTGTCGAACCCGCCGATCCTCGCGATGGCCCCGGTGCGAGCCTCGCTGGAGATGTTCGACGCGGTGGGCATGGACGCCTTGCGCGCCAAGAGCATCCGGCTGACCGCGTACCTGGAAACGCTGCTCGGCGAGATCTGCGCGGAAGGTCCGATGGAGGTGCTCACGCCGCGCGCCCCAGACCGTCGGGGCGCACAGCTTTCCGTCCGCCTGCACGGTTTGGCCGCCGACGAGGTCAGCGCCGCGTTGCGGATCCGGCACGGCGTTGTCGCGGACGCACGCCGCCCGGACGTCATCCGCCTCGCGCCGGTGCCGATGTACTCCACCTTCCACGACTGCTGGCGCGCGGCGACCGCGCTGGCGGAGGTCGCTAGCGGTTCTTGCGCCGGATCTTGATCGTCCGCAGGTCGGTGACCGCGTAGTTCAGGTCCCGGTACGGCAGGCCATGCGCGGCCAACGCGGCGGTCGCGCCGTCTTTGGCCGCGCGTTCGTCGTCGTCCGGACCGGCCGGGACCTGGCAGCGGAAGGTGAACGCCGTCGCGTTGACGTCGTGGGTGAAGGTGCCTTCCTCGGTGAAGGCGACGTCGGTCTCGGCCTCCAGCAAAGCACGGGCGGCCTCGTCGAGAGCGTCGAATTTGCCGCGGATGATCACGCGGAACGCGTCCATGTCAAGTGTCCTTCCGGATCGCATAAGTCAGTACTTGCTCGCCGAGCAGGCCTTCCACCGCGTCGAGGAGCGTCAGTGCCGCCTCCGCGATGTCGTCCGGTCGCTCGCCGGCGACGGTGCGTTTGCCGATCTCGCCGTACAGCAGGTTGTGCACCCACCCGATCTGCGCGGCGACCAGCCCGGGCACCGGATCTCCCCGCGCCGCGCCGGTTTCCGCGGCCAGCAGGTCGGCGAGTTCGGCGACCATCTGCTCGCCGAGATCCCGCAGCCGGGCGGCGAGCGTGGGCGCGGCCAGCATCATCGGCAGCACCCGGCCGAACCCCGGACTGAGCCCGATCGTCCGCGAGCGCCGCTGGATCTCGCCGCGCAGGTGGTCCAGCACCGCGCGCGCCGCGGACACTCCCGGCCCGCGCGCCTGCACGATCCCGGCCAGCCGTCCCGCCGACGCCTCCGACGGCGGCAGCACCAGGTCTTCCTTGACGCGGAAGTGGTTGTAGACGGTGTTGACCGCGACGTCGGCGGCCTCGGCCACCTCGGCGATCGTCACCGCCTCGAATCCGCGGTCGACGAACATCCGCAGCGCGGTTTCCGCGATGCGCTGCACCGTCTCCTGCTTCTTCCGTTCTCGAAGTCCCACGCCGGATAGTGAAGCAGACTGCAAACTTGGTGTCGACTCTATTTTTTCCCAGCCTCGGGACATCGCATCTGAGGAGAAGCGCGCCGTGCTGCTTCGCGAGGGGGCGACCTGTGGCGCGGATCCGGCCCCCGAACTGTCCGCTGCGCACACCGAAATCCTCCGTGAGACGGTCGCCGACGAGGATGTCGCGCGGACAAATCCGCGAGCCGGAACACCGAGGTCGCGCGCTGCGCCATCGGACGCCCGGCCGCGTGGACGTCCCGACAGCCCCGGCCACCGACTCGAAGCCTGCACCCCGTGCGACGCCGCTTCCCGGGACGCACTGCGGCTGCTCGCTTCGCGCTAACCGCCGCCGAAACCGCCCTGCCCGCAGCACCTGGTATGGCATCATCCGCCGGTGACCGGAGAGCGAAGCGACCCACATTCCATCGAGGAGGAGGACCTCGATGATTTCGACTCCTGGACCGCCCAAGCCGCGCTGGCCTCCTTGATCGACGAAACGCTCAGCTCGCCCGAAGTCACCCGGCTGCTCGCGCGCGAATCGCTGCGCACCGAAGTCGTCCGCGAGGAACTGTTCGCGAACGAGACGCTGCTCGCGAAGATCCGGACGCTGCAGGATCAGGTCATGGCCGAAGGCGACCGCGGGTTCCGGCCGCGAAACCGGGCGGTGTCGCCAGGCGAGGTGATCTGGCTGCTCGTCGCGGTGCTGCTCGGGCTCTGCTACCTCAGCCTGATGAGCGCCGCGTGGACCCAGCTTCCGCTGTTCTTCCGGGTTTTCGCCGGAATGATGATGCCGTGCGTCCTGTTCGCCACCGGCGCGCTCGCGGTCCGCAAGGTCGCCGCGCTGCACGAGTGGATCAATCCGGACTCCATGCAGTTCCACGAGGAGCAATTCGGCCTTGGACCGCGGCGTTCGTTCGCCGCGCGCGAGATCGTGCTGCCCGAGGTCCGCGACGTCATTTCCGCGCACCGGCGGCTGCATTTCGGCACGACGCTGGTTTTCGACCAGCAACACGACCTCGGCGAGGAGGACAGCAGCCGGATCGTGCCGACCGCAGCGGCGAAACGGATCCGGCGTGTCCTCGAACGCGCGGGGTCCGGCGCGGTGGCGCTCGGCGGGCAACGCGGGTCCGGCAAAACCACCGCGATCCGTTCCCTGCAGCGAGGTCTGCTGCACGGCAGCGAAAACCCCGCGCCACTGGTCGTCGTCGCCTCCGCCCCGGCCACCTACGACGCCCGCGATTTCGTGCTGCACCTGCACAAACTGCTGTGCCAAGCCGTCCTCGCCCGGATCCGGCGGGCACTGGGCCCGGAACTCGGCTGGCGCTGGTGGGCCCGCCGGTTCTGGCGCGGGTCGGCCGGCCTCGTCCTCTCGGCCGCGTTCGGCTGGGCGATCGGCGGCCTGCTGTGGAACGGAGAATTCACGCAGTTCCCCGCCGAACTGTGGCAGACCATCACCGCAGCGCGCTTCCCGGACTTGCTAGGTCCATTGTGGACTAATCAACCGGTGGGCAACCGGATCGCCCTGGCCGTGGTCGCCGTCCTCGCGCTTCGCTGGGCATGGAAACTCCTCGCGACCGCGACCGGCGCAGTACTCCTCTTCCTGCGACGGAAGTCGTCCGCCGGACCGCGCGCTCTCGAAGCCGAAGCACGACGGCAGTTGCTGCGGATCCAGTACCTCCTGACCTACACCACCGGCTGGTCGGGCAAGCTCGCCGTCCCGGCCGGCGGCGAACTGGGCCGCACCCGCACCACGCAACGGGCCGAACAGCAGCTGACGCATCCGGAGGTCGTCGACGAGTTCCGCGCGTTCGCCCAGCTGACCGCCGAGTCCTTGCGCGAGGACGGAATCACCGACCGGGTCGTGGTCGCCATCGACGAACTGGACAAGATCGGCGAGCAGGACAAAGCCCAGCAGCTGGTGAACGACATCAAGGGCATCTTCGGCGTGCCCGGCTGCCTGTACTTCGTGGCGGTGTCCGACGACGCGGTGCTCAGCTTCGAGCAACGCGGACTGGCCGTGCGCGACGCGTTCGACAGCGCGTTTTCCGAGGTGGTGCGCCTGGAATCGTTCACGCTGGACGAAAGCAGGCTGTGGATCGCGCAGCGGCTGCCCGGCGTACCGGAGCAGTTCTGCTACCTCGGCCACTGCCTCTCCGGCGGCCTGCCGCGCGACCTGCGCCGCACGACGATCGACATGGTGGACGTGACGATCGAACACTACGAGCCGTCGCTGTCGACGGTCACCGGCATCCTGGTCCGCGCCGACCTGACCGCCAAGGCGAGCGGCTTCACCGGACAAGCCCGTGGACTCGCGCAAACGCCGGAGCTGACCGAACTGTGGCCGAAACTGCTCCGCATCCCCGACACCCGCGAAGCCGTGGAGCTCGCCGAACTCGCCGCCGAACTGCACGAAGGCGCGACCCCCGACCTCGCCGGCGCGGTCAACCGAGTGCGGCTGCACAGCAGCGCGTTCGTTCTCTTCTGCGCCACGGTCCTGGACGTGTTCACCGACGCGCTCACCCAATCCCGCCTCACGCCGAGCCTGCACGAACTAGCCGTCGCCCGACGGCGGCTCGCACTGGACCCGCACCTCGCGTGGGCCGCTTTGAACGACTTCCGCAAGGCACACGACCTGCCGTTGCCCGGGCGGGCATAGCCGACGATCAGCGGAAGAGGCGGAAGAACCCGCGTATCTGCTGGATCAGTGACTCCGGCTGCTCCAGCGCGGCGAAGTGGCCGCCTCGTGGCAGTTCCTCGAACCAGCGCAGGTCGGTGAACCGCAGTTCGGCCTCCCGCCGCGATGGGCGCGTTATGTCCCGTGGGTACACCGACAGTCCGCACGGCGCGGTGACTTTGTCCCGGAAGCGGGCGAAGCTCTCCCAGTACAGGCGTGCCGACGACGTGGCCGACGCGGTGAACCAATAGACCGAGATCTCGTCGAGGATCTTCTGCCGCGGCAACGCGTCCTCGGGGTGGCCGTCGTTGTCCGTCCAGGCCCAGAACTTCTCGGCGATCCAGGCGGCCTGACCCGCCGGGGAGTCGGTGAGGCCGTAGCCGAGGGTCTGCGGCCGGGTCGCCTGGAGCGCCGAGTACCCCCGGCCGGTGCGCTGGAATTCCTTCTCTGCTTCGAGGTTTGCCAGCTCCGCGGGCGTCGGGTCGTCGAAGGTGCCCGCCGCCACGGACCCCAGGTTCAGGTGGACGCCGGCGACCCGCTCGGGCGCCACCTCGCCCAGTGCGCCGGACACCGCCGAACCCCAGTCACCGCCCTGCGCGCCATACCGTTCGTAACCCAGTGAAACCATCAACGTGTCCCAGGCGCGCGCGATTCTTGTGACGCCCCACCCGGTTGCCGACGGCTTGTCGCTCCAGCCGTACCCGGGCAACGACGGCGCGACCACGTGGAACGCGTCCGCCGGATCCCCGCCGTGCGCGCGCGGATCGGTCAGCGGGCCGAGGACATCCAGGAACTCCAGCACCGAACCCGGCCATCCGTGCGTGAGCACGAGCGGGAACGCGTCCGGCTCCGGCGAGCGGACGTGCAGGAAGTGAATGCCCAGCCCGTCGATCGTGTCGCGGTACTGCGGGAAGGCGTTCAGCCGCTCGGCGAATCCGAAGTCGTAGTCCTCGGCCCAGCTGCGGCACAGCTCCCGCGCGTAAGCCAGCGGCATTCCCTGCGACCAGTCGTCGACCGGCTCGGGCTCGGGCCACCGCGTCCGGCGCAATCGTTCGCGCAGGTCCGCGATCTCGGCTTCGGCGATGCTGACCTCGAATGGCTCAGCAGCCACGGCAGGCTCCTTTCCTCGGCACCGGCGTTACCGGATCAGTTGCAGGTCGGCACCGGAGTGCCGGGGCGGACTGAGGACGACTGCCGGTGGGCCAAGGCGACTTCCGGACACCGGCCGCTGCCCGGCACACCTGGCCGCGACCACGCTCAGCGCATTGGTCTCCGTGATCGCCCCTCGGTCCGGCTCATCTCGGCGTACGCGCCGGGCTGAACTGCCGAGCCGCTTTCGTTGGCCTGTCGCGCAACGGCTCGAAGCACACCAGGCCAGCATCGCAGCCCGGGCGCCTCGTGAGTGTTCCTGCCGGTTAGAACCGGCAGGAACACTCACGACTCCAGCGCAGGCACCCGCTCCCCCGCCGGCGGCGGCCCAGGCGGCATCCCGTCCCCGAACGGCCTTCCGCCCAGCTCCTCCCGCCCGTGCGACGTCAGCCACCCCGCCAAGTCCGGCCCCAGCGGCACGATCCCGGTCGGGTTCACATTCCGGTGCACCACGTAGTAGTGCTCCTTGATCTGCCCGAAATCGATGGTGTCCCCGAAACCGGGCGTCTGGAACAGATCCCGCGCGTACGCCCACAGCACCGGCATCTCCGTGAGCTTCTGCCGGTTGCACTTGAAATGCCCGTGGTACACCGCGTCGAAGCGGACCAGCGTCGTGAACAGCCGCACGTCCGCCTCGGTGATCGTGTCGCCCACCAGGTACCGCTGGCCGGCCAGCCGCTCGGACAGCCAGTCCAGCCGGGAGAACAACGCGCGGTACGCCTCTTCGTAAGCCTCCTGCGAAGTGGCGAAACCCGCTTTGTACACCCCGTTGTTCACCTCCCGGAAGACCTTCTCCGCGACGTCCTCGATCTCGTCGCGCAGCCGTTCCGGGTACAGCTCGGGCGCGCCGTTGCGGTGGTAGGCGCCCCATTCCAGCGACAGGTCGACGGTGATCTGCTTGAAGTCGTTGGTCACCACCTGTCCACTGGGGACATCCACAATAGACGGAACGGTGATCCCGCGCGGATAGTCCGGATACCGCGCGAAAAACGCCTCCTGCAGCCGTTCGATGCCGAGCACCGGGTCACGGCCACCGGGGTCGAGGTCGAAGGTCCAGCTGCGCTCGTCGTGCGTCGGGCCGCACAGGCCCATCGACAGCACCTCTTCGAGGCCGAGCAACCTGCGCACGATCGACGCGCGGTTCGCCCACGGGCACGCGCGCGCGATCACCAGGCGGTAGCGGCCGGGTTCGACCGGCCAGCCGTCGCGGCCGTCGACGGTGATGCGGTCGGAGATGTAGTTCGTGTCGCGCTTGAACTCACCCTGGTCGGGCATCGGAACCCTTTCTTCGGGAGTCAGGTCTGATCGTCCGGGCAGGCCGGACAGTCCGGCGGCTCCAGCGCGGCGGCCAGCCGGGCGAGGATCGGGCCCGCGGCGCGGACCTCCTCGGGCGAGAGGTGGTCGAACAGGAACGACCGCACGCGTTCGAGATGCCCCGGGTACGCGGCGGCGAGCTTCGCCCGCCCCAGTTCGGTGAGCGTCGCGTGTGCGGCCCGGCGGTCCTGCGGGCATTTCACCTTCCGGACCAGTCCGCGGCGCACCATGGCCTCCACGACCCGGCTGATCCGGCTCAGCGACAGCGCCGTGGACTCCGCCAGATCGGTGAGCCGCAGCCTGCCTTCGGGCGCTTCCGAGAGCGACACGAGCACGGTGTAGTCCGTCAGCGAGACGCCGTTGTCGTGCGCGAACTGGTCGTCGAGAGCCCGCGGCAGGACCGTGACGACCCGCATCAGCGGACGCCACACTGCCTCTTCTTCACTGGTCAGCGGGGTTCTGGTCACCACAGAAGAGGAGTATATCCGACACTTGCTCGCGCAATCAGTTATTGTGGGCTACAGTGCTAGTTGAACACTCAACCAAGGACCCGAAGGAACTGAACTCATGACCAGCGCGACCACCTACGCCCACCTGACCGGCACCTACACGATCGACGGTGCGCACAGCCGGATCGGCTTCGTCGCCCGCCACGCCATGGTCACCAAGGTCCGCGGCTCCTTCAACGAGTTCGAGGGCTCGTTCACCCTGGACGGCGAGAACCCGGCCAACTCGAGCGCGAACCTCACCATCCAGGCCAAGAGCGTCGACACCCGCAACGCCGACCGCGACGGTCACCTGCGCAACAACGACTTCCTGTCCTGCGACCAGTTCCCGACCATCACCTTCGCCTCCACCGGGATCGCGCAGACCGGCGAGGACACCTTCGACGTGACCGGCGACCTGACCGTCAAGGACGTCACCAAGTCGGTCACCATCCCGTTCGAGTTCGGCGGCTCCGCGAAGGACCCGTTCGGCAACGACCGCGTCGGCTTCGAGGGCTCCACCTCGATCAACCGCAGCGACTACGGCGTCACCTTCAACGCCGCGCTCGAGACCGGCGGCGTGCTGGTTTCGGACAAGATCACCCTCGAGTTCGAGATCTCCGCGATCAAGAACGCCTGAACCGGCCCGACCGTACGTGAGGGAACCCCCAGGGAATCAGATTCCCTCAGGGTTCCCCTCACGTACTTTGGCTAAGCGGCACGCAACCCGGCGATGCCTACCTCTAGCGCGGCTTCGAGGTGTTGCGGTTCGCCGGTCGTCAGCAGCATCAGCACGCCGCCCTGCACCCCGGCCAGCAGCGCCGACGCGGCCTGCTTCGGGTCCAGCCCGGGCCGGATCTCCCCCGCCGCCCGCAGGTTCTCGATCCCCGCGGTCAACTCGCCCAGCCAGCGCTGCATCAGCTGCGTCACCACGGCCTGCGCGCCCGGCGTATTGCGGCCGATCTGCGACATCACCACGTTCAGCGGACAGTGCCTGCCCTGCTCGGTGTAGTGCCTGAGCACCACCTGCTGCCAGGTCCGGAAGTCGTCCCAGGTGCGCAGCGCGCCAAGCGACGGCTGCTGCACCTCCAGCACCCGGTCCGCTTCCCAGCGCGCGACGGCCAGCAGCAGTGCTTCCTTGCCGTCCGGGAAGTAGTGGAACAGCTGGCTTTTGCTGGTCCCGGTCTGCGCGCGGACGTCGTCCAGCGTCGTCGCGAGCACGCCGCGCTCGCGGATCACCTCGGCCGCGCCCTCCACGATCCGCTGTCGCGTAGCCTCGCCCTTGCGCGTGAGCGTCATCCGCCTGCCTCCTGAATGGACCTGCGAGTCCACTCTACCCGCGCGAACTCAGAACGCGGTACCTCCGTCGGACCAGGACGTCTGGCCGAAGTCCTCGTCGTCCACCGGCTCGCGGCGCGGCCGGGGACGCTCGGGCTCCGGAGCTTCCGCGACCTCCTCTTCCACGGCGGCCGCGGGCTCGGCCTCGGGAGCGCCCTTCGGCCAGACGCACGGCGACGTCGCACCGAGGTAGAGCTTCCCGAGTTCGTTGGCCTGCAACGACATGTCGAAGCCGTCCCGCTCGTTGCGCGCGAAGACGTACTGGTCGGTCGGCCGCCGGTCGGTCAGCACCGTGAAGCCATGTCCCTGCCACCACTTCACGACGGCCTCGAACTGCGCCTTGAAGGTGTCCGGTTCGAGGCCGGTCACCTCGTAGGTGGCGGAGATTTCGTACCGCCCGGCCGGACCGTTGTCAGTCGGGTCGGCGCATTCGGAACGGTTGCGGGAGAACAATTGCCGACCAGCAGGCGCGGGCAGCGCGGAGAACGCGCCGCGCACGTAGTCCTCGACTTGGTCGCGGGCTTCGGTTTCGGTGATCGTGGGGGTCATGGCTGCACCTCCTGGGGAGCAGGCTACGAGAGGCAGGGCGGCGAGGCAGGCCAGCGCGGTGCGGCGCGCCGTCACGCCGGCAGCCCCGCGATGATCCGGCCGAAGCTGCGCAGCGACGGGTTGTTGTCCTCCCAGTATTGGCTGTGCGCGGCCCCGGACAAGCCGCCCTCGTACCACGGGCCCTTGTCGCCCGGTGCCGATTCGAAGACCTGTCCGCCGAATCCGCCGACGGTCGGGCTCGGGCCGAGCGGGTCGTGGCCGCCGACGCCGATGTTGGTGATCTTGATGAGGTCGTGTTCCGCGACCGTCGAGTGCACGTGCTGGGCGACCTGATCCTGCGGGACGCCGTCGAGGTGTAACTGGTTCGCGTGCTCGACGCCGACACCGGGGCTGCCGGCGAAGATCAGGTCGTCGGCGTTGAGCCCGCCGTCGCGAGCCGCATGGCCGATCACGGTCGTGCCGTAGCTGTGGCCGAGCACGGTGTTGTGCGACGGCGCGCCTTCGTGCGAAGCCCGCAGGCCGTCCTCGAATTTCGACAGCGCGTCTTTGCCGCCGTCGGCGTATTTCTCGCTGGCGGCGTTCACGAGTTCGTCCGGCGCGTCGTAGCCGACCCAGGTGATCACCGACGTCGAAGACGAGCCCGCCATCGTCGCCGACTGCCACATCTTGTCCGACCGGCCGAGGTCGCCGCCGATCTTGGCCAGCTCGCTGCCCGTGCCGGGCACGTAGGTCGCGACGTTCGCCGCGGTGTCCGGGTTTCCGGCCGCGACCACCGCGGTGCCGTCGCCGCTGACGTCGAGCGAGATCAGGAAGGCGGACGGTTTGCCGTCGCCGGTGGCCGCGAGCCGGTCGCGGATCGCGGTGAGGCCGCGCAGTTGCGCGTCGTCACCGTTGCGCTTGTCGATTTCCTGGTGCAGCACAACGCGATTCGCCGCGTCGCGATCGACCACCGGGATACCGTCGAGGTTGCGGATCAGGTCCGGGTTATCGCGCAGGATCGCGGACTGCGCGGAGTCGGACAGACTGTCCCACCACTCCCGGTTCTCCGCCGGGGTGCCGTTCGGTTTCGGCTGGCTGCTGGTCGCCATCGCCAGCGCGACGACGCCCGTCCCGCCGCTTTCGCCCTTCACCGCGCGGTCGAGTACGACGGTGAGGTCGGCGTCGGTTTCGGTGGCATCGCGGAGAATCTGACTGACGCGGTCAGCGAGTTCGGCTTGCCGCCCGGGTTCGCCGCTGACGCCGCCGCCGTCGTCGATCCGCATTCCGTTGCGCGAGGCGAAATCGTCGACCTCCCGCACCGCCGAGCTGATCCGCTCGACCGCCAGCTGCGCGTCGTGCACCCCGCGCCGGACCGCCGAAACGTCGGTGGTCAGCTGCCGCAATTCCGCCGTGAGCGCAGTGCCTTTGGCGGTCGCCGCGTCCGCCGCGTCGCCTTGCCAGGCACCGAACTTCGTCATGGCGTCGGCATCGTCGTTCGCCGCGGTGAGCCGGGCGGCGCGGGTGCCGAGCGCGTCGACGGCTGCGGCAAGGGCGGCGGGATTCCAGCGCCGGACGTCTCCCCAGGTGATCATCGGCCCGCCGCCGCGATCTTGCCGGTCGCGTTCTGGTCGGTGTCGCGGTAGCCGGCCGCGGCCTGGTCGAGGTTGCCCGCGTAGGCCTCGGTGCCGGCTGCGCACTTCGGAACGGCGCGGCCCCAGGTGCTGGACAGCCGGTCCGCCGCGGCCACGCTCGTGCCGCCGGACAGCCCGACCCCGGCGAGCGCGCCCGCGAGGTCGACCGTCCGCACGGTCGCCGCCGCCTGGTGCGCCCGCCGGGCCGCGGTCGCGACCTCCCCCGGAGCGACCTCGAAACCCGTTCCCATGCGCATCTCCCCCACCGCGGCGACCGGACGACCCGTACGACGGACATCCGCCGCAGCCGGTTCCCGGCAGTTCGACGTTCACGAAAACGCTGGGCAAGATCTTTCCATCAAGGCGGTGACCTGCGAAAACACCCGCCTACCGCGTCCACATATGTGAACGCTAGTCACGTGACTGAATAGTTATCAGCCCGCGTCTTGCCCGCCGATGACCAGCGTGTGACTGTGTACGGCGAAGTTCGTACCGGAGCGAGCGGGCCGGCGCACGGCGAGGAAAGGCGTTGCACGGCGGCGGATCCGGCCGTTTCGCAGTGCTGGACCAGTCCGGCAGTCCTTGTCCCCTCGACCCCCATTCGTCCGGCCAGGACGGCGCTGACCTCGTGGGCAGCGGACCAGGACCGGCCGGCCATCCCGGAAAGAGACGGCTCGGCAATGACACAGACAGCCGCGGCGCGGCGGCCTATCGGCAGAACGACGCTGTATTTCTTCGGTGCCCTCGGCGGCATCCTGTTCGGTTACGACCTCGGCGTCATTTCCGGGGTGTTGCCGTTCATCGGGAAACTCTGGGGCCTGTCCGGCTGGGACAAAGGCGTCATCACCGCGAGCATTTCGATCGGTGCGATCGTCGGCGCGAGTTTCTCCTCCCGGCTCAACGAAAGGCTCGGCCGCCGCCGCACGATCATGGTGGCCGCGGTCGTCGTCATCATCGGCACGCTCGCGGCCACGTTTTCGCCGACATTCACGTTGCTGATCATTTCCCGGCTGGTGATCGGCGTCGGGATCGGGCTGTCGTCGTCGACGGTTCCGACGTATCTGTCGGAACTCGCTCCGGCCCGGCTGCGCGGGGCGATGGGCGCGCTGAACCAGATCTTCATCGTGCTCGGCATCCTGATCGCGTTCCTGGTCAGCTACGGGCTCGGCACCTCGGGCAACTGGCGGCTGATGTTCGCCGGCGCCATCGTGCCCGCGGTGATCCTGCTGGCGGGCCTGGTGCTCCTGCCCGAAACGCCGCGCTGGCTCGTCGCGAACGGCCACGAGGAGCGGGCCCGCGCGGTCCTGCTCAGCTCGCACGGCGGCGGTGTGAACGTCGACGAGGAGATCGGCACGATCCGCGAGGTCATCCGGCTCGACTCGGAATCGGCGAAGACCCGCTTCCGCGACCTGCTGACGCCCACTGTGCGGCCGATGCTCGTGGTGGCCCTGCTGCTCGCGATGGGCCAGCAGTTCAGCGGCGTGAACGCGGTGAACGCGTACTTCCCGACGATGCTGATCGGCCTCGGCTTCGCGACCCAGGCGGCGCTGCTGTCCGGCGTGCTGCTCGGCCTGACCAAGTTCCTGTTCACCGCGTGGGTCGTGTTCGTGGTCGACCGGTGGGGCCGCAAGCCGCTGCTGCTGATCGGCAACGTGCTGATGGTGCTCACCCTGGTCGCGGCCGGGTTCATCGTGCTGGAAGTCCACGACACCGCGACCAAGGGCATCCTGATGCTCGTCGCCATGGTGCTCTACCTGGTCGGCTACGAACTGGGCTGGGGCGCGGTCGTGTGGGTCATGATGGCCGAGGTGTTCCCGCTGAAGGTCCGCGCCGCGGGCATGGGCGTGAGCAGCGTCGTGCTGTGGGCCGCGACCGGCATCATCAGCGCCGTGTTCCCGATCATCTCCGACCCGGGCGCACTCGGCCTCGGCGGCTCGATGTTCCTGTTCGCGGGCATCAACGTGGTCCTGTTCTTCCTCACCAAGTGGCTCGTCCCGGAAACCAAGGGCCGGACGCTGGAGGAAATCGAACTCGACCTGCGCGGGCGGACGCATTCGAAGGCGCGCGCCTGAATTTCGCTCGGGGTGCGGCCGGGCGGCCGGGGATTTCCCTTGCCGCCCGGCTGTTTTCTCACCGCCCGAGCATGCGGTACCGCCGGGTGGCCAGCGGCAGGAAGATCGCGGTCAGCGCCGCGGGCCACGCCAGCGCGAGCAGCACGGAATGCTCCGCCGCCCAGCCATTCGCGGCCCACGCCGGATTGCCCGCCAGCTCGCGCACCGCGGAAGCCGTCGCGGTGAGCGGATTCCAGGTCGCGATCGCGCTCAGCCAGGCAGGCATGGTGTCCGGGGAAACGAAAACGCCGGACAGGAATCCGGCCGGCCACACCAGCACCTGCACCGAAACCGCCGATTCCGGGGTCTTGAGCAGCAGCCCGAGGTAGATCCCGATCCAGACGAAGGCGAACCGCAGCCACAACAAGAGCCCGACCGCGCCGAGCACGGACGCCTGCTGCGGACGCCACCCCAGCGCCAGCCCCGCTCCCATCATCACGACGAGCCCGGCGACCGCGCTGATCAAGTCGGCGAGACAGCGTCCGGTCAACACCGCGAGCCCGCTGACCGGCATCGCGCGGATCCGCTCGGTGACCCCCTTCGAGGCGTCGGAAGTCACTGCGAGGACAGTGGATTCCAGCCCGAACAGCATGGTCATCGCGAGCATGCCGGGGATGAGGAAGTCGATGTACGCACCGTCCCGGATGGCCATCGCGCCACCGAAAAGCTGGCCGAACATCACCACGATCAGGACCGGGAACAGCAGCGTGACCGCGATCGAGACCGGACGCTGCTTCCAGTGCACGAGGATCCGCCGGGTCAGGACGGCGGTGTGCGTCGGCCAGGACCCGCTTCCGGGTGCGGTGACGGTCATCGCGCCTCCCCCGCCGCGTTGCCGGTCAGGTGCAGGAAGACCTCGTCGAGCGTCGGCTTGCGGACGACCGTCTCGACCCGGTCCGGCCCGACCTTCGCCTTCAGCTCGTCCGGCGTGCCCGCGGCGACGACCCGGCCGGCGTCGAGGACGGCGATCCGGTCGGCGAGCTGATCGGCCTCCTCCAGATACTGCGTGGTCAGCAGCACCGTGGTGCCGGTGCCGGCCAGCGCGCGGACGTCCGCCCAGACGTCGATGCGAGCGGCCGGGTCGAGTCCGGTCGTCGGTTCGTCGAGGAACAGCACCGCCGGGTTCAGCAGCAGCCCGGCGGCCAGGTCCAGCTTGCGCCGCATGCCGCCGGAGTAGCCGGAGACCGACCGGCCCGCGGCTTCGGCGAGACCGAACCGCTCCAGCAGTTCCCTCGCCCGCGCCCGGGACGCCCGCGAGGGCAATCCGCCGAGCCTGCCGAACAGTTCGAGGTTCTGCCTGCCGGTCAGGATCTCGTCGACCGAGGCGCTCTGCCCGACCAGCCCGATCCGCCGCCGCACCTCGTCCGGCTCCGCGACCGCGTCGAAACCGGCCACCCGCACCTCGCCCGCGTCCGGACGCAGCAACGTGGTCAGAATCCGGACCGCGGTCGTCTTGCCCGCGCCGTTGGGACCGAGCAGCCCGCACACCGTCCCCGGCTCCACCCGCAGGTCGAACCCGTCCAGCGCGGCCCGTTCGCCGTACCGCTTGCACACCCCGCGGGCCACCAGGCCATCTGCTCCGTATGCCATACGAATAAGGCTAGCACAGAACTCCGTATTGCCTACGGAGTTGAGTTCCTATGCTGGTCACGTGACGACTGACGGCACCCCCGGCGACCCCGCCGCGACGATCGCGCTGCTGTGGGGCACCCGCCAGCTGCCGCGGCGCGGCCCGAAGCACGGACTGACCCCCGCCCGGATCGTCGACGCGGCGGTCGAGGCCGCCGACACCGAACAGGACCTGGCGACGCTGTCGATGCGCCGGATCGCCGAATCGCTGGGCGTCGGGACGATGTCGCTCTACACCTACGTTTCGTCGCGCGCGGAACTGGTCGAAGCGATGGTCGACGCGGTCTATGGCGAGGCAGTAGCCGAACTGTCCGAAATAGACGCCGACGACTGGCGCGACGGCCTCCGCCGCGTCGCCGCCGTCAACTGGGCGATGCACCTGCGGCATCCGTGGCTGCTGCAAGTCTTCACCGGCCGTCCGGCCCTTGGCCCCAACGCGATCGCGAAGTACGACCTGGAACTGGCGGTCGTCGACGGCATCGGCCTGTCGGACGTGGAAATGGACTCGACGATCACCCTGGTGACCACCCACGTGGAAGGCCTGGCGCGCCGCAAAGTCGAAGCCGCGCGGGTCGTCCGGCAAACCGGGATGACCGACCAGCAATGGTGGGCCGCGACCGCTCCCGCGCTGGCGGAGGTCTACGAACCGCGCCGCTTCCCGGTCGCGGATCGGGTCGGCGCTGCCGCCGGGCAAACGCACCAGGCTCCGTACAGCCTCGACCACGAGTACGCGTTCGGGCTGGACCGCCTGATCGAAGGCATTGCCGCGCTGGTCAACCGGCCCGCTGAGTAGCGTCCTTCCGCGCCAACACCGCCCCGGCGATCGCGAGACCGACGCAAGCCAGGGCCACCCACTGCACCGGGCGCAAGTGCTCGCCGAGGACCAGCACCCCGGCCAGCCCCGCACTCGCCGGCTCAAGGCTGGCCAGCACCCCGACCGTCCGGGCAGGCAGCCGTCGCAAAGCCGCCAGCTCCAAGGAATACGGCACCACGGCCGAGAGCACGGCCACCATCACGCCGACACCCGAGGCGTCGCCAGCCGGGTGCCTTGGTCGATAACGCCCAGCGGCACCGAAAGCACGGCAGCCCAAGCCAACGCCAGCACAAGCGGACCTCCTCCCGAGTTCCTGGCCCCGGCGCGTTTGCTGAGCAGGAAGTAGGCGGCCAGGCAAGCGCCGGAAGCCAACGCGAGAGCCACGCCACCGAGCGGAAATACGACGTCGCGCGGGGCGTGGAACAGCCACACCCCGCCTCCGGCCACGACCGCACAAGCCGCGTCGCGAAGTGACCAATGCCAAGGAAACCGGCCCCACCAGCTGCAGCGCGCTCGCGAGCCCCCAGCGGCAAGAAGGTCAACGCGGGATAGATCAAATTCATCTCCGCGCGATGGCCGCGCCAAAGCCGAGGACCACCCTCCTTTCCGCCCAGCTGCGCGGAACCGCGGGCCGGTACAGGACCAGCAGAACCGCGGCAGCCAGGCCAAGCCGCAACCCCACCACACCGGACGCGCCGACGTCCTCGGAAAGCTGCTTCCCGAACGCCTGCCCGAACTGGACGCTCCCCACCGTCAGCGGGGCAGGCAGATCCCTCATGCCTCCAGGTTTGCGCCGGAAAGCGTGCACGTCCAACGAATTCTTTCGCAAAAAACCGTTTAGCCTGGCCTCCATTATTGATCACCGGTTGCACGTCCTTTGGACCCTCGCCGAGCACGGAACCGCGACCGCCGCCGCGCCGCACTTGACCCCCTCTGCCGTCGCGCGCCAATTGCGTTTGCTGGCCCGGGATCTGGAGGTGGAACTGCTCGTGCCGCAAGGTCGTCGAGTACAGCTGGCTCCCGCCGCACGCATCGTGCTCCGACACGCCGAGGGCAATGGGAAGCGGCCCGCGCAGAACTCGCCGCGGAGGGCGCTGAACTCCGCGGCACGCTGCGCCTGTGCGGCGTCTCCTCCGCGCTGGCGACCCTCGCCGCTCCGGGCGTCGCCAGCCTGCGCAAAGACACATCCGTTGGCAGAACCGCGCATCATCGAAGAGGAAAGCGTCGACTGCTACCGTCTCCTGCTCGCCGACGAGGCCGACATCGCCTTGGTGCTGCCCGGCCCCGGGGCACCGTCGGCCACCGATTCCCGCTTCGAACAGACCCCGTTGACGACCGACCGCCAAGACCTGCTCGTCGCCGCAACCCATCTACTGGCCCGGCGCAAGGGAATCGAACTCGCCGAGGCGGCCGATCAACCATGGATCGTCAAGAAACACAACAACGACACTTATCCGCTGGTGACCGCGGCATGCGCCGCCGGGTTCATGCCTCGCATTGTTCACGGAGCCAAGGAGTGGTACGCAGTATCAGCACTCGTCGCCGAGGCCCTCGGCGTGTGTCCGATGCCGAGGATCGTGCCGCTGCCCGAACACGCGGTTAAGCGGATTCCATTGCGGGGGAAGTCTATTCCCACACGCCAATTGCTGACCGCCGTACGCCGTGGCAGCAGCGGGCATCCGCTGGTCAGCGCAGGGCTTGCCGCGCTGCGCGACATTGCCTCGACAGGGGAGGCCCTCCCAGTACCCGTATCACCAGGGACTCCCCGACGTCCATGACGACTGGCAACCTATTCGAGTCGGCATCCTGAACGAACCCGCCGACAACACTCCTCGGACGCACGGCAGCTTCGCCCACATCAGCGCGTTTCCACGACAAAAGGACCGAAAACCAATGGCGGACACCACTCACTCAGACCTTTTCGACCTGAGCGGGAAATACGCACTTGTCACTGGCGGCACCCGAGGCATCGGAATGATGATCGCGCGCGGCCTTCTGCAGGCGGGCGCCCGCGTCATTATCAGCTCACGCAAGGCAGAAGCGTGTGCGGAGGCACAGCGTCTGCTGTCCGAATTCGGCGACGTCCAGGCAATCCCCGCCGACCTGTCCAGGCACGACGAGTGCCAGCGCCTCGCCGCTCTGGTCAAGGCCGGCTCGGAACGCCTGGACATCCTCGTCAACAACGCGGGAGCGATGTGGCGCGAGCCGCTGGAGACGTTCCCGGCCGAAGCATGGGACGCAGTGCTCGATCTCAACCTGAAGTCGCCGTTCTGGCTGGTGCAGGCGCTGTTGCCCGCACTGCGCGGGGCGGGCACCGACGACGATCCCGCGCGGATCATCAACATCGGAAGCATCGCCGCCGTCCACGTCGCCGAGGCGCCCAACTACTCCTACGCCAGCAGCAAAGCGGCGCTCCATCAGCTCACCAGGGTGCTTGCCAGGGAACTGGGCCCGCAGCACATCACGGTGAACGCGGTAGCCCCAGGAGTGTTCCCGTCGCAGATGATGGCGGCCACGATCGATGCCATCGGCGACACGATCGCGGCGAAGGCCCCGCTCCGCCGACTCGGCCGCGACGACGACATGGCAGGCGTCGCCGTATTCCTCGCCAGCCGGGCCGGGTCATACCTGACCGGCACCATCATCCCGGTCGACGGCGGCACCGCCACGACCGCATCGGGAACCTAGGCGTCCGCGCTAGCCGCCGGGGTACTCGCAGTGCCTCCCTCCGCCCGCGGACAGCAGCTACGGTGACGAGGTGGCCACGATCAATCTGCGCAGCGAGATCAAGGAATTCCTGAGCTCCCGTCGCGCACGGATCACGCCCGAACAGGCCGGGCTGCCCGTCTACGGCGGCAACCGCCGGGTGAAAGGCCTGCGCCGCGAAGAAGCAGCCCTGCTGGCGGGCGTATCGGTCGACTACTACGTGCGCATGGAACGCGGCAGCCTCGCCGGCACCTCCGACGGCGTACTCGACGCGGTAGCCGCCGCCCTGCACCTCGACGAAGCCGAACGCGATCATCTGTTCCAGCTAGCGCGGCAATCCAGGACACCCACCGGCCCACGCCGCCGACCCGCCGTGACAGTGCGTCCGGCGCTTCAGCAGNCTTCAGCAGGTGCTCGCCGCCATCACCGACGCCCCGGCATGGATCTGCAACGGCCGCTACGACGTACTGGCCACGAACCACCTAGCCCGCGCACTGTATTCCCCGATGCTGACCGACCCACGACGACCAGCGAACACCGCTCGGTTCGTGTATCTGGAACCCGAAGCGGCGGGAACGTTCTTCGTCGACTACGACCGAGTCGCCTCCGACGTGGCCGCGAAACTGCGCATGGAAGCAGGCCGCAACCCGCACGACGAGGAACTGATCGCGCTCGTCGGCGAGCTATCGACACGCAGCGACCTGTTCCGGCAGCGATGGGCATCCCAGGACGTCCGGCTCCACCGGTCCGGACGCAAACGCGTGCACCATCCCGCTGTGGGCCGACTCGACCTGGACGTCGAATCGATGGACCTGCCCGCCGACCCCGGCCTGCTCCTGAACGTCTACACCGCCCCCACCGGCACGACGTCCGCGGACGGTCTGGCCCTGCTGGCGTCGTGGGCGGCCAGTCAGGAGAAGGCGGCGACCGAGCCTCAAGCGCTCAGCTGACATTTCCGCGTTTCCCGTCCGCCTGAGTCAGCGCTTCTCGGCGAGGGCCCGCGTTCGAGCACGAGGCAAGCCACCGCGATCTTCCCTCTGCTGCGCACGGTGCCAGGATCACCGAACTTGGACCAGAGCCGCACCGGGAGGACGAAACCCGCGGCGTCCCGCCCAGTCCCGGCTGGCCGAACTTCCGCCCAGCACCCATCCCGTCGGGATCACCCGCCCCCGGCCCGGGAGCAGCCCTCGCGGAACCACCGCACCCGATCGGTCCGGCACCCCAGCATCTCAATCCCTGATGCTGGACAACGACCTCCCGCACTTTCCCGCAAGGTCGGCCGAACCGCAGTGAAGCGTCCGCGGGACCACCGCATTCGATCAGTCCGGCAGCATGGGCATCTCCATCCCCGCCTCATGACTCAGCAACGCCGCCCGGGTCAACGCGGCCGCGCCGAAGCGGTTTCGCAGCGCGTCCACTGCTGAGTCCAGCGCAGTCGCCTCGACGGACATCGCCGGGCTGGACGGTTGGTCCAGTGGCAGCGCCAACTGCACCGCGCCATGGCTGTCGAGGTTCGAGAACGACAGGCCCAGCAACGTCAAACCCCGGTCGTACACCAGCGGTTGCGCCGCGGACAGCAGACCGCGGGCGGCGCACAACAGAGTCTCCGTGTGGTCGGTGCTGTCGGCGAGCGTGTGCGACCGCGTAGCACGGGTGAAGTCCGCGAAGCGCATTCGCAGCACCACCGTCCGGCATACCCGCGACGCGCCGCGCAACCGGCGCGCCAATCTGTCCACAATGGACACCACGATCTCGTCCAGCTCGGCCGGGGAGCGAGGACGACGGCCCAGTGCGCGTTGCGAGCCGATCGAGCGGCGGCGTTTTCCTGGGTGAACCGCGCGCGGGTCGCGACCGTGTGCCAGGGCATGCAGGTGGCGTCCGGAACCTGGGCCCAGCATGGAGATCAGCGCGGCCTCGGGCAGCTCGGCGACCTGGCGCACGGTGCGGACGCCGCGTTCCCGCAGCTTCGCCGACGTCACCTTTCCCACTCCCCACAACCGCTCCACCGGCAGCGGGTGCAGGAACTCCAACTCCCGTTCCGGCGGCACCACCAGCAGGCCGTCCGGTTTTGCGACGCCGCTTGCCACCTTCGCGAGGAACTTCGTGCGCGCCACCCCTACCGTGATCGGCAGCCCGACCTGCGCCAGCACCTCCGCGCGCAGGCGCACCGCGATCTCCGACGGCTGCCCGGCGATTCGCCGCAGACCGCCGACGTCCAAGAAAGCTTCGTCGATCGACACTCCTTCCACTGCCGGCGTCGTCTGCCGGAACACCTCGAACACCGCCTTGCTCGCCGCGCTGTAGACCGGCATCCGCGGCGGCACCACCACGGCATGCGGACACAACCGCCTGGCCTGCACCCCGCCCATCGCGGTGCGCACGCCCAACGCCTTGGCCTCGTAGCTCGCGGCCAGCACCACGCCACCGCCCACGATCACCGGCCTGCCGCGCAGCCGGGGATCGTCGCGCTGCTCGACCGAGGCGTAGAACGCGTCGAGGTCGGCGTGGAGGATCGGTCCTTCGCTCGTCACGAACATATGTTCGCATCGAACACCGACAAAAACCGCGCTCTGTTCAATCGAACGGAGTATAAGAATCTCCCGGAGCCCGGACGGAACACGCTAATCTCTCCCCGTGCGGCTCGTCCTGTTCGACCTCGACACCACGCTCGTCGATCGCGCGGAGGGGTTCCGCCGCTGGGTGTGGGAGTTCTGCGCGGAACACCGGCTCGCCGACGCGGACGCCGCGTGGCTCATCGCCGCCGACGACCGCGGGCGCGCCGACCGGGCCGCGTTCTTCAAGAACCTCCGCGAGCGCTTCGACCTGCAAATACCCGAGCTCGAAGACGCCTACCGCGACCGCCATCCCGCGCTCGTCCCCGTCGCGCCCGGCGTGCTGACCGGATTGCCCCGGCTGCGCGCGGCGGGCTGGCGGATCGGCGTCCTCGGCGAGGGCGAACCGCAGCTGTCCACGCTGCTGTGCACCGGAATCGCCGGACTCGTGGACGGCTGGGCACTCGCCGGGCCGGACGGACTGTCCACATCGGACCCGAAGCTGTTCGAGCTCGCCGCCGAACGCTGCGAGACCACGCTGGCGGACGCCTGGCTCGTCGGCGCGGACGTCGAACCCGCACGGTCCGCCGGATTGCACACCGTGCGAGTCGGCCCGGACTGCGACGCCGCCGCCGCGATCGCGCTGCTGCTTGAGAGTTAGTTCTCCGCGTCGATCTGCCAGGTGCCCTCGCGCTGCGACATCGTGTAGCGGTGCGTCTCTTTTTTCGAGCCGCCGTTCGGATAGTTGTAGGTGATCACGGCGGTGAGCTTGTTCTCGCCGGTGACCTCGACGTCGCTCGCGATCACCGAGGTGAACCGGCCCCACCACGCCTTGTACTCGTCGAAAGTCTGATTCTTGTGCGAGGCGCGGAACGCGTCGCTGATCATGGACCAACCGCGCTCCAGATTGCTCGGCAGGTACGAGAAGTAAGCGCGCAGCGCGGAAGCCATCGCGTCCGGAGAGTTCGCCGCGGAACTGGACGACGGCGGGCTGCTCGACGAAGGCGGACTCGACGGCTGCGTCGACGGTGACGCCTTCGAAGCAGACGAAGGCGCCGGAGCGTGGGAAGCCGCGGAACTCTCGGCGGCCGACTGGTTCGCAGCCGGATTTTCCTCCCCGTGGTTGCGGGTGAGGACGACAGTGACGATCACGGCGATCACGACGAGCAGCGCGCCCGCCCCGGCGAAGATCATCCCGCGGCGTCTTCGGTCCGAGCCCGCGGGCGGCGCGGCGGCAGCGCCCGCGTCCGGAACCGCGACCGTGGCAGGCACCGCCGGCGGGGTGGCCTCCGGCAGCGTCGGCGGTTCGGGAACCGTCGCGACCGGGGTGACGCCGCCGTCGAGTTTGCGCAGTTCGGTGACCACCTCGGCCATCGACGGCCGGTCCTCCGGCTTGAGCTCCAGCAGCTTCAGCAGCAGCGGCTCCAGCTTCCCGGCCTGTTTCGGCGGGTTGATCGAACCGCTGGAAACCCGGTACAGCAAGGCGATCGCGTTGTCCGCGGTGCCGAACGGCGGATCGCCCTCCACCGCCATGTACAGCGTCGCGCCGAGGGCGAACACGTCGGAGGCGAACGTCGCTTCCTCGCCGCGAGCGACCTCGGGCGCGAGGAACGCGGGCGTGCCGGAGATTTCGCCGGTCGCGGTGAGCGTGACGTCGCCGACCGCGCGGGAAATGCCGAAGTCGGTCACCTTGACCGTGCTGCCGTCGTCGCCGAGCAGGACGTTGCCGGGTTTGACGTCGCGGTGCACGATGCCCGCCCGGTGCGCGGCGGCGAGCACGCCCGCCAGCTGCACCCCGAACGGAATCGCCTCGTCGACGGTCAGCGGGCCGTCCTCGCGCAGTTTCACCGCGAGGCTGCGCGAGGGCAGGTACTCCATGATCAGCCACGGGCGGTCCTCGTGCTCGACCACGTTGAACACCGAGATGGCGTTCGGATGCTGCAGCCGGGCGGCGATGCGGGCCTCGCGCATGGCGCGGTTGCGGGCTTCCTCGACCTTGTCCTCGCCCTGGTTCACGGGCATGAGGAGTTCCTTCACCGCGACGACGCGGCCGAGGATCTTGTCCTCCCCGCGCCAGACCATCCCCATCGCGCCGCTGCCGATCAGTTCGGCGAGCTCGTAGCGACCGGCGACCTGCCGGCTCTCCTCGGTCAACGGAAAACCCTTCGGTGCGACATCATCCACGGACGGCGATCACCCAGTTTTCCACGGACGGCCGGAGCCGGATCCGCGACCCACCCACGCCGGGCCGGGGTTGCTCCGGGTGGCCGAGTCACGACAGGGTGAGCGCATGACCACGACAGCGCCGTCTTTCCGG
This sequence comes from Amycolatopsis sp. M39, assembly GCF_001651785.1. Taxonomy (NCBI): domain Bacteria; kingdom Bacillati; phylum Actinomycetota; class Actinomycetes; order Pseudonocardiales; family Pseudonocardiaceae; genus Amycolatopsis; species Amycolatopsis sp. M39. The sequence goes on from NZ_LWSF01000027.1 coordinate 74,202, forward strand.
AGTGTGTTCCGGATGGGCGAATTTCGTGCGCTTTGGCTCGCGCACGTGCTGTCGGTGGCAGGTGATCAACTAGCACGAGTCGCGCTGACTGTGTTGGTGTTCAACCGAACGGCGTCCGCTGGCTGGGCCGCCGGGACGTACGCGCTCACCTATTTGCCGGACCTCCTCGGCGGTGCGCTCGGCGGGCTCGCCGACCGGTTCCCGCGCCGCACCGTGCTCGTGGTCGCCGATGTCGTGCGCGCATTGCTGGTCGCGTTGATGGCGATTCCCGGCCTGCCTTGGCCGGTCGCCGCGGGACTGCTCGTGATCGTGCAACTCGCGGCCGGACCGTTTCAGGCGGCTCGGCAGGCGGTCCTGCCGGACATGCTGGGCGAGGAGAAACTGGCGACCGGTCAAGCGATTCTCTCCTCGACGTACCAGGCCGCACTGGTGATCGGCTTCGGCGCGGGCGCCGCGGTGGTCGCGTGGCTCGGGGTTTCGGGCGCGCTGTGGGCGGACGCGGTGACATTCGCGGTGTCGGCAGCCGCGCTGCGCTGGGGTTTGCGGTTGTACCCGGTTTCGAAGGTGGCCGAGCACCCGCCGCAATGGGCGTCGCTGAAGGCTGGTTGCCGGCTTGTCGCGCGGGACCGGAAACTGCGGTCGTTGCTGGCGATCGCGTGCTGCTGCGGGTTTTACGTGGTGCCGGAGGGTTTGGCCGTGCCAGTGGCCGCACAACTCGGCGGCACGGGCGTGCTCGGCTGGCTGCTGGTGGCGAACCCGGTCGGGACGCTGCTCGGCGCGCTGCTGATCAGCCGGTTGCCGCGGGCCCGGCAGGTGCGATGGCTGGGTCCGCTCGCGGTGGCGAGCAGTCTCGTCCTGCTGCCGACCGGCTGGACGCCCGCTGTGCCGGTGGTCGTCGCACTCTGGACGGTGTCCGGGATGTTCTCCGCGCACGACTTGATCACCCAGGTGCAGTACAGCCTCGCCGCGCCGCCGGAACAGCGCGGCCAGGTGATCGGAGTCGCGATCGCGGCGTTGCGAGCGGCGCAAGGCCTGACGATCGCCGCCGCGGGCGCACTGGCGCTGGCCTTCGCGCCGACGACGGTGGTCGCGATCGCCGCCGTCGCTGGGGCAGGGTGCGCCGCTTTGGCCGGGATCGCATGGGCGCGGGCGGTGCGAGCGGACCGCGCGGTGCGGCCCCGCCGAACTCCCCTCGACGGGGCCACCCCACCTCCCGCGCCGTAATCCGCGGAACGGGTGCGCCGCGGGACTGGTTTCGGTCACGTCCAGTTGTTGTCACGCATGCCCTCTCACCTCCTCGTGGGGCGGGTTGAGGGCCGGTCAGCGGGTCCAGTTGTTGTCACGCATGGCGGGGCTCCTTTCGTGGCTCGGTGGGCGGTGGTTGGCGGGGTTCAGCGGGCCCAGTTGTTGTCGCGCACAGCAGCGGCTCCTTTCGCGGCTCGACGGGCGGTGGTTGGCGGGGCTCAGCGGGCCCAGTTGTTGTCGCGCACAGCAGCGGCTCCTTTCGCGGCTCGACGGGCGGTGGTCGGCAGGGCTCAACGGGCCCAGTTGTTGTCGCGCACAGCAGCAACTCCCTTCGCGAATTGGCAGGCAGTGGTCGGCAGGGTCAGCGGGTCCAGTTGTTGTCGCGCATGGCGGGGACTCCTTTCTTGGCTCGGTGATCGCGAGATTCAGCAGGTCCAGTTGTTGTCACGCATCGCGGGCGACTCCCTTCGCAGCTCGACGGTCAGCAATCAGCGGACTTCAGCGGTTCCAGTTGTTGTCGCGCACGACGGCAGCTCCCTTCCCGAATCAACGGTCAGCAATCAGCAGGTTCAGCGGATCCAGTTGTTGTCACGCACCGCGGCCACCTCCTTTCCGATCGACCGGCATGGACCGGCATCGACCGGCAGTCCTCAGCGGGTCCAGTTGTTGTCGCGCATCCCGCCGCCTCCTTTCCGCATCCCGGATTCCCGCCCCAGCCCCATTCACCAGTTGTTGTCCCGCACTGTGGGCACCTCCTCTCACCTGCGAAGACCGAAGTCTCGACCTCAAGTCGAGACCGCGAGGGAGACCGAGGTCACCGAAGAGCCGTCCAGTTGTTGTCGCTCACCGTCGTCACCTCCGTTTCAGAGTCGCGCCTTCGGCGGTTTTCGCACGTCACCGCCGGGGGAGCTGGTCACCGAAAGTGGCCATGAGGGTCCACTAGGGGCCCTCGCGGATCCCCTGGTCCGGCCCGGATTCGGCGCAGCTGTCCGCTACTCACAGTGGCCACCTCCCCTCGCCGGCCGCCGGGCGCTGGGCTGTCCGGGCGAAATCGCCCCGGTGCTTCCCAGAGTCCGGACGACAGGCAGCACACAACGCGCCTCGTCGTTTACCGTAGAAGCCAATCGGGTGAGGTGAAGAGTGCGCGGACGAGTTGCCGGGTGGTTCACAGGCTGGCGCCTATGGCGGTTGCCCTCTCACGTCCGCAGGTACGTGCTGCTGGTGAACGTCGTGGCAGTGGGCACCACCCTCGCCACCGCGTGGCTCGCGCCGGTGCGGCACATCGACCTGGTCCGCTTCGGGGTTCTCGCCGTGTGCGCGGCGCTCGCGATCGAGGCGACCCGGCACATCGAACGGCAGCGCGAGTACAGCCGAGCGCCCACTGTCGCGTACGTCGACACCAAGGCCGTGTGGAGCATCGCCGCCGTGGTGGCGCTGCCGGCGATCCTCGCGTCGGCGATGGTCGTGCTCACCTACGCCGTCGCGTGGTGGCGGATCTGGCCGCGTGAACGGCCGGTCCTGCCGCACCGCTGGATTTTCTCCTGCGCGTCCGTCCTGTGCGGGACGCAAGCCGCCGTCGCGGTGCTCGCGCTCGGGATGCACGAGTACCCCGGGGTGCTCGCCGACGGCTTCGGTCCCGGCCTGGTCGACCTGATCGTCTTCGTGCTCGCGGCGGGATTGCGCTGGGCGATCAACACCGCGCTCGTGATGGTCGCGATCGCGCTGTCGAGCCCGCCGCGGTCGTTCGCCGAGCTGTTCTCCGGTTTCGGCGACCAGCTCCTCGAAGCGGNTCGAAGCGGGCGCGATCGGGCTCGGCCTGGTCACCGCGGCGCTCCTGCTGCTGGCCAACCCGCTGATCCTGGCGGGCGTCGTGATCGCGCTCGTGGCACTGCACCGCGGGCTGCTGCTCACCCAGTTCCAGCGCGACGCGCGCACCGACGTCACCACCGGGCTGGCCACCAAACGCTGGTGGCGCACGGTCGCCGAGCGCTACCTCGAACGCGCGCGGGCGAACCAGGACAGCGTCGGCGTGCTGCTGCTCGACCTCGACCACTTCAAGGCGATCAACGACACCTACGGCCACCCCACCGGCGACCTGGTGCTGCGCGAGATCGCGCTGTCGCTGCGCGACGAGGTCCGCGAGCAGGACGTATGCGGCCGCTGGGGCGGCGAGGAGTTCGCGATCGCGCTGCCGGACATCCCGAGCGCCGAGCACCTCGGCCACATCGCCGACCGCATCCGGCGGCGGATCCCGCAGGTGATCGTCACGCTGCCGGGCCAGGACTCGGTGATCAGCGACCTGACCGTCTCGATCGGCTGCGCGCTGTACCCGGCCGAGCATCTCACCAGCGTCGACGACGTGCTGGTGGCCGCCGACGCCGCGCTGTACCGGGCCAAGCAGGCGGGCCGGAACCGGGTCGAGCTGGCGAGCGCTTGACCCTCGCCGAAAGCCACCGCTAGAACTCGTCGCATGGACTGGACTCTCGAGGTCGTCGTCGTCCCGGTAACCGACGTGGACCGGGCGAAAGCGTTCTACGTCGACCAGGTCGGCTTCCGGCTCGACCACGACATCGCCCCCGGCCCCGGGCTGCGCCTGGTGCAGCTGACTCCGCCGGGATCGGGCTGTTCGATCGTCCTGGGCAAGGGCGTGGTACCGGACATGGCACCGGGTTCGCTGAAGGGTCTGCAGCTGGTCGTCGCCGATGTGCGGAAAGCCCGCGAGGAACTGCTGGAACGCGGCGTCGAGGTCGGCGAACTCCAGGTCTACGGCTCGGATCCGGGCACCGGCGCGCTCGAAGACCTCGACAACATCGGGTTCATCCACTTCGCCGATCCCGACGGCAACAGCTGGTCGGTTCAGCAGATCTCCGCCCGCGCCACGAGCTAACCCACGGCCGCCAGTTCGGTCCGCAGGGTCCGGGCCGCCGGGGTCGCCGCTTGGCCGCGCGGCAGCACGAAGTCGACGCGGCGTTCGAGGGTCGCGTCGGTCAGGGTTTTCGCCCAGACACCGGACTCGCGGCCCTGGTCGGCGACCGCTTCCGGCAGGAACGCGAGCCCTGCGCCGCCTGCCACCAGGTCGAGCACGATGCCCCAGTCGTCGACCTCGAACACCCTCCTGCGACGCAGTCCGGCGTCCCGGAACAGCCGGTCCAGATCCGTCCGCACCGCCCAATATCGCGGCGGTTCAATGAACCGCTGATCGGTGAGGTCGCGCACGCTGACCGACGACGCGCGCCCCAGCGGATGGCCGCTCGCACCGGCCAGCACGATCGGTTCCACGGCGAGCGGCGTGACCTCGAGTTCCCGCGGCGCGGGCTCAGGTGCGGACAGCACGGCGCAGTCCAGCTGCCCGACACGGAGCAGGCGGAGCATCTCCTCGGTGGGCAGCTGGGACAGGGTGACGTCCAGGTCCGGATGCAGGACAGCCATCCGCGACAGCACCCCGGCCAGCGGGACCAGGTGCTCGACGTGGCTGAACACGCCCATCCGCAACCATCCGGTGAGCCTGCTGCTGGCCTGCCCGACCGCGTCGTACACGGCGGTGAAACTGCGCACCGCTTCCCGGGCGGCGGGGACGAGCGCGCGGCCTTCGGCGGTCAGCCGCGGCGGGCGCGTGCCCTTCACGTACAGGTGCACGCCGAGGTCGCTTTCCAGCGCGCGGATGGACGCCGAAATCCCGGACTGCACGATGAACTCCCGGCGGGCCGCCTGGGTGAAGCTGCCCTCCTCGGCCAGTGCGAGGAAATGGCGCAGGTGCCGGATGTCCACGACACACCATCTCTCAACTAGATAATAGAGATCTCTAACTGCTCTGCCACGGATACTAGTGCCGGATCAGCATGGAATACATGCACAACTCCACGCTGCCCACCGCGCCGGGAAGGCATCTGTCGCATTCCGCCGGGTTCTGGGTGGTCGCCTGCGCGTACGCGGCGCTCAGCGCGTTCGGCACCGCACCGACCCCGCTCTGGCCGATTTACCAGCAGGCCGACCGCTTCGGTGCGCTGTGGGTGACAGTCGCGTTCGCGATCATGGTCGTCGGGATCGTCGTGAGCCTGGTGTTCCTCGGCCATCTCTCCGACCGGCTCGGCAGGCGGCGGATCATCGCGCCCGCGCTGTTCGCCGCTCTGGCCGCGAGTTACGTCCTGATCGCCTCGACCAGCCTGGCCGCGTTGCTGGCCGGGCGGCTCCTGACCGGGCTCGGCATCGGACTGATGGCCGCGAGCGCCACGGCGTACCTCGCCGACCTGGACCGGCAGGCCCGGCCGCACGTCGCGGTGCCAAAACTGCCTGGGCTGGTTGCGGCAGGCGCCAGCCTCGGCGGTCTCGCGCTCGGCCCGGTGATCGCCGGGGCGCTCGCGGAATGGCTGCCTGATCCGTTGCGGCTGCCGTACGTCGTGCTCGGGCTGATCGTGCTGATCTGCCTCGCGTTCGTGCTGGTGACGCCGGAAACCGTCGACCTGGCCGCCGCGCCGCCGACGGTCGCGCCCCGGACGAATCTCCGTCCCGGCCAGCAGCGCGTGTTCACCGGGGCCGCTCTGCTCGGGTTCGCGGCTTTCGGGGCCACCGGAGTGTTTTCCTCGGTCGGAGCACTGGTGATCCGCGACGATCTCGGCATCCATGACGTGTTCGTCGGGGGCATGGCCACCTTCGCCGTGTTCGGCGCTTCCGCCGCGGCACAACTGGTTCTCAGCCGGTTAGGACCGCAGCAGCTCGTGGTTCTCGGCTCGGCGTGCTACCTCGTCGGTCTCGCGGCGACGGCAGTGTCCATTGCGGACCCTTCGCTCGCCTTGTTCCTGATCGCCGCCGCGGCGACAGGGGCCGGTGCCGGGATGCTGTTCAAGACCGGGCTTTCGCACTCGGCCGAATCCGCGGTGCCCGCCTCCCGCGCCGGGGTGCTCTCGGTGTTCTTCGTCGTGGCCTACCTCGGGATGGGACTCCCATCTGTCGCGTTTGGACTTGCCGTCGGCAGGTTCGGCTCCACCGCAACGATCATCGCGGTGAGCGTCGTGCTCGCGGCACTGGCAATCGCCGGTGCCGCACTGGTGTCGAACCGGCCTAGTCCACCAGCGCGCCGCAGCTGACGTTCACTGTCGCGGCGGTCATCGTCCGGGCTCGGTCGGACGCGACAAACGCCGCCACTGCGCCGACATCGGCCAGCGTCGCGGTGCGGCCGAGCATGGTCGGCTCGGCGAGTTCCGCGGTGAGTTCCTCGGCTCCCGGGAAACCCGCTGGGATGGTTTCCGGGACGCCGCCGGTCCGAAGGGTCACCGTGCGCACGCCATACCTGCCGAGTTCGGCGGCGAGCTGCCGGCGCATCGCTTCCAGCGCGGAGAAGCCGACTTGCAGACCGCCGACCGCGTGGTTGCGCACCGGATCGCCGTCTCCGCCGAAGAGGAGGACGACGCCGTTGCCTTGGCGCCTCATGTGCCGCCCCGCTGCGCGCATGGTGAGGAAGGTGGTGCGCACGCCGTTGACCACTGGTTGTTCGTAATCGGCCAACGACATCTCGACCAGGGGAGTTCCCTGGACGTCACCGTGGCTGATCACGTTCACCGAGATGTCGAGGCTTCCCGCGGCCTCGACAACCGCGTCGGCATGGGCGTCGACAGATTTCTCGTCGAGCGCGTCGACCACGGCGACATCGGCGGTACCGCCAGCAGCGCGGATGCCGTCGGCGACTCGATCCAGCTTCTCGCGGGTGCGTCCGGCCAGGAAGACTCGCGCCCCTTCCTCCGCGAATGCTCGCGCGAACGCGCCGCCGATCCCTCCGCCAGCGCCGTACACCACCGCGTTTTTGCCTTCGAGCAGCATCTTTCGGACTCCCTTCTCGTGCCTGTCACCAGTGCGTCGAGCGGGGAACCGGGGAATCGACATCGTTCTCAGGGGCGTTTCGCGCCCATCGGGTTGGGGATGGGAACACCTCCCCCGTCGATGATCCGCCTGCTGAGCGGGACGGCCAGCTCCAGCACCCGGTCGACACCTGCCGGGCCCAGTGCGTCGAGCGGGGCGGCGGCCAGCCGGTCGGTGGTTTCTTCGATGGTCCGGCGGACTTCCGCGCCCGCTGGGGTTAACCCGCCAGCGTCGAGCAGACCGCGCTCGACCAGGTTTGCCGTTGCCTCGGACCATTCCTCGCCGGTCCAGCCTCGGGCGCGCTGGACTTGTTCGCGACCGGTGGCTCCGGTGGCGATGTGGGTGAGGGTGGTTTCCAGCCCGGTCAGTCCGGAGGCGACGGCGGCCAGGACGTGGCCGTCACCGCGATGTTCGCGCAGGACAGCAGTCGCCAGCCACAACCGGGCCAGCGGCCGGTCCGGACGAGGCACCGCGGACCAGGCCGCGGCGAGCGGACGGGCGTCGAATCGGCAAGCGGCGACGGCTTGTTCCAGCAACGTGGCCAATTCGTCCACAGTGGACGGACCGAGCAGCCGAGTCAACGCCGCTTCGACCGCCTCCAGACGCGCGCGCAGTACCACGTCCGGAGAAGCGAACCTCCACGCGTCCGGCAGCGCTCGCTCGACCATCCGCGGTGCGAACCCGAAGAACATCGACGTGACCGGCTCCGGGCCGATCGGGCCGAGTGGCACCGCCCGGCCCGCGAAGTAGCCCATCCACCAGCCGCGCAAGCCGACCTCCTTCGCCGCCGCGGCGGGTTCCGGGGCGAAGTAGACGACTGCGTGGAGGGGTTCTATGGCTGTCCAGAGGGTTCGGGCCGGGTTCGGCTTCATGCGGCAGACTCTAAGCCCCGGGTACGACAAAAACGCCGCGCGAAAAGAAAGCCCGCCGCCCCGGAAGGGGGACGGCGGGCTGTGAAGCCGCAAGCCTCAGGCGAGTTCGAGGCCGTAGGACTGCAGTTCCAGAGTCAGCGGGTAGAAGTAGCTGGTCTGGGTGTCGCCGCCGGAGAGGGTGCCGAGGCCTTTGTCGCCGTCGTACGCCGGGCCGCCCGAGTCGCCGTGGTCGGTGTGGGCGGTGGTGCCGAACTCGTGGTTCAGGACGCCGACGTCGAAGTTGACCGACTCGTCCACCGAGGTGACCTCGCCGCTGCCGCCGCCGGTCGTCTGGCCCATCTTTTCGATCTGCTCGCCGACGGTCGGGGTGCCGGCGCTGGAGATCTTCTGGCCGGTGTTGATCGCGCCGTCGCCGGTGCCGTTCGGGCGGGTCAGCAGGCCGGAGTCGGCTCCGGGGCAGTCGCTTTCCACGACTTCCGCGCCCGAAACGTCGCCGCCGGACCAGGTGCCGCCCTCATTGGTGCAGTGGCCCGCGGTCAGCATGTACGGCTGGCCGCCCTTGGTCACGTTGAAGCCGAGCGAGCAGGTGAACTGGCCGTTGTTGATCGAGTCGCCGTCCGCGATGTAGGTGGACAGCTTGCCCGAGCGGTGCTCGACGCGCGCCGCGTCGCCCAGCTTCGCCGCGGCCGCCGCGACCTTGTCCTTCGTGGCCTGGGACGCCGAGTCGTAGATCTTCACCACGACCTGGTTGGTCTTGGTGTCGATGCCCCACGACGTCTGCGGCACGTTCTTGACGGTGTCCATCTGGTTCTTCGCGCCGGTGAGGGCGGTGAAGCTGTGCTTGACGAGCTTGGTCGCGTAGCCTGCGGCCTTGGCCTTCTCCTGCGCCGCGGCATCGGTGACGTTCAGCACCGCCTTGCCGCGTTCGAGGTAGATGCCGCCGTTTCCGGCGCCGAGCGTGTCGGCGACCTGCGTCGCCTGGGTGATCGCCTGTGCCTGCATCTGGGCGAACGCCATCGGGCTTGCCGAGGCGGCGTTCACGCACATGCCCGCGGTCAAGGCCGCGGCCGACAGTGCGGTGAATCCCGCGACGAGCGTCTTCCGGGAAGTCATCGATCTTCCTCCAGGTGGGCTGAAACCGACCGGTGGGACGCCCCACACTTTTGTTGCCCGGCAACCAACGCGAAACCGACGAAGGTTGGTTAATAACCAAAAAATGCGGACCAATCGGACACCGCTGGGCCGTTCGGACCACCTGGATACCCCGAACGGCACCGCTGACCTGTCTCAGTGCTGTCCGGGCCACCGGACGTGCTCGGCGTAGCCCTCGTTCTTGCGCAGATACCCGGCGATGAACGGGCACACCGGAACGATCACGCCGCCCCGCGACACCACGTCGTCCAGCGCGGCCTTCGCCAGCACCTTGCCGAGCNCCGATCTCCGTGTGCGTGAAGACGGTTTCGGTGTCCTTCGGGGTGAACTCGGCGAAGCCGGCGAGTTTGCCGTCCGCATACACTTCGTAGCGGTTTTCGCTGTCGTTGCGGGAGACCCGGGGTTCTTCTTCGCTCATCTTCGGCTCCTCGTTGGTCGGCGCCTCGATCTCCACCATCGAGCGACGCGGATGTACTCAGCGCCCATCAAAACAGCCCTCGTCCTCGGCCGCATGAGCGATGCGCGGCGACCGCAGGAGTGGCGTGCCCGCGCGGGCCTTCCGCCGCGCCGGTGCGGTCTGTTTGCCTCGTGGTGTCGGTACCTGCGACCGCGAGGGGAGCCCGCGTGCAACCGTTCGTCCTGCCCGAGTTCTATCTGTCATACCCGGCCCGGCTGAACCCGCACCTGGCCGGCGCGCGGAAGCACAGCAAGGCGTGGGCGTACACGATGGACATGATCGACGTGCCCCAGCACGGCACCGTCATCTGGAACGAGCGCGACCTCGACTCCCACGACTACGCCCTGTTGTGTTCCTACACCCATCCCGACGCCGCCCCGCGCGAACTCGACCTCGTCACGGATTGGTACGTCTGGGTATTCTACTTCGACGACCATTTCCTGGAACTGTTCAAACGCACCGGCGACATCGAACACGCCCGCGATTATCTCGACCGGATCGCTCGTTTCATGCCCGCCGAAGGCGAAATCACCGAAACCCCGGAAAACCCCGTCGAACGCGGCCTGGCCGACCTCTGGAACCGCACCATCCCGCACCGGTCAGCGGCCTGGCGGCGACGCTTCCGCGAAAGCACCCGCAACCTCCTCGACGAATCACTCTGGGAACTGGCCAACATCAACGAAAACCGGATCGCGAACCCCATCGAATACGTCGCCATGCGCCGCAAAGTCGGCGGCGCACCCTGGTCGGCGAACTTGATCGAACACTCCCTGAACGCCGAAGTCCCGGACGAGATCGCGGCGAAACGCCCGATGGAAGTCCTGCGCGACTGCTTCGCCGACGCTGTGCACCTCCGCAACGACCTCTTCTCCTACCAGCGAGAAGTCGAAGACGAAGGCGAACTGTCCAACAGCGTCCTGGTCTTCGAAAAATTCCTGGGCTGCACCACCCAAGAGGCAGCGGACGCGGTAAACGACTTGCTGACCTCGCGCCTGCACCAATTCGAGCACACCGCCCTCACCGAAGTCCCCGCCCTGTTCGACGAACACGGCGTGCGACCAGCCGGACGAGCCGAAACCTTCGCGTACGTCAAAGGCCTGCAAGACTGGCAATCCGGCGGACACGAATGGCATCTGCGCTCAAGCCGCTACATGAACGAAGGCGCCCTAGACGCCCGCGGCGGCCCAGAGTTACTCGGCGGCCCTTCCGGACTAGGCACCTCCGCCGCCCGAATCTTCCGCTCCGTCGCCACCACCGCCCCGCAACGCGCACGAGCTTTCACGCACCAACCCCACGAACAACTCGGCCCCGTCACCCGGCCCGCCTTGCCCTTGCCGTTCCCTCTGCGACTCAGCCCGCATTTAGCCGCGGCACGCAAGAAGATCGCCGATTGGCCACGCCGCATGGGCATCCTGTCCGAGGGAGTCTGGGACACTGCCCGTTTGCGCGCGGCCGATCTGCCACTGGTCGCCGCGGGCCTCTGCCCCGGCGCTCCCCCGGAACAGCTGTCCCTCACCAACGACTGGCTCACCTGGGCCACCTACGCCGACGACTACTACACCGAAGTCCTCGGACACGACCTGCCCGCCGCCAGGCTGACCACCGAACGCCTCAAACTCTTCATGCCCGCCGGCGGCACCCCCTCACCCGCACCGCGGACCGCACTGGAAACCAGCCTGGCCGACCTGTGGCAACGCACCACCGGCACCCTGAACACCACCGAACGCGAAACTTTCCACGCCACAGTCGAGTCCATGCTCGACGCCTGGGTGTGGGAACTGGCCAACCAGTCCCAAAACCGCATCCCGGACCCGGTCGACTACGTCGAAATGCGCCGCCGCACCTTCGGCTCCGACCTGGTGATCAGCATCAGCCGGCTGGCCGGCAGCCGCACCGTGCCACCGGAAATCCAGCGGAACCGAGTCATCGAAGCACTGGAGGATTCGGCCGCCGACTACGCCTGGCTGGTCAACGACTTGTTCTCCTACCGCAAGGAAATCGAGTACGAAGGCGGACTGCACAACGCCGTGCTGGTAGTCCGTTCCTTCCTGGACGTGGAGCAGGATCGAGCCATCCGCGTCGTCGCCGACCTGGCAGAAGCAAGACTCGCCGAGTTCCGGCACGCAGTAGACGTAGGCCTGCCCCGCCTCTTCGCCGACTACAGCCTTGACGCGAAAGCACAGGACGCGCTCACCCAGTACGCAAGCCTGCTGAAGAACTTCATGACCGGCATCGCGAACTGGCACCGCGAATGCGCCCGGTACACCGACGAGGAGCTAGACCGAGTCCGAAACACCCCCGTCCGCCCCGAGCGGGATGACGCCGCGAAGCCGCCGGACTTCGCCAAAGCCATGCAACACCCAGGCTGCACCGGCACTCCGCCGGTCCCGCTTGGCGCGAAACCCCGCCTCCACCTGGGCGCAACCGGCCTAGGCACCCAATCCTCGCACATTCCCGCCCCAGCCCGGCCCACCCCGCACTGACGAGTTACGTGAGGGCCACCCTCATTGACTCTGATTCCCGCAGGTTCCCCTCACGACCCTCCACCGGCCCGCGAGGGTTCCCCTCACGTACCGCCGCCGACGCACCCACCATCGAGGCACCCAGCCCCTCCCCCGCACCCCGATCCGAAGCCTCCCGTCAGCACAATCAGCTTCGGGGTGCCCCACGCCAGCGACCGGGCGCGATGTCGCCCCCAGGCGACGAGCCACTCCACAGGGTGCCCCCCACCACTCCGCCGAGCATCTCCCCGCGCATCCAGCAATACTCGAACCCGTGACCAGCCCGAACCTCCACTTCCTAGGCCACGCGTCGACCCGCGTGGAACTAGCCGGCCAGGTCGCCCTCACCGATCCAGTCCTCACCCGCTGGGTAGGCCCCCTGACCCGAGTCGCCCCGAAACCGGACGTCTCCGCCTGGACCGCCGTCGACGTCGTCCTCATCTCCCACCTGCACGGCGACCACCTCCACCTCCGCTCCCTGAAACTCCTGGGAAAAGCCACCAGAATCGTCGTCCCCAGAGGCGCGGGCTCCTGGCTGGCCAGGCGAGGATTCACCGAGGTGGAAGAACTCTCCCCAGGTCAAACCATCACCAGCGGCCCGATGCACATCACCGCCACCGAAGCGATCCACTCAGGCCACCGCTGGGGCCCTCGCCTCACCCACGGCCCGCAAAGTCCCGCCCTTGGCCACCTCCTGGAGGCCGGCGACCAGCGGATCTACTCCGCGGGCGACACCGACCTCTTCCCCGGCATGGCCGATCTGGGCCCAGTCGACGTAGCCCTCCTCCCCGTCTGGGGCTGGGGCCCGAACCTCGGCCCAGGCCACCTGACCCCGGAGCGAGCCGCCGAAGCCGCCGCACTGCTCCAGGCCCGCACGGCGGTTCCGGTCCACTGGGGAACCCTCGCCGTCCCGGGCATCCACCGCACCGCCAGGATGCGCCAGCTCCTCGTGGAACCCCCGCGCACCTTCGCGCACCACGTCCGCTGCAAAGGCCTGGACACCGAGGTCCTGCACACCCGCCCCGGCTCCGACGTCCTGCTCCCCACCCGCGAGGAGCGCGGGTGAATTGGACAGACCCGTCAGCGATCGGCTACCCGGCGCTGTTCGGCGGAGTACTGCTCGGCTCCGTGATCCCGATCGTCCCGACCGGCGCGGTCGTCGGGGCGGCGGCCGCGGTCGCGATGACCACCGACCACCTCTCGCTCCCGCTGGTGATCCTGCTGGCGGTAGCGGGCGCGTACCTGGGCGACGTGATCACCTTCGCCGTCCCGAGGTTCGGCAGTGAACCCCTCCTGCGTTTCGTAGAACGCCGCCAGCAGGCCGAACGCCTCGCCAAAGGCCGCGAGCAGTTCGCGAGACGCGGCTGGCAGCTCGTGGTGATCGGCCGCCTGGTGCCCGCCGGGCGCATCCCGGTGCTGCTCGCCGCGGGCACGCTCGGCTATCCCTGGCGCAAGTTCCTGCCGTCCGGCCTGCTGGCGTGCGTGCTGTGGGCGGTAGCGTACTCGCTGCTGGGCATCCTCAGCGGCGGCATCTTCGACTCGCCGCTGATCGCGACGCTGCTCGCCACCGTCCTGGTGCTGCTGGTGACCGTGCTGACCACGCTGATCTCCAAGAAACGGGCGGCCAACCAGACAGGAGGGCACCGATGACGACACCTGCTCCGGCGAAGGGCCGGTTGTTGCGCGGCGGCCGGGTCGTCGCGCGGCTCCTGCTGGTCTGGGCGGCGGTCACCGGCGCGTTGCGGCTGCTCGACGCCTGGCTCGACGGCTTCACGATGCAGTCGTGGTGGCAGCCGACGGTGTGCGCGCTGATCCTCGGCCTGCTCGTGTCCGTGGTGTGGCCGCTCGTGGTGCGGGTGGTGTGGCCGATCGCGTACTTCACCCTCGGCGTCGGCACGTACATCCTGCTCAGCGCCGCGGCGTTGGCGATCCTCCAGGCCGTACCCGGCGTTGAGCTGCACGGCTTTTCGACGGCGGTCGTCATCACCGTCGCGATGTCCGCGGTGGGCGCGGTGATCTCCAGCGTGCTGGCCGTCGACGAGGACGAGATCTTCTTCCGCCGCGCCGCTCGCCGCCGACGGAAAGCAAAGGACCGTACCGATTTCGCCGATCAACCGCCTGGCGTGGTCTTCCTGCAGATCGACGGGCTCGGTTACGACACCGTCCGCCGCGCCGTGCGGGACGGGGACATGCCGACCTTCGCCAGGTGGCTGTCCGAGGGCACGCACTCGCTCACCCGCTGGCACACCGACTGGAGTTCGCAGACCGGGGCGAGCGTGTGCGGGATCCTGCACGGTTCGAACCACGACATCCTGGGTTTCCGCTGGTACGAAAAGGATCGCGACCACGTCATGGCGTGCGCGCATCCATCCGACGCGGCCGAGATCGAGCGGCGGCACAGCGACGGGCGCGGCCTGCTGTCGATCGGCGGCGCGAGCCACGGCAACCTCTTCTCCGGCGACGCCTCGCACGTCAGCCTGACCATGAGTTCGGTGCCGGTGCTCACGCCGCGCAAGCGTCGCCAGGACCGGGTCGGCGCTGGGTATCGCGCCTACTTCGCCAACCCGGTCAACGTGTTGCGCACCTTCGGTGTCGCGCTCGCCGACGTCGTCCGCGAACTGTCCGCGGCCGCCAAACAGCGGCGCGCCGGCGTGCTGCCGCGGATCCCGCGCGGCGGCGTCTACCCGCTCGCCCGGCCGGGCACGACGGTGATCGCGCGCGACGTCGTGGTGTCCGCGATCATCGGCGACATGCTCGCCGGGCGGCCGGTGGTGTACGCCGATTTCCTCGGCTACGACGAGGTCGCGCACCACTCCGGCATCGAACGGTTCGACACGCTGGAGGTGCTGCGGTCGATCGACCAGCAGTTCGCGCGGCTGCTGCGGGCCGGCCGGCTCTCGCCGCGGAAGTACCACATCGTCGGGCTGTCGGACCACGGGCAAACGCAAGGCCAGGCGTTCGTCGACCGATTCGGGGAGACGGTCGAGGCGCTCGTCGGACGACTCTGCGGCGGCGAACCCGTTGCCGGGCAAGGAAAGCGCCGGCAGGCGGAAAGCTGGCAGGTCAACGCGGCACTCGCCGAAGCGACCGCGACCGGCGGCCTGATCGCGCGACGGTTGCGCGCCAGGGTCGAAGGCGCGGAAGGAGCCGAGAACCGGCCGCGCACCGCCACTGGCTCGCCGGGGCAGGTCACGCGGGTGGCTCCCGGGGTCGTCGCCGTCGTGTCCGGGCATCTGGCGATGGTGTCGTTCACCGAGCACGAGGGCCGGGTCGAGCTGGAGACGATCGAACGCGAGCACCCGGACCTGCTGCCGACGCTGGTCGACCACGACGGCGTCGGGTTCCTGCTGGTCCGCAGCCGCGAATTCGGTCCGGTGGTGCTCGGCCGCGACGGAGTGCAGCGGCTCGCCACCGGGGTCGTGATCGGCGAAGACCCGCTGGCCTGCTACGGCCCGTACGCCGCCGAACTGGTCCAGCGCGTCGACAGTTTCCCGCATTGCGCGGACATCATGATCAACAGCCGGTACGACGCGGACTCCGACCAGTCCTCGCCGTTCGAACGGCACGTCGGCTCGCACGGCGGGCTCGGCGGACCGCAGCAGCGCGGCTTCCTGCTGCATCCGCGAGAATTCCCGGCCCCCGGCGAACCCGTCGGCGCGGAAGCTGTGCACCGCGTGTTCCGCGACTGGCTCACCTTCCTCGGCCATCCGGAACCCGGTGCGACCGAAGACAAACCCGCTGTCGTCCCCTCGGAGGTAGTCTCATGAGCAACCTGATCGTCTACGGCGCGAGCTGGTGCCCGGACGTCAAACGCAGCCGCGCGCTGCTCGACGCGAAGGCCGTCGAATACGACTACGTGGACGTCGAGACCGAACCCGCCGCCGAAGCCCGCGTACGCGAACTGCAGGACGGCGCTCGCCGGATCCCGACCATCGTCTTCGCGGACGGCAGCCACCTCGTGGAGCCGAGCGACGACGAGCTGAACGCGCGCCTCTCGCAGTGACTCCGCTGACGGAACTCCCGCTGGGCACGCGGGTAGTCGTGCGATACCGGATCGAGGGCGGGTTCACCGACGCTCTCGGTCCCTTGCGCGCCCGTGACACCGACACCTGCACGGTCGAGACCAAACGCGGCCTCGTCGTCGTCCCGTTGGCCGCGGTGGTCGCGGCCAAACCCGTGCCGCCGGCACCACAGCGGAAATCGAGTGGCCCGCCCGCGCCGAATTTGTGACGATCACCGGATGCGCACCTTCGACGAACTGGTGGACGAGGCCGCGTCGGTGCCGGTGGACGGCTGGGATTTCTCCTGGCTGGACGGCCGGGCCAGCGAACAGCGGCCGTCCTGGGGCTACCAGCGGCTGCTCGGCGAACGGCTGCGGGACGTCCAGTCCGTTGTGGACATCCAAACCGGCGGCGGCGAAGTGCTCGCCGGTGTGCCGGTGCTGCCGCCGCTGACGGTCGCCACCGAATCGTGGCCGCCGAACCTGGAGAAGGCAGCCGCGTTGCTGGAACCCCGTGGCGCGACCGTTGTCGCGGACACGGACGAGCCGCCGCTTCCGTTTCTGGACAACACGTTCGAAATGGTCGTCAGCAGGCATCCGGTCACTGTGTGGTGGGACGAGATCGTCCGGGTCCTCAAGCCCGGCGGCGGCTATCTGTCGCAGCAGGTCGGGCCGTGGAGTGTGTTCGAGCTGGTCGAGTACTTCCTCGGGCCGCAGACGCCGGAAGTGCGCAACAGCCGGCATCCGGATCGGGCGAAGGCCGAAGCGGAGCAGGCCGGGCTGGAAGTGGTGGATCTGCGGTTCGAGGAACTGCGCACTGAGTTCCACGACATCGGCGCGGTGATTTACTTCCTGCGCAAGGTGATCTGGATGGTGCCGGGGTTCACGGTGGAGGGGTATCTGCCGCGGTTGCGGGAGCTGCACGAGGAGCTGCGGGAGGGGGCGTTCGTGGCGACGACCACTCGGTATCTGATTGAGGCGCGCAAGTCCTCGTGAGCGGCAATCCCGGTTCTAACCGGGATAAACCACTCACGACACCCTGCTGACCGCCGCCTCGATGCNCGATGCCGTCCGCCAGCACCGCCACCCCAGCCTCGAAACTCAGCCGCGCCTCGTGCTCCAGATAGGACGCCCCCGCAGGCGGCGGCGCACCTTCCTCGCCCAGCCGCGCGACATTCGGGTACCGCTCCGCCAGATCCGGGGCCAGCTCGCCGAGCGCGGACGTCCGCGCGCGCCACCAGTCCTCATCGGACAGTCCGGTTTCCTTCAGCGCCAGCCGCGATTCGGCGGCGATCTGCACCGCGCCACGCACGACGTTGAGCAGCACACCCACCAGCCGCCGGACCTGACCGGCGGGCAAGCCGGTCGCGAACAGCACCCGCAGCACCGTTTCCTGCATCCGGAACTCCCCCGGACCCAGCACCGGTCGCGCGTAGGACACCTGCAACAGCCATGGGTGGCGCACATGGAATTCCCACAGGTCGCCGGCCAGTTCGAGCAAAGCGGGACGCCAGCCGCCGGACAGGTCGTGATCGTCGCGCAGATCGCCGAACACCTGGTCGCACATCAGGTCGATCAGCTCGGTCTTGCTCGGCACGTACGTGTACAGCGCCATCGCCGTGCGCCCGAGCCGCTCCCCGACCGCCCGCATCGACAACGCCGACATGCCCTCGGCGTCCGCGAGTTCGATCGCCGCGCCCACGATGCGATCCACGCTCAGCACAGGTTTCGGCCCCGGCGCGCTGCGCGGTTCGCTGCCCGCGCGCCACAGCAGCTCCATCGAACGGCGGGCGTCGCCCTGCCCCGCGAACACGACCACCGGCGACCCCTTTCCCCTTACAGGATAAAGGACCGCCGGGGCCGCTGGCTCAGCCGTCCACCTCGATCGCGAGCGCGGGGCAGAGCTGCGCCGCCTCTTTCGCCTGCGCGTGCAGCTCCGCGGGCGGGTTTTCCCGCAGCAGCACCACGATCCCGTCCTCGTCGCGCTGGTCGAACACCTCGGGCGCGACGAGCACGCATTGCCCGGCGCCGACGCAGCGGGACTGGTCGATGACCACCTTCATCCCACGACTCCTTTCACCAGGTCACGGGGAGTTCGTGCACCCCGTAGACGACCATGTCGTGCTTGAACTTCAGCTCCTCCAGCGGCTTCGCCAGCCGCAGCGTCGGGATCCGCCGGTAGAGCGTCCGGTAGACCACCTGCAGTTCGACCCGCGCGAGCGGCTGGCCGAGGCACTGGTGCACGCCGTAGCCGAACGCGACGTGGTGGCGTGCCTTGCGGGTGACGTCGAGCTTGTCCGGCGCGGGGAACTGCGTCTCGTCGCGGTTGGCGATATCGGTGGCCGCGACCAGACCCTCGCCCTTGCGGACGGTCTGCCCGCCGACTTCCAGGTCTTCGAGCGCGACGCGGCGGCGTCCGGAGTGGACGATCGTCAGGTAGCGCAGCAGCTCCTCGACCGCGTTGGCCAGCAAGGCGTCGTCACCGTCGCGGACTGCGGCGAGCTGGTCCGGGTTCTCCAGCAGCGCGACCGTGCCGAGCGCGATCATGTTCGCCGTGGTCTCGTGACCCGCCACGAGCAGCAGCTGCCCCATCGTGGCCGCTTCCTCGACGGTCATCGCGCCGGTGGCGACCTGGCCGGTCGCGAGACGGCTGAACACGTCATCGGCCGGGTCGTCGATCTTCTTCTCGACCAGCCGCGCGAGATAGTCGAGCAGTTCCTCCGCCGCGGCGAGCGACTCTTCGGCGGTCGCCTCCCGCGAGACCAGAATTTTGCTGCAGCGGTGAAAGAAATCGCGATCGTCGTAGGGCACGCCGAGCAGCTCGCAGATGACCAGCGAAGGCACCGGCAGCGCGAACGCCTGCACGAGGTCGGCGGGTTTCGGACCGGCCAGCAGCTCGTCGAGCAGCTCGTCGACGATCTGCTGAATCCGCGGCCGCATCCGCTGAACCTTCTTCACCATGAAATCGCCGGTGAGCAGCCGTCGCTGGGCGGCGTGCTCCGGATCGTCCATGCCGATGAACGATTTGAACCGGCTGCGCCGCGCCTTGAGCCCTGGCGTCTGCGACGGATAGCCGGCGCGGTCGGGATCGGCGCTCACCCGCGGGTCGGTGAGCATCGCTCGGACGTCTTCGTAGCGGGTGAACAGCCACGGTTCGCTGCCGTCCCAGATCCGCACGCGCGACACCGGCTCGTCGCGCAGCTTGCGGTCGAGTTCGGGCGGCGGGTCGAACGGGCAGCGCCCGCGCGACATCGGGAACTGCTCTACGGGCCGGGCATCGGCCATCACAGCCTCCTGAAGAAGTCACCAAACGATTGTTCGGATACTTACCGAACACATGTTAGGCGATTTGGTGAACGATTGCCCAGACCCGGGTCCAAAGATCACCGGGATGGCCGTGGACAAGAGGCTGAAAGCGGGCGAAACCGCCCGTGACTCAAGCGAAAATGAGGGCCAGCAGCTCGTCGGCGAAGTTCACCACGGCGTCCTCGCCCGGCCGCCTTCCAGCCGAATGGAACAGCGCTACCCGGCCGTGCGCGCCCACGAACGCGATCACCCCGGCGCGTTCGGCGGGCACCCGGAGCGCGGTGCCGGACTCCGCGCAGCGGGCGAACGCCGCGCCGATCAGGTCGACGAGATCGATCGTCGGACCGTGCGGCCGGACATCCGGCGAGGTGCGTCTCGCCCCGTTGGCGGTCATCAGCCGGTAATGGCCGGGGTTGTCCATCGCGAACCGGCAGTACGCGTGCAGCAGCGCACGCAGCCTGCCCACCGCATCATCGGCGGGAACCCGGGATTCGGCGGCTTCCATCGCGAGCCGCAACCGGCCGAACTCGTGCTCGGCGAGCCCGGTGACGAGCGCGGCGCGGTCGCTGAAGTGCTGGTAGATGCTGGCCGGGGCGATGCCGACGGCGCGGGCGACCCCGCGGATGGTGAGCGCGTCCTCGCCGTCGAGTTCCGACAGGAGCCTGCTGGCCGCGGCGAGGATCTCCCCGCGCAGCCGCTCGCCCTCGCCCCAGCGGTTGCGCGTGCGGGCCTGGACTTCTTCGGACACTCGCCCATTGTTACCGCTCTCGGTGGGCCGCACCGCTCCGGCCCGCCGCGGATGTCGATCGTTTCGTAGCCCGTCAGCCATCCGAGGTTCACCAACTGGGCGAGGGCGGCCGATAGCGTTCGCCGGTGGACGATCAGGGGTGGCTGGACGACTTCCAGCGGCGGATTGACGAGATGCAGGCGAAAAGCGCTGCCCTGCAAGAGACATTGAGCACCGCGGAGGGCCGCGCCAAGTCCGGCGACGGGCTGGTGTCGGTTTCGGTCGCCCCGAACGGCGCGCTCAAGAACCTCGAGATCGACGACCGCGCCCTGCGGCACGGCGGCGCCCGGCTGACCGCGTCGATCATGGACGCCTACGGGAAGGCGCAGCGCCAGGTGTCGCGCGACGTCATCGACGCGTTCGAGCCGATCGCAGGCGACAGCGAGATGATGAACGTGGTCAAGTCGTATCTGCCGGAGCCCGAGGAAGAACCGGAGCCGCCGCGGTCCGAACCGCCCGCCCGGCACTCGGGACCTCCGCCGGGCAGCACCACTCCGCCGGGCAGCGCGGCCTACGGACGTCCGATGCCGCCGCCGGGCGGCGCGACGCACAGCCGTCCGCCGATGCCGCCTCCCGGCACCACCCCGCCGCCTCCGCCCCCGGCGGCTCCCGAACCGCCCCGGCCGACGTCCGGCCCGCACCGCAGGCGCGCCGCGGGCGAGGACGACGACGAGATGCAGCCGTGGTGACCTCACTCACGAGCCAGTTGTCAACCCGCCACTAGTGCTGGGAAATCACCAGTTGCCAGATCGTACGAATGGGGGGTCACATACCGGGACCTTCTACCTACTTTGGGTTGAGCGCGCGCAAACCCGGCAAACTCCCCCATCCCCCCAGGAGCTTTCTTATGTCCAGGAAGTTCGTGCTGTCCGGCGCGGTCGCACTAGCTCTGGCCGCCGCCCCGCTCTCGGGTGCCGTAGCGGTCGCCGCTCCGGCTCAGTCCGCCGCCGCGACCACCACGGTCTACTACTCGACGTCAGGCGCACCGTCGTTCCGGGCCGCGATCAACGCGGGCGCGGCGAACTGGAACCGTGCGGTGACCAACGTGAAGCTGGTCGAGCGTTCGTCCGGGGCCACGCTGCGCTACACCGAGGGCAATGACCCGCGCGGCTCGTACGCGCAGACCGACGGGCACGGCCACGGCACCATCTTCATCGACTACTCCCAGGCCCAGCAGTACGACAACACGCGGATCACCGCGCACGAGACCGGTCACGCGCTCGGCCTGCCGGACCACTACTCGGGCCCGTGCTCCGAACTGATGTCGGGCGGCGGCCCCGGCCCGTCCTGCCGCAACGCCAACCCGAACTCCCAGGAAGCCTCTCGCGTGCAGCGGCTGTGGGCCAACGGGCTCAGCGCGGTCTCCGGACCGCAGCAGCGGATTTACGACCACTCGCCGGTCGGCTGACACACAGCTGAGCGAGCGGCGGCCGGGTGCGTCCCGGCCGCCGCTTCGTTGTCGAGGGGTTCGCTGTCAGACAGCGCCGTTCAGGCCCCGGCCGAGGTCGGAATCCTCCTCATTCCGCCGAGACAGAGCATCCCCGGACACCGCCGGTGGTTGGCTTGCCTTCAGCCGAGGGGAGGCATTCATGGCGGAAATCGTACTGGTTCACGGCGCTTGGAGCGACGGCTCGGCGTGGCCGGAGGTGATCCCCGCGCTGCACCGGCACGGACATCGGGTCCGTTCGGCACACCTGCCGATGACCTCGCTCGCGGACGACATCGCCGAGGTTCGCCGGGAAATCGCGACCTTCGGCGGCCCGGTCGTTCTGGCTGGCCATTCCTATGGCGGCGCGGTGATTTCCGGTGCGGCGAAGGATAATCCGCAGGTCAACGCCCTTGCTTACTTCGCGGCGTACGTTCCGGACGAAGGCGAGAACGTGCCTTCGCAGAACGGCAAGTTCCCGGGCTGGCCCTCGAACGGGCCGCCGCGCTGGCCGCGGTGCAACGACGCGCTCGCGCCGGCTGCTTCGCCGCACCCGCGGGTCCTGGTGCCTGGCGCGACCTGCCGACGGCTTACGCAATGTCCACAGAGGACCGGGTCCTTCACCCGGACCTGCAGCGCTGGCTCGCCGAACGGGCTGGGGCGGATTGTGTCGAGCTGACGGCCAGCCACTATTCGCTGCTCTCTCAGCCGGAGGCGGTGGCCACGGTGATCGACAAGGTGGCAGCCCAGTAGCGGTTACTCCCCCGCCGCGGCCGCGAGCACCGCGAAATCGGCTGCCCGCATCGGTCGCGCGTGCGCGGGGCGCGGAGTACTCGGCTCCCTGATCACGGTGACCGGCACTGTGGTCAGGCCGAGCCGCAGCGCGACGGCGATCCGGTGATTGCCGTCGAGCGTGCCGAAGTCCTCGCAGAACCCGAGCCGCAACGACGTCCGGATTCCGTGCCGCGCGATGTCCTCGGCGAGGGCGTCGAGGTGGCGCGGAGTGTCCACCAGAGCGGAGCCCACCGTTTCCCGGTCCACCGCCCGGTACCGGACCACAAGCGGGACAGGCAGTTCAACCGGTATCCGCCCCCTGGCACGACGGAAATTCAATTGCCCAGTCCCGTCCGGAAAGCCGAGTATCCCGGCCATGACCACCGAACCCGCCCGTTGTGCCCCGTCCCGCTGTCTCGCCGCACGCGGCAAGCAGCAGACGGCGCAGGAAGGGACCGGTCAGGCCGTGCGATGAGCGTCGCGCTGGTCGCGGGGCTCATCGCCGGGTACGGGATCGCCATGCCGTCGGTGCGATCGGCGTCTACCTGGTCGAACTCACCGCTCGCACGTCGTGGCGGCCGCGGCGTTGGGTGTGGCCACTGCGGACGGCGGCTACGCCTTTCTCGCCACCATGGCCCCAGTCACCACGCCTCTGCACCTCACCTCCGCCGTCGCGCTGTTCCTGCTCGCCGCGTGGACCGCAGTCCGGGCGATCCGGCGTTATCGACCCCCGGAGATACCTTTGCTGGCACCAGAACCGCACCCGCTGCGGGCGTACGCGACGTCTGCTCAGTCCGTCCACCATCATCTGCTTCACCGCACTCGTCCTCGGCCACCGACACCGTATTCGCGGCCGCCGCGTTCGCCGCTTCGGCCAGCTGGCAATTGTTGCTGGCCATCGGCGGAGCGTTGCTCGGACGCGGCGGTGCGACTCCGCTAGGAAAAGACCGTGCTTTCCCTTACCTCCAGGGAAAACGGCGGCTGCACCGAGCGCGGCGCAGCACTCTCGGTACCGGCGAGGCGGCTGTGGATCAGGTCGATCGCGGCCTCGGCGATAGCCGCCTTGTCCGGCGAGATCGTGGTGAGCGCGGGGAGGCTGAACGCGCTCTCCTCGGTGTTGTCGAAGCCGACGATCGCGATGTCCTCGGGCACCCGAAGCCCGTGTTCGGCCGCCGAACGCAAGGCGCCGACGGCCAGCAGGTCGTTGAAGCAGAACACCGCGTCCGGCGGTTCTTCCTGTGCCAGCAAGCGTTTCATCGCGGCCGCTCCCTCGGCGCGGTGATACTTCGCGACCGGTTCCACCAAGGAGTCCGCCGACGGCAAACCAGCGTCCGCCAACGCGGCCCGGTAGCCGGCGAGCCGCAGCGACGACGTCCCGCGCTTGGGGTTCGCGCCGATCGCCGCGATCCGCCGACGGCCGAGGGACACCAGATGCGACACCGCGACGTGTGCGGCCCGCACGTTGTCGATCGCCACCCGGTCCAGCGCGACGTCCACCGCGTGCTCGCCCAGCAGCACCAGCGGGATTTTCCCTTCCGCGTCAGGGAAATCGTCCGCTTCGAGCGCTTCGGGATGCACCAGGGCACCGTCGACCAGATGCGGGCCCAGTGAGTCCACTGTGGCCCGTTCCCGGTCGCGAGTCCCTTGCGTCTGCTCGATCAGCACGCTCCACCCGCGGCGCTGCGCGGCGGTGATCACCAGCCCGGCCATTTCGCCGAAGTACGGAATGCTCAGCTCCGGCACCATCAACGCCAGGAACCCGGTCCGCCCGCGGCGCAGGTTGCGCGCGCCGACGTTCGGCCGGTACCCGGTCGCGGCCAGTGCCTCTTCGACGCGCCGCCGGTTCTCGGGCTTCACGAACGCGTAGCCGTTCACCACGTTCGACACGGTTTTCACCGAAACGCCCGCCAGCGTCGCGACGTCCTTCAGGGTCACGGCCACGCCGACTCCTCATCTCGTCCGCCCAGAGCCCATCACGAGCCCGCGAGGCTCTCGGCACCAGCCCCGACGACCACGTAGTGTAGCGACGTTTTGCCTGTTTACAACGTTGTTCCAACGATGTAAAAATAGCCGGAGCTCGGCGGGTGACGGTCGTCACGCCGCCGAGCGGGTTGCCCCAGTCGTCGGCTGCGAGGAGTCCGCCGTGTCCCCGTCCGTCCCTGCCCGCTTCGCTCTGGTCGCCGGCACCGCCACCGCACTCGTGCTCGCCGGGTGCACCAGCCGCGAGGAAACCCCGGCCGCGCAAAGCAATGGCTCCGGCCCGGCCGCCTCGGCCGCGTCCGCCGCGCCGACCGCCGACGGCTGCACCATCGACAAGACCGGGTACCCGAAACTCGATCCGAAGACCGCGATCGTCGGCTTCTCCCAGTCGGAGAAGGAGGCGAACCCGTTCCGGATCGCCGAGACGCAGTCCATCCGCACCGAGGCGGGCAAGCTCGGCATTCCGGCCGACCACCTGCTCACCACGAACGCGCAGAGTGACCTCAACAAGCAGATCTCGGACATCAAATCGCTGCTGGACCGGGGCGCGCAGCTGCTCATCGTGGCCCCGCTGAACTCCGACGGCCTGCAGCCCGCGCTCGACGCGGCGAAGGCGAAGAAGGTCCCGGTCGTCACCATCGACCGGCAGGTGACGTCGAAACCGTGCACCGACTACCTCACCTTCATCGGGTCCAACTTCATCGAACAGGGCCACCGCGCGGCCGCCGCGCTGGCGAAGTCCACCGGCGGCAACGGCAAGGTCGCGATCCTGCTCGGCTCCTCGGGCAACAACGTGACCACCGACCGCACCAAGGGGTTCAAGGACGAACTGGCGAAGACGCCCGGGCTCACCGTGGTCGCCGAGCAGACCGGCGAGTTCGACCGGTCCAAGGGCCAGTCGGTGATGGAGCAGCTGATCCAGAGCCATCCGGACCTCACCGCGGTGTACGCGGAGAACGACGAGATGGGCATCGGCGCGGTCAACGCGCTCAAGACCGCGGGCAAGAATCCCGGCAAGGACGTGAAGGTCGTGTCCGTCGACGGCACCCGCAACGCGGTGCAGCTGATCGCCGACGGCAGCTACAACGCGGTCATCGAGTCCAACCCGCGGTTCGGGCAGCTGGCGCTCCAGACGCTGCAGCAGTTCGAGGACGGCAAACCGATCCCGCCGAGCATCGTCATCACCGACGACTCCTACGACGAATCGAACGCGGCCCAGAAGGTCGGGAACGCGTACTGATGACGAGCACGGCCGACACTCAGGTGGCGACCATGACCGCACCGGTGCTCGAGGTGGCCGGGGTGACCAAACGGTTCCCCGGCACCGTGGCCCTCGACAATGTCTCCTTCAGCCTGCGCCGCGGCGAAGTCCACGCGCTGGTCGGGGAAAACGGCGCGGGCAAGTCCACTTTGATCAAGGTCCTCACCGGCGTGTACCGGCCGGACGAGGGACAGGTGCGCCATCTCGGCGAACCGGTCGAGTTCCGCAGGCCGATCGACGCGCAGCGCGCCGGGATCTCCACCATCTACCAGGAGGTCAACCTCGTTCCGCTGATGAGTGTGGCGAGCAACGTCTTCCTCGGCCGGGAACCGCGCACCCGCACCGGATTGATCGACTGGTCCACAATGAACGAGCAGGCGCGTGAACTGCTCAGCGGGTACGGGATCGACACCGACGTGCGGCGTCCGCTGCACACGCTCGCGGTCGGTGCGCAGCAGATGGTCGCGCTGGCTCGCGCGGTGTCCACAAAGGCCGGTGTCGTCGTGATGGACGAGCCGACGTCGTCGCTTGAACCGCGCGAAGTGGACACCCTGTTCGAAGTGCTGGCCCGGCTGCACGCCGACGACATCGCGGTGCTCTATGTGAGCCACCGAATGGACGAGCTGTACCGGGTGTGCGAAAGCGTCACGGTGTTGCGCGACGGCCGAGTGGTCCACAGTGGAGCACTGAAGCCATTGCCGCGCATCGAACTGGTGTCGATGATGCTCGGCCGGGAGATCCGCCAGATCCGCGCTGAGGGCGTCACCGCGTTCGGTGAGGAGCATCATGCGGAGAAGGAACCGTTGCTGCGGGCCTCTCATCTATCCGGCGGGAACAAACTGCACGACGTTTCGGTGAGCGTGCGGCCGGGCGAGGTCGTCGGACTTGCTGGGCTGCTCGGATCCGGCCGAAGCGAGACCGCACGAGCTGTGGTCGGAGCCTTCCCGCTCGACGGCGGTACTGTGCTGCTGGCCGGGAAGCCGTTGAAGCGCGGGAAAATCTCCGCGGCGATGCGGGCTGGGATCGCACTGCTGGCCGAGGACCGCAAGGCGGACGGGATCATTCCGAACCTGTCCGTGCGGGAGAACATCGTGCTCGCCGCGCTGCCGCGACTGTCCACTTTTGGCTTCGTCAGCCGGTCCAAACAGGACCGCGTGGTGAAGACGTTCATGGAACGGTTGCGGATCAAAGCGTCCAGTCCAGAGCAAAAGGTGTCCGAGTTGTCCGGCGGCAACCAGCAGAAGGTCTTGCTGGCGCGCTGGCTCGCCACCGGACCGAAAGTGCTGCTGCTGGACGAGCCCACGCGCGGCATCGACGTCGGAGCCAAAGCCGAGGTGCAGGCGCTCATCGATGAACTGGCGCAGGACGGGCTCGGCGTGCTGCTGATTTCGTCCGAGTTGGAAGAGATTCTCGACGGCGCGGACCGGGTGGTCGTCCTGCGCGAGGGCAGCGTCGCCACCGAACTGGCCGGCGACGCGGTCACCGAAGACAACGTGCTGGCGGCGATAGCCGCAGGGGGTGACAACGATGTCGACCGCGACACTGACCAGACCTGACCGTGCCCGCGTCACGAGCTGGCTGCAGAACTACGGCGTCTACCTGGCCGTGGCCGTGCTGCTGCTGTTCAACATCGCGTTCACGCAGAACTTCCTCTCCGCGGCCAACTTCCGCACGCAATTGGTACAGGCCGCGCCGGTGTGCATCGTCGCGCTCGGCATGGCGCTGGTGATCGGCACCGAGGGCATCGACCTGTCGGTGGGCTCGGTGATGTCGGTCGCCGCGGCGCTCGTCCCGCTGTATCTCGGGGCCGGGCCGCTGATGGTGCTCGTGGTCGCGCTGATCGCCGGGGTGGCTTCCGGTCTGTTCAGCGGATTTCTGGTGGCCCAGCTCGGCATTCAGCCGATCATCGCGACCCTGGCCTTGCTCGTCGGCGGTCGCGGGCTGGCGCTCGTGATCGCGCACGGGCAACTGGTGCAACTGCACAACCCGGACTTCCTCGCGCTCGGCACCGGCGACGTGCTCGGTGTGCCGATCATGGTCCTGGTAGCCGCTGTCCTCTCGGTGCTGGCCGGCTTGCTGGTGCGGCGCACCACATTCGGGCGGCACCTGGTCGCAGTCGGCGGCAACCGTCCCGCGGCGACACTCGCCGGACTTCCGGTGAAACGCGTCCTGATCGGCGTGTACGCCATGTCCGGCGCGCTGGCGGCAATCGCTGGCGTGCTGTCCACCGCGCGACTCGCCGCGAGCGATCCCAACGACCTCGGCCTGCTGATGGAACTGTCCGCGATCACCGCGGTGGTGGTCGGCGGAACTCCGCTCACCGGCGGCCGCGTGCGCGTGCTCGGCACCGTGTTCGGCGCGCTGCTCATGCAATTGGTGCACGCCACGCTGATCAAGCACAACCTGCCCGATTCCGCCGCGCAAATGGTGCAGGCCGCCATCATCGTCGCCGCGGTGTACGTCGCCCGGGAACGGAGCACGCGATGATCGCGACCACCGCCGCCCCGCCGTCGGAACGCGGCGCGGCGTTCGCGGCAGTCCTGCAACGCCAAGGCGCGGCCGTGGTACTTGTGCTCGGCGTGGCTGCCGCGTGGTTCGCCTTCCCGCGCTTCGGATCCGCGGACAACCTGCGCGACCTCGCGCTGCAAAGTTCTTTCCTGGCGGTAATCGCGCTGGGCATGACTTTTGTGATCATTTCCGGCGGGATCGATCTGTCCGTCGGCTCGGTGTACGCACTCGGCGGCGTGCTGGCCGCGTACGGTTCCCGATACGGTATGGTCGTCGCGATCCTGCTGCCACTAGTCGTTTGCGGACTGATCGGGTTCATCAACGGCCTTCTCATCGCTCGCACGAAGATGGCACCGTTCATCGTCACGCTCGCCTCGCTGTTGTTCGCTCGCGGCCTCCTGCTGGCATTGACCAACGAGGGCGCGACAACGTACAAAGTGGAGCCGGGTTCGGCGTTGCTCTGGCTGGGACAAGGCAAGATCTTCGGCGTCGGCGTACCGGTGTATCTCGCGCTGGTCCTTTTCGGACTCGGTGGACTGCTGCTGCGCCGGACCCGGTTCGGCCAGTCGGTATTCGCACTCGGCGGCTCGGAACAGTCCGCGTTGCTGATGGGTCTTCCGGTGGCCCGCACCAAAATCACCCTCTACGCCCTCAGCGGCACGCTCGCCGGATTCGCCGGCGTGCTTACCGCGGCGTACCTGCAATCGGGCGTCACCGTGCTCGGCGTCGGCACGGAACTGGACGCGATTTCCGTCGTGGTCATCGGCGGAACGCTGCTCACCGGCGGCGCGGGAACCGTCATCGGCACGCTCGTCGGCGTGCTGCTGAAGACGCTGATCCAGAACGTCATCAACCAGGTCGGCACTCTCGATTCCAACTACCAGACGGTGGTCAGCGGCGCGTTCCTGCTGGTCGTCGTCGTGATCCAGCGGCTGCTGGCCCGCTCCCGCCGATCCTGACCCGCGCAGTTCCCCCTTCGGATCCACCTGTTAGTAGGAGGTTCGACGATGGTCCGTCCTGCCCGCAGACCCGGCCGTTTGGCCACGGTAGCCGCCGCGCTCGCCGTGGCCGTGTCCGGGTTGTCGAGTGTCCCCGCCGCCGCGGCCGATCCACCGCAGTGGCACCGCCTCACCCCTCCCCTGACCACCCCGTGGACCAACCAGGTCTCGCCGGGCAACGCCCTTCCCGAATACCCGCGGCCGCAGATGACCCGCGACAACTGGCAAAACCTCAACGGCGTCTGGGAATTCTCCGCCGCCAAACCAGGCGACTCCCCGCCGGTCAACCGCAGTCTCGGCGAACGCATCCTCGTGCCTTACCCGGTGGAATCCGCGCTGTCGGGAATCATGCGGCACGAAACGTCGATGTGGTACCGGCGGACGTTCCAGGTGCCGAAGAACTGGCACGTCGGCGGGCGGGGCGAGCGGCTGATCCTGCACTTCCAAGCGGTCGACTACGACACCACGGTCTGGGTCAACGGCCATCAGGTCGCCCGCCACACCGGCGGTTACGACGCGTTTTCCGCGGACGTCACCAATGCGTTGAGCACCGGGAAAGACCAGGAAGTCGTCGTCGGCGTCACGGACCCCAACGACGCGGGCGGGCAACCGCTCGGCAAACAGCGCGAGCCCGGCGACGGAATCTTCTACACCCCGACCTCCGGCATCTGGCAGACCGTCTGGATGGAGCCGGTGACCCCGGCCTCCATTTCCCGGGTCGACACCACTCCCGACGTCGCCACCGGCTCGGTCACCGTCAACGCCGTAGTGGGCGGACCGGTGAAACAACGCGTGCAAGCCGTCGCCTACGACCATGGCCGCATCGTCGGCTTCGCGTCCGGACCGGCGAACACTCCGTTGAGGCTCAAGGTGAACAAGCCGCACCTGTGGACGCCCGACGATCCGTTCCTGTACGACCTGCGTGTCTCCCTGACCTCCGGGGACAGTGTCGGCTCGTACTTCGGCCTGCGGTCGGTCTCGATCGGCAAGACCGCCGACGGCAAGCAACGGATGATGCTCAACGGCAAGTTCGTGATGCAATTAGGCCCGCTGGACCAGGGTTTCTGGCCGGACGGCATCTACACCGCGCCCACCGACGCGGCGCTGAAGTTCGACCTGGAGCAGGAAAAGGCGCTCGGGTTCAACATGGTGCGCAAGCACATCAAGGTCGAGCCGGACCGCTGGTACTACTACGCGGACAAACTCGGCCTGCTGGTGTGGCAGGACATGCCCGCGATGAAGGACGACATCGAAGCGACACCCGCGGCTCAGGCCACCTTCGAGTCCGAGCTGCACCGGATGATCGACCAGCACCGGAGCTTCCCGTCGATCGTCACCTGGGTCCCGTTCAACGAAGGCTGGGGCGACTACGCCGTCGGCCGGATCGCCGACCAGGTCAAGGCCTGGGACCCGACGCGGCTCGTGGACGCGGAGTCCGGCGTCAACTGCTGCCGGTCCGAACCGGACAGCGGCCGCGGCGATCTCTACGACGACCACACCTACACCGGCCCCGGAACCCCGGTTCCAGACGCTAACCGTGCCGCGGTCGACGGCGAATACGGCGGCCTGGGCCTGAAGGTCGACGGACACCAGTTCGACCCGGCCGGCAGTTTCGCCTACGAGATGGAACCGGACAGCGCCACGCTCACCCGTCGCTACGCCGAACTCCAGCAACGCCTCCTGCTCGCCGGACGGCAATGCGGGGTGTCGGCAGGTGTGTACACGCAGACCACCGACGTGGAAAAGGAGGTCAACGGCTTCTTCACCTATGACCGTCAGGTGAAGAAGATGGACTTCGCCGCCGTCCGGGCCGCGAACCTGTCCGTGATCAAGGGGGTCGACGGCTCGCCGCAACAGGGTCCGGTGATCCCGCCAGGCACCCCGGGCATCGACGGAATCGCCGCGTACCCGTTCGACGAGAACAGCGGCACCAAGGCAGCGGACACCGTGGACCACCACGACGCAACGCTCGTCGGCGGCGCTTCCTGGACCGCCGGCCACAGCGGTTCGGCACTGGCGGTGAACGGCTCCGGCCAGTACGCGGACGCCGGTGCGCCGCTGGTGAAGACCGACCTGAGCTACAGCGTCGCCGCATGGGTCAAGTTCAACGCGGTCGGCGACGGTTTCCAGACCGTGGCAAGCCAGGACGGGAACGACCACAGTGCGTTCTTCCTGCAGTACTCCGGCGCGGACCACAAGCTGGCGTTCAGCTTCGTGGGCACGCGAGCCCTCGCCCCGATGACGCCGGAAGCCGGACGCTGGTACCACCTGGTCGGGGTTCGAGATGCCGCTACTGGGCAACTGGCCTTGTACGTGGACGGTCAGCTGGCGGCGGCGAAGAGCGTCTGTCTCGGCGAGGCGTCCACCGGGCACACCGTGATCGGGCGCGGGAAGTACGGCGGCAACCCGGTCGACTTCCTCAACGGGGCGGTGGATCAGGTGCATCTGTACGACCGGGCGCTGTCCGCTGCGGAGGTGGCGAAGCTCTACGCTTCCTGACGGCTGCCAGAAAGCGCCTGGACCTGCGAGTTCGCGGGTCCAGGCGCTTCTTTTCCCCGGTGCCGGGATCGATACGATTGGGCGCACACAACAGGACCGAGCCCTGAGGAGCCAACCGACGCGACCTCCGCCCCGCCGGACGCATTGGCTCCCGACGGCATCCGCC
The DNA here is from genome assembly GCF_001651785.1 of Amycolatopsis sp. M39. NCBI lineage: Bacteria > Bacillati > Actinomycetota > Actinomycetes > Pseudonocardiales > Pseudonocardiaceae > Amycolatopsis > Amycolatopsis sp. M39. Next base: position 105,987 of record NZ_LWSF01000027.1, read on the forward strand.
ACCGGGTAGCGCGGTAGCGACGGAAGTGCTCGCGCCCTGGGTGTGGGTGCTCAGCCTGCCTCTCGTCGCGGCCCGCTGGTGGGAATCACCGATTCTCTGATCCCCATGGCGGTGTCATCGTGCGCGGAGCGAACGCGGAAAGCGGGACAGCCACCACGTCACCGACCGCACGGTCGTCTCGTGCTGCTCGTCGGCGGCGCGCAATGGTCGGCGGTGGCGGCTATCTAAGCCTCGCCTGGGGCCTCCCGCTTCGCCCGCACCCGCCGATAACTCCAGATCAGCAACGCGAACAAAATCAAGCTGGACAGAATCAGACTGGTCCCGGTGCTCCACCCGCTCAACGGCAGCGACCGCACCGTCCCCCACACGATTCCCGCGGCCAGCAGGGCCAGCCCGGCCAGCACCGAACCGGCGATCCGCAGCGGCGAGGACACGCTCTCCTCCGCGGCTTGCATCGCCCGCGTCCGCACCGGGTCGACAAATCGCTGCAGCGCCGGGAACTCCGAGGCCAGCACCAGCAGCCCGGCCAGCACCAGCAGCAACCCCGGTCCCGGCAGCACGAGCAGCACGACTCCGACGATCACCAGCACCCCGCCGACGACCGAGAGGAGCACCCGGCGCACTGGCTTGCCCAATCCCATCAGGTCAGTGTGCCGCCGGGCTCGCGGTACTGCCAGCCGGACTGTCCATACTGGACCCCGGCGGCGGACCCGCCGGTTTTTGTCGGTGCCGGGTGCTTAGCTGCTCAGCGTGGCCGAATCACTGCCCGACCTCATCCGCCGCTGGCAGGCGGGATGGGGCGTGTCCCGAGGATTCCGGCCCGCCGAAGAAAGCCGCGGCGGGCTGCGCGTCCTGCTCGAACAACCGGATCGGCATCGCGAGGTCATCGCGTTGTCTGCCGAACCCGACGTCCTGCGCGGCCTCGTCGAGGAGGTCGCCGCAGCAGAACGCCCGACCTGGCTGAGCGTGCCCGCAAACCGGCCGGAAGAAGCCGAAGCGATCGTGCGCGAGGCTGGGCTGAAGCTGCGGGACGGGCGCGAAGCGCTCATGACCATTCCGCTGCGCCGGCACCCACCGCGTCCGGCCCCGCCGCCCTACACGGGTGCGACCACCATGAACGGGGCGGTGTGCGAAACCGTGCTGCGACACCCCGATGCGGGCGTCGCGGCGCGAGGAACCATGGCCGTGGTCGGCACTGACGCGATCGCGGACCGGATCGAAACCGTCCCGGACCATCGCCGCCGCGGTCTCGGCAGCGTAGTGATGAGTTCGCTCGCGGAAAACGCCGTGGCGCGTGGCGCGACCACCGGGATCCTCATGGCCACCGCGGACGGGCACCAGCTGTACTCAGCGCTGGGCTGGAGCACGCGCGCCACCGTCCTCATCGCCCAGAGCCCGGCAGGCTGAGATGGAATGGCTCACCGACACCCGAACGTCCTACGACGCCGTGGCGGAGGACTACGCCACGTTCGTCCGCGACGCGCTCGGCGAACAGCCGTATCTGCTTGCCGCACTGCGGTTGTTCGCCGAACAAGTCGCCGACGGCCCAGTCGCCGACGTCGGCTGCGGCCCCGGCCAGATAACCGCCCATCTCAACAGCCTCGGCATAGCCGCGTACGGCATCGACCTCTCCCCCGGCATGATCGCGGTCGCCCGGCGGGACTATCCAACCCTGCGGTTCGAGGTCGGTTCGCTGACCGATCCGCTGCCGACCGCGGCGCTGGCCGGGATCGTGGCGTGGCAGTCGGTCATCCACCTGCCCGACGACCTGCTCCCGGCCGTCCTCGCGAATTTCCGTCAAGCACTGCGTCCGGACGGAGTACTTCACCTGCTCTTCCAGGTCGGCGACGAAACCCGGCTCAAAACCGAGGGCTACGGCGGCCACCCGATGCAGGTCCAGGTCCACCGCCGCCCGCGAGAACGCATGACGACGTGGCTGCGCGACGCCGGATTCGCCGTCGAGGCCGAGCTGCTCCTCAACCCCGAAACCCCGGCGCCGCAGGCACTCTTGACCGCTAGGAGCCGCCGTCAGTGACCAGCCAGCAACTGCTCGAACGACAGCGACGCGTACTCGTCGTCCGGCTTCGCCTCGGGCGCCGCCGCGACCAGTTGCGCCAGCTCGCGGCCAGCCCGCTCCACGCGCTGCTGCAACGCACCCGTCGCCTCGACGCTGCCCCAGTCCGACGACGCCGCGTACACGCCGGTCGCGACCATGGCCGCGCGAAGGTAGGCGAAGAGCGGCCGCAGCGCGAAGTCGAGCGCGAGCGAATGCCGTTCCGTACCGCCCGTCGCGGCGAGCAGCACCGGCTTGCCGTCGAGCGCTTCCTTGTCCAGCACGTCGAAGAACGATTTGAACAGCCCGCTGTAGGAAGCGGTGAACACCGGCGTCACGGCGATCAGGCCGTCCGCACGCGTCACGGTGTCGATCACTTCCCGCAGCTGCGGGCTGGGGAACCCGGTGAGCATGTTGTTGGTGACGTCCACCGCGATGTCGCGGAGTTCGAAGACCTTCACCGTCACGTCGTCGTCGACCAGCGCGGCGCGGGTGGCCTCGGCCAGCCGGTCGGCCAGCAGCCGCGTCGACGACGGCTGGCTCAAGCCCGCGGTGACCACGGCAATGGTGCGTGCAGTCATGACCTCTCCACTAATCCGGCGAAACCCAGGTCAAGCGGTGACGGACTGGGCTTCGCGAGCCGCCTTGAGCGATTCGTGCGTGGGCGCGTCCGGCACGTGCGCCGGGCGCTTCGCGTCCAGTTCCTCGCGCAGCACCGGCACCACCTCTTCGCCGAGCAGGTCGAGCTGCTCCAGCACGGTCTTCAGCGGCAGGCCGGCGTGGTCCATCAGGAACAGCTGGCGCTGGTAGTCGCCGAAGTGCTCGCGGAAGGTCAGCGTCTTGTCGATGACCTCCTGCGGGCTGCCGACGGTCAGCGGCGTCTGGTCGGTGAAGTCCTCCAGCGACGGGCCGTGCCCGTAGACCGGGGCGTTGTCGAAGTACGGCCGGAACTCGTTCCACGCGTCCTGCGACTTCGGCCGGATGAACGCCTGCCCGCCGAGCCCGACGACGGCCTGGTCGGCTTTGCCGTGCCCGTAGTGCTCGAAGCGCTGCCGGTAGAACGCGATCAGCTGCTGGAAGTGCGAGGTCGGCCAGAAGATGTGGTTCGCGAAGAACCCGTCGCCGTAGTAGGCGGCCTGTTCGGCGATCTCCGGGCTGCGGATCGAACCGTGCCACACGAACGGCGGCACGCCGTCGAGCGGGCGCGGCGTCGAGGTGAAGCCCTGCAGCGGGGTGCGGAACTTGCCCTGCCAGTCGACGACCTCCTCGCGCCAGAGCTGGTGCAGCAGCGCGTAGTTCTCGACGGCCAGCGGGATGCCCTCGCGGATGTCCTTGCCGAACCACGGGTAGACCGGGCCGGTGTTGCCGCGGCCCATCATCAGGTCGAGCCGCCCGTCGGCCAGGTGCTGCAGCATGGCGTAGTCCTCGGCCAGCCGCACCGGGTCGTTGGTGGTGATGAGGGTGGTCGACGTCGAGAGGACGATCTTCTCCGTCCGCGCCGCGATGTTCGAAAGCAGCACCGTCGGGTTCGCCGGCGCGGCGAACGGCGGATTGTGGTGCTCTCCGACAGCGAAGACGTCGAGACCGACCTCTTCGGCCTTGAGCGCGATCTTGACCATCGCCTTGATGCGCTCGTGCTCCGAGGGCGTGACGCCCGTGGTGGGGTCGGTCGTGACGTCGCCCACCGAGAAGATTCCGAACTGCATGACCGCTCCCTAGCCGGTTGCCTCTTACCTTGCTTGTCGGCACAACTACTCGCGTGGAAGATGTATTCCTACGGGACTATACCGGTGACCTGGGACACGCTCCAGGACGCCGTCCGGGGCGCAGCGGCCAGTTCCTGTCAGGGGGTGCGGATATCCTGCAGTACGGTGACGGCCCGGGGCCCCTGCTCCGGCCGCCTGTTTGCCCACCGAACAGCACGCCTCGATCCGGGAGAACGACCTCGTGACTGCTGAGACTCTGTACGGGGCCGACGACCTGACCCACCTCGAAGGACTTGAGGCGGTCCGCAAGCGCCCCGGGATGTACATCGGCTCCACCGACAGCCGAGGCATCAACCACCTCTTCTCCGAGGTCGTCGACAACTCGACCGACGAGGGCGTGGCAGGCCACGCCACGCGCATCGTCGTCACGCTCCACGCCGACGGCAGCGTCCAGGTGGACGACGACGGCCGCGGCATCCCCACCGGCGTCCACGCCAAATCCGGCCTTTCCGGCGTCGAACTGGTGCTGACCCGGCTGCACGCCGGCGGCAAGTTCGGCGGCTCCGGGTACAAGACGTCCGGCGGCCTGCACGGCGTCGGCGCTTCGGCGGTGAACGCGCTGTCGCACCGCTTCGACGTCACGGTGAAGCAGGACGGCAAGGTGCACCAGATGTCGTTCGCGCACGGCGTGCCCGGCGTGTTCGACGGCCCCGGCCCGAAGGCGAAGTTCACCCGCCGCTCCGGGCTCAACCTCGTCGGCAAGATGAAGCGCGGCGAGCGCGGCGGCACGTCGATCCGCTACTGGTACGACGCGCGGTACTTCGAAACCGGCGCGGCGCTGGACGTCGAGGGCGTGCGCACGAAGCTGCGCAACACCGCGTTCCTCGTGCCAGGCGTCACGTACGTGCTGCGCACCACGTTCGAGGACACCATCAACGAGGAGACCTTCCACTTCCCGAACGGGCTGGCGGACATGGTCGACTTCCTCGCCCCGGACAGCGAAAAACCCGTCTGCGGCACGCTGATGATCACCGGCGAGGGCACATACAAGGAGAACGCGGCGGACGCCAACGGCGTCATGCAGTCCAATGTGGAGCGACACGCCGAGGTCGAGGTCGCGCTGCGCTGGGGCACCGGCTACGAGCGCACCGTGGAGTGCTTCACCAACACGATCCGCAACGTGCACGGCGGCACGCACCGGCGCGGCTTCGACCGCGCGGCCACCCGGGCGCTGCAGGACGTGATCGGCAAAACGCGCGGGCTGCTCAAGGCGAAGGAGGACCCGCCGACCACCGAGGACGTGCTGGAAGGCATGACCGCGGTGATCCACGTCCGGCTGCCGGAACCGCAGTTCACCTCGCAGACCAAGGACGAACTGTCGACCGCGGGCATCACGCGCGTCCTCCAGGGCATCGTCGACAAGCAGCTGCGCGCCTGGACCGAGGACCGGAAAACCAAGTCCGAGGCCAAGATCGTGCTGCAGAAGGTGGTCGACGCGGCGCGCGTACGGCTCACCCAGAAACAGCAGAAAGACGCCGCCCGGCGCAAAACCGCGCTGGAAGGCGCCGCGATGCCGCCGAAACTGGTCGACTGCCGCACCACCGGCGTCTCGCGCAGCGAACTGTTCCTGGTGGAGGGCGACAGCGCGCTCGGCTGCTTTACCGGAGACACGCGAGTAGCGCTTGCCTCAGGCGCCAGCCGCTCCTTCGCGGAGCTCGCCGAAGACTGGAAAGCAGGCATCACTCACTTCGGCTACACCACGAACAAGGCCGGCCGTGTCGTCCTCGCACCGCTCGTCGAGCCTCGAGTGACCAAGCAAGGCGCGGAACTGGTCCGCGTCACGATCGACAACGGCGAATCCGTGCGCTGCACTCCCGATCATCTCTTCCGGCTGCGGGACGGGTCGTATCGACGCGCGGACGCCCTGGCGCCCGGCGACTCTCTGATGCCGCTTTACCGATCCGTCTCGTCCGCCGCCGGAGGAGACAAGCTCAACGGCTACGAACGCGTCTGGATGAACGACCGCTCGGAGTGGGTGTACACGCATTACCTCGCGGACGCCTACAACCTGCGGCACGGTCACGACGACTCGGCGAACGGCAACGTCCGGCACCACATCGACATGAACAAGCGGAACAACGATCCCCGCAACCTCCGCCGCATGACGTGGGAAGACCACGCCGCCCCGCGCGCGTCGATGATGGGAGACCACGTCCACGAGGGCTATCGTGCCTGGCTGGCCGAAGGCGGCTTGGAATTCAAGTCGGCGATGCTGTCGCGCGAGTGGGAGGACCCGGCCTTCCGCACGGCGTGTCTCGCCCGGCTGGCCGCGCTCACCAACGATCCGGACTTCCGGAAGCGGCTCGAAGAAGGTTTCCAAACCTGGTATAGCGGGCTCAACGCCGAGGAGAAGGCGGCTTACGCGGAACGCGTCCGTGCGTTCTTCGCTGAGCCGGGACGGCGCGAGGAGTGGAGCGAACGGTCCGCCCGGCAGTGGCAGGACGAATCGCTGCGGTCTTGGCGCGCGCAGAAGACGATCGAGCAGTTCTCGTGCCCTGGGGAACGGGAGCGGCAGCGGGCCGCGGTCGTCGCCTGGCACGAGGAGCATCCCGAGGTCGGAGAGCAGCACTCCGAGCGGATGAGTGCTCCGGAGACGGGACATCTCGATAAGGTTCAGGCAGGTCGCGCCGAGTACGTCGCGTCCGTTCCCCGCACAGAGCGGGTGGCCAGGCAGCACGACGGGCGGCGGAATGCGGCGTTGAAGCGTCTGTCCGCAATGCTGTCCTGCACAGACGCCGAACTAGGCACCGCCTACGACGCACACCGCAAGACCACCGCGAAGACCGGCTTGCGCTTCGGACGGTTGCTCGCGCATTTCGACGGTGACTACACCCGGCTTCGCGAGGCCGCGAAAAACGCCAACCACAGCGTTGTCAGCGTTGAACCGCTCACTGAGACGGCAGACGTCTATGACCTCACCGTCGATGGTTATCACAACTTCGCCCTCGAATCCGGCGTGTTCGTCCACAACAGCGCGCGGATGGCGCGAGTGTCGGAGTACCAGGCGCTGCTGCCGTTGCGCGGCAAGATCCTCAACGTGCAGAAGGCGTCGCTGGGCGACACGCTGAAGAACGCCGAGATCGCGTCGATCGTGCAGGTGCTCGGCGCGGGAACCGGCCGCACGTTCGACCTGTCGACGATGCGCTACGGCCGCGTGGTCCTGATGGCGGACGCGGATGTCGACGGTTCGCACATCCGCACCCTGCTGATCACGCTGTTCGCGAAGTACATGCGCCCGGTGATCGAGGACGGCAGGCTGTACGCGGCCATGCCGCCGCTGCACAAGATCACCACGAAGGGCCGCGGTTCGGAGACCATCTTCACCTTCACCCAGCGCGAGATGGAACAGAAGGTCGCCGAACTCGAAGCGGCAGGCAAGACGGTCGTCACCCCGGTGCCGCGGTTCAAGGGCCTCGGCGAGATGGACGCCGACGAACTGTGGGAAACCACGATGAACCCGGCGACGCGCTCGGTCCGGCGGATCACGCTCCAGGACGTCGAGGCCGCGGAGCTGGCGCTGGAACTGCTGATGGGCGAGAAGGTCGAGCCGCGGCGCAACTGGCTGGTCGAATCGTCCGACCGCGTCGACCGCGACGCCATCGACGTCTGAGTTTTCCGTTCGTTCCCAAGGAGTTGTGAGCCATGGCTCGCCGTAGCAAGACCCCGGTGACCCGGGTCGACCCGAGCGCGTTCGACTCGCCGGGCGCACAGGTTTTCGACAACCCGCTGAAGACGGAGATCGAAGACTCGTACCTGGAGTACGCGTACTCGGTGATCCACTCGCGCGCCCTCCCGGACGCACGGGACGGCCTGAAGCCGGTGCACCGCCGGATCCTGTTCTCGATGAACGAGAACGGCTACCGCCCGACGCACGCGTACGTGAAGTCGTCGCGCGTGGTCGGCGATGTCATGGGCAAGTACCATCCGCACGGCGACGTGGCGATTTACGACGCGATGGTCCGGCTGGCGCAGGACTTCTCGATGAACGCCCCGCTGATCGACGGACACGGAAACTTCGGCAGCCCGGACGACGGGCCGGCGGCGAGCCGATACTGTCTGACCGGCGACANGGGGGGCGGGGGGGGAGCCGATACTGTCTGACCGGCGACACCCGGATCCGCCTCGCCGACGGCTCCAGCCCGCGCATCGCCGACGTGGTGAACCTGCCCGCCGATTCCGAGGCCGACGCCGACTTCGAGGTGCTCGACAAGGACGGCAAGGCGGTCCAGGTCGACAAGGTCTTCAACTCCGGGGTGCACCCGACCGTCCAGATCACGACCAAGTCCGGCTTTTCCCTCCGCGGCAGCGAAAACCACCCGGTGCTGTGCCTGGAAGCGCCGATGGGCGTGCCGATGTTCCAGTGGCGGCAGCTCGACGAGGTCAAGCCGGGAACCGTCGTCTGCCTCGCCCGCAACGCGTGGACGCAGGTGGTCCCGACCTCATGCGAGTACAACCTCGGCATCCTTGCCGGGGCTTGGGTGTCCGGAGGCTTCGCGAGCGAGAACCGCGCCGGGTTCAACAACACCGACGAGCATTTCTTCGGCGAGGTCCTGCATGCTTACGACCAAGTGGTCGGAGGCAGCCGCTACGTCTCGGAACGCGCGACGCGACGAGACCGCGAACGGATCCGCGAACTCGACATCCAGGACTGTTCCGGAGCGATGGACGCCTTCCGGGCCAGCCCGCTGGCCGAGTTCATCGGCCACCAGGCCGAGGACAAGGTCGTCCCCGAGTTCGTCTGGAACGCCGGCCCCGGCGTGAAACGCGCGTTCCTGATGGCCGCGTTCGAGGGAGACGGCGGTTGCCGCGTCGCCGTTGACGGCTTCACTGTCCAGTACTCAAGCTACAGCCCGCAGCTCGCCGCTCAGCTTCAGGAAATGCTCGCCGAGTTCGGCGTCATCGCCACCCACCGGCAGTACCCGCGGCCCAACGGTTCGATCGAGCACCGCCTGGTGGTGTCCGGGCTGCGCAACGTCCGCGCGTTCGCTGAACGTGTCGGCTTCCTCAAATCGAAGCAGGCGAAGGTGCGGCAGCTCCTGCAGCAGTCTGTAGTGCGGCCGCACCGGCTCAGCTCGGACAAGGTGCCGTTCGTGGCCGACTATGTGCGCGGCGCACTCGACTTCGATCGTCGTGGCAGCGACCGGAAATGGCTCACCCAGCACAACTTCGACCAGATCGAACGGTGGGAAACCGAGCGGCTCCGGATCATCGACCGGATCAAGGACACCGAGATCCTCGCGACGATCCTGCCGATCATGGATTCTGGCTACCGGTTCGAAGAGGTCGTCGACGCCACTGCCGCGGAACCCGCTGAGGTCTACTCGGTGCGGGTGACTACCGAGGACCACTCATTCCTGGCCGGCGGTTTCGTCAATCACAACACCGAAGCCCGGATGTCGAACGAAGCGATGCTGCTCGTCGGCGAACTCGGCGAGGACACCGTCGACTTCCGGCCGAACTACGACGGTTCGCTCGAAGAGCCATCGGTGCTGCCAGCCGCGTACCCGAACCTGCTGGTCAACGGCACGTCCGGGATCGCGGTCGGCATGGCGACCAACATGATCCCGCACAACCTCGGCGAAGTCATCGGCGCCGCGCGGTGGCTGATCAACCATCCCAACGCCACGCTCGACAAGCTGATGGAGTACGTCCCCGGCCCCGACCTGCCCACCGGTGGCAGCCTGCTGGGACTGGACGAGGTCCGCAAGGCCTACGAAACCGGCCGCGGCGTGGTCCGGATGCGCGCGAACGTCGAGACCGGCCCGCTGGAGGGCAGCCGCGGCAGGCAGGCCATCACGGTCACCGAGCTGCCGTACGGCGTCGGCCCGGAGAAGGTGATCGAGAAGATCACCGACGAGGTCAACAAGTCCAAGCGGCTCACCGGAATCGCGGACGTCAAGGACCTCACCGACCGCGAGAACGGCACCCGGCTCGTCATCGAGTGCAAGGTGGGCGTCAACCCGCAGGCGCTGCTGGCGGATCTGTACCGCCTCACGCCGCTGGAGCAGTCGTTCGGCATCAACAACCTGGTGCTCGTCGACGGACAGCCGCGGACGCTCGGACTGAAGGCGCTGCTGGAAGTCTTCCTGAAGCACCGCTACGAGGTCGTCACGCGGCGCACGCGCTACCGCCGCCGCAAGCGCGAAGAGCGCCTGCACCTGGTCGACGGTCTGCTGGTCGCGCTGCTGAACATCGACAAGGTCATCCGGCTGATCCGCGAGAGCGAAAACGCGGCCGCCGCGAAGGACGGCCTGATGACGAAGTTCAAGCTGTCCGAGATCCAGGCGACCTACATCCTGGACACTCCGCTGCGCCGCCTCACGAAGTACGACCGACTGGAACTGGAAAACGAGCAGGACAAGCTGCGTGCGGAAATCGCCGAGCTGACCACGATCCTCGAGGACGAGACGGTCCTGAAGAAGCTCGTGTCGACGGAACTGGCGAAGATCGCCAAGGACTTCCCCACCGAACGCCGCACCCGCCTCATCGACGGCGACTTGAAGGAAGTCCTGGCCGCGTCGAAGCCTTCCGGCCCGCTGGAAGTCGCGGACGACCCGTGCCAGGTGATCCTGTCGGCCACCGGTCTGGTCGCCCGCACCGCAGCGGAATCCGAAGAGGCGTCGGAAGTCCGCCGCCGAAACGGCCGCGTAAAACACGATGCCGTGTCAGCCGTCGTACACACCACCGCGCGCGGCCAGGTGCTGCTGGTAACCAGCCGAGGCCGCGCGTTCAAGACAGACGTGCTGCCCCTGCCTGTGCTCCCGGAACAAGCAGGCACTGTCTCCTTGCGCGGCGGCATGGCAGCAAAAGAGCTGGTACCGCTGGAAAGGGGGGAACGCGTCGTAGGCATCGCCCCGCTGGGCGAACAAGCAGGCAACTCGCCAGGCTTGGCCATCGGCACACGCGGCGGCGTAGTGAAGGTGTGCGCCCCCGACTGGCCAGTGCGCTCGGACGAGTTCGAAGTCATCAGCCTCAAGGCCGGCGACGAGGTCGTCGGCGCGACCTGGCTGACCGACGGAAACGAAACCCTGGCGTTCATCTCGTCGGACTCGTCCCTGCTGCGCTTCGCCGCAAGCCTGATCCGCCCCCAAGGCGCCAAGAGCGGCGGCATGGCAGGCGTGAAACTGTCCGCGAACGCCACCGCGGTCTTCTTCGGCGCCATCCGCACCGACGACGAAGAACACGGCGAACCGATGGTCGTGACCGCAACGGGCCAGAGCGTCAAGGTCACGCCCTTCAGCGAATACCCGGCCAAAGGCCGAGCCACCGGCGGCGTGCGAACCCACCGCTTCCTCAAGGGCGAGACCGAAGTCCAGGTCGCCTGGGTAGGCCCCCGCCCAGCAGGCGCGAGCCGCACCGGCGACCCCGTGGAACTCCCGGAAATCGACCTCCGCCGAGACGGCTCAGGCCACGCCCACCCAGGCCCAGAAGTAGTAGGCCACCTCATCGAACGCGGCTAGCACAGCCCCGCCGTCCGTGAGGGGAACCCTGAGGAACTCTGCTTGGGTTCTAGTGGTGGTTGCAACGCCTGAGTTGTGCAGGGGTT